>JAXDQU010000105.1:0-45576 GCA_034667685.1 Thermoplasmata archaeon | reverse complement strand
GCGCCGAGGTCGGCGTCGGTACCCTGATCGTGTTCATCGCGATGGTCCTCGTCGCGGCCGTCGCGGCCGCGGTGCTGATCAACACCACCGGCACGCTGCAGCAGCGCGCCCAGTCGACCGGCAAGGAGGCGACCCAGGAAGTGTCGTCCAACCTCAAGGTCACGAACGTCTACGGCACGCGCAACGACACGACGACCTCGAAGATCGACCTGATCAACATCGACCTCGAGCTCTCCGCCGGCGCGGTGCCCGTGGACCTCACGAAGCTGATCCTGCGCTACTCGGACGGCCAGCACACCTGGACGTACGCGTACGGCAACAACGCCGATGGCGTCAGCTTCACCCCGACCTGGGTCCGCGGCACGAACAACTCCGCGGTCATGTCCAGCGGCGACCTCGTCCAGGTCCAGGTCTACACTTGGCCCGCGGGCGCCGAGCTCGACACCCGCACGCCCGTGTCCATGACGCTGATCCCCGAGATCGGCAGCCCGGTCTCGGCCGACTTCAAGTCGCCCTCGACCTTCGGCACGGACAAGACGATCACGCTCCGCTGAGCGCGATCCGCAAGACTCTCCGCGGGGGTCTTTGCCTCGTTGCACGCGCAACGCGGAACGACCCCCGCGATCCCCCTCACCCAGAGCCGAATCCGGAAACCCGAAACGGTCTTCCGTCTCCCCAGGGTGCTCGACCCCCTCGTCAGGCCGCGATCTCCAGGCGAACCACCCCTCAGGTCAGCCAATCCTCCCATAGGCGCGGGTTGAAATACTCCCGGCCAGAAACCTCGCGGTTCGGTGACCCATCCCATGAAGGCCAACCGAACTTACCTGAAGCGTCGTGACGATCGCGCCGAGGTCGGCGTCGGCACGCTCATCGTGTTCATCGCGATGGTGCTCGTCGCGGCCGTCGCGGCCGCGGTGCTGATCAACACGACTGGCACCCTCCAGCAGCGCGCCCAGTCGACCGGCAAGGAGGCCACGCAAGAGGTCTCCTCGAACCTCAAGGTCGCGGGCGTGTACGGCGTGCGCAACGCGAGCGTCGACATCTACCGCATCAAGGCGCAGGTCGAACTCTCGGCCGGCGCCCTGCCGATGGACCTCACGAAGCTGATCCTCCGCTACACGGATGGCACGAACGTCTACACGTACAACTATGGCTCGCCCGGCTTCAGCCCGACCTGGATCCGCGGCACGAACAACACGGGCGTGATGTCGAGCGGCGACCTCGTGGAGCTCCAGTTCGACCTGGGCGCGACGCTGCCGACCCGGACGTCCGTACAATTGTCCCTCATCCCGGAGACCGGAACGCCCGTCGCGGCGGACTTCAAGACGCCCTCGACGTACGGTACGGACACGACCATCACGCTGCGCTGAGCCGCGCGTCGTGAGACAGGACAAAACCCGGGGGGCCTGGCCCCCCTTTCCCCCTCAATCCGGAGACTGGCACCATGAAGCTCTTCAACCGCGGCACCGAAGCCCCCAAAGGCGCTGCCCCGGCCGCGCCCGCGGGCCCGGCCGCCGCCATCGCCGCGGTGGCCGCCCCCAACCCCAGCCCGAGCCCGGCGGCCCCCGCGCAAGCGCCCGCCCCCGCCCCGGCCGCAGCCCCCGTCGTCCCCGAGCTGACCGCGATCCTCGACGCGAACGTCAAGGACATGAGCGAGAAGATCGCCAAGCTCGCGAGCACCGTCGAGAGCCAGACGACCGAGAAGGGCGCGCTCGAGGCCAAGCTGGAGCAGATGGAGGACCGCATGCGCAAGCTCTCCTCGCTCACCGAGATGATCAGCGCGCAGTACAACCCCTTCGTGGGCGACGCGCCCATGGAGCGCGAGACGCCGCCCGCGCCCGAGGTCGGGCTCGCCCCGCCGCCCGTCGCGGCCATGCCGATGTCCGCGCTCGCGCCCCCCGCGCTGG
The DNA here is from genome assembly GCA_034667685.1 of Thermoplasmata archaeon. Classification (GTDB taxonomy): domain Archaea; phylum Thermoplasmatota; class SW-10-69-26; order JACQPN01; family JAJPHT01; genus JAJPHT01. Next base: position 43,669 of record JAXDQU010000105.1, on the reverse strand, counting down.
CCGACTTCCCGCCCGCGCTGGAGATCCCGATCGCGCCTCAGCCTCAGCCCGAGCCCCAGCCCGCGTTCGCGCCCCAGCCGGAGCCCGCCCTCGCGTGGGCCCCGGCGCCCGAGCCCGAGCTTGCGCCGACGCGCGCGCCCGCGCAGGCGCCCCAGCCGGCGCCCGAGAATCCCGAGGGCGTGGCGCTCTGGAGCGCGCCGACCACGTTCGAGGCCTCGCTCCTGATGCTATCATGGGCCGACATGCTCATGAAGCACGCCAGCTCGCGCGAGGGACTGCTCTCGCTCGTCAACTACTACCACAACGTCGGCTGGATCGGCGATCCCGCGCGCGACCAGTTGCTCGCGTACGCCGACGGCATCCAGACCCCTCCGCCCAACGCGCTGGGCGGGGACTGGCGCACCGCGAGCGAGATCCACGAGCGCTCGCTCCTCTTCGTCGAGAAGCTCCGCATGATCGCAAGCCGGAGGCGCGCCTGAAGGGAGAAGAGCGGGGGAGGTTCCATGGGATTCAGCGTCACGGCGGCTTACGTCATCTTCACCCTGGCCTTCCTCTCGGCCGGGTCCGTCGCGCTGAACGCCTACTGGAAGACCCAGGGCGAGATGCAGGACGCGAGCCGCGCGCAGGCCCAACGCGCCGCGGACTACGCGCACACCAACCTCACCATCACCAGCATCGATTGCGCGCCGGTCTCCTGCGACGCGATCACCAGCATCACGATCCACGCGCACAACGGAGGTGACACGATCCTGAACGCGACGGCCTGGACCTACGTGCTCGACGGCGTCGTCTCCACCGCCACGCCCGCGATCACGATCACCGATCCGGTCGTCAGCGTCACGCCCGGCACCGAGCTTCTCCTGCCCGGCGAGGACGCCGCGGTCACGCTCGCCATCGCGGGCGCGCCCGACTCGCTCTCCGTCAAGCTCGTCACCGAGAACGGCGCCGGCGCCGAGGGGAAGGTGGCGTAGATGGGCGCGGACACGACCAGCACGCACCTGATCTTCTTCATCGCCGCGACCGTCGTCGCCACCGCGACCGCGGGCATCCTTTCCGGCGTCATCACGGACGTCGTGGGAAAGGCCCAGGTGCGCGGGCACGCGTTCGGCGACGAAATCGCGTCGGACGTCAAGATCATCAACGACCCGACCAAGGTCGTCGTCTCGCCCAGCACGATCTTCTACGTGAAGAACACGGGCGCCACGACGCTCGACTACGGCAACGCCACGGTGCTCGTGGACGGCAGCATCGTGAGCACCACCAAGACGCTGCTCAACGGCGAGACCACGTTCCGCTCGGGCGCGATCGTCCAGATCACCTACGCCGCGACGCTCGCGTCGGGCGACCACCGCGTCAAGGTCTCGATGGAGAACGGCGTCTCCGACGAGATGAGGTTCCGCGTCTGATGTGATATCATGGTCTACCGGATCAGCCTCGACAGGGATGAATTGGGCGATCGGCTGGGCGGAGGCCTGCCCAGCGGAGCCCTTTGCATCCTCGAGGGGGAGTTCGGGACCGGCAAGAGCATCATCGGCCAGCGGCTCGTCTACGGGCTGCTCAAGAACGGCGCGCGCGTCACCGTGGTCAGCACCGAGCTGACGACGATGCACTTCATCGAGCAGATGCACAGCCTCGACTATCCGATCGAGGAGTACGTCTTCAACCGCAACCTGCTCTTCCTGCCCGTCTATCCCGTGCTGGGCTTCCGCGGCAAGAAGACGGACCTCATGGACCGCCTGCTCAACGCGAAGAAGATGTACGAGTCGGACGTCATCTTCATCGACGCCTTCTCCAGCGTCGTCAAGGACTGGATGCAGGCGCAGGAGCCGGGGACCTCGAAGCGCGACATGAACGCGCGCATCGAGGACGCGCTCTACCTCTTCAAGCTCCTCAACTCGCGCGGGCGGACCGTGGTGCTCTCGATGCAGCCCGGCGACCTGCCCGACGAGATCGCGAGCGTGCTCAAGGCCGCCGCGGACGTCTACATCACGCTCAAGCTCGACAGCGTGGGCGGCGTGGTGTCGCGCTCGCTCTTCGTGCGCCGCTTCAGCCGCGCCGAGAAGCCCGTCGCCGACATCGTCCCCTTCCGCGTCGAGCCCAAGACCGGCCTCATCGTCGAGATCAAGAGCGTGAGCTAGATGGATGCCGCGTCCGCGATCCAGAAGAACCCGCACCTGGCCGCGTACCTCACGGAGTTCGCCGCGAAGCACAAGGCGCCCGACTTCCACGAGCGCCTCACGCGCGACATGAAGTCGATGAAGAAGGTCAACATCGTCTACCCGGTGGGCGACCCCGTCTTCATCCACATCTGGGACGACGAGGAGGCCGGCGCGCGCCACTACGTCAACATCGAGCCGACGCTGAACGCCGGCGAGAAGGAGAAGTACCAGCGCATCAAGGACTCCATCCTCCGCCTGGCGCCCTTCGAGCCCACGCCCAAGGACCAGGACGACCTGCGCGCGACGCTCAAGCGCCTCATCGAGAAGAGCATCCGCGTGGGCGCGCAGGCCAAGGGCTTCTCGCCGCAGAAGATCCTCTCGCAGTTCGACAACAAGGTCGTGCTCGACGAGCTCGAAGCTTCCAAGCTCCGCTACTTCCTGGAGCGCGACATCGTCGACTCGGGCCCCATCGAGCCGATCATCCGCGACCCCTACATCGAAGACGTCTCGAGCATCGGCACGTACAACATCTTCGTCGTGCACAAGATCTTCGACACCGTCGAGACGAACGTGAAGTTCAGCGACGACAAGGAGCTCGACGACTACCTGCGCGGCATGGGCGAGCGCATGGGCCGCCCCGTGAGCGAAAGCCGCCCCATCGTCGACGCCGTGCTCCCCGACGGCAGCCGTATCAACCTGATCTACTCGGACGACGTGTCGCAGCGCGGCGCCTCGTTCACGATCCGCAAGTTCTCGGACACGCCCACGTCCATCACGCAGATCTGCAAGTGGGGCACGATGTCCACGAGCGTGGCCGCGTACCTCTGGATCTGCCTCCAGAACGGCATGTCGGTCTTCGTGTGCGGCGAGACGGCGTCGGGCAAGACGACCTCGCTCAACGGCATCCTCTCGTTCATCAAGCCCAAGGAGAAGGTGTTCACGGCGGAGGACACGCCTGAGGTCCGGCCCCCGCAGCCCCTCTGGCAGCAGCTCGTGACGCGCAGCAGCGGCCCGCCCGAAGGGCGCGTCGAGATGTTCGACCTCCTGAAGGCCGCGCTGCGTTCCCGTCCCAACTACATCATCGTCGGTGAGATCCGTGGCGCCGAGGGCGCCGTCGCCTTCCAGGCCATGCAGACCGGCCACCCGTGCATCGCGACGTTCCACGCGAGCAGCGTGCAGAAGATGATCCAGCGCTTCACGTCCGACCCGATCAACGTGCCTGCGACGTTCATGGACAACCTGAACGTCTGCATGATCCAGATGGCGGTCTACAACAAGGGCCGCATGCTCCGCCGCGTGCTGGCCATCGAGGAGATCGAAGGCTACAACGACCAGGCGGGCGGCGTGCTCACGCGGCGCGTCTTCAACTGGGACCCCGTGAAGGACGTCCACAACTTCCGCGGCCGCAACAACTCGTACATCCTGGAGCAGAAGATCGCCGAGAAGGCCGGCTACGCGGACAAGCGCGAGATCTACAAGGAATTGGACCTGCGCACGCGCATCCTCGACCGCATGATCCAGCTCGGCATCTACGACTACTACGAGGTCAACCGCATCATCGCGCGCTTCAACGAGGAGGGAGTGGCGTCTCTTCCGTTCAAGCTGTGAGGCCCTGCGCTCCGCATGCGGAGACGCGGGGAGCGCGGAGGCCGCAGAGCCCTGAACCCTCCGCGATCATCGCGGCCACCGCGCCTCCGTATGCGGAGCGCGCGGAGCGCCCCGACCTGGGAGGTCGCTGAGCCGTGGCAGGCATCGACGTCAAGAAGGCTTACGCAAGCCTCAACATGACGCCGTCGCGCTACGTCCTCCAGTTCGTCATCCCCCTCGTGGGAACGGGCGTGGGCGTCGTCGTCATCCTGAGGCTCCTGGCGCCCACGCTGTTCCACGGCCTCTTCAGCGTCCTGTTCTACGCGATCCCGGTCTTCTTCGCCGTCCTCGCGGCCGTGTATCCGTACACCGTCGCGGAAGGCAAGAAGAGCGAGATCAACAACAACATCCACTTCTTCATCACGCACATGGGCGTGCTCGCCACCGCGAACATCCCGCGCGGCGAGATCATGCGCATGCTCTCCGAGAAGAAGGAGTACGGCGCGCTCGCCGAGGAGACGAGGAAGATCTTCACGCTCGTCGACTCGTGGAACATGAGCCTGGCCGAGGCGTGCCGCTTCATCTCCAAGCGTACCCCGAGCGACATCTGGGCCGACTTCCTCGACCGCTTCGCGTACTCCATCGAGTCGGGCGAAGCCCTGGAGACGTTCCTGAAGAACGAGCAGGTCGTGGTCATGGAGGACTTCGCGTCCATCTACCGCGGCGCGCTCTACGAATTGGAGAACATGAAGGGCCTGTTCAACTCGATGATGATGTCCGTCATCTTCGTGGTGATCTTCGCCATCCTCATGCCCGTCATCACGGGCATCGACGCGACGTTCCTCATGGGCGGCGCCGTCTTCCTCGTCATCTGCATCGAGATCGGCTTCGTCTACTTCATCAAGGCCAAGGCGCCCAGCGACCCGATCTGGCACAAGTCGCGCCTGGAGACGCAGCTGACGCGCTCCGTCCGGTTCGGCCTTCCCATCTCGCTCGCGGGGAGCTTCGTCTTCCTGCTCGTGGCGCTGGCGTTCTTCGGGCACCTGCCGCCCGCGATCATGATCGCCATCGCCATCACGCCGCTCGCCATCGTCGGCTTCCTCGTGGGCCGCGAGGAGGAGAAGGTGAAGCGCCGCGACGACAACTTCGCCGCGTTCATCCGCTCCCTGGGCGCCAGCACGAGCGCGCGCGGCGGCCAGGTCACGGAGACGCTGCGCCACCTCCAGACGCACGACTTCGGCCCGCTGACCACCGACATCCGCCAGCTCTACGCGCGCCTCAACATGCGCGTGGACGACGAGATGGCGTGGGAGTACTTCGCGGCGGACTGCGGCTCGAACCTCATCGCCAACTTCACCCGCATGTTCGTCGAGGGCGTGAAGGCCGGCGGCAAGGCGGACGAGATCGGCCGCATCATCTCGGACAACTTCATCTCCATCATCACCCTGCGGAAGTCGCGCTATCAAACGGCGGGCAACTTCAAGGGCATGCTCTACGGCCTCGTGGCCGGCATGGCGTTCTCGCTCTACGTGGGCGTGGGCATCGTGGGCATGCTCAAGAAGATCTTCACCGACATCCAGCTCCCGCCCGACACGCCCTTCGCGAGCTTCCTCCACTTCAGCGTGGACCTCGCGCTGATCAGCTTCATGGTCATCGTGCTCATGCTCGCGCACTCGATGGCGAGCGGGCTGATGCTCCACATCGCGGACGGCGGGAACTACTTCCGCACCTACACCGACCTCGTCGGGATGTTCTGGGTCGCGGCGATCGTGTCCGTGGTTGCGACCAATGCGCTCGGAAGCCTGCTTGGATAGCGGTCCGCCCCTCCGGGGGCTCCGCATGCGGAGGCGCGGGGAGCGCGGAGGCCGCGGAGTCTTCAGGACCCCGCGGTCTCCGCGGCCGCCGCGCCTCCGCATGCGGAGCCGAGACACGCGAGAACCCCTTTATCCGTGGACCAGGATGCCGCGCGCGTGAGCCTGCGCGCCGTCATCTTCGACGTCGATGGCATCCTCGTGAAGAGCATGGAGAACCACGCCGCCGCGTACCAGAAGGTGTTCGCGGAGATCGGCGTCGCCATCGAGGCGCGGGAGGTCTACGCCAACGAGGGGCGCCGCTCGCCGGAGGTCATCGCGAGCCTGGCGCAGGAGCGCGGCCTCGACCTCTCGCCCGCGAAGCTCGATGCCATGAACCACGCGAAACAGGCGGCGTTCTACGCCTTCGGCCCGGCGCCGCTCTACCCCGGCGTGCAGGCGCTCCTGGAGAAGCTCGCGGCGCACGGCCTGCGCCTCGCGGCGGTCACGGGCACGAACCGCGCGAACGTCGAGCACCACCTCGGCGCGCTCGCGAAGCTCTTCGACGTCATCGTCACCGCGGACGACGTGGCGCGGACGAAGCCCGACCCCGAGCCCTACCTCGCGGCGCTCGCGAAGCTCGGCCTGCGCGCGGACGAGTGCATCGTCGTCGAGAACGCGCCCCTGGGCGTCAAGAGCGGCAGGGCCGCGGGGCTGCGCGTCATCGGCGTCACCACGACGAACCCGGCCGACGTGCTGCGCAAGGCGGGCGCGGACCGCATCGTCCCCACGACCGCGGAGGCGTGGAGCGCGCTGGAGGGGATCGCCTGAAGGCCACCGCGGAGGCGCGCGCCAACATCGCGCTCGTGAAGTACTGGGGCCAGGCGGACGCGAAGCTGAACCTGCCGCTCACCGACAGCCTGAGCATGACGGTCGACAAGCTCGTGACGACCACGACCGTCGAGGCCGACCCGGCGCTGAAGGCCGACACGCTCGCCATCAACGGCGTCGCGCAGCAGGGCGCCCCGCTTGCGCGCGCCTCGCGCCACATGGACCGGCTGCGCGAGCGCGCGAAGAACGAGCTGCGGTGCCGCATCGCCTCCACCAACAGCTTCGCCGCCAGCGCGGGCATGGCCTCGTCGGCGTCGGGCTTCGCGGCGCTCACCGTCGCGGGCCTCGCCGCGCTGGGCGTCCAGGCCGCCGAGCGCGAGATGACGACGCTCGCGCGTCTGGGCAGCGGCAGCGCGGCGCGCTCGATCCACGGGGGCTTCGTCGCGTGGCACGCGGGTCCGACGCACGAGTCCTCCTTCGCGGAGCAGGTCGCGCCCCCCTCGCAGGTCGATCTCCACGACGTCGTCGTCGTGCTATCAGAAGGCGAGAAGAAGGTCGGCAGCGCGGAGGGGCACGGCCTCGCCGGCACGAGCCCGCTCAACGCCGGCCGGGTCGCGCGCGTGCCGCATCTGCTCGCCGAGGTGCGCGCGGGGCTCGCGGCGCGGGACGTCGCGCGCATCGGCCGCGCCGCGGAGGAGGACGCGATCCTCATGCACGCCGTCATGATGACCTCGACGCCCAGCCTCCTCTACTGGTCGGAGGGCACCGTGGCCGGGCTGCACGCCGTCCGCGCGTGGCGCGAGGATGGACTCGGCGTGTGGGCGACCATCGACGCCGGCCCCAACCTGCACCTGCTCTGCGCGGGGCGCGATGCGCCCGAGGTCGCCCGGCGCGCCCGCGAAATGCTATCTCCGGCGAGCGTGGTCGACTGTGCGCCGGGCGAGGGCGCGCGGCTGCTCACGCGCCATCTCTTCTGAGGCGCGCGGCCACCAGCGCCGCGACGACGAGCACGGCGGGGCCCAGCGGCGTCTCGCGCGGCGTGGCCGCCGTCTCCACCGCGGGCGGGGAGGGGGGACGCGCCACGACGAAGCCCATCTGGATCTCCGTCTGCGCCGCGTCGCGCGTCGGAAGGGCGCCCTCGATGGCCTGGAGCGCCACCTCGCGCGCGTTGCCCTCGGGCGCGTCGGGCGCGGTCGCCACGCTCAGCTCGAAGGTCGCCACGTAGGCGCCGGGCCTCAGCGTGATGGTCTCCGGCGAGAGGCGCGCATCGAAGAAGCGCGGCGCCCGCGCGATGCGCAGCGTGATCGGCACGCCGTCGCGGGCGGCGTCCAGCGCGTCGGGCTCCAGCGTCACGTTGCCGCGCATCGTCGTCGTGGCGCCCGGCGTGAGCGGGCCGCTCGGCATCTGCACCCACACGTGCACGCGCGTGGGCTCGGGGGCCTGCGCGGCGACGAAGGGGGCGAGCAGGAGCGCCAGCAGCGCGAGCAGCGCCAGGCGGCTCATCGGCGGCCCCGCCGCGACAGCGCCAGCCCGAGGCCCGCGCCCGCGATGGCGCAGCCGCCCACGACCGCGTAGCCGGCCGTGGGGATCGCGGTCGCGCTGGACGTCTGCTGGCGGATGAGCGGGTCAGTGGCGGGCGCGTCGGGCTTCGCGGCGGCGGACGAGAGCGACGTCGAGGGCGCGGGGGCGGCCGCGCAGCGCGCCGGCGAGACCACGCCCACGGCGAAGCTCATCGCGCCCATGACGCTGCCGAAGCTGTTGCCTGCCGTCGTCGCGACGAGGGTGATCCGCCCGACGCGGGCTTCCGTGAAGTTCAGGTCGCCCACGAGGACCGTGACGGAGATGGGCACGGTCGCGGTGAAGGTCGGGCTGATCGACTGCGCCCCCGGCTGGACCGGAAAGATGCCGGTCGGAGGATTCACCACGACGGTCGCCCAGGCGGGAGCTTCGGCGACGTGGAGGTAGTATGGCACGCCGATGATCCCCGTGTACGAGGTGAGGTCGGCGACGATGGTCATCGTGGAGGTGCGGGTCTGCACGGAGCCGGGGTGCAGGGGGTCGGTGAAGGCCATCGGCGAGAAGACGATCGAGCCCGTCTTCTGCGCGCTCGCCACCGGGAGCACGGGGACCACGAGCACCGCGAGGACCGCCAGCGCGACGCCGGCGCGGCGGGCGCGCAGCGCGACCGCGAGCCCGACGCCGAACGCCGCGAGGCCCGCGAGCCCGTACGCGCCCATCGCGGGGCCGGTGGGGACGGCGCCCGCGTCCTGCGTCGCGATCGTGCCGGCCGGGCAGGGCGCGGCGCCCGTGTCGACCATGAGCGGGATCGAGAGCGAGCCGGTCAGCGTGCCCATCGAGCTGCCGCTCGTGGCCGCGACGATCTGCACCAGGCCCATGATGCGTCCTTCCTGGGGAAGGTCGCCCGCGATCGCGAAGTGGACCGAGAGGGGACGGACTGCGGTGTAGGTCGGGCTCAGCGCGCCGACGCCCACCGGAGTCGGGAAGATGTCCTCGCTGGGCGAGAGCGTGACCGTGGCCCACGCGGGCGCCTTGGCGATGGCGTAGTGGACCGGGACGCCGGGCGTGCTGGCGTAGGCCGTCGCGTCCGCCACGAGGGTCGCCGTGTACGTGGCGTCCACCGCGCTGCCCGGATGCAGCGCGCCCTGGGGCGACCGGCCATTGAAGGTGATGACGCCGCTCTTCTGCGCGGAGGCGACCGGCGCCGCGGCCAGGAGCGCCAGCGCCAGGAGAAGGAGAATCGCTCGCATGGGAATCGACCGACGAGCCGACGCGCGCGGCATCCCGTTTCTGGATGCCCTGCTTTCGTGATGGCGCTAGATCCTCACCAATCGGCGAGGCTCTTCTGCCCGGCCTTCAGGATGTCCGACGCGGAGCGGCGCAGCTTGTCCCAGTCCAGTTCGCGGTATTCGAGCTGCACGTCGGCGAGGTACTTGCGCGCCGTGTCGCTGATCTTGGGCGCCACGAGGATGCCGCGCACGGGCGTGTCGCCCCGGGCCGCGCGCTCGCGCTCGACGTAGCGCCGGAGCTGGTCGGCTTCCTTCACGCCCGCGGCGCGGCGCTTGACCTCGACGACGACGCGCCGGCCTTGCGCGTCCACGCCATAGAGGTCCATGGGGCCGCGGCCCGACGCTCGCTCGCGCCGCCAGAAGGTGAAGCCCTGCTCGATGAGCGTGGGGCGCATGGCGAGGAACGCCTGCAGGTCGTCCTCGCTGCCCGCGAGGTCCAGCTCCTCGACGTCGTCGAGCCCGAGCGCCATGACGACGTGCACGACCTCCAGCGCGATGCGCACCGTCTCCTTGGGCTTCTCGCGCGCCGCGGTGATGACGAGCTTGTCGCCCTCGCGCCCCGCGCTGAAGACGCAGCCCGGCGGCTGCCAGTTGACGGGCTTGAGCTTGGTGCTCGTGTGGACCAGCAGCGTGCCGTCCGGCTTGAAGATCATCAGGCGCTCGCCGCTGCCCAGCTTGCTCTCGGCGCGCCCCTGGTAGTCGATGCTGCACCGCGCCGCGACCTGGACCATCCGGTGGCCCAGCTCGTTGCGAAGGAACTCGATGGCCGCTTCGGGCGCGAGGTCCCTCAGGACGCGCACGGGGGAGGCCATGGGCTCGGGAGACCGGGGGCTGCGAAGAATGTTTGGCCAGTCCGCTCTCCAGCCACAGAGGTTCACAGAGGAGCGAGGACGGCAGCCTCTGTGCCCCTGTGTCCTCTGTGGCTGGAACGCCGCCTACCCGGCCAAGATGGGATGCGGAGCCACAAAGCCCATGTCGGGCGTGGGGCGTCCCGCCGCCATGCGCGCCCTCGTCGTGCTCGCCCTGGTCCTTCTCGCGGGCTGCGTCACGCCCTCGCCTTCGATCTCGCCGGCCAGCGTCACCGGGATCATCGCGGGCGCCCCCGCCGTGTTCGGCAAGGCCCAGATCATCGACACGGTGCGCGCCGGCGGCGAGCCCGCGGTCGTGGTCACGCCGAAGGGCACGATCCTCGTCGCCACGCACCCGGGCTACACGCACTTCACGGACCCCGACCCGGACCTCGTGCTGGAGAACAGCGCGCAGACGTACATGTGGCGCTCGACGGACCAGGGCAAGACGTGGAGCTACGTCGGGCTACCGATGGTGAACGCGGGGCCGCGCAACGCCGTGCCCTCGATCAGCGACCCGGACTTCTCGGTGGCGAAGGACGGCACGATCTACTACAGCGACCTCTGGCTCGTCGACCTCTCCGCGCAGATGAGCACGGACGATGGCCAGACGTGGCTCCCCGGCCAGCCCGTCGTCGCGCACCAGCCCACGTCGGACGACCCGCTCAACGGCAACCAGGGCACGGAGGACCGGAACTGGATCGCGGCCGGCAACGCCAGCGGCGAGGTCTACCTGGCCTGGCAGGGCGACAAGGGCGTCGTCGTGGGCCGCAGCACGGACGGTGGGATGACGTGGCCCCAGCAGACCGCGCTGGGCATCGACTATTGCATCCTGGGCAAGCTGCGCTTCGACCCGACGACCAACACCGTGCTGGAGCCGCTCGCCACGAAGGACGGCGTGCTGATCGCGGCCTCGCACGACCAGGGCAAGACGTTCACGAAGCTCTTCGCGCACAACGCGACCGCGGGCCAGAACGCGGGCGGCTGCCCCGACGCGAACCTCTTCCCCACGCTCGACGTGGACAAGGCCGGCAACTATTACGTCGTCTGGTCCGAAGGCGCGGAGGGCATGCGCGTGGGCCTCTCCGTCTCGCAGGACCACGGCGTGACGTGGTCGCCGCCCACGTGGGTCTCAGGCGCCAACGAAACGGCCCTCTTCCCGTGGGTCGTCGCGGGCGACGCGGGGCGCGTCTCCGTGCTGTGGCTCTCGACCGCGGGCAAGACGAAGCCCGACGCCGCGACGGGCGACTGGTTCGTCCACGACGCGGTGAGCCTCGACTTCGGCGCCACGTTCGCGCAGGGCCTCGTCTCGGAGAAGCCGAGCCACCACGGCAACATCTGCACGGGCGGCGTCGGCTGCGTCACCGCGCGCGGCGACCGGCGCCTGGGCGACTACTTCACCGCGACGATCGACCTGAAGGGCCATCTCGTGGTCGCATACGCGGACACGATGGCCGGCGGCGGGCTCTCGCACCCGAGCGTGGCGATCCAGACCGAGGGGCCCGCGCTGCGGGCGTCGTAGCGCGCTCAGAGCAGGCAGCAGCCGATGCTGGTCACGCCCGCGCAGTCCACGGCCGCCACGGGGTGATACACGCCCAGGCAGGTGTACTGGTTCTCCGAATAGTCCCCGATGCAAGTGCCATTGAAGGGAATGTTGTCGATCCCCGTGCACTTCGCGGAAACGGTGGGCGCGATCGCGAAAGCGAACGCGACGGCGCAGAGCAAGGTGGTGGTGACGAAGAGCGTTGCTTTCATGTGGATTCAGCCTCTCGCGCGTCGGCAAGATCCGCCGCGACGATAAGCGTGGGCAGTCAACATGCTGCCTACGGCACGTGCGAGTCGCGCGTGCTCGGCGGCATGACCCAGAGCACGTTCCAGCCCTTCTTGCGGGCGTGCATCTGGAGCCGCAGCGTCGGGTTCACCGCGATGGGGTGGCCGACGGCCTCCAGGAACGCGACGTCGCTGAAGTGGTCGCTGTACGCGTAGCTCTCGGTGAGGTCGACGCCGTTGGCCTGCGCCCACGCGCGGACGGCCTGCGCCTTGTGCACGCCGTAGAGGGGCCCGACCACGCGGCCCAGGTAGTGGCCGTCGGGCGAGACCTGCATGCGCGCGCCGATGACCTCGATGTCCTCGCCGAGCACGGAGCGCGCGTGCTCGATCAGCTCCTGGAGCCCGGTCGTGACGATGACGATGCGCCGGCCCGCCTTGCGGTGGTCGTCGAGCACCTCGCGCATCTTGGGGTAGAGACGCGCCTCGATGCGCTCGTGCCAGGCGCGTGCCATCTCGCGGCTCATCTCGTCGGCGGCGAAGCCTTCGAGGAACTCGTACGAGAGCTCGACCATGCGGCTGCGCTTGAGGATGCCCACGACGTTGAGCGTGCGCATCGCGGCGCCCTTGGCGATGATGCGCGCCGCGTTGAGCTGCACGCCGCGCTCGTACTTGCGCCGCTCCGCGCTGCCCAGCGGGAACTTGGCGGCCTGCTTCCACATCCAGTCGAGGAGCGCCCAGCCGAAGATGACGCCCGCGTCGCCGTGGAGCAGCGTCTTGTCGAAGTCGAAGAAGGCGGCGCTCCGGGGGGGTCCGGGGGGGCTCACCCCCCCGGCGTCGACCAGCTCCCTCGGGCGCATGGGGGCCGCACCGCGCTTCACGATTGTAAGCGTTTTCGCGCCGACCTTGCGCCCGAAGTCGGCCCTCTTGGTCGCGCGCTTCGCGCTCCCGCCAACACGCCAGCACGCCACGCTCAGAGGGGGCATGCGCTCCTGAAGTTGGCGTGTTGGCGGGGGACCTACCGCCTCGCGGGCTTCTTGTCGGCCTCGTCCTCGCGCAGCCTGGCCCAGGCGAACTCCGCGGCGTGCGTGACGCTGGCCCAGCGCTTGCCGGGGCCGACCTGCTCCAGGACCCACGCAAAGATGTCGGGGTCGGGCGTGATCGTGATCTTCCGCTTCTTGCCGTGCCCCGGAGCGATGACCGCTCGTGCCATAGTCGCTTCAAGACGGCAATAGGGCTTAAGTGGGGTGGTTGGCATTGCCTTCTCCAAGTCGCTAAGAGAAGGCATGAGGGGTTGGACGTAACGGAGGGCCTTGAAGAATACCGAGCGAAGGAAGGCTGGATCGGCTGCCCTCATTGCGGGCGACCCGTGGACGCGACAATCACGGTGGCACAAGCGAAGGCGCTCGCCCTCCGCGTATTCGCGTTACGGTCACAGGAGGCCGAGGACGCGGCTGCCTTCGTCGCGGCGCTCAACGCCGTTGCGAAGGAGGCCGAGGACGACCTCAACGACGCGGCCCACCCGCACGTCCCGCGCCTCGTCCATCTGGACCCGTGACGCCGATTCAGGGCGCGAAGCCCTTGGGCGCAAGGAGGACCTCGTTGCCGTCGCGCCGCGCGGTCACGAGCCCTTCGCGCGCGAGACGCTTCACGTGGTAGTGGAGCGCCTGCCGCGACACGCCAAGCTCCGCCGCGAGGCGCGTCGTCGGCGTCTCGCCGCGCTCCGCCAGGAAGCGGATCACGCGCTCGCCCAAGGGGAGCTGGCCGCCCTCCGGCACGGCGCCCGGGACGTAGAGCCGGCGGCGCTGCCCGTCCTCCACGGCGCGCAGGTGGCCCGCCGTCAGGAGCCGGTGCAGGTGGTGGTCGAAGACGCCCTTCGCCAAGCCCATCGCGCGCTGCAGCTCGTTGACGCCCAGGCCGGGGCTCGCGGCCACGGCGTCGCGCATGCGGCGGCGCTGCGGGTGCGCGAGGAGGCGCGAGGGGGAGATGCGGCTGTAGAGGATCGCCAGGCCGTAGGGCCAGCGCCGGTGCGCGCGGGCCAGGCCGAACGCCGCCGCGCCCGCGGCCGCCGCGAGGAGCGCGTAGGGCCACGGTGAGGGCGCGTCGGGCGGGCGCTGGAGCGTCACGGCCGCGGCGTCGAGGCGGGTGCCGTTCTCGACGCGCAGCCCGAAGGGCGCCGCGGTCTGTCCGGCCTGCGCCGTGGCCGCGAAGAGCAGGTACTGGGGAGCGCCGGGCCGCGCCGAGACGTGGAACGTCCAGACCGCGCCCTCCTCGGAGACGAGCGTCGCCTCGAAGTCGGGCGGCAGATGCAGCGACACGGGCGCCAGGTCGGTCTCCACAACGCGCAGCTCGGCCCAGCCTTGGGGCGGCACGATCAGGAGGGTCGGGTCCACGGCCAGCGCGCGGGGCGTCCGTGGCGGGAGCGGTCCCGGGGGCGGGTCCCGGGCCGGCGCCGGGCCGGTCTCCGCCTCGCGTGTCGCCGGCGCGTCCGAGGAGGACCCGGGCGTGGGAGGCGCCTGGTCGGAGGCCGGCACCGGCCCGGGCCCGCTGGCGTCGCCGCCGGATGATGAGGTGGCGTTCGTCGGGCCGGGGCTGGGGGTGGTCTTCGGGGTCGAGTTCAAGCCGGAGCCGGAGGACGACCCGGTCGCGTTCTGCGTGGCGTTGGTCGTGGCGTTGTTCGTCGCATTCCCGGTGGCGTTGGTCGCCACGTGGAGCACGAAGCGCGCCGTGTTGGAGACGGCGCCCGTGGTCGTGTCCTGGACCCAGATCGAGAGGACGCGGTCGCCCGCCGAGGCGTTGGCCCAGGCGCCGATCGACAGCACCGTGCTGCCGCCCGCGGTGGGCAGGACCGTGAAGGCCGTGGTCCCCTGGACCCGCGCGTCGGTCGTCGTCCATTGGACCTGGACCTGCTCGGGGACGAGGCCGCTGGTGGTCACGCTGAGGTTCACGGCGGCGCTCTGGCCCGCCCGCACCGAGGCCTGGTCCGGGCTCACGCTGAGCGTGAGGGTGCCGGTCGCCTGGGCCCCCGCCACGGGCGCGAGGAGCGCCAGCAGCAGGATGCCCATCAGGACGCGACGCATGGCGGGGTCACCTTGACAACGGGGGTCTTGAGCCTTGAGGCGCGCTTCAGACGACCTGGAAGAACGAGTCCCCCTCGGCCGTGCCGTCGGCATCCGTGGCGCGGATCCGGATCTCGCCCGAGCCCGGCAGGGAGGTCACGTCGAACGTGACCTGGCCCTGGAGGCGCGTCCAAGCCCCGTCCGTCACCGTGGCGCTCGCGGGAATCGACACGGTGCCCGCGGCGCCCACCAGCGAGGCCGCCAGCGAGACGGTCTCGGTCTTGGCGTGCCCGTTGCCGGGCTGGGTCGTGTTGTTGCCGCTCGTGTTGCCGCTGGGACGCGGGTCACCCGAGGCGTGCCAGCCCACGTAGAAGACGAACGTGTAGGTCGAGCCCGCCACGGCGACGGTCGGGCCGTTGACCTGGACCGCGAGGCCCGTGGGGGGCGGCGAGGTCGAGTTGTTGCCGCCGGTCTGGTTGCCGGTGCCGTTGTTCGTGCCGTTGTTGGTCCCGGCCCCGCCGCCCGGGGTGGGGTCGGGGGAGGGTTGCGGCGGGACCGGGAGCGGAAGGGCGAACGCCGAGCTCGCGAGGGGAATGGTCAGGAGGAGGGCTGCGATCAGGGCTGTCTTGCGCAACAAGCTCACCACGCCTGAGGATGCGCAGGAGGGCATGCCGAATCCGGATCGGTTTTGACGAAGACTTATCCAACGCCTCCCATGTGGCAGTCGCATGGCGGTCCTGCTCTACGGCCTCGACCTCTCGCACCACGTGGTGAAGGCGAAGCGCATCCTCGGCTACAAGGGGATCCGTTACCAGTTCCAGTACGCGCCCTACCACGACCGGCAGGACCTCCTCGCCGTCTCGGGGCAGGACTACGTGCCCTACCTGCTCTGGGAGGACCACGGCGTCAAGTGGCACGACATCCCGGACTTCCTGGAGCAGAAGGTCCCGACGCCGACGATCTACCCCAAGGGCACGCGCAACCTCGCGCGGATGCTGGAGAGCTGGTCGCACGAGGTCGTCGAGGAGATGGTCTGGCGCGTCGTCGCCCCCGACGCCCGCAAGACGTTCGCCGACCCGCGCGAGGCGTGGGTCTTCGAGGAGCTCCAGATGCGCAAGCGCGGCGACCTCGACGAGATGGCGCTCGCCAAGCCCAAGCACCTCAAGGCGATGATCGCCACGCTCAAGCCCGCGGACGACCGCCTCGCGGAGTCGAGCTATCTCCTCGGCGAGGAGCCCAGCCTCGCCGACTTCGCGCTTTACGGCGCGACGAACCCGCTCCCGTACACCGGGAACCCCGTCCCGCGCGAGCTTCCGAACCTCGCGGCGTGGCGCAGCCGCGTCGAGAAGGTGGCGCCGCTCCTGGAGACGAAGTCGAGCTGAGCGAGAGCTTCACAGCTCGGGCGCGAAGAGGACATGCCGGCTCACGCCAGGAGCGCGCGGATCTCCTCGACCATCTCCTCGCCCAAGGCCTTCTTCTGCTTCTCGGCCTCGACGCGGAAGCCGTGCAAGGCCTTCACGATCGCTTCGCCGCGCTTGGTCAGTCCGTAGCGGACGACGACGCGCTTCGCCTGGGGCGAGGCCACGTCGGTCGTGGGGACGAGCCAGCCGCCGCGGACGAGCCCCTTGAGCGCGCGATCGACCTGCGCAGGGTTGAGGCGGAGGCCCTTCTGGATCTCGCTGAAGCGACGGGGCGCCTTTCCGTGAAGGAAATGCAGGATGCGCAAGGCATGCCGTTGCGCCAGGAGCTCGGCGACCGCGTCCGTCACAAAGCTCACTTACATCTTGTAAGCATTAAGGTTTCCGGCCGCGACCGGCAGGCTGCGCATCCGGCGCCGCCGCTTCCGGATGCGCGAAGTCGCGCGGCGCGCCGCCCGCCGCCAGGTGCTCGTAGAGCGCGAGGTACGCCCGCGCCCGCCCCCGGAAGTCGTACTCGCGGCAGACGGCCTCGCGCGCGGCGCGGCTCCACGCCGGCGTCTTGAGGTCCCACGCGGCGCGGATCGCCTCGCGGATGCTGGCGGGCGTCGGCTCGCAGCGTGATAGCAATCGTCCCGTCTCGCCGTGGACGTCGAACTCGCGCGTGAGCACCGCGGGCGTGCCGCAGGCCAGCGCCTCGATGCCCACGAGGCCGAACGTCTCGTTGAGGCTCGGCGTGCAGACCAGACGCGCGCGGCCGATCGCCGCGACGAGGTCCTCCTGCCCCAGCGCGCCCAGGAAGCGCACGTTCGGGCGCTCGCGGGCGACGCGCTCGACGAGCGGCGCGAGCGACCCGCCGCCCGCGACGTCGAGCGGCACGTCCGGGCCCACGGCGTCGAGGAGCTGCGGCAAACCCTTGTTGGGCTCCAGCCGGCCGTAGAAGAGCGCGCGCTCGCCGCGCTCGGGCTGCGCGGGCGGGTGGAAGCGCTCGACGTCCACGCCGTTCTCGATGAGGACGACCTTGCGCTTGTGCGCGACGGTCTGCGCGCGCAGGTGGTCGCGCACCTTGCGGCTCACGCACACCGCGGCGTCGACGCGCGCCAGGGTGCGCGCATAGTCCAACGTCAGCATCGCGTAGACGCCGGTCTGGCCGACGCGGTAGATCCCGCGCCGGCCCGTTTGATAGCCGTGCCGCGCCATCAGCCACGCGGCGCCGTGGAACGTCTGCACGAGCTTGGCGCGCATCTCGCGCGCGAGGCGCTTGCCGTACGCGGTCTCGGCGTGGACGACGCGGTAGCGGTGGCGCGGCGCCTCCCCGTCCGCGAGCGCGTCCACACGGCCCGCCAGCGCGCGCACGAGGTCCGCCTCCCAGCGCTCGACGCCGCCGGGCGTGCGCGACGTGGCGTGGGCGTGCGCGCGGACGATGGCGAAGTCGGCCAACGCCGCGGGACGCCCGGCTCAGCGCATGAACGCTAGGATGGCGAGCGGCCAGCGCGCCCAGATCGGAAGCGCGTTCCAGCGCTCACGCAGCGTGGCTGGCATCCTGCAGGCGCCTCAGCACGAAGTGCTTGTCGAGGCTCGCGAGGAAGTGCCCGGCGCGGGGGCCCTTCTTCGCGCCCAGGAACGCGACGTAGATCGCCTGGAACGCCTTGCCGCCGCCCAGGCCGACCTCCTTGGCGCTCTCGTGGATCGCGTTGTGGATCGCCTCGGCGCTCGCGGCGCCCGCGGCGAGGCGGCCGTGCAGCGCGTGGAGGAAGCGGCGCTCGTTCTCGCCAAGCTGCGCGGCGAGGTCCGGCGTCCACGTCTCGGCGAGCTTCGTGCGCGCCTCGGCGGGGGCGAAGCGCTGGAGCCAGTACCTCGCGTGCTCGACGCGCGCCTTCAGGTGCGTCTCGTCCTCGGGCGTCAGGCGGTCGACCATCTCGCTGCGCAGGAGGATGGCCTTGACCTTCTGCCAGTCTCCGCCCGTCAAGTCCGTGAGCAGCACGAGGTGATTGTAGGGAATCGCGGGGGGCGCCTCGGTGGGCACGCGGCCGCTGGGCTGCGAGAGCTCGATGACGCGGTCCAGCTCCTTGAACTGCGGATCGTCGCGTGCCTGCGGGCCGCCCGTGAAGCACGCCTGCTCCCAGCGGTCGTACTCGTTGACGAGGTCGATGATGCCCATGCCCGGATCGAAGTCGATGTGCTTGCCGGGCTGATAGCGCGCGATGAGGAAGCGCAGCGTCTCGGGCGGCGTCATCCGGAGCATCTCGGAGCCGCTGATCGCGTTCCCGGCGCTGCTGTGCATCGCGCCGCCGGACTTCAGTTGAATGAACTCATACACCGTGCGCGTCGGGGGCTCGTAGCCGAAGACCTTCCGGCTGATCTCGATGCCCGTGTCCCACGAGCTTCCGGCCGCGGCGTGGTCCTTGCCCATCGCCTCGAACGTGACCTCCAGGAACTTCCAGCGCGCGGGCCAATCGACGCGCCAGGGAAGCTTGCCCTCGCCCGGCACCCTGATATCTTTCTTGCCCTCGTGGCCGCACGCCTCGCACCGGTACTCGATGAAGGGGAACTCGTAGAGCGTCGGGATCGGCCCGTTGAGTCGCTGGCAGCCCGCGCATTGCACGTTGAACGGGATCCAATTCTTCGGAAGGGCGCGCCCCGAGACGCGCGCGATGATCTCGTCGACCTCCTTCGTCGCCTCCAGCGCGTCCTTCGTCGCGTCGAGGTACATGCCCTTGCGGTACATCTCGTGGGCCAGCAACACGCGCGGCCGCACGCCGAGCGCCTCCAGGTCCTTCAGGAACGGCTCGAGGAAGTGCGCCGCGTAGTTGTCGTGGCAGCCGTCGGGGCAGGGGATGTCGCAGAGCGGCTTGCCCACGTGCTCCTGGTACTTCGCCGCGTCCAGGAACGGGTAGACCTTGCGCAGCGGGTCGTACGTGTCGCCGATGTAGATCAGCTCGGCGTCGCAGCCCAGCTTGTCGACGCTCCGATAGACCAGCTCGGTCGTGAGCACCTCGCGCATGTTGCCCACGTGGATCGGGCCCGAGGGCGTGATGGCGGTGGCGAGGACGTGGCGCGAGCCGCGCTCCGCAAGCTCCTTCGCCAGGACGTCGGCCCAATGCATGGGGCGGCGGAGGCAGCCTCGCGGGATAAACGTAGCCGCCCCCTCGGGGCTCAGGACTCAGGACTCTGGACTCAGGGCTCCCGCTCGCCGAGCAGCCGGTGAGCCCCGAGTCCAGAGTCCTGAGCCCCGATTCGCGGGCAGATTCGCTTAAGGCGGGCCGCCCCGATGCCGCCGCGTGGCCACGCTGAGCCGGCTGCGCCGCGACGGGCTGGACAAGTCCATGCTCGCAGGCCCGGCCTTCCGCCGCGCGGCGCCGTGGCTGATGCTCGCGGCGATGGCCGTCGCGCTCGCGGTGCGCCTCTGGCCCACGATCCGCTTCGGCGTGTGGGGCTCCGACTCGGGCGAGTACGTGTACCTGAGCCGGCGGCTCCTCGCCACAGGGCACGTGAGCTTCCCCTACCAGGGCTGGGGCGTCGCGTACCCGTACTTCCCGGGCATGTTCGTCGTGAGCGCCGCGGTGAGCGCGGTCGTGGGCGTCGACGTCACGCACGCGACGCTCTGGACGACCCCGGTGCTCTCGGCGCTGCTGCCGGTGCTCGTGGGCCTCCTCGCGTACCGCGTCACGAGCGACCCGCGCGTCGCGCTGGTGGCCGCGGCGTTCAGCGCCGTCACCGCCGCCATCGCGATCACGACCAGCCACGCCATGCCCGGCACGCTGGGCCAGGTGCTCCTCCTGGGCATGCTGGCGATGCTCCCCGAAAGCTATCGCGACCGGACGCACTTCGCGTGGCTGGGCCTCGTGGGCATTGCGCTTGTGCTCACGCACCACCTCTCCACCTACTTCGCCATCGGCGTCCTGGCCATGATCCCGGTCTGGCGCGAGCTGACGCAGGACCACTACGACGTGCCGCGCCTGCGCGTCGAGATCCCCCTCGTGGCGGGGCTGCTGGCGTTCACGCTCGTGTGGTGGCTCGCGGTCGCCACGCCGTTCCGCGACCAGATCGTCGGGGACGCCATCAAGCTCAACCCGTGGCTCACGGCGGTCGCGTTCCTCGTGGCGCTCGCCGCGCTGCCGGCGCTCGTCGTCTACAAGCGGGCCCGCGCGCGCTGGTTCCTGCTCCCGCGCCACCCGGGCTTCCCGCGCCAGCGCCGGCTCATCGTGGGCGGCTTCCTCCTCTTCACCGCAGTGCTGATCGCGCTGGTCCTCGTGCGGCTGCCGGGCTCCGACATCAAGCTCACGTGGGCCACGTTCTGGTACGCGCTGCCGCTCGTCGCGGTCCTCTGCTTCCTGCCCCTGGGCGTCTCGCTGGCGCGCTTCTACCGCCAGGGCACGATGATCGGCGGGTGGCTCTACGCGATCCTCGCCTCGCTCGCCTTCGCCATCGCCACCAACAGCCACGTCCTCTTCCCGTTCCGCCACGTGGATTACATGGTGGAGGCGATGGCGGTGCTCGTCGCCATCGGCGTCGTCGCGGTCTACGACGAGCTGCTCGTCTCGCGCGTGCCCGCAGATCGCGCGCGCTGGCGCGTGAACCTCATCGCGGCCTTCGTCGCGCTCCTCGTCGTCTCCGCCGCCCTCTCCAACCCTCCGCGCGAGGTGCTCGGGGGCTTCGAGGAGGGGATCAGCGCCGACGAGCTGACCGCGGTGCAGTGGATGGCAGACCACCATGATATCATCCCCGCGGGCTCCACCATCGCGGCGGACCACCGCGTCAGCTCGCTCCTCTGGGGCCTCGCGGACCTCGACGCGACGTGGGACTACACGCCGCAGACGTACCACGCCGACAACCTGAGCGCGGTGCGCGCCGAGCTTTCGGACGCGCAGATCCCAGCGCTGGGCCACGCGCACGGCCGCGTCGACTACGTATTCCTCTCGCCGCAGATCGAGCAGGGCGTGACGCTCCTGCAATGGGAGAACAGCGCGCCGATGAGCCCTGCGGCCGTCGCGAAGTTCGACAACTCCACGCTCTTCTCGCCCGTCTACAACGAGAGCGGCGTGCAGGTCTTCCGCATCAACTGGACGGCCTTCGGCCAGGCCCCATAGATCACTCAAAGGACACTCCTGGAATGCTTAAATCGGGGGAGATGGGACCCCAACGCATGCTTCCCCGCCTCCTCGTCGCGTCGCTCCTGGCGGGCGTCGCGATCGCAGGCTGCGTGCAGACCGACAGCGGGCCTGGCGCCGTCGTCTCGCCCCCCTCCGGCTCGGGCTCGGCGCTCTTCAAGGTCGTCCCGATCCCCGGCTCCTCCGCCGTCAGCGAGCCCTCCCTCGCCGTCGACCACAAGGGCGCCATCTACGTCAGCGCGCCCGCGGGGCTGCCCACCGGCAGCGCGCTCTGGAAGAGCACGGACGGAGGCGCGACCTGGAAGGTCCTGACGCCGAACCCCACGCCCCTGGGCGGCGGCGACACGAGCCTCGCCATCGCGCCCGATGATAGCATCTACGTCACCGACCTGTGGGCCGGCAGCGCGACGATGAGCGTCTCGCACGACGCGGGCGCGACGTGGACCTCGGCCCCCATCTCCAGCGAGGTCCCCTACTACGACCGCGAGTGGAACACCGTGGACAAGGTCGGCCACGCCTACTTCCTGGGCCGCACGTTCGCGCCGGCCGTCGCCTCGTGGGTCTCGCGCAGCGACGACGGCGGGACGACGTGGGTCCTCGCCGGCAACCCGTGGATCAACCCCAACGTCAACGGCGGCGACTGGCAGGACGGCCCGCTCGTCGCCAACCCCAAGACCGGCGAGGTCGCCGTCGTCTACAACTGCGACGGGCCGGCGATCTGCTTCTCGGTCTCCAAGGACATGGGCACGACGTGGACGCAGAAGGTCGCCGCGAAGGCCTTGGGCAGCGTCGGCAACGACTTCGCCGGCCTCGCCGCCGACTCCGCGGGCGCGTGGTACGTCGCCTACGCCGAGATGCTATCAGGCGGCGGCAGCGCGGTCAAGGTCGTCGCGTCGAAGGACGACGGCGCCACGTGGAGCGCCCCGCAGGTCATCACCAGCGGCGCCGGCACGCGCGTCTTCCCCTGGATCGTCGCGGGCGACGCGGGCCGCATCGCGGTCGCGTGGTACGAGACGCCCACGGTGGGCGACCCCAACGACCAGACCGGCATGAAGAGCGCCAAGTGGAACGTCATCGAAGCCCAGAGCCTCGACGGCGGCGCCCGCTGGCAGCAGGCGCGCGTCACGCAACAGCCGATCCACACCGGCACCATCAGCACCGAAGGGCTCGTGCCCAACGGCCCCGACCGGAGCCTGGGCGACTTCTTCACGATGGACGTCGGCCCCGACGGCATGGTCCACCTCGCGTTCATGGGCGACGCCGGCTCCGGCCCAGCGTGCCTCGTCGCGAGCCAGGTGGGCGGCGACTCCCTGTACGCGCCCGGCCACGCGGCGCCCACGCCGGCGAGCCCGACGGGCCTCATTCCCGTGACGCTTCCAGCGCCCTAGCCCGATTCCGATTCCTCTTCCGAGCCCTGCGGGCTGGGGCTCGGAATCGAAAGCGGGCTTGGGGTCGAGCCAAGTTTTAAGGCGGCGAGGCGGCTCCCGAACCAGCCCCCACGGGGGTCCATTCCTGGCCGGGATGGGGTAGCTTGGTCATCCTTGGGGACTGTGGATCCCCGGACTCGTGTTCAAATCACGGTCCCGGCCCTCGGCTGGCGTACCAGCCGGCAATACTCCCTACGCGCCCCGCTCCGCCGCGCTGAAGCGCGGCTTCGGGGGCGATAAGCTCGACACGCGCCGCGGCGCTGCGCGCCGGGCGCTCCCCTCCAGGAAAGGATGCTCCTCCCCCTGGAAGCTCCATCTATAAGCCAAGGAGGGGCGACTCGCGCAGCATGGGCATCCCCAAGCCGAGCGTCGAGGACATCCTGCGCGACGTGGCGGCGGAGCGCGCGGTCTGCGTGTCCGCCGTCGCGGAGCTTCCGACGCGCTTCGGCCACTTCCAGGTCGTGGCGTTCCACGCGCCCGACGAGTCGAAGGAGCACGCGGCGCTCGTGCACGGTGATATCACGGGCAAGGAGGACGTGCCGGTCCGCCTGCACTCCGAGTGCCTGACGGGCGACGCGTTCACGTCGTTCCGGTGCGACTGCCGCCAGCAGCTGGAGCTTGCGATGGAGAAGGTGCAGGAGATGCCCGCGGGCGCGATCCTGTACCTGCGGCAGGAGGGGCGCGGCATCGGCTTCGCGAACAAGATCCGCGCCTACCAGCTCCAGGAGATGGGGCTCGACACGAACGAGGCCAACGAGAGGCTGGGCTTCCAGGCCGACGAGCGCGACTACGAGGTCGCCGCGCAGATGCTCCGCGCGCTGGGCGTCAAGTCCGTGCGCCTGATGTCGAACAACCCCGACAAGGCGCGCGACCTGGAGCACCACGGCATCAAGGTCACGGGGCGCATCGAGGTCGTCGTGCCGCCCACGCCGCACAATGCGTTCTACCTGGAGACGAAGCGCGTGAAGTCGGGCCACCTGCTGCCCGAGGTCCCCAAGAGCGTCCTCTCCGAGCAGCTCGACTGCATGCACCGCACGAGCAACAAGCAGAGGCGCGGCGAGCCGGCGGCCGTCTAGCGCTGCGGGAACGCGAGCGCGGCCAACGTCGCGAGCGCCCCGGCCTCGGCCGTCAGGAGCGGCACCTCGCCCAGCGTGCTCCACACGCGGCCAGCCGTGCCCAGGCAGGCGTACGTGGGGCAGTGGATCAGCACCTGGCTGGCGGCCCACGCCGCGAGGGCGGCCAGCGCGACGGCCGCGACGACGCACGCGAGGACGACGGCGCCTTGCCCCCAGCGTCCGCGCGGCCTGCGCGCGAGCCAGACGCCCGCCGCGAGGCACGCGGCCGCCACGAGCAGGAACGCGAGGCCCGTGGCGCGCAGGAAGCCCGGCAGCAGGTCGAAGCCGCAGCCGAAGAAGCTCGCCCGCGCCTCGGGCGTACAGGGCGGCGGGAACGCCTCGCGGACCCAGGCGTAGCCGAAGCTCGCGAAGCCCAGCGCGACGAGCACGGCGGCGATCCACTGCAGGGGGCGCAGGCGCACCGGAGCGACCAGGCGCCACGGGGCTTAAGGCCGCTCCCGGCCCAGGTGTCAGAAGGCGCCCTGCGCGACCGCAGCCTTGGCCCGCGCGAGGTTCCAGGCGCGGCTGGGCCCGATCTCGCGCGTCGCGGCGCCGAGGAGCTTCTTGTCCTGCGTGAGCAGGTCGCACGTCTCGTCGAGCGCAAGCTGGAGAAAGGCCGCATCGTAGAAGGAGAGCGCGTGCCGATCGACGAGGTCGGCGATCATCCCGAGCCGGCCCGTCTGGTCCACGAGCCGGACGTGGCTCACGAGCGCGTGCACGACCGCCTTGCGTTTCGCCGGATCGCCGAACACCGCGGGCTCCTTGGCGTGGACGACGTTCCCGATCTCCCATTGCAGAAGGGCAGGCGCGCAGAGGTCGTAGTTGGCCACGAGGTGGCCAGCGAGTCCTGGATCGCGGAGTGTGTCGATGCGCGCGGACGAATCGATGACGAGCGGCTTCATCGCGAGTCACGGCTCGCGCGAACGGCCCTCTCGGCAAGACCGTCAGGGAGCTTGACGCCCAGGGCCGCCAGCTCCTCGGCGTGCGCCTCCGCCTGCAGGCGACGCACCTCGCGTTCGAAGCTCGCCTTGGCAACCTCCGAGGGCTTCAGGCCGCGGCCGACGAGGAACTTGATCGTCTCCTCGTCCTCGCGAAACTGGACATTCACGGAGGTCATGCGGTACGTGTATGCGTGCTTGTATTCAAGCGTTTGGCCGTGCCTTCTGACCGGACTGCTCTGAGTACAAGAACGGTTAAGACCCGCCCGCGAACCTGCCGCGCCGGGAGCCCGCGCCATGCGTCGCCTCGTCGTTCCGTTCGCCCTGCTGATGGTCGCCTCATCCGTCCTGGCGGGGTGCCTCGCGCCCAAGGACGCCCCCAGCGCGACGACCTCCGCCAAGTCGCTCGCGCCCACGTGGTACGAGGCCGCGCTGGTCCACGACGAGGGGCACAACCACTCGGACATCACGCAGCACCTCAACCTCTCGACGCCCAACTTCCACCTCGTGGGCTGGAACCCGCTGCTCACCGAGCAGTACAAGGGCAAGCCGGCGCCGGGCTACGGCTGCGGCGGCTGGGCCCAGCGCGCGGACGGCCGCGTGCTCGACGTCGTCAACGCCTTCCAGAACGACCTCGCGTTCGTGCTCGTGGACGTCACGGACTCCGCGCACCCGCAGAAGGTGGGCGAGTTCTACGCCAAGGGCCTGGGCTCCTACGACGCTGATATCACGCCGGACGGCAAGTACGTCGTGCTCGCCTTCGACCAGCAGACGCGCACGCCGGTCATGGGCGGGCTGCCCGCTCCGCCCGTGCTGGGCTTCCACGGCCTCTGCGCCGACAACGCGGACCTCCAGTTCGCGCTGCCCGAGGACGCGGTGCTGGCGCCCGGCATCGTGCTCGTGGACGTGAGCGACCCCGCGCACCCGGCGTTCGCCGACTGGGACCCCATGCCGGAGCGCAACCTGCACAGCGTCAGCACGGCGCGCATCGACAACGTCACGTGGGTCATCGGCTCGGAGCTCGGCGGCCCGCCGCGCCCGCCCGGCTCGCCCGTCTCCACGAGCGTCCACGCGCTGGGCTACTTCGCCTTCGACCAGATCATGGACACGCCGCTGGGCGTCAAGCTCGTGCGCCAGTCGACCTACTTCACGCCGCCCGTGTCGCAGAGCAGCGAGGGCAACGTGAGCGCGCCCGTGCGCAACGGCCACACCGACGTGGCGATGATGAAGCACCCCAAGGACGGCAAGACCTACGCCTACCTCGCCGACTGGGAGGGCGGCGTCCTGATCCTCGACATGAGCAACCCGCAGACGCCGCAGCTCGTGGCGCAGTGGGTCCCGCCGCATCCGCTCAACGTCAACCCCAACGGCGACGGCCCGTGCTATCACAGCGCGGTCCACGAGGTGCTCCCCGCGCCCACCCTGTGGGACGGCCACCACTACCTCTTCGCGGGCCAGGAGTGCCCGATGAAGACCGACACGAAGACGCCCGGCGGCCAGGTGTTCGTGCTCGACGACACCGACCCGGCGAGCCTCAAGCAGGTCGGCGAGTGGCACCTCCCTGAGGACACGGGCGTCTGGACGACCGAGTACCAGGCCAGCCCGCACTACCTCGCGCTCGTCAACCGCACGCTCTTCATCAGCGACTACCACGCGGGCATCTGGGCCGCGGACGTCAGCACGCCCGAGCTTCTCAAGTCCCCGCCGAGCATCGGCGTCTACATCCCCGCGATGCTCTCGCCCTACCTGCCCGAGAAGACGCCCACGCTCCCCTTCGACGAGCAGGTGGACGCGCTCCCCGACGGCACGCTGGCGATCAACGAGGACACGACCGGCCTCTACGTCGTGCGCTTCGACGCGAGCGATCCGGCGCCGGCCGCCCCGCCGTTCCATTACGGTTGAGCCGGGGCGCTCCACCACGGCGGCGATCGCAACGTCGCGCTGCGGTCCGCGCTGCGCGGCTGCTCCCGAGGCGCCAGCTCAGTCGGCCCGTTCATCGCGCGTCGGGGCGTGCCGCTGCACCAACTCGCGCAGCGCGGCGAAGTACGCCTCGAACGCCTTCTCGCCCGCGGGCGTGATGCTCCAGCGCACCTCGAAGACGCCCGCGAAGACGCGGTGCACGTCGACGTAGCCCGCGGCGCGGAGCTTGTCGCCGTGGCTCTGCAGGTTGCCCGCGGTGAGCTTCAGGTCGTCGCGCAGCGCGGTGAACGTGGCCTGGCGGTTGCGGTAGAGGTGGCTCATGATCTCCAGCCTCGTGGGCTGGTGGAGCAGCGGATCGAGACCTTCGCCGGCCACGTCCCCGCCTCCTCACCCGACGAACATCAGATAGAGTCCGGCGAGGAGGAGCGGGCCGCCCAGGCCTATGCCCGAGAGGATGCTGATATCACGTATGTCCCAATGCGCCAGCAGCGCGAAGACGCCGATGGCGAAGATCACGAAGGCGGAGATGCCCGCGGCCCAGCGGCCGCGCGGCGTGAAGCGGAGCGGGTTGGTGGCGGCGAAGAGGCCGACCACGACGCCCCAGGCGAGGATGTGCTCGGCGCGCGGGTTGCCCCCTTCGACGAAGGCGAGCACGATCGCGCTCACGAGGAAGACGACCAGCCAGCCCACCATGACCACCACGAGGCGCGGCGTGGTCAGGCCGGTCTGGAACGAGAGCGACGCGCTGCGCCAGACGCCGATGGTCATGACGAGCGCCACGACGTACCACGCGAGCGGGGCAAGCGGCGCGAAGACGAAGCGCGTGTGCTCGGGGCGCGCGCCGGGTCCCCCGGTGAAGTTGCCCGTGAAGTTGCCGCCGCGCTCGAACTCGGGCCGGCCCCCGAAGAAGAGCGGCACGACGATGGTGAGGTAGCTCGCGGCGAGGCAGATCGCCCAGATCGCGAGCGTGAGCCCCTCCGTGCGCGTGCGCAGCCCCCGCGTGCTCGCGGTGACGCTCGCCATGCGCGTCAGCGCGTCCTCGGGCGTCATCTCGGAAGGCGCGTCCCGCTCGGGGGCCATGTCGCGGCTCACCCGGCCCCCGGCGCTTGAACGCTCCGCATCGTCTGGGCCCAGGCGCGCCCTGCACTTCCCGGGCCCGGCTTTCTGCAGCGCAAAAAAAGTGCTCCGTCAAGAGGGGGACGCGGCATGGAGGGCGCGTGGCGCAGGTCCCGGCCCTCGAAGCGCGCGGCATCCACAAGGTATACCGCCTCTCGAAGACCGTGTCCTACGAGGCGCTGCGCGGCGTCGACCTGACCGTGGCGCCAGGCGAGCTTGCGGCCATCGTGGGTCCCTCCGGCTCGGGCAAGTCGACGCTGATGAACCTGCTCTCCACGCTCGACCGGCCCACGTCCGGCCAGATCCTCGTGGATGGCGTGGACACGAGCACGCTCTCTGATGCCGGGCTCGCGAGCCTGCGCAACCGGAAGATCGGCATCGTGTTCCAGAGCTACAACCTGATCCAGCGGATGACCGCGCTGGAGAACGTCATGCTCCCCCTCGTCGCGCAGGGCGTCGTGCCCGAGGAGCGCGTGCAGCGGGCCACCGAGACGCTGGAGATCGTCGGCCTGGGCGCGAAGCTGAAGAACCGACCCGCGGAGATGAGCGGCGGCGAGCAGCAGCGCACCAGCATCGCGCGCGCCCTTGTCGCGCGCCCCGCGATCCTGCTGGCCGACGAGCCCACCGGCAACCTCGACACGAAGACCACCGACGCCGTCATCGACCTGCTCCGGAGCATCAACCGCGAGCAGGGCGTCACCACCGTCCTGATCACCCACGACCTCTCGGTCGCCCAGCGCACGCGCCGCGTGATCCGCGTCCGCGACGGCCTGATCGAGCAGGAGGAGCTCCTCGCATGAACCGAACCGCCGTCCTCGCCGCCTCGCTCCTGCTCGTCCCCGCGCTGCTCCCCGGCGCCAGCGCCCTCCTCGACAACCCGGTCAGCGTCACCGGCGCGGGATGGGCCGGCACGGAGGCCGCCCCGGGCGACGTGGGGCGCACGCTCTCGGTCGACCTCCAGGACATGGACAGCGCGACCTACTCGAGCGTCTCGGCCACGCTCTCCGACACCGCGGCCGTGCACCCCGCGCCCGGCGGCGAGACCGCGACGCTCTCGGGCGACTTCACGCCCGGCTCGGTCTGGAACCCGCATTTCACCGTCAACGTCGACTCCACGGCAAGCCCGACCGGCGCCGTGCAGATCCCGCTCGCGCTCACGATGGCGCCCAAGGGAACGACGGCCGTGCGCACCTACGCGCTCACGATCAACGCGCGCCTGACGGGCCACGCCGCGCTCACGATCACGTCGAGCGCCATCACGCTCCCCGCGAGCGCGCACGCGACGCTCCCGCTCGTGGTCAACGACACGGGCAGCGGCGCGGCGGGCGGCGTCACGCTCACCATCACGCCCGCGGCGGGCAGCTCGCTCGCCGTCAGCGGCCGCGACAACGTGTTCAGCGTGGGCGGCCTCGCTCCCGGCCAGGCGGCGACGCTCGCGGTGCCGGTGCTCACGCCCTCGCAGCCGGGACCGGAGACGCTCAACCTCGCGCTCGCCTACAGCAACGCCGCGGGCGCCGCCGTGCAGGAGATGCACCAGCTCACGGTGCGCGTCGCGGAGCCGCTGCCCGGCCCGCTCCAGGTCTCGCTCGTCTCGGCGCGCCTCGCGCAGAACCAGACGGGCAGCGTCGTCGTGCGCGTCACGAACGGCGGCGACGCGGTGGCGAGCAACGTCGCGGGCGCGTACCGCCTGCCCGGCGGATCGCCCGCGCCCTTCAGCGTGCTCAGCGCGTCCGACACCACGTCGTTCGGCGACCTCGCGCCCCACCAGAGCCGGACCGCGGAGCTCGACGTGCTCGTGGCGGCCGGCGCCGCGGACCCACAGCCTGTCGCGTTCAGCGTGAGCTGGTACGATGACGCGGGCGCGTTCCACCAGCAGGCCTACAACTTCACCGTCCGCGTCGCGGCGCAGTCGCCCGGCGCGCCCTCCGGCCTCACCGCGACGCTCGACCGGAACCGGCTCGGCGCTGGGCGCGAGGACGCGCTGCGTTTCACGCTGACCAACGGCGGCGCGGGCGCGCTGCTCCAACCCTCGGTGACGTTCAAGCTCCCCGCCTCCGGCCTCATCACGCCGATCAACGCGAGCGACGCGCAGACGCTCGACGACCTGGGCGCGGGCAACGGCACCGTCGTGACGCTCGACCTTCTCACGGCGAAGAGCGCCTCCGACGTCTACCCGATCAGCATGGTCGTGAGCTGGAACGACGAGAGCGGCGGCGCGCACGCGCAGACGTTCAACTACGGCGTCGCCGTCGTGGGCACCGTCGACGTGCAGCTCACGGGGCTCTCCGGCTCCACGAGCACGAGCGCCGTCACGCTCGCCGGCACGCTCACCAATCTTGGGAATGCGGTGGCCCACAATGCGTACTTGAGCGTCGGGTTCGGCGGCGGCTTCCTCCCGACGGACCCCGTCTACCTGGGCGACCTCGACCCGAACACCGCCCTGCCTTTCACGCTGCCCACGACGCTGCTCAACGCGACGAACGCGACGGGCGGCAACGGCACCGGCGGCTTCGGCCAGCGCGGCCAGGGTAGCGGCGGCGTCCCGGTGAATCGCACGGGCGGCGGGTTCGGCGGCCGGGGCGGCGGCTTTGGCGGGCGCGGCGGCAACAACGCCACGCTGACGCTGACGTGGAACGACGACTACGGCACGATCCACAGCCTCACCTACGAGCAGCCCGTGGCGCTGCGCGCGGGCGGAACGGGACGGTCGCAGGCGGCCACGACGACCACCAGCAAGGTGCCAGCGCTCGGGCTCGGGATCGTCCTCGTCTCGGTGGCGGGCCTCGCCCTCGCGCGTCGCAAGGCAAGGTGAGGCCGCGTGCGCCTCGTCGACGGCCTCAAGCTCGCGGCAGGCGGCCTGCGCGAGCGCAAGATGCGCACCGCGCTGACCGTCCTGGGCATCGTCATCGGCACGAGCATGATCATCGCGCTGGAGGCGAGCACGCAGGGTCAGAGCGCGGCCATCAGCGGCCAGCTGGAGAAGCTCGGCCCCACGGTGCTGCTCCTGCGCACGACGGGCCCGAACCTCAACTTCACCGACGCTGATATCACGAACATCGAGTCGATGGACAACGTGCAGACCGCGTTCCTCACCGTCACGGGCTCCGGCACGATCACGCGCACGGCCGCGACGGACAGCGTGTCGATCGTGGGCATCCCGCCCGACCAGGTCGACGCGCTCGTGAAGGGCATGCAGGTGCAGGACGGCGCGCTCTTCCCCGACGGCGACCTCACGTCCGTCTTCCTGGGGAGCGGCGCCGCGACGCCCACGGACACCACGAAGCCGCTCGTGGGCGTGGGCGACCCGGTGCAGATCACCACGCAGGTGCGCGTGCCGGGCCAGCGCGCCGAACAGACGATCACGCGCACGTTCATCGTGACCGGCATCGCGGCGCCCTTCGGCAGCGCGCCGTTCGTCGACGTGGACAACACCGTCTTCGTCTCGACGCAGGCCGCGCAGCAGATCCTCCGTCTCCAGCCGACGCACTACAACCAGATCGTCGTCTTCGCCGACTCGCCCGACAACGTGCAGAACGTCCAGAACGAATTGCAGGCGGCGTACCCGAGCAACGCGCGCGTGCTCTCCGGCACGCAGCTCGCCGTCACCATCAGCAGCGTCTTCGGCACTATCTCGACGCTCCTGGGCAGCATCGCCGCGATCTCGCTGATCGTCGCGGGCGTGGGCATCGCCAACACGATGTTCGTGAGCGTCATCGAGCGCACCACCGAGATCGGCACGCTCAAGGCGCTCGGCTTCAAGGGGCGCGAGGTGCTGGGCGTCTTCCTCATGGAGGCGAGCCTCACCGGCGTCATCGGCGGCGTGCTGGGCTGCCTCCTGGGCGTGGGCGTGGCCTACGGCATCGGCGGCATCTTCTCGGGCTTCGCGAGCCGGCGCGCCGGCGGAGCCAACGCCGCGCCCGCGGTCGTGACCACCTCGGCCGTGGGCGGCGCGGTGCGTCCCACCACGGGAGGCGGCGGCTTCGGCGGCCGCGGCGGCGGAGGATTCGGCGGGGGCGGCTTCCAGGGGGGCGGCGGCGCGCTGGGCGGCACGACCACCACCGCGCACCCGGTCTTCACCGTCAGCATGTTCGCGCTCGTCATCCTCTTCGCCATCCTCGTCGCGGTCGTCGCGGGCCTGATCCCCGCGCGCAAGGCCGCGCGTCTCGATCCCGTCGTCGCGCTCAAGAGGCTGTGACATGCGCCCCCTCGCCCTCGCCATCTTCCTCGCCCTCCTTTTGCTATCACCGGCCGCGCTCGCGCAGCAGCAGGGGGCGCCGCCCTCCGGCTGCGGGCGGGGCGGCTTCGGCGGGGGAGGCGCGGGCGGCGGGTTCCGCAACCGCACCGGCAACCGCACGCAGGATGGCGGCGGGTTCGGCAGCTTCACCCGGCTGGACACCATCGCGTTCAGCTTCGACCCGGCCGGCCCGCTCGACGTCGCGCCCGGCGGCCAGGGCGACGTGAAGGTCACGCTCACGAGCAACGGCTCGACGGACCTGACCCTGGAGCTGCTCGCGAGCAGCGGGTTCCGCCCCCGCAACGACACGAGCGCCGCGCCGCCGCCCGTGGAAGCGACGCTCGACGCGGCGAACCTCACGGTGCCCGCGGGCGGCTCGGCCAGCGCGACGATGCACGTCGTCGTCTCGCGGGACACGCCCGTGGGCTGCCAGCTCGGGCTCATGGTCCTGGCGCGCGACCCGACGACCAACGCGACGGCCGCGGGGCGTATCCAGGTCCAGATCGTGCCCGGCGACGCCACGCCCGCCGCCGCGACGCCCGCCGCGGCCCAGGCCGAGAAACGGTCGCCCTTGCCCGTCCTTGCGCCGCTGGCCGGGCTCGCGCTGGCGGCCCTCGCGCGGCGGCGGAGTTGAAGCCAGGCTTGGGCGATGCGCCCGCGATGGCCGACCCCGCCAACGCCCGCGCCGCGCTCGGGCTCGCCGCCGCGGTAGGTGGCATCGTCCTCGTCGCGACGCTGCTCACGCCCAGCCTGGAGACCGCGGCCATCGTCTTCAGCGTCGTCGAAGGGCTCCTCGTGCTCGCGATCGGCGCGTGGGGCGCCGCGCGCTGGACACGCGTGCCCGCGGGCGTCGCCCTCGCGGTCGTCTCGCTCGCGCTGCTGGCCGAGTGGTGGTCGGCCGACTACCCGGTCAACCTGCGCCGCATCATGATCGTCCTCGGCCTCGCCGGGACCGCGCTGGGCGCCTACGCCGCCTGGACGCTGCGGGAGCCCCCCGCCGCCTGAGCCTTTTCCGCAGCCTTCAAATCGGGCCCGAGGGCTTGCCCGCGCATGCAACCCTGGCTGAAGCGCACGCTCCTTGTCGTGGTCGTGCTCGCGCTCCTCTACGGCGCCATCGTCGCGTACGCCGAGGTCAGCAACGGCAACCACGTCGACGTCACCTTCCACCTGGGCACCCTGGGCGGGGGCAAGATGTACATGCGCTGCGACGGCGCCGCCACGACGCCCGGCGTCTGCTCCGGAGGCGACCAGCCCACCGTGACCGTGCACAAGCGCGACCGCGTCACGTTCCACCTCGTCAACGACGACGGCGGCGACCACTCGCACGACTTCAACCTCCAGGGGCTCCCGTACGCCTTCCCACCCGTCTCGCCCGAGATGGAGCTCCACCAGGCCGCGGAATCCTGGA
Source organism: Thermoplasmata archaeon (assembly GCA_034667685.1). GTDB lineage: Archaea > Thermoplasmatota > SW-10-69-26 > JACQPN01 > JAJPHT01 > JAJPHT01. Next base: position 10,137 of record JAXDQU010000105.1, on the reverse strand, counting down.
CCTTCACCGCCTACGCGACCGGAAGCTATCACGCCCTCTGCGAGCTGCCCGGGCACGACGCGGCCGGCATGCACGCGACGTTCAAGGTCGTCTGAGGGGGCCTCCGTACCCTTCGGGGAACGCAACGTGCGCGTTGCTAGCAGCGTCAAGCATTCCTAGATGTTCGTCCCTACGATGTCCCGGGAGGCCCCCGCTTTGGCAGGAGCTGCCGCGCGCCTCCGTGGGGAAGTGCCATGACCAACAACACGTCCGCGACCTTGCTGGTCGTGCTGCTAAGCTTCGTCTTGCCCCTGCTCGCGCCTCTTGCCGTCGCGCAAGGCGAGGACGGGTCCGTGACGATGACGAGCCCCACGAGCGGGCAGACCGTCACGTACTACACCAGCGGCACCACGCTCTCGATCACCTGCACGACGACGCACACGCCGCAGAGCGACGGCACGTACGGCGCCGGCATCGTCTTCGCCGTGCGGCCGTACAACACGGGCGGGTTCGACTTCAACCAAGGCTACGCGGGCACCTCGCCCTACACCGCGACCCGGACGATGGCGCAGTGGGGCATCACCGGCTCGGGCTCCTACGAGGCGCGCTGCCGCGTCTACAATGCGGGCACCTACTACTGGGCGACGCGCACGTTCAACGTCGTCATCGCGACCTCCGGCGAAGACGGCTCGGTGAGCATGACCAGCCCCACCAACGGACAGAGCTTCTCCTTCTCCAGCGGCGCCTCGCTCTCCATCACGTGCACGACGACCCACGCGCCGCAGAGCGACGGGACGTATGGCGCGGGCGTCGTGTTCGCGGTCCGCCAGGCCGGCGTCGGCGGATACGACTTCAGCCAGGGCTACGCGGGCTCTTCCCCGTACACGGCCACGCGCACGATGGCCCAGTGGGGCATCACCGGCTCGGGCTCCTACGAGGCCCGGTGCCGCGTCTACAACTCCGGCCTCTACTACTGGTCCACGAAGAACTTCAACATCACCCAGGGCGAGGACGGCTCGGTGACGATGACGAGCCCCACCAACGGGCAGACCATCACCAACTCGCCCCTGTCCATCAGCTGCACCACGACCCACGCGCCGCAGAGCGACGGCACGTACGGCGCGGGCATGGTCTTCGCGGTCCGCCCCGCGGGGACGGGCGCCTTCGACTTCAGCCAGGGCTATGCGAGCGCCTCCCCCTACACCGCCACGCGCACCTTCGCGCAGTGGGGAATCACGGGGGCGGGCTCCTACGAGGCGCGTTGCCGCGTCTATGACTCGGGCAACTACTTCTGGTCCACGCGCACGTTCTCCGTCACGCAGGGCGAGGACGGCACCGTGACGATGACGAGCCCGACCAGCGGCCAGGTCATCTCGCCCAGCGCGACCCTCTCCATCACGTGCACCACGACCCACACGCCGCAGAGCGACGGCACGTACGGCGCAGGCGTCGTCTTCGCCGTCCGCCCGGCCAACACCGGCGCGTTCGACTTCAGCCAGGGCTACGCCGGCTCCTCGCCCTACACCGCGACCCGAACGCTCGCGCAATGGGGCATCACCGGCAGCGGCTCCTACGAGGCGCGTTGCCGCGTATATGACGGCGGGCTCTACTTCTGGTCCACCCGGACGTTCAGCATCACCCAAGGCGAGGACGGCTCCATCACCATGACGAGCCCCACGGAAGGCCAGAGCATCTCCGGCTCCTCGACCATCCCCATCACCTGCACGACGACGCATACGCCGCAGAGCGACGGGACGTATGGCGCGGGCATCGTGTTCGCGGTCCGTCCAGCCGGCACCGGAGGATTCGACTTCAGCCAAGGCTACGCGGGCGCCTCGCCCTACACGGCGAGCCGCACCCCGGCCCAATGGGGGATCACGGGACCCGGATCCTATGAGGCGCGCTGCCGCGTCTACGAGGGCGGGCTCTACTTCTGGTCCACGCGGACGTTCACCATGACGCAGGGTGAGGACGGCACGGTGACGATGACGAGCCCCGCCAACGGGCAGAGCGTGTCCGGCGCGACCTTGTCGATCACCTGCACGACGACCCACACGCCGCAGAGCGACGGCACGTACGGCGCGGGCGTCGTCTTCGCGGTCCGGCCCGCCGGCGTCGGAGGGTTCGACTTCAACCAAGGCTACGCCGGCTCCTCGCCCTACACCGCGACCCGGACGATGGCGCAGTGGGGCATCACCGGCTCGGGCTCCTACGAGGCCCGGTGCCGCGTCTACGAGGGGGGCTTCTACTACTGGTCGACGCGGACGTTCACGTTCGTGAACACGGCCCCCGTCATCGACGTCTTCTCGTGCGGGCTGAGCATGTCCACGGCGAACCAGGCCGTCGATTGCACCCTCAACGGGCACGACGTCGATTCCTCGGGCCTCTCCTACACCGTGGACTGGGGCGACGGCTCCGCGTACCTCCAGGTTCCCGCCACGGGGACGGTCGCGAACAACGCGGCGCAGACCGCGAGCCACACCTACGGCGTGGGGACCTACACGATCCGCCTCCAGGCCATGGACGCCGGGGGCGGCGCATCCGCGTGGCGCACGCTCTCCCAGACCGTCGGGGGCTGCGGGGGCCCCTCCAACAACTGCGCGCCCAGCGCGGTCAGCCTGACCGATGATAGCACCTACGCGGAAGGGAGCGTGGCCGGGGCCACCCTCGACAGCGGCGAGCCGCAGGCATGCAACGCCGGCACGGCCACGGTCTGGTTCCGTTACAACGCGCCCGCCACGCCCCACCGCGTGGTCTTCGACACGATGGGCTCCAGCTACGACACCGTGGCGACCGTCTACACGGGCGCCACCATGCAGTCCCTCAGCCAGGTCGCCTGCGACGACGAGTGGGGCGGCACCCACCAGAGCCGCGTCGAATGGATTCCCGCGGCCGGCGCCACCTACTACATCCAGGTCGCGGGCCACGGTGCCGGCACCGGGACGCTGCAGGTGGGCCTGCGCGCCAGCCGCCTGCTCGCCTTGGGCGACAGCGTCGCGGCGGGGTACGGCACGGGGCCCAGCGTGAGCGGCTACCCGGACTCTCCCGACGCCTACGTCTACCGCATCGGCACGGCGAAGAGCTTCGCCTACACCGCCGACGTGGCCATCAGCGGCGCCTGCGCCGCCAAGGTGGCCAACGGCGACTCGCGCACGGATCCCAACTGCAACAAGAACATCCTCGGCGACGAGCTGACCGTCCTGCCCTGGACGCCCACCGACGTGGTCATCACCGTCGGGGCGAATGATATCGACTTCAGCGACTGCCTGGTGGCCTACATCAAGAACAGCGGCAACGACCCCTGCCAGACGCGCCTCACCGACAATACGGCGGCACTCCAGGCGAACTTGCGCACCGTGCTCCAGCAGGTCAAGGCCGTCGGCCCCGTGCGGCCCAACATCGTGGTGACGAAATACTACAACCCGTTCCCCCCGGCCCTGGCGGCCGGCGAGGACGTCAACCACGTGTGCGACCTGTGGTTCCCGGCCGCGATGGCTCGTGATCACAGCGTCACGGATCCCCTGGCGGCCCAGGACCACAACGGGCCTTACTTCCGAAGCCGAGCCGCGCTCCAGCAGCGCGACGCCGCGCAGTACGTGACCAACGTGATCACGACCCTCAACAACGCCATCCAGGCCGCCGCGGACGCGGAAGGAGTTCCCACCGTGCAGCTTGACTTCCAGGGGCACGAGGTGTGCGCCACGATCCGCGGCCTGCCCGGCCCGTCCTGGGTGTACGCCCCGACCTGGCAGGACAGCTTCTATGCGTCCGGCGACCCGGAGGGCCCCTCGGATTACACGGCCCGTTGGATGGGCGATGCCTGCTCGGCGGCCAACAACCACGACCCGGCGATTCCGCCCTACACGTCCAGCTTCCCAGGCATCTACAGCTATGAGATGGACTTCTGGTCGCAGTGCATGCCACACCCCACGCCCGCAGGACAACAGGCGATCGCGGACGCCGTCGCCCTGCGCCTCGTGGGATGAGGCGCGGCGGCGCTCCACCCCGCGCGGCGCCCGGGCCCCGCTCGGCGCTCGTCCTGAGCAGCCAGGCGAGCGCCGAGCGGGCCCAGGTGACGGAAGAAATATTCAACGCGCCTCGCTCAAGCCGAGCATGCAATCGAAGGTCCGCGTCGCGCGCCACCCGATGCACCCCATGCTCGTGATGCTCCCCACCGCGATGTTCCCGCTCCTGGTGCTGCTGGACGTCCTGCGCTACGTCTACCCCGCGGACGCCGCGTTCTGGACCATCGGCTTCTGGGTCGCGCTCGTGGGCGTCCTCACGACCATCGCCGCCGCCGTCCCCGGCATCGTCGACCTCTCGGCGATCCCCAACGAGAGCCGCGCGCACCGCACCGCGCTGCTCCACCTCGTGAACGGCCTCGTCGTCCTCGCGCTCTTCCTCGTCAGCCTCGGCATCCGCTGGCCCGCCGGGAGCGGGGACGCGCGCCTCGCGTGGGCCACCACGATCGACGTGCTGGGCCTCCTCGCCATCACGCTCCAGGGCTGGCTGGGCGGCGAGCTGGTCTACAAGCACCACATCGGCGTGCTCAACCAAGCCGAGGGCGCCGACCCCGTCACGCTGGAGGCGGGCTCGACGGAACGGACCTACGCGCCAGGAGCCTCTCGCCGACCTGGCGCCGAGCGCCCCTGATCTCGCCCGACGCCTTCCCCGAGAGAAGCGCATCCATCATCTGCCCCTTCGCGTCGAGCACGTGCGCGACGTCCTCGTCCACCGTCTCCTCCGCCAGGAAGAAGTGCGCCACGCACGGCTTCGTCTGCCCGCGCCGGTGGATGCGGTCCATCGCCTGGCGGTGGTTCGCCGGATTCCAGTCGAGGTCCGCGAAGACCGCGTGCGTGCCCGCCGTGAGCGTGATCGCCGTGCCCGCCGCCACGATCTGCCCGAGGAAGACGCGGCACGCCGGGTCCTCCTGGAAGCGCCGCTCCGCCTCCGCCCGCTCGGCCGGAGCCGTCTCGCCGTGGAGCGTCACGGGCCCGAGGTCCGCCAGCGCCTCAGCAAGCGACTTGAGCGCGTCGCGGTAGCGCGAGAAGACCACCACCTTGTCCCCCTGCGCCGCGAGCGACCGCACGAACGCGACGACCTCGGGAAGCTTGCCCGCCAGCGCCGCCTGCTTCAGACGCTCCAGCTTCCCGCCCGCCTTTGCCGTCGCGAGCGACGAGGCGCCCTCCGCCTGCACGAACCGCTCGAAGTCCTCCTCCAGCGCCACGTACGCGCGACGGGCCTCCGGCGGCAAGCGCACGCGGTGCCACACGACGCGCTTCTCCGGAAGCTCCGGCATCGCCACGCTCTTCTCGCGCCGGATCATCACGCCTTCCAGGAAGAGGCGCAGCCGTGATAGCACCGCCTCGCGCACCTCGGGCGAGCCTCCCTCGAAGGGCTCCTCGAAGCGCCGGTGGAACCACGCGCCGTCGCTCCACTCCTCCGGATGCAGGAACGCGAGCTGCGCGCGTACCTCGTCGGGCGTGTTCATCACCGGCGTGCCCGACACCACGAGCCGGCGCGGGATCGCCTGCAAGCGCTCGCGCACGAGCCTGGCGCGCCCGCTCTGCGCGTTCTTGACGTAATGCGACTCGTCGAGGATCACCAGATCGAACGCGGCCGGATCCACGAGCACGCGCTCCAGGTTGCTGTAGCCCGTGATCACGAACCTCGCGTCGGCCGCGCCTTCGGTGACGACCTCGGCCGTCGCCGTCGTGAACTTCCCGACCTCGCGGCGCCACACCTCGCGCGCGCTCGCCGGGCACACCACGAGGACGCGCCCCGGCAGGAACATCGCCGCCGCGATGCACTCCAACGTCTTGCCCAGCCCCATGTCGTCCGCGAGCATGCACGTGTGCCCGTGACGCAAGATGAACGCCACCGCCTCGCGCTGATAGCTCGCCAACGCCACGTCTGGCTTCAGACCGGGAACCTCGCCCTCCAACGCGCCGCGGAACGGCTCGCGCAGCCGCGGGCGCGCCCCGGTCGTGTCCTCCGGAAGCTGCGGCTCCCACGCAAGGTAACGCGCGTTCGCCGGCGCCAGCCGACGGTACGTCACGTCCGCGCCCAACGCGCGCAAACCCTCCTCGACGTCCACCACGCGCGCCGCCGGCACGAGCACGTGCCCGTTCTGCGCGTCGACCACCGGCTCGCCTCCGAGGATCCGCACGAGCGCCGCGCGCAACGACCCGCTCGCGACCGGCGCATCCGCGCCGCCCTCGCGCATCCGCGCCGGCAAGCACCCCGGATCGAGCAGCACGTCCACGCCGCGCAACGGCTTCGGATTGAGCGCGAGGTCGGGCGCGACCTCGGCCACGCGCGCCGCCTCCAACGCCCACGACGCGAACCCCGCCCCCTCCGGCAACGACCACAGCTCCGCCGGCAACGCGCCCGGCATCGGCACCGCGCCGCGCGCCGACAGCGACGCCGCCAACGCAAGAGAGGCCTCCGCGCCCGGCTCCTCCAAACGAACGTGGATCGTCTCCCCCAACGCGCGCTGATGAAAGCCCACCCGCGCCCCCGCGCCCAAGCCCGCCCGCGCCGGCACGCCGCGCGCCGCCAGAAGCTGCCACGCCTGCGCCAACGTGCGCGCCTCGCCGCTCATGGCCTCCGCGCCCTCGCGGCGCCACCAGAGCCAGCGCAACGCCTCCGCGGCCGCGTCTGGGAACGCGCCTTGGCTTGCGAGGCGCAGGCGGCCTGGATCCGACGGATCGAGCGACAGGCGCAGCACGCCCGACGGCCAGGCTTGGGGCGCGGGCGGCGCGCCCGGCGTCTCGCCCGCCGGCGCGGGGGTTGGCGCGCTTGGCGGGCTTTCGGCGCGGGGAACGCTTGCCGGGCCGGCCGTTTCGGGCGCGCGCGGCGCGGCGTCCGTACGATCCGTACGGCCCGTACGGTTCGTAAGAGGGTTGATATTTTTCTCCAGCTCGAGGTGCATCATCAGCGCCAGGGCGTGCTCGCACGGCGCGGTTTCGCCGCATTCGCACCGGGAGGCAAGGCTCGCGGCGTCGAGGCGGCAGCGGATGCCCACGAGGCCCGCGAAGGAGCCGGTGGCGAGGGTGCCTTGGGTGGTGACGTCGCGGAGCCAGCGGCGGGCGAGGATCTTGTTCGCGCGCTCCCATCGCTCGGGCGGCACGTGGCGGAGCCTGGGGTCCTCTTGGAGCGCGTGCATCCCGGGCCTTGAGCGCCGGGGCTGGGGCTTCAACGTTGTGAAGTGGAGCCCGGCCGCCCGCGCTCACGACGCGACGTGGATCGGGATCCGCGTGGGGTCGCAGTCGAGGAGCGCCTGGGCGACGACGGGGAAGTGGTCGCTGGGGAGCTTGCCCGCGATGCGGTCGCGGACGACCTCGTAGTGGCTGAACTGCTCGACGTGGCGGCCGAGGATGTAGTCGATGCGGTAGAGGCCGCGGCCGGTGAAGCGATGGAAGGTGCCGTTCCACTTGGTGGGGATGGCGGTCGCGCAGGCGCGGCGGGAGTCGACGAGGCCGGCGCCTTCATGGCCGGTGAGGTAGCGGTAGGTGCCGCCGCGCTGGAGGGCGTTGAAGTCGCCGGTGACGAGGCAGGGCAGGTCGTGCGGGAGGCGCTGGCGGATCAGGAGGGCGCCGCGCATGCGGGCCTTGGGGACGAGGTGGTCGAGGTGCGTGTTGAGGTGGAAGAACCGGCCGCCGGTGTCCTTGTCGGCGAGGCGGGCCCAGGTGGCCATGCGGGGGACGAGGTTGCCCCACGTGCGGCTGCCTGCCTCCTCGGGCGTGTCGCTGAGCCAGAAGTTGCCGCTGGCCTCGACGCGGAACTTCTCCTTGCGGTAGAAGATGGCGTTGTATTCGTCGCGGCGGCCGCCGAAGCGGGCTTCCCCCAGCACGCCGTACTCGGGGAAGTGCTGGTGGAGGTAGTCGATCTGCTCCTGGAGCCCTTCCTGGGTGCCCACGAGGTCGGGGGCGTGGCGCCGGATGACCTCGACGGCGGCGTCGCGACGGTGGTCCCAGGTGTTGGGCCCGTCGGACTCCTTCCGGCGCCGCAGGTTGAAGGACATGACCTTCAGCGCGACCTCGTGCTCCGGCGACAACGAGCGGTTGGTTGTCTGGCAGAGGCCTTGAACGTTGCGAGCGCCGGACCTTCGGGCCATCGGTCGCAGCCTGTGGGGGTCCGGGGCGTGCGCCTTTCGGTTTTCCATTTCGGCGCGTTGGGGCGTTGCGCGGGCTTGCGCCTCCGGCGGCGCGCTGGGGAATGATGGGGTCCGGGGGGCTGAGGTCGACTTAGGTGGACAAATGCTGATCGCCGAACCCAAGACCGAGTCCGGCCCGAAGGAGCTCCGTGTCAAGATCGGGGTGGAGTACCATCTGAAGCTCCATGCCTTGAAGCTCCTGCGCGGGAAGCGCATGTCGGAGGCCGTCGAGGAGGCCCTGGAGTTCTACTTCGAGCGCGTCCGGGCCGAGACCGAGGCGCAGCAGGGCGAGGGAAGCATCCAGCTGCCCTCGCTCGCGGCGCTCGACGAGTCCTGATCCAGAAACGTTCTTTGGCGCCCGGCCCGCGGGGACCCCTGATGTCCCTCGTGGGCCTGGCGCTCGTCGTCCTTCTCCTGGTCGCGCTGCCCGGGTGGCTCCTGGTCAACGCGGCGTTCCCTTCTCCGCGCCACCGGCTGGGCTGGCTGGAGCGCGGCTACCTTTCGATCGCCTGCGGCGCGATGCTGCTCGCGCTCGACGGCGTGATCCTGGGCCTCCTGCCCCACGGCCAGACCGGCCTGTTCCAGACCTTCGCCACGGGCGTCCCGAACGTCGAGCTGGGCATGCTCGCGCTCTGCGCGCTGGCGTTCTACGTGGGCCTGCTGCGCGGCGCCTATCCGCGCATCGCGGCGCGCTTCCCGCGCCTGCTGGCGCCGGAGGACAAGGCGCAGGCCGCGCCGCCTCAGGAGAGCCGCTGAGCGAGGGCCCAGAGGGCGAGCGCCGCGGCGCCGATGGCGACGAGGGTCAGCACCTCGCGGACGCGGAGCGATTCGTCGTCGTGGGCCGCTTCGAGGCGCAGCACGCGGGTCATGACGGCGCAGGCAACGCTCCGCGCTCTTGGCCTTTGGGGAACGAATACTCCCCCTGGGAGTGAAACCCTTATGACCGCGACCGCTGCATGAGGGCGCATGGCGCCGGACGCGGACGAGAAGGCCCGCACGTTGGACGAGCGCGGTCTCCTGGAGGCCCTCGGCCTCACCAAGTACGAGACCAACGCCTACCTCTCGCTCCTCCAGCTTGGCGTCTCCGACGCGCGCGAGCTCTCCCGCGCCTCCGGCGTCCCGACGAGCAAGATCTACGAGACGATGGTCCGCCTCGAGGCGCTCGGCCTCGTCGAGGTGCAGGCGAGCCGCCCGCGCAAGTTCATGGCGCGCGAGGTCGGCGAGGCGTTGGACGAGCTGAAGAACGCCAAGCGCCGCGAGTTCGAAGGCCTGCTGAAGTCGCTCCCCTCGCTGGAGCAGCGCCTCAAGGTCCGCGCGCGCACGAGCCCCAAGGAATCCACGTTCTGGTCCGTCACGACGAGCTGGCACGACTTCGCCAACAAGCACCTTGCCAAGGCCGCGGAGGCGAAGGACGAGGTGCTGCTCTACGTCGACCTCTCGGGCTGCTTCGGCGACCTGCTCCAGGCGATGAAGAGCGGCACCGAGCCCAAGACCTTCAACGAGGCTGATATCAGGATCCTGGAGGCGCTGCGCAACATCCGCAAGCACCTGCGCAACGAGAAGGTGAGCTTCCGCATCCTCGTGGGCGCGATGCCCGCCGACAAGGAGGCCGCGCGCGCCTGGATCCAGACGATCGGCGGCGCGAAGATGGTGAGCAAGTTCCGCGTCGCGGAACCCGGCCGCCAGCAGTTCGTCGTCCTCGACCGCGAGGGCGTGATCCTCCTGCTGATGAACCCCGCGCGCGTCGGCACGCCCCTGGGCAGCACGTTCGCGCAGGACGCGGCGCTCGCGCGCGAGATCGTGGGCGCATTCAACGAGATGTGGGACCGCAGCGAGACCGTGACGGCGCGCGCGGTCGCGGCCTAGAGGCTGTTTCACGACCTCTGTCGCAGTCGCGCTGAATTCGTTCCCCTTCCACGGCGGGGAGCGCCCTGCTTGGGCCACGGCTTCGCTTGCCGCCATCACGCCAAGACGCCAACACGCCGCGTGTTGGCGTCTTG
>JAXDQU010000104.1:0-13612 GCA_034667685.1 Thermoplasmata archaeon | reverse complement strand
CCCGTCTTCGCTTCTTCCCTGCTTCCCTTCTCAGGCCTCGTCGCCCAGGATCGGCCGACCGCGGGCCCACGTCTGCTCGAAGAAGAGCGACTCGGCTTGCACGAAGCCGGGCGCGGTCGTGTGGATGGCGACCTCGTCGCGCGCGTGCGCCGATTCGGAGGGATCGTTGACGACCCACATGAGCAGCTCGCGCCCGTCGACGATGAGGAATCGGATGGTGGTCTCCAGCGCCGGCTCGCGGAAGCTCGCGTTGGCCAGGCCCTTGAAGCGATCGAGGTGGGGGAGGTTCGCGTCGCCCACGCGCACGAGGGCGCGCAGCTTGACGCCGTGGTCGCGCGCCCGCTGCTGCATGAGCGAGAGCGTGCCGGAGCGGTCGGCCATCGAGAGGCTCGGCAGGAACGTCGAGGCCCAGTCGAGGCTTTCCTGCGCGCCTTCGACGAGCCGGTCGCGCAGCGCGTGGATCTCCGCGCGCCCCTGCACGACCTTGTACGTGCTCTTCATGGGCGCGTCGGCCGTGGCGCGAAGCTGCGTGAGGAGCGGGAAGACGCTGTCGCGCGCGAGCTTCAGCTCGTCCACCGAGGCCAGCCGCGTGGAGATCTCCGTGTCGAAGACGTGCTGCGGCGAGACGGCGGCGTAGCGCGCCGGGCGCTCCAGCGTCATCTCCACGAGCCCGCGGCCCAGGAGCCGCGTGACGTTCCGGTAGACTTCGTTGCGGTGCATCTTGAGCGCCGTGGCCAGGTCGCCCGCCTTCGCCGGCCCCGCGAGGCAGAGCCGGACGTAGATCGCCGCCTCGGCCTCCTTCAGGTCCAGGGCGTGGCTCACCGTCGAGATGGCGTCCTGGAGCCGGATCGGCGACGACATGCGAGCCTGCTTCGCCCCGGCAGGACATAGCCGCGCGCCTCTCCGGCGGCCCGTGCTCCTGCTTGTTCAGGCGGGACGTGCAGTCCTGACTCCGGAAGGGACGCTGGGGAAGAAGGGAAGAGAAGGGAAGCGGGGGAAGCAGGGAAGACGGGAAGCGGGGGAAGAAGGGAAGACGGGGGCCTGGAAAACCGAAAGCCCCCCTCTTCCCGCGTTCCCGTCTTCCCTTCTTCCCTCGCTTCCCTTCGGCGAGGAGCCTGCACGGAACATCCGGACGAACGCCCGCCCGGCGGCGGTTCCGCGCAATGGGATATCCCCCCAGGGGGGCCACTGAGAGCCTGGACCCCTCGGAGGTCTGCCAATGTTCCACGCCAACAAGAGCAACCACGACCACGCCATCTCCCCGGTGATCGGCACCATCCTGATGGTCGCCGCGACGGTGATCATCGCGGGCGCCGTCTACGCGGCCGTCAGCGCCTACAGCGGCCACAACAGCAAGCCGCCCGTCGACGCGAGCTGGAAGGCCCAGGCGCTCGACACCGACGGCAACGGCCTCGACGACACGATCAAGGTCACGTACCTCGGCGGCCCGACCAACGTGGCGACGACCGCCATGAGCATGTCGATGTCCCAGTCCAACGGCACCGCGCTCGCCGCCGGCGCCGCCTCGCACAGCGTCGGAGGCCAATGGAACCCCGGCGACTACGCGACCTACACCCTCCAGTACGGCCCCGGAGCCTCGGGCGCGGCGACCATCTACGCGACCATCACGCAGGGAGGCAACACGGTGCTGGACCAGCAGATCCAGCTCAGGCAGTAGCGAGATCATCCAGGAGACCTGATATCATGCCTTCGATCGTCCCCGTGCTCGAGTTCGTCCATGCGCTCAACTCCGCTGGCATCGCCGCCGACTTCGCAAGCGTCGTCGCCTCGCCGCAGGAGCAGTGGGACCGGCTGCCGGCCGACCGCCGCGAGGCGTTCCTGGTCGAGCATGGGGCGGAGGGCTCCAGCGACAAGGTCAAGCGCGTCGTCGCGGTGAAGCGCCGCGGCCGCGCGGACAGCGTCGACAACGTGTTCGTGATGATCGAGTTCGCCGGGCGCGGGATCTTCTCGCGCTCGAAGGCGAACGTGATGTTCCGCGCCTACGCGCCCGCCAAGGCCATGCAGGCCGCCGAGGAGCTCACCATGCCCCCCGACGCCTTCCTGGGGATTGAGGGCGGGCCGCGTCGCCTGATGAACGTGCTCGACGCCGCGTGGGGCGGCGAGCCCTATGACGCCGCGCGCGACGGCGCGATCACGACGTACGCGGCGCCTCGCGAATACAAGGAGAAGGAGCGTTACTGGCTCGAGGAGCCCTTCAGCATGGCCGTGATCCTCGAAGGCGAGGACCACGAGCTGCTCTACCACGTCCAGGAGCCGCCGCTCACCGGGCTGGAGGACGCCCTTCTCGTCACCCTCAACGACCGCCTGCGCGACGTGCTCATCCTCCAGGACGAGGGCGAGGCCGGGCGCGCGGAGTTCCTGCTCACGAAGGTCTTCGAGCTGCTCAACATGTATCGCCTGCGCACCGACCGGCGCACGGCGTACAAGCTCGGCTACACCTTCCTGCGCAACTACCTGGGCCTCGGCCGCATCGAGCCGATCATGCACGACGTCCACGTCGAGGACATCTCGTGCAACGGGCCCGGCCTGCCCGTGTTCGTGGCGCACAACGTCCACCAGTCGATGCGCACCAACCTCGCGTTCGGCGAGATGGAGCTCAACAGCTTCACGATGAAGCTCGCCCAGCGCGGCGGCAAGCTGCTCTCCATCGCGCAGCCCCTCGTCGACGCCTCGCTGCCCAACGGATCGCGCATCCAGGCCGTGCTGGGCCACGAGGTCACGAGCCGCGGCAGCGCGTTCACCATCCGCAAGTTCCGCGAGGACCCGCTCACCGCGGTGGACCTCATCAAGAGCGGCACGCACTCCGTCGACACGATGGCGACGCTCTGGATGGCGGTGGAGATGCGCCGCAGCATGATCGTGATGGGCGCCACCGCGTCGGGCAAGACCACGACGCTCAACGCGCTCTCGCAGTTCATCCCGCCGGCGCTCAAGATCGTCTCGATCGAGGACACGCGCGAGATCACGCTCAAGCACGACAACTGGCTCGCCGCCATCACGCGCGAGTCGTTCACCGGGCCCTCGGGCGACCGCGTGAGCATGTTCGACCTGCTCAAGGCCGCGCTGCGCCAGAGGCCCGACTATCTGGTGGTGGGCGAGATCCGCGGCGTCGAGGGCCTGACGCTCTTCCAGGCGATGTCCACCGGCCACACGTGCTTCAGCACCATGCACGCCGGCTCCGTCGAGAACGCGGTCTACCGCCTGGAGAACCCGCCGATCAACGTGCCGCGCGTCATGCTGACCTCGCTCGACTTCTTCGTCACGCAGGGCCAGGTCAACAAGGACGGGCACCCCGCGCGCCGCATGCTCTCGCTCACCGAGATCAACGGCATCGACCCGCAGACGCGCAACCTGCGCATCAACGAGCTGTTCAAGTGGGACGCCGCGAAGGACGAGCAGACCACCATCGCGCAGAGCCAGGTCTTCGAGCGCGCCCGCAGCAAGGGCGGCTGGACCCGCGCGCGCATGGACGAGGAGTTCGCCTCGCGCCGCCGCGTGCTGGAGCGCCTCGTCTCGCGCAACGAGCGCCACTACCACGACGTCGCCAAGGCCGTGCGCCAGTTCTACACCGACCGCGCGGAGCCCGCCGAGTGGGTCCCCGGCCCCGTGTTCACCTCGCCCGAGGCGCCCGCGTTCCCGGCCCGCACCCTCGACGACCTCCTCCCCGCCAAGAAGCCCGCGAAGTCCAGCTGAGAAGGAATCCCCCCATGACCAACCCGTTCCGCCGCATCAGCTCCCTCTGGCTGCGCGCCTTCGAGCCCGTCGTCGCCACGACGTCGGGCAGCAAGGCGACGGCCCGCGCGCTTCGCGCCGCCCGCATCGGCACGTTCCCCGAGGCGTACATCGCGACCTCGTACCTCGTGTCGGGCCTGATCGCGCTGGCGATGGGCGTCGTGACGTGGATCGCGATGGTGCGCGGGGCGCGCCTCTCCGACCACCAGCTCCTGCGCGGGGGCGTCGCGGTCGCCGCCGCGGGCCTCGCGTTCGCGCTGGCGCGCCTGGGCTTCCTCGCCTACCCGCGCCTGGTCTCCACCGGGCGCGCGAGGCGCATCGACGCCGAGATGCCCAGCGTCGTGACGCTCTGCTACGCGCTCGCGCAGGGCAACGTCCCCGCGCTCGACATCATCCGCACCGTCGCCGCCGAGAAGGCCACCTACGGCGAGGCCGCGATCGAGTTCCGCGTCGTCGTGCGCAACGTCGAATGGCTCGGCCTCGACCTCATCTCCGCGCTGGAGGACGCCGCCGACACGACGCCCAGCCCGCGCCTCGCGGCGTTCTTCCGCGGCCTCGTGACGATGCTCAACTCGGGCGCCGACGCGAAGGACTACTTCATGCACCAGGCCAAGTCCGAGCTCCAGGCCGAGGACATGGCGCTGGAGCGCGACCTCGAGAGCGCCTCGATGCTCGCCGAGATCTACGTCTCGGGCCTGCTGGTGCTCCCGCTGCTCCTGATGGTCGTCATCAGCGGCCTGGCTCCGCTCGCGGGCGGCCAGACGGCCTTGATCCCGTTCATCATCTTCGGCTTCATCCCGCTGGGCACGATCGTCTATCTCATCCTGGTCGACACCCTGCTCCCCCCCGAGAGCCTCACGGTCCCCAAGACGGACCCGCCCGCGCTCGCGGACTTCGGCCTCGCGCACGTGCTGCCCGACACGCACCTCCTCCCGCCGCCCTGGCAGACCTCCTGGCCCACGAACCTCCCCGAGGGCGCGGGCGACGAGGCGCGCGCGGCCGCCCGGCGCCTGCGCTGGCAGATCACGCTGGAGCGCACGCGCCTCAAGATGGTCGCCGGCTGGCGCCACTTCGTCGCGCGCATGCTCGCGCGGCCCGTCGACGCCATCGAGTTCTCCGGCTTCATCGGCCTGGCCGTCCTCGTGGGCGGCCTGGGCATCGCGTGGTGGCAGGGCCTCCGCAGCAACGACTTCGCGGTCGCGGCCACCGGCGTCCTCATCACCGCGGCGGTCCTCACCGCGATCCCGATCAGCGCCTTCCACGAGATCCGCGTGCGCCGGGCGCGGCGCGTCGAGGCGACGCTCCCCGACAACCTCACGAAGCTCGCGGGCTTCAACGAGCGCGGCATCGGCCTGCTCCAGTCCTTCGAGATCCTGGGCGAGTCCGCCACGGGCCCGCTCGCCAAGGAGTTCAAGGCCGTCGAGCGCGACGTCTCGTGGAACGGCAGCCTGGCCAACGCCCTGCGCCGCCTGCGCGAGCGCGTCAACACGCTGCGCATGACGAAGCTGGGCATCCTGCTCGAGCGCGCGTCGAACGCGACGGGCAGCATGCGCGAGGTCCTCGACATCGCCGCCAACGACGCGACGAAGCGCGAGAGCATCCGCGCCACGCGCCGCCAGTCGATGATGAGCTACGTCATCGTGATCTACATCGTCTTCGCGGTGTTCCTCTACGTCCTCTACATGGTCGCGCACCTCTTCTACGGGGCGGGCGGCCTGGGCGCGGTCACCGCGAAGTCGGGCGGCTCGCTCTCCGCGGGCCTCGATCCGACGACCGCGCGCGTCCTCTTCGCGCAGGCCGCGGTCATCCAGGGCGTCTTCTGCGGCATGGTCGCCGGGCGCCTGGGCGAGGGCCACACGCTCTCGGGCCTGAAGCACGCCGCGCTCCTGGCCGCGATCGCCTACATCGTCTTCCTCGTGGGGGTGCTCTCCTGATCCGCCGCGACTCCGGCGTCAGCGATATCGTCGGCACGATCATCCTCATCGCCATCACCGTGAGCCTCGTGGCCGTCGCGGTGGCCGGGCTCTACTCGTCCGGCTCGCAGAAGACCGCCACGCCGCCGCTCGACCTCAAGGCGAGCGCCTTCCCCAGCGGCATCTCCAACGGCGCGATCACGCTCACGCACGCCGGCGGCTCCGCGTTCAACCGGAGCGACCTCGACGTGCAGGTCAGCGCGGGCGGCACGCTCTACGGACGCGCGACCGTCGCGGGCAGCGGCCAGTGGGACATCGGCCAGGCGGTCACCGTGCCGCTGACGAAGCCCCTCACGGGCGGCGAGCATCTTGACATCAGCATCATCTCGAAGTCCATCGGCGCGGTCGTCGCCAGCTCCACGGTCGACGTGCCGCACGCGGCCTCGGCGCCCCTGCCTCCGGGCAGCTTCATCGTCACGCCGCTGGCGCCCGCCGCGCCGGCCGACGTCGCGCCGCAGTCCGTGCTCCGCATCGCCGCGCACGTCGCGCACGTGGACGGCCGCAAGGCCATCGCCTCGGTGTGGGTCGACCTCTCGGCCCTCGGCGGCGCGCCCTACGTGCCCCTGGAGGACAACGGCATCGGCGCCGACCTCCTGGCGGGCGACCAGGACTATGCGAGCTACGTCACGATCCCGCCCGAGGCGACGCCCGGCGCGGCGCTCGTCCCGCTCGCGGTGGGCGCCCAGGACGTGGACGGCAACCTCGCCACGCCCGGCGTGGGCAGCCTCGCGGTGCGCGTCGTGAGCTTCCTCAACGGCGGCTCGACGCTGAACTTCACGAACAACGGCGGCAACGCCACCGTGAACAACCCCGGCAACGTCACCATCACGCCCGGCATCGCCGGCGCGCCCGGCGCCAACGGGCTGCCCGGAGGCACGGGCGGCAGCGGCGGGGCCGGCGGGGCCGGCGGCTCGGGCTCCGGCTCGGGCAACGGCACCGTGAACAACTTCGTGTTCGGCAACGTCTCGAACCTGACGGTGCAGTACCAGAACACGACCTCGCTCAACGTGAGCGGCGCCAACGGGCCGCCCGAGCTGCGCGAGCCCGGGCCGTTCTCCCCGAGCACCGCCGCGGGCAACCAGCTCGTGCGCGTCTTCGGCCAGAACTTCAGCTTCGTCAACTCGGTCCGTCTCGTCGGGTCGGGCGGCGCGGCGCTCGGCTCGGTCTGGTGGATCGTGGGCGACAGCGAGATCGACCTGATCGCGCCCATCGTCTCCACCCCGAGCGACTGGCAGGTCCAGGTCGGCAACCCCGTGGGCACGGACACGAGCGTCGAGTCGCTCCACCTGCTGCTGCCGCCCAACGCGCCCACGTCGCCGCCCGAGATCACGGGCATGACGCCGACGCACGGGCCGGCCGGCACCGAGGTCAAGCTGACCGGCCACAACCTGAGCTTCGTCACCACCGTGCGCCTCGCCGCCGGCGGCAACGTGTTCAGCACGGCGTTCTTCGTCGTGGCGCCAGACGGGACGGAGACGCACTTCTTCGTGCCCATCGAGGCGCCCCCGACGAGCTACGTCGTGACGGCCAGCGGCCCCGGCGGCTCGGCGAGCCCGGCGTCCCAGTTCATCGTGGACCCGCGCCCCGCCGGCAACCCGCTCACGATCACCGACTTCAACCCGAAGTCGGGCCCGCCCTTCACGCAGATCAACGTCACGGGCACGGGCTTCCTGAGCGTCGTGGCCGCGAACGTCGGCGGCGCCAACGTCGCCATGTGGGTCGTCAACGACACGACGATGTCGATCCTGACGCACCCGGCCGTCCCCGTGCAGCGGTTCAACCACGTCACGCTGTTCAACACCACGGGCAGCGTCGACGTGTGCTGCTTCAACGAGAGCGCGCTGGCGCAGAACGAGTACGCCGTCTACCCCATCGACGAGTTCGCCAGGCTCGCGTTCAACATGACGAAGTTCGCGAGCAACGACTCGGTGGGCGTCGTGGTGAAGTTCAACATGACCAAGTGGAACTTCACCACGAACGGCGAGACGTTCCAGTTCAGCTCCCTCACGCTGGAGACGCCGAACTTCAAGCCCGGCGGCGCGGTGACCGACACGGTCGTCGGCGCCGGCACCGTCTCGGGCACGAACAGGGTGATGTGCAGCCCGGCCGCCGCGCTCAAGAACGGCGTCTGGGCGTTCTACATCACGCAGGGGCCCAAGAAATACAGCGCGAACTCCGACACGCTGCCCTTCCTGTTCTGGTTCGAGTGGACCTCGACCACGAACGCGGCGCACACGTTCGACGTCTCGGTGGGCAGCTCGCTCTCCCAGACGCAGGACTTCACGCTCGGCCCCCAGGCTACCTCGAAGATCGTCAAGGATGGTCCCAACTATGACTGGCCCTCGTCGTTCACTGACTGCAGCAACACGCCATGAGGACGACCGGGGCGTGGCGGCCGTCGTCGGCTTCGTCCTCGTGCTCGCGGTACTCATCACCTACCTTGCGTACGTGGCCGGCGCCGACGTCCCCCGGTGGGGCGCGGAGGCCGAGCGCTCGTGGGACCAGACCGTCGGCGACTCGCTCACCAAGCTCGACCGCTCCGCCGCGGCCGGCCTGGGGACGCAGGCGGCGACCACCGTCTCGATCCCGGCCGCGCCCGCGCCGCGCGCCTTCGACGTGCCCTTGGTGTCGCGGACGCAGCCCGCGGCGCCCACCGGCTCCGTCGCGTTCGAGCCCGCGTGCGCGAAGCTCACGGCGCTCCACGCGGCCAGCGGGACCACGGTCTCGGACATCAAGGACGGCGCGCAGGGGTGCGTCTACTTCCACGAGCAGGGCACGTACTCGGCCTCGTACGGCTACCGCACCGAGTTCGGCGGCCTGCTCCGCGTGGAGCGCAGCCTCGGCTACGTCGTGGCCGGCCCGCCCCTCGACCTCAAGGTGTCGGGCGGCCGCTACTTCGTGAGCGCCACGTTCCTCGACATGCGCGGCCCGAGCAACGCGGCCGCGGTGGGCTCGGGCGGCACGGCGGTCGACCTGACGGCCGGCCCCTCGCTCACCGAGAGCGGCCAGGCGCTCAACGCCGCCAGCGCCAACTGGACGTTCGACACGCCCTACCCCGCCGCGTGGAAGACGTGGTTCGACGGCCAGCTCGCGCAGGCCGGCTTCGACCCCGCGCTCAACTACGCCTGCCTGGCCGGCGACGCGCGCTGCCCCGACCTCCAACCCAACGAGTTCCGCGTCGTCCTGAACGGACCCACCGCCTCGCCCAGCGCGTCCGACGTCGCGCTCTCGATCTCGTACGGGCGGTACGACGTCACGATCCGGTGAAGGGCTCGGGGCTCTGGACTCAAGGCTCTGGGCACCGGAGCCCAGCGCCTTGAGTCCAGAGCCCATAGCCCTCGACGCATGATTCGTGCGCGCGTATCGCCCAGACCTTTCGTGCGGCCGAAAGATCAAGCGAGGACGCCAAGGGACCGAACGGGCAAGTCCGATGTGGGCGACGGCGTGAGCCGGGCGACGGAAGCCCCGCAGCCTCGGCCGGACGGGGCAATCCCGTTATGCGGGCCCTCGCGCCTCAGGCATGCCATGGGCGAGGCTTCGGCGGCGACGCGCGCGGTCGAGCCGTCGCGGCGCCCGCCGCGGATCTCGGTCGTGCTGCCCACCTACAACGAAGCGGGCAGCATCGAGGCCACGCTCGCCGCGGTCGGCCTCGCGCTCGAAGGCATCCCGCACGAGATCCTGGTCGTGGACGACGACTCGCCCGACGGGACGTGGCGCCTCGCGCAGCGCGACCCGCGCGTGCGCGTGATCCGGCGCGTGGGCGAGCGCGGGCTCGCGACCGCCGTCATCGCCGGCATCCGCGAAGCCACCGGCGAGCACGTGGCCGTGATGGACGCGGACGGGCAGCACCCGCCCGAGGCGCTCCCGCGCATGCTTGCGGCCGCCGAGGCCACGCGCGCGGACGTCGTCGTCGCCTCGCGCCACGCGGCGGGCGGCGAGGACGCCGGCCTCTCCCGCGCGCGCCTCGTCGCCTCCTGGGGCGCCGCGCTCCTCGCGCGCCTCGCCCTCCCCGCCGTGCGCCGCGCGAAGGTGCGCGACCCCATGTCCGGTTTCTTCCTCGTGCGGCGCGACGCGCTTCGGCCGCTCGACGCGCTCCACCCGCGCGGCTACAAGATCCTCCTGGAGGTCCTCGTGTCCGCGCAGCCCGCGCGCGTGGTCGAGGTGCCCTTCCGCTTCGCGCCGCGCGAGACGGGCGTCTCGAAGCTCTCGCGCCGCGTCCTGGGCGCGTACGTCGCCCACCTCGTCTCGCTGGCTCGGCGGGACGGGAGCAACAAGCGCTTCGCCCGCTTCGCGCTCGTCGGGCTCTCCGGCATGCTCGTGAACCTGCTGCCCCTCGCGCTGGCGGCGCCGCTTCTCGCCGGCGCCTCCCCCCTCGCCATCCTCCTGGCCGGCCTCGTCGCGCGCGAGGGCGCCGTGCTCTGGAACTTCGCGTGGAACGACGCCTTCACCTTCCGTGACCGGCGCGCCTCGCGCGGTCTCCTCGCGCGGCTGGCGCGCTGGCACGTGGTCACGTTGGCCGCGACGATCGCCTACCTGGCGTGCGATGCCGCGCTTCTCGCCCTGCGCGTGCCGCCGCTGCCCGCCGCCGCGGCCGCGATCCTGGTCGGGCTGGCATTGAACTGGCGCGGCGCGGACGCATGGACTTACAGCGGGCCAAGCGTCGTCTAGCTGATGCAGGAGCGGCGCCATGCGGAGCACGTGGACGCTCCGCTCGACGCCCCCGCGCTGCGCGCGCGCCTCGAGTCGCGCGTGGCCTCGCGGCTCGGACCGCTCCTGTGGGCGTTGAGCGCCGCGTTCCTCTTCTTCGCGCTGGTCACGATCGTCTTCCGTCCTCCCGGCGCGACGCTCGCGCTCGCCATCGTCGACGGGGGCGGAGCCGTGGCGCTCGCCTTCGCGGCGCTGGCGCTCCTCGCGCGCCCCGTCGCTCCCGCCAAGGCCAACGCGATCGCGGCGGCCGCGCTCCTCCTGACGCTGGCGTCGAGCCTCGTCGCCATCAAGCTGCTCCACCTGCCGGCGCAGACGACGAACCTGATCCTCGTCGAGCTCGTGGGCAGCGCGATCCTGCTCTCGGTCCCGTGGACGGCGGCGCTCGTCGCCTGCTCGCTGGGGGGCTGGGCGCTCGTGGCGTGGAGCGAGGGGCTGGGCAGCGAATGGCTCAACGCGGGCTTCGCGCTGCTCGCCACGAGCGTCATGGCGATCGTCCTCCAGCTCGTCCGCATGCGGGACGCGCGCGCGACCGAGTTCCTCGCCGCCGCCCACGCCGCGCGCACGACGCGCCTGGAGCGCGACGTCGTGCTGGAGCGCGAGCGGGCGCGCGAGCTGACGGCCGCCAACGACTCGCTGGAGGCCTTCTCCTACGTCGTCGCCCACGACCTCAAGGAGCCGATCCGCGCGACGCGGACGTGGCTCGAGGAGGCGCAGGACGCGCAGACGCGCCCCGAGCGCGACGAGATGCTCAAGCACGCCGTCGCGAGCCACCGCGAGCTGGAGCGCCTCGTCCTGGGCCTCCTGGAATGGAGCCGCGCCACCTCGACGCCGCTGGAGCCCGAGCCGGTGGACGTGCGCGCGCTCCTGGACGATCCCGTCACGCGGCAGATCTTCGAGCACCCGCTCCAGGAGCGCCGCGCGAGGCTGCTGATCGACAGCGCGATGCCCCAGGTGCTCGCCACGCCGCCGCTCCTGCGCCAGGCGCTGGGCAACCTCATCCTCAACTCGGTGAAGCACGCCGACAAGCCCGCGCCCGAGATCCACGTCTACGCCGCCCACGACGCGCCGCGCGGCACCGTGGACCTCGTCGTGGAGGACGACGGGCCCGGCTTCCCGCCCGCGATCCTCGCCGCGCTCGCGGACCGCCGCGGCGGGCCCAGCACCGTGCGCAAGGGGTTCGGCCTCGCGATCGCGATCCGCGCCGTGCACCGCCTCGGCGGCCAGATCCACTTCCTCAACCGGGAGAACGGGCTGGGCGCGCAGGTGCACCTCGTCCTTCCGGGGGTCGACACGAGGGCCGCGGCGCTCGAGAAGCGCGTGCGCGAGCTGGTGTAACCCCCCGCCTTAGCCGAAGAACTTGGCGATGACCTTCCGCTCCGCGGCCTGGAGGCGGTTGTGGACGGCCGCCTTCGAGATGCCGAAGATGTTGGCGAGGTCGTCGAGCGTGATATCACGCGGCGTGTTGTAGAAGCCCAGCGCGAGGGCGGTCTTGATGACCTCGAGCTGCTTCTGCGTGAGGCTCTCGGTGAACGCGCCGGCGATCTGCGTCTCCGGATCGTAGTCGTCGATGCGGATGAGCTTGAAGTCGCTCCAGCGCCCCTCCTTCACGCCCTTCTCGTAGTGCGAGAGGAGGTCCGCGAGGTCGACCTTCTTCGTGACCAGGAGGCGCATGTGGAGGTAGCCGTCCTTCACGAGCGAGGGCTGCGAGATCGCGTCCTCGCCGAAGTAGTCGAGGCCGAAGGCCGCCGGATTGCCCGCCTTCTTCATGGTGTCGAGGCGCGCGCTCGCCCGCAGCACGAGCTGCTCCTTGCCCTGCGAGAGGGTCTCGACCTTGTCGTGGACGGGGACCAGCGCCTGCGCGAGGCCGGCGAGCTTGTCGTCGGCGCCAAGCAGCGTGATGATGGTCTTTCCCTGGGACGTGTCGTCGTCCCAAGCGATTTGGTTCACGACGACCTTGAGCTCCGGATTCGCCTCGGTGGCGGCGCAAAGCGGATCGTGGTCGCTGCGGATCTTGTAGACGACTTCCGTGAAGCCCATTGTGCCCGTCGCCGCATCGACCATCGAGCATATGAGGTTGCTTCATCGCGGAAGACGGATTCCAGACACGACCTAACGCGCGACGCGCATGAGCTTCGCCTGGCCGTGGCCGGTCATGACGGACAGGAAAGCGGGGAACCGCGCGTCGATCCGCGCGTCGCCCGTGTCCACCTTCAGCGTGGGCGTCATGAGGAGCTTCCAGGGCGTCGCCACGACGTGGACGTCCGAGGGGATCGCCATGCGCGCGAGCACGGCGGGCGTCAGCGGAAGGTTGCCGCGCCCCAGGAAGAAGCCCTGCGCGCCGATGGGCGAGACGACGACCTCGAGCCCCTGGGGAAGCTCCAGCAGGTCGCGCTCGGAGACGTCCTGGGCCAGGACGTGCGGCTTTCCGTTCTCGTCGAGCCAAACGATATCGAGGCCCAGCATCGTGCCCTCGAAGCCCAGCGCGCGCTTCACGGCGTGCATCGTCGTGCCCGCGCCCAGCACGTAGGTGTGCCCGGACTCCAGCGACTCGGCGACGGCGTGCGCGAGCGTCTCGACCTCCACCTCGTCGTCCTCGCCGGCCACCTTGCCGGCCTGCACGCGCGCGTGCGTGGGCACGCGGAGCGTCCCCTTCAGCGCGACCTTCAGCTCGCCCGCGCGGAAGGCGTCCTCGTCGATGTCGAGCACCTCGTGCACGCTCGTCGCGTCGAACGTCGCCGCCACGACGGCCGCCGCCTCCGGGTTGTCCGCGAAGACGCTGCTGTACATCTTCACGCCCGCCGGCACGCCCAGCGCCGGGACGCTCGTGCCCGCGAGCCCGCGCGCGACGTCGGCCGCGGTGCCATCGCCCCCGACGAACGCGATCAGGTCGACGCCCGTCCCGGCCAGCGCGCGCGCCGCGGCGGTCGTGTCCTCGGGCGTCGTGGGCTCCTCGGGCAGGTACACGACGAGCGCGGAGAGGTCGGCCTCGACGCACGCGTCCTCGCCCATGCGCCCCGCCGCGGTCAGCACCGTGATCTCGTCGGGCAGCGCGCGCAGGAACGCGACGGCGCGCGGGTGCGCGCGCTCCTGCGCGCCCAGCGCGAGCGCCACCTGCGCCTTGTGGTCCGTGCCCTTCAAGCCCACGGCGCCGCCGAGGCCGGCGACGGGATTGACGAGGA
>JAXDQU010000103.1:0-8376 GCA_034667685.1 Thermoplasmata archaeon | reverse complement strand
GGTCGCCGCAGAGTAGCGTGGGCCCCGGACCGGCCACGCTGCGCGGGCTTCTCCCCGCGCGGGCAGGGCCGCCGGCTTGCGCGAGGAACGCCTCGGCCACGGCCACCGCGCCCGAGGAGGCCACCGTCGGGCCCGGTAGGCTCACGAGGCGAGGCGTCGCGCCGCTCTGCTGGCCCAACAAGAACGAGCCGCCCAGGACCGCGCCCGCGGGTGCTCGTCCCTGCGGGCGGGCGGCCTTGCCGGCCTCGCCGTAGACGTGCTCGACGTAGGGCGAGATGTCGATGCCGTTGAACTCCCAACAGCCCCGCGCAATCCGGACCAATGTGTTTAACGCGAGGGGCGGATCGCGCGTGAGCACGTCCGTCCCCGGAATCGACCAGTCGATGGCCTCGCGCGCTGTCCGCCACGGCTTCGTCCCCGCCACCTTGCCCTCGCGGCTGTGCGTGGGCGCGGGGAACTGGACGGCGCGGCGACCCCGCTTGGCGATCACATAGAGCCGTCTGCGATTGGTCGGGTCCCCGTAGTCGGCGCTGTCGAGCACCGCGTCGCCCACCGTGTACTCCATCACGCGCAAGGTTTCCTTCAGCGCCCGATAGTACGCGCCCTCGGCGTGCTTGAGGGGCCGCCCCCTGCGCGTCTTTCCGTACTTCTTGAATTCGGGGACGTTCTCGAGAAGCACATTGCGGACCACGTCGAGCTCGCCGATGATGCGGGGGACCTCCCACACGTCGGCGCGCTCTTGGTCGTTCACGGGCCGGCCGCCGCGCGCGGTGCTGAACTGTTTGCAGCTCGGCGTCGCGATCAGGAGGTCCACGACGCCGCCAGGGAACCACACGCGCGGATCGAAATCCTGCACGCGCGCGTTCGTGTGTCGCGCCCAAGGGTGATTCGCCTCGTGGGAAGCCAACGCCGTGGCGTTGTGGTTCACCGCGACGAGGTCCACCTCGCTCTCCTCCCACGTCGGCCCAATCCGATAGCCGCGCGCGGCGACCTCCAAGGCGGCCGCAGTGCTCGTCCCGCCTGCCCCGCAGAAGAGATCCAGAATGCGAAGCCGCTTCCGGACTCGGCGAGGCCTGTTGCGATCGCGCCGCTGAGAGGTGGGCGCGTTCAACGAGGATCGGGGCATCGTTCACCCGGCAGCGTCGATCAGCTCAGCCAAGGACGACTGCCGAGCCTCTGGCGTGGCGTTCTTCGTGCGCCTGCGCGCGACATGGCGGACGCGGCGTCGGCGCATCTTGGAGAGCAGCTCCTCCGCGGCCCCCTCGTAATCTTCCAGCCTCGCCGGCTCGCCCAAGTCAAGCGCTCGCGCCGCGGGGTCGTCCTTCAAGATCCTCTTGAAGAGAATCGCGTAGGCTGCGGTCGCGTTGCGGTTCAAGGGGAACCCGAGGTTCGCGCTGGAAAAGGCGCAGAGAACCTCCGCGTCCGTGGCGCGCTCCAACGACTCGCCTCTCTGGTGCCGCTGGATCAATTCCCGGCAGTGCGCCCGATACACGTCGGGCACCATGTCCCTCATCTCTTGGGGAGGAAGAAGGTGCTCGAAAATGCCCCTCGGGTTCCCGGCGAGACGCACCTCCTCATCAGCAATCTCGACGAAATCGAAGATGCCCAGGACGCTCGCGGCCGCGGCGCCCAAGACTTCCCGGATGGCCCAGCGCACCGGAGCCTCCGCTGATTCATGTGATGTTTTCATGATCGTCCTCCGAGCGGCTATGCGGCTCGATTGAACGCAATCGTGAGGCGCTCATTCATCTCGGCTTGGAGCCACGCCAGCGCACGCTCGCGGCTCGTGAAGGCGTACGATAGGGCTCGCGCGTTTGACGGGCCCTCGGCGTGCGCCGTCCACTTTGGGACCACGCGTTCCTCACGCGCCACTGTCGAGGCGTGCCACAACTCGAAGCTCAAGCCCGGGACCGAAACGTGGAAGACGAGGCTCGCCACGCTCATCACAATGCCGAGGTTGTTCACGCGGCGGCCTCGCATCCGTACCGCACGCGCTCGGCCTGAATCCTCCATCGGGCCCCTCTTGCTTCGCCTAGTAGCGAGTACGCTCAGCCGTCCTTGCCGAAGAGGAAGTTCAGCGCTACCTCCAACATGGCCACCTTGGCCTGGGGCGTGGAATCGCGGATGCCGCTCCAGTCGCCCCCCATCGTCCCCATGCCGGGACCGAACCCGTCCGCGAAGGGCTCCATGTTCGCGCCCCGCTCCCATGCCTCTCGGATGAGGAAGAGGTTGAAGCTGGCGCGAAACCGCACTCCGCGGTCCATCCCCTCGAACCCGTCCTCGGTCCTCGTGATGTTGGAGAACCGCGCGGCGCGTAGCCTACGCGCCATCGTCGTCCCCCATGTAGTTCCTCTCCAACGGCTCCTCCTGGATGGGGGAAAAGGGCGCCGGGACGCAAGGCACCTTCGCGCGCATAGCATCGTAGTCGGCCACGTGCGCGAGCGTCGCGTAGTAACGCCCGTGGCTCTTGGCGAACATCCAGGCCAGGTGACCCTTGGGGCCATCCGCCCACATTTCGGCGAGGATGAACGTCTCCGGTCCATTGCTCTGTCGCCACCGATGGGGTGGCAGAACGTTTAGCGCCTCATGCCACGATGCCTCGCTGATCTCCAGCCATTGAGGCTCGTGGACCTGCTCGTAGCGCCACGCAGCCTCGGGTGCTTGGCGCCACGCGGCCTTCAGTTCCTCCTGACGCGCGTACCACGCGGGTGGCTCACTGGTCGTCATGATCCACGTCCTTCTCGGCGCGGCATGCTTTGCACCTGTAGTCGTTCGTCCGGCGGGCACGCGCGAGGTCGGACCCGTGGAGCGGCTTACCGCATCCCTGCGCGGTGCAGGTGGGCACGTAGCGGGTCATGGCGCGTGGCATCACGCCAGCCCCTTGCCCACATTCTCTTGCTTGGTCGAAGTCATGAGATTCCTCTGGAGCCTTCAGGGAGCGAGCGAAACATCGGGCCACTTCCTGCGCGTCCGAACTTTCGTGGCCAGCGTCGCGTACCGAGCGAGAGCTTCGAGTTCGCGCCGCGGCACGTTGCCTTTCATCCACGAGGCGCCCGTCCGCGTCCGCTCGCAATACAACGACACTTCGACGACGTGGCCCCACTCGTCGCGATAGACGCTCGGGGCGAAGCCGCAGCGCAACAGGAATCGAACCTGGCGCATGGCGGCCTCCAATGCCTCAACCGTCGTTCCTCTCCCCTCACGACATGACTGCGTCCGGATCGCGGAATGGCTCGAAGCCGCGAGCCTCGGGCACTTCCAGAAACGAGAGGCGACACAAGTCGCCGCGGGGGTCGGGGTGAATGCCAATCTGTCCCAGGTTCCGCACGAAGGGGACCCGCTGCTGACATGCTGGACAGAGCAAGGAGAAGGCAACGCGTCGGCCGTCGCCTTCAACGGAAGCCAAGAGGGCCTCGACTTCCTCTGGCGTGAGGTTCACGCGGCTACCTCGGTAAAATCCTCGGCGTTGGGAGCATTGGGTTGTTTGAAGGCGCGTTCGCCAAGGATCCAACGCGCGGCCTTCTCCGCTTGTTTGGCGGCGAAGACGGCGCACCGTTTGTCCTGCCGCAGCTTCTCGTACCAGCCGCGCAGGTACGCCGCCGAGTTCGACCAGGGCAGCTCCAAGCCCGCGCGGTAGGCGAGCATGGCCGCACCCATCTCCGCCACAAGCTCCTCCTGGCTGTACGTGGGGCTCCCAAAGGGTGCGTAATCGTCCTTTCGGATGCCCGCGCGCGAGAGACGCGACTCGTGGCCCGTGCTGTGGACGCCTTCGTGGAAGAGCATGAGGTAATACTCCTCCGTGCTCGTCACGAGGCCCGGCTCGGGCAAGGACACGACGTCGTCCACCCTCCTGTAGAACGCGGGCCCGGCGCGGTGCTCCTTCCGCGCGGGCCCTCCGTTGGCCGCGTAGGAGGCCCACATGGCTTCGGCCGCCGCGTGCGGCTCAACATCCACGGCGTGCGGCTGCGCGGCCGGCGCAACGATCCCGTCGAGCTGTTCGATGTTGAAGACCGTGTACGCGCGCAGCACGAGTCGCCGATGCTTTTCCTCCTCCTCCGCTTCCGTGTCCTTCTCCTTCGTGACGACGGGCTTGAAGAAGAACACCTTCGCTCCGTGTTCCCCTCGGCGGACGCTGCCGCCCAGCTTGTTCGCGGCGCGCAGCGTGCTCCACCACGGACTCGCGAACCCGCGCGCGATCGCCTCCATCGTCAGGAGCAGCGTGTTGATCCCGTTGTAGCTCTGCCCTGTCGCAAGCGACCTGTGTTCTCCCGAGGCAAGATACGGAGACTGCCACGGGCACTTCCCCGACTCCAACTCCATGAGAAGGCGTTGGGTCACGTACTCGTAGGCGTTCCACTTGCCCTTGCTAGCCTGATCCGTCAAGACGACGACCTCCAGAAGGATATCAAGCCCTGGTGAGGCGCTCGCGTGCGATACGCTCCTTCGCGCGCTCCACGATCTCAGACCACGTGCCAGGCTCTACGCTCTGAGCTGTGACGGGCCGATGCCTCGACTTCACCGGCGGACGCAAGGTCGCCTTGATGGGCGGGCGAACTCTTTTCTTCGACCGCTTGGCAGGCGCTATGGCTTTCCCATGCTTCGCCAGGACGCGCAGCAGGAGCGCAGGATCTGTCGGGACAACGCTGTGCGCCGTGCGCATGACGCGCTCGCCCACCATGACGACTTTGCCTCTCGCTTGGAGCGTGTGAATCGTAGCCATCAGGCCCATGAGATTCCCAACCCGGTCGTGGAGCTCGGTGATCGTGAGCGGCCCGGGCGCGAGCAAGTTGAGCACCGTCTTCGCCGATACGCGCCGCTGCGCGGGTCGAGGAGCGCGCGACGGGGTTGCCCGTGCGCGCGAGGCGCGGCTCATAGCCGAGATCCGCAGGGAGATCGCCGCGACATCGACGGCCTCGCCTTTGGCGCGGAACGTCAGGCTGCCCGGAACGGCGTCCCGTCGCCGGACCACGACCTCCGCGGGCGGCGGCGGAGCCCGCATGGGCTGCGGGGGATCGAGGGGAAGGGTCACGCGGCGCCAGGGCGCGCGCGAGAGGTCGATCATGAGTGCCTCCTATGGCTCGACCACGCCAGCTTTGCCGGCGCGATTCGGCTTCAGTCCGGTGAGGGCGGCGATGACGGGGTCCTCAGCGAGGATATCCCGCATGGTGGCTGCGGGCGCGCGCAACCCAATGGCTCTCGTCCGACCGTAGCGACCCCGCGAGATGACGCGCGCCTGGAGCACGCCAGCCGCGTCGAGATCGTCGAGGAGGTCGGCCACGCGGCGCCTGGTGAGTCCGTCCACATGCGCCCGGCGCGTCAAGTCGCGGTACGTCTCGTACACCTCGCCCGTCGTGAGAAAGTGGGTCGCCTCGGCCCCGACGATACAGCTCAGAAGGACAAGCTGCGTCTGGAGAGGCATCTCGCGCAACGACATGCTCGACGCGGACGCGACCTTCCCCGGATTGCTCCGCGAGCTCGGCCGCCATGCGCAGCACGCCTAGGCCGTGCGCGAGGTGTCTATTCCTCGACACGGCGTCCACGCACGCATCGAATGCCTCCTCCGCCAGGCAGCCCTCGCGCAGCGCCATCGTCGACCGCTCGCGCAGAATGGCGCGCAATTGAGCCGCGTCGTAAGGGGCGAGGTTGATCGGGGACGCCTCGCTTAGACGCTCCTTGACGAAGGGATCGACCCAGTCGAGGAACTCCCCCGATTCGGCGATCCCCACGACGCAGAGGCGAGACCGCGTCAAGCCGTCGGCCAGCGTGAAGAGGCTGGCGAGCGCGCCGCTGCCATTCTTGCGAACGAATCGGTCGAGACCATCGAGGACGACGACGCACGCGGCCTCCGCCTCGTCCATGCGGCTGCGGAGGCGCTCGTACACCTCGCCCGTGGCAAGTCCGGTGGGCGGAATCCGTTCCGTCCAGCCGGAAATGAAGTGGTTCGCCACATGCGCCAAGACGCGGTACGGGGTGTCCACGAGCTCGCAATCCAAATGCACGACCGCGACGGCCAAGCCTTGCTGAGCCGCCGCGGCCAAAAGCTCCTTGGCGACGTAGCGCACGAGCGCCGAGCGCCCGCTGCCGTGCCGGCCCGTGACGAGAACATGGCTGGCGCGAGCGCCCTGCAGAGCCGGGGCCAGCACGCGCGCCAAGGCCCGCGCCTCCGCCTCCCGATGCAGGAGCCGAGGGGGCGTGTACGAGGCGCGCAGGACCTCCTTGTTGCGCACCAACGGCTCCGAGCGAAGCATGGGACCGAACAGGCTCACGTTCGCGCCCCCGTTAGACGGGCGATCCGGTCGGGAGGGATGGGCTGGCACGCGCTCGCGCTCAGCTCCGTGCCGCACGAGACGATATATTCCACACCCTGTTCACGGAAGAACTCCTCCAGGTGCGCTTTCGCGCGGTCGTGCTCGCGGATGCCAAGAGTCATGGACGTGCGGGCGTGCGCGTTGCGCCACGCGTCGATACTCACCCGTTCCCGCACGTCGGGCGGGAGCGAAGCGAGGAACGCGGCGACTCGTTCGAACCACGAATTCGGCGTGACCAGTTCGACCACCTCCTGATCCTCGGTCTCGAGGGGGACGCCCTCTTCGCGCAACGCCGGCAAGATTGCTTCGTCCTGCACCTCGAAGCGCCGCTCGGGCCACCCCGGCACGAGGGCCTGGAGCACGATGAAGTGGCGCTGCTGGCGCACCACGCGTTCGACGGTTGGGCTCGTGAACGTGTATCTCACGACGTAGGCCTTCTCGCGCGTTTCCATGTGATTCACCTGGGCAAATGAGATCGGGGCCACGGGCCCGTGTTGAACCGACGGCAGCCGACGTGCGCGTGAGCCCCTCGGCGCCCCTCGGGTCCGCGGCAGCGAGGGCACACCCCCCAGCGGCTCAAGAAATCGCCCCCTCGAACTTGGGGACGTCGATGTGGCCGGTTCCCCGGCTCGCGCGGGCCGGCAGGAGGAAAAGGTCCACCTTCCCTTGGTGGGCTAACACGCGCAGGTGTGCCCAGACCGTGCCGTGCGGCAGGTGAAGCTCGTTCGCCATCGCCTCCACGAGCACTTCCCCCTCGGGCGGCACGAGGCGGAAGATTCGCGCGCTCAGGTCCACGCGACGGCCTCCTGCTCGTGGCGCAAGAGTTCCCACGCGGCCAGGACCGCCCCGCGCTCGTCCGGTGCGGTCACGTCGAAGGTGCGCATGAGCCCATAGGCGAAGACGCGCCACCTGCGCTCTCGACCGTCCGCCACGCCGCTGAGCAGCTGCACGTCGCACGCGCCCACCGCGCTACCACGGCCGTTGGCGAAGACGCAGCAGGGTTCGGCGCGGAGCGCTTCTTCGTTCCGTCGGCGACGGGCAGCATCGGCCGCCGCCTGGGCGGCGCTGCCGGGCATGCCGGGGTTCGCGTTGCTGGCAATTTGCGATGTGTTGGTCGAACTCAAATGAATCACCACTCGGAGACGCGTTTCCTTGCCCCCGCGTGGCCGCCCGGCTGTGCCCAGACGTGCGGCAATCGTGGTTTGGGCGAGACGCGTTCAGGTCGGGAAGTCGAACGTGCACTACTGGACCCCGCGGTGCTTTTGACGGCAGAGCCGAATCGCGCCGAGCAGCGATCCTACCAGTCGTCCCGCTCACGCCAGCGCGCGCGCCTCGCCCAGTCGCCCACGACACGGACGTGGGGAAACGGAGGTGCGAGGTGCGCGCCCATGCGCAACGTGCAGGCCCGACAGGAGCACGCCGCGAGCGCGGTTGGCTCCTCCTCGGCCTCTTCGGGCTCGGGAAGATCCGGTGCCAGGTCGCGCAGGGGAATCCCGGGAAAGAGCCAGCGCAGGATCCGCGAGCGCAGCGTCAAGCCGACCTCTCCTTGCGGAAGAACTCCTCGACGCTGCCGCGGTAGAGGCGACTGTCGCTCAGCGTGCCGCCCACTGGGCGGTTGCGCAGGGCGCTCGTGCGAGTCTTGCGGCTTACGCGCAGGATCGTCGCCTCCGCGCGGCGCATCCAACTCGGAGGCAGGGGCAATGTGGCCTCGTGCATTGGCGCGGGTCGAGGTACTCGCACGTCGCGCACGAGCTCACGCCCGCTTCGTCAAGAGCGTCGCCCGCCATGTCGGCGACGATCGCTCCCTCGTATGCGTCCAGCCACGCTGCCGCGTGGCGCGTCTCCATCACGACCACCTCTTGGAGCGGGCCGGTACGAGGTCCGCGAAGATTCGGTCGTCGTCGTGAAGCACGAGGAGCGCGGCCTGCGCGCTCAGCGTAAGGACGAGCGTTCGCGATTCCAGCCTGATCGCGCGTGCCGGGAACAACCCTGCGAAGCCGACGGTTCCCATGATTGAATCACCACCGAGAACAATAGGCGGGGGCGCGCGCGTCCGTCCCACAACACC
>JAXDQU010000102.1:0-36575 GCA_034667685.1 Thermoplasmata archaeon | reverse complement strand
GGACTCAGGGCTCAAGGCTCCGGAGCCATGAGCCCTGAGTCCAGAGCCCCGAGCCCGCGAAGCAACGACGCTGCGGCGACAACACCCATTCCCCATCTCCCGCGAACCGGTCGCCATGGACAGTCCCGCCTTCGGCAACGACGAGATCCATCTCGACGACATCAAGGGGCGCCGCGTGATCGGGCGCATGGGCACGACGCTGGGCACCATCGAGGACGCGGCCATCGACCCGCGCACCTGGCGCGTCTCGGGCTTCGTGGTGAGCCTGCGCCGCGACGTGGCCGACCGGCTCAACATGGCGGAGCCGCGCCACGGGCTCTTCGACGCGCACGGCGGCCCGCGCATCCAGATCGGCGCGGAGCGCGTCGCCACGTTCGGCGAGAACGTCATCCTCAACGTGGACACCGACCAGATCGTCTCGACGCTCCAGGCCTCGATGCCGCCCGAGAGTCCTTTCAGCGAGCCCCTCTGAAGCTCCCTTAGGCGGGAGGCGCCTCCCGTTCCACGATGCGCGCGGCCGACGACGCACGGCACAGCGTCCTCTCCAGGGCGCGCCCGCTCTCGCAGGCCTCGCTCTTCGCCTTCGCGCCCGGCGCCGCGCTGCTCCCGCCCTCGGAGTTCGGCCGCTACGAGGTCAAGGAGGTCGACGCCAAGAGCGCGCTGACGCTCTGCCGCATGCCCGGCGAGCCCTGGTCGCTCAACCCGTACATGGGCTGCTCGCACGACTGCGCCTATTGCTACGTCCCGGACGTCGCCCACGTCGAGCGCGAGCGCTGGGGCCGCTACGTCATCGTCAAGCGCAACCTGCCTACCGTGCTGGCGCGCGAGCTGAAGCGCAAGGCGCCGCGCGACGTGTTCCTGAGCAGCGCGACCGACCCGTACCAGCCCGTCGAAGGCACGCACCAGATCACGCGCCGCTGCGTCGAATTGCTATCGCGCGCCGACTGGCCGCTCCGCGTCCTCACGCGCAACCCGCTCGTGCGCCGCGACGTCGACCTCTTCCAGCAGTTCTCCGACGTCAGCGTCGGCATGTCGGTGCCCACGCTGGACGACGCCGCGCGGCGGCTCGTGGAGCCCGGCGCCCCGTCGATCGAAGGCCGCCTGCGCGCGCTGCGCGACCTCGCGGACGCGGGGCTCGACACCTTCGCCATGCTCGCGCCCTGCTACCCGTTGAGCGGCGGCGTGCGCCCCGCGGACGTGGCGGAGGCGTTCCGCGAGGCGAAGGTCGGCGAGGTCACGGCGCTCGCGTGGCGCTACCTCGACACGGTGGTCCCGGTGCTCCGCGCGCGCGTCGCCGGCTCGCCCCTGGAGGAAGCCGTGGTCGAGGCAGTGCAGGACGCGCGCTACTACGAGCGCCTCTTCCGCCAGCTCCGCGCCGCGTTCAAGGCCGCGGGCGTCACGCTCCACGTCAGCGCCGCGCCGCCCCTGCGCCAAGGCTCGTTTCCACGAAGCGACCAGCCTGCTTAGGAGCGGCGCGCCGGCTCGGCGGCCATGCGCCTCCCTCTCCTTGTCCTCGCGCTCGCGCTCCTGGCGGGCTGCGTCCATCCCGCCGACCCGGTGACGCCGGCCGCCACCGACCCCACCCCCGCCCCGGCGCAGGCCACGCCCGACCCGGCGCCCGCGGCCAACGCCACCGCACCCGCGGCGCCCGCGACGGCGCCCAACAAAGCGACGTCTCCCCAGGCCGCGCCGAACGCGACCCCGCCCGCCGAGGCCGCCCCCGCGACGACGCCGTGGAACCTCAGCGCCGACGCGCCGCTCGGGTACGCGGCCGCCCTCGACGACCCGGCGGGCGCCACGCCGCGGCAGACGGACGCGAAACACTGCCCCGACGCGGCGCTCGCGCTGCCCGAGGGCGCCACGAAGCTCGCGATCACCTTCGGCGGCGACGCGGCGGGCCCCGGTGGCGCGGGCGCCTACTCGCTCGCCGTCACGACGCCCGCGGGCAAGACGACGACGTTCGCGTTCGACCCGCAATCCGCGCAGCCGGGCGCGCCCGTCTCGCTGGAGACGTCGTTCGACGCGCCCGCCGCCGGCGTCTGGACGTTCCACGCCGACCCGAGCCCCGCCGCCGCGCAGAGCACGTGGACGCTCCATGTCGCCGCGCAGGGTGATTCCGCCGCGCCGCCTGCGAAGCTGGCGCTCGTGGCGGGCAAGGCGTGCTCCGGCTGACGAAGGGAAGACGGGAAGAGGCGAAGACGGGAACTGGGGAAGACGGGGTCCGCCCCTGTTTCCCCAGTTCCCTTCTTCCCTGCTTCCCTCGGCGTCCTTACGGCATGTCGCCCGTCAGCGTCACGTTGGACGCCAGGATGAAGCCGCGCGTGTGGTGGAGCGGCGCGTTGGCGAAGTCGTCGTTGAAGTCCGCGTGGTACTCGGGGAAGACGCGGACGAACGTCGCGCTCGTGCCGCCCGGAACGTCCACGTGGAACGACGCGGGCACGCCGTAGGTGGCGGTGACCGAGGCGACGTTCGTGAAGTGGACGCCATCGGCGCTCACCTGGACGTAGGCGAGCGTCGTGAGCGGCGCGGTCTCGTGGCCCTGGTACCAGTCGTCGCTGCGGAAGGGCGCCAGCGTGAACGAGCCGCCGATCGCGGTGAGGTTCGCGCCGTCGCCCGCGACGTACGTGTGGAAGAACGACGCGGAGTCGTAGCGGTCCACGCCGCCGAACGTGCACGGGTGTGTCGTGAAGAACGCCTCCATGATCTGGCTGTTCGCGCAGCTGAGCTCCTTCGTCTGCGTCGTGAGCGCGGGCGTGGGCGCCGCGGAGACGTCGTTCGCCTCGATGACCACGTCGCTCCCGTCGAGGTAGCCCGAGAGGCCCTGGCTCGCGGAGAGCGGCTCGTGGAAGCGGAAGAAGCGGAAGTGCTGGCCCGAGCCGACGAGGTGGACCGGCACGCCCTGGCGCTCGTTGAGCAGGTCGTAGCTCGCGCTGCCCAGCGAGGTCCAGGTGAGGCCGTCCAGGCTCGCCTCGATGGCGATCTTCGTCTGGAGGTTCGCGTCGACGTCGGTCGAGGGGGCGAACATCTGCTCGACGCTGTAGAGCGAGCCGTCCATGCGGCCGAGGCTGTACGTCGCACCGCCCATGAAGTACGTGTGGTGGCCGTCGTGCATCCAGCAGGTGCCGCCGGTCGCGCTGAACTCCATGCTCCAGTTGGGGACGCGGAGGTCGCCGCCGCAGTTGGCCCAGAAGGCGTGGTCGCTGCTGTGCACGAGGACGGGGACGCCGCCCTCGCTGCGCCAGCCGCCCGCGTCGATGATGCGCGAGCGGATGGTGTGCGAGCCGACGCCGAGCGAGGCCGCGACGTCATTGCCCGTGAGGTCGTAGACGCCGTCGTTGTCCGTGTCCCACTTGTACGTGAAGGGGGCGACGCCCAGGCCGGGGGCGGCGTGGAGCGTCTGCGTGTCCTTCGTGCCCCACTGCTCCTGGAGCGGCGGGTAGAAGTCGGGCAGGGGCTTCGCGCCGGTGGCGAGGATCGAGACGTGCGCGGTCTCCGTGGGCGCCGAGTCGTTGGTCGAGACGAGCGCGTGCCACGAGCCCGCGAGGGGCGCGTCGACCGTGATGGTCTGGGGGCCGACGGGGTTGGCGACGCCCTGGTAGGTCCCCTGGTGCGCGCCGCTGGGGTCGACGAGGTCGAAGGTGAACGTGTCGAGCGTGGAGTCGCTCCAGTCCAGCTCGGCCTCCAGGCGGCTCGTGCCGGTGGCGACCGTGAAGGGGCTGGACTGCGCGCCGACGGTGGAGACGCGCGGGCCCACGCCGAAGCCATCGAACGCCGCGCCCGTCGTGCCGAACGAGACGACCGTGTCGAGGATTGACGTGCGGTCGGAGAAGCGGTAGGGGACGGTGTCCGAGGCGACGGTGCCGTCATGGTCCGTCACGGTGAGCGTCACGTTGTGGTCGCCCGTGGCGTAGGCCGACGAGTCCAGGCTGGTGACGAGGCTCGTGGGCGCCGAGAGGCCCGCGGTGGAGCCGTCCACGTCCCACGCGTAGGCGTAGGGGGGCGTGCCGCCGGCGACCGCGCCGACGACGGAGACGCTGCCGCCGTCCAGGACGAAGGCGCTCTGGCCGGCGTCGACCTGCAGGGGGGCCGTGGCCCGGGCGGGCGTCAGGCCGATGGGGAGGGCAAGAAGGACGGCAAGGAGCACAACCTGGGAGCGCATGGAAGCCTCAGGGGCCGAGGCACGATGTGAAGAGATAACGCTTCGGGTGTCACCGTTGAACGAGGGCCCCTGGATCCTGGGCTCAGGGGTCCGCGTGGGCCACGAACGCGCGCCGGACGAGCCCGCGCCCGTCGAGCCAGAACGACTCCGCGACGAGCTTCCCGCCCGAGCGGTTGTACAGGAGCGTCACGCCGTGCGCGCCCACGTAGAGGCGGGTCAGCTCGAAGCGCAGCCCCGGGCCCGCGCTGGCGAGCGCCCTCTCGAAGTAGGCGCGGAGGGCCGGCTTGCCGCGCACGACGCCCGAGGGTTCGCCCAAGAGGCGGACGACGGTGGGCGAGCTGTGCTCGACGTCCTCCGCGTAGTGCGCGATGATCGCGTCGAGGTCATGGGCGTTGAACGCGGCGAGCCAGCTTTGCGCGAACGCTTCGGGGTCCACGAGCCGGCATGCTGGCGGGCACGCTTAGGCGTACGCCCGCTCCCACGCGAAGAGCGCCCCCAGGAGGAGCGCCCCGAGCGCCAGGACCGCGAGCCCGCCCAGCGCCAGGCCGGCGAGGCCCACGAGGAGCATGGCGGGCGCGGCCACGAGCCGGGTGGTCAGGGGGCGCAGGCCGAAGGAGCGGCGGAAGGCCACGCTGCCCAGGAGGAACGCGGCGAGCCCCGCGGCCAGGAGCCACCCCGCGCGCGGCGCGGCCTCGGCCGGGTGCGCGACCTCGCCCCTGACGCCGGTCGCGACGAGCACGATGCCCGCGATCATCAGGAGGTGCGTGTACCAGTAGCCCAGGAGCGCCTTGCGCGCCTGCTGCTCGGGCGGCGCGGCGGAGAGGGCGTGCTCGGCGCGCGCGTCGTCACGGTCGAAGTACGCCCACCACATCGCGGCGATGACCGCCAGCGCGGCGACCAGGGCGCCCAGCGTCCACGCGCCGAAGCCGCCCGCCGCGGCAGCGCCCGTGCCGATGGCGATGACGCTCTCGCCCAGCGCGATGAGGATGACCGCGCCGTGGCGCTCCGCGAAGTGCCCCGCGCGGACGGAGAAGCCCCCCTCGACGCGCACCAGCGTGGAGACGCCGAAGAGCGCGACGCCCGCCACGAGGAACGCCCAGCTCCACGAGGCGTGGACGAGCGCCGCCGCGAGCACGAGCGCCGCGACGCCGAGGTTGATGACCGCGAGCCCCGCGACCGCGCGCCACGCCGCCCGGCCGCCCTGCCAGAGGAACGCGCCCAGGTGCAGCGCGACGATGAAAAGATAGCCCAGGCCGAAGGGCAGGCCGCCCGCGCCGAAGATCGTCGGGAGCGAGATCGCCATCACGAGGAAGCCGGCCATCGCGGCGACCAGCACGAGGCGCATCGCGTCCGCCGCGCCCGAGGCGTTGGTGAGCCACACGTAGCCGGCGTAGTGCCACCAGACGATCGTGAGCACGACGAGGACCAGGAGGAAGTCGAGCGGCGTGCGCGCGCCATCGATGAGGTAGGTGAGCTGCGTGATGGTGAAGACGAAGACGAGGTCGAAGAATAGCTCGACCGTCGAGACGCGCGGCTCGCCCACGCAGGGTGGATTTTGGGATAGCCTCATGGTCCTTGCGTCGCGTGCGGGTGGCATGCGCGACCGCGTGCTGCGGATCTTCGAGCGCGCCCCCGCGGGCGTCGACCTCATCCTGCTCCAGAACAGCGTGGCCGAGCACAAGGACATGGCCTTCTTCCACGCGACCGACCTCGTGGCCGGCGGCGGGTTCGAGCGGAGCGCCGTCGCGCTGCACCGCGACGGAAGCCTGGACCTGCTCGTCCCCGGGCTGGAGGAGACGAGCGCGCGGCGCGCCAAGGACGCGCGCATCGCGACGTTCACGCGGAACGACGAGCGCAAGGCGTGGCTCGCGGAGGTCTGCAAGGGGCACGCCAAGGTCGGCGTCAACCCGCCCGAGACGACGGCGGCCGACTACCTCGCCCTCCAGGAGACCACGCCCGGCGTCGAGCTGGTCGACGTCTCGCAGCCGCTCGCCGACGCGCGCGCCGTGAAGGACAAGATCGAATTGGCGCGCATCCGCCGCGCGGCGAAGATCGTCAGCGAGGTCAGCGACGCGATCCCCGGCATGCTGCGCGAAGGCATGAAGGAGTTCGAGCTCTCGGCGGAGATCGGCTACGCGATGACGAAGCGCGGCGCGACCGGCCCCTCGTTCGACACCATCGTGGGCTTCGGCGAAGGAAGCGCCGAGCCGCACTACCACCCCGGCGACGTGCCGCTCCACAAGGGGCAGTTCGTGCTCTGCGACTTCGGCGCGTGGTACGAGCGCTACGCCAGCGACCTCACCTCGACGTGGATGTACGGCAAGCCCACGAAGGAGATGGAGGACATCTGGGCCACCGTGCTGCGCGCGCAGGAGGCCGCGTTCGCCGCGATCAGGCCCGGCGCGAAGGGGGGCGACGTGCACAACGCGGCCGCCGCCGTCATCGACGCGAGCCCCTGGAAGGGGCGCTTCATCCACAGCATCGGCCACTCGCTCGGGCTCGCGGTGCACGACGGCCCCGCCCTCTCGCCGCGCGTCGACTGGACGCTCGCGGAAGGCATGGTCGTCACGGTCGAGCCGGGCATCTACGTCCCCGGCATCGGCGGCGTGCGCATCGAGGACGACGTCGTGGTGACGCGCAATGGCTACGAGAAGCTGACCAGCGCGCGGCGTGATATCAGGATCGTCGGATAGACGGGACTTTGGGCTCCGGACTCAGGACTCGGGGCTCTCCGGCAAACCGGGAGCCCCGAGCCCTGAGTCCAGAGCCCTGAGCCCCGCTCAAGGCCACGTGTACGAGACGCTCGTCGCGGTGGCGCCCGTGCTGCTGTGCGCGCGGAACTGGACGTGCGAGCCGGTCGCCACGTAAAACGACTTGGCCCACGTGCCCCACGAGGTCTTCGGCAGCGAGGTCCACGCGCCGCCGTTGACGCTCGCCTCGACGGCGGTCACGGGCTGGTTGGCGGTGACGCCGACCTCGACCCACCAGTTGTTGGCGTGGAGCGTCTTCTGGAAGTTGGGCGAGAAGCCGCCCGTCGTCGTGACGCCCGTGCCGCTGCTGCTCGTGGAGGAGAGCGGCGTGGCGAGCGGGACGGGGCCGCCCTGCTCGTAGAAGCCGGTGCTCGTGCTCGTCGTCGCGGGCGTGCCCGCGGGCGGGCCGTTGAGCAGATAGCCCGCGGCGGTGGGCACGCACTCGGTGTGGCTCCAGCAGCGCACGGGGTGCAGCTCCCACCAGTTGTGGTCCGGGTCGAAGCGCACCTGGCCGTAGGGCGCCACGGTGTCGCCCAGGTTGGGCAGGTGGAGCTGGCCGTTGTACGGCGG
Organism: Thermoplasmata archaeon; assembly: GCA_034667685.1. GTDB lineage: Archaea > Thermoplasmatota > SW-10-69-26 > JACQPN01 > JAJPHT01 > JAJPHT01. The sequence continues at coordinate 29,096 of JAXDQU010000102.1, read as the reverse complement.
TGACAGCTCGACGTGCACCATCCCGCCGCCCGCGGGGTCGCGGACGTCCCACGAGTAGTCGCCGTCGTCCCAGTGGCCGCGGTTGAGCACCTTCACGGGGTCGAGCCACACGTACGTGCCGCTGGAGAACTTGCCCGCCGCGACCTCGTAGGCGTGCACCGTGGGGCCAGGGTGGCCGATCTCGCCGAAACGCTTCATCGTGATGAGGCGCTCGCCGTTGGCGAGGCCGGTCACGCCCTGCACCACGACCTGCATGCCGGGCGCGGGCACGAAGTTCTGCTTCTTCACGTTGAACGTCGCCTGCCACGTGTTGGGGACGTGGACGCGCACCGTCGCGCCGCTGGCGTCCTTGATCCAGAAGTCGGCGGCGACCGTCGCCTCGTCGCACGAAGGGCACGAGATCGACGTGACGGTCGCCTGCTGGGTCGTGATCATCGTGTTCGCCCCGACGGCGCCGCTCTTGATGGCGGCCAGGCTGACGGTCGGCCCGGCGGGCCCGTCGGGCGGGATGGAAGCGGGCCGCGTTGCCGCGCCGCCAAGGGGCGCGAAAGCGATCACGAGCAGCCCAGCGACCAGCAAAGCGTGGAGCATGCGCATGAGCCCGCCTCGGCGCGACCCCAGAAGTAGGCTGACGCCGGAGCGTCGATTCACGCGCGGGGAGGCGCCACGCGGCGCAGCGCGTCCACGAAACGCTCGACCTCGGCCTCGGTGTTGTAGAAGTACGCCGACACCCGGACGCGGCCCGGCCGATGGTCCACGACGATGCCCTCCTGCGCGAGCGCCTTCACCGCAGCGGGCGGGTCCTTCGCCCGCACCATGACGATGCCCGCGCGCTCGTCCTCCTTCTCGGGTGTGGCCAGGTCGTAGCCCGCGTCGGCCAGCCGCTCGTACAGGTCGCGCGCCAGGGCCGACGTGCGCCGCCGGATCGCCTCGGGCCCCGCGCGCAGGATCACGTCGAGCCCCGCGCCGCCCGCGTAGACCGCGGCCGTGGCTGGCGTGCCCATCTCGTAGCGCCGCGCGTCGGCGTGCGCCCGGAACGCCGTGCTATCAAAGGCGAACTGCTCGGCGTGGCCGAACCAGCCCGCGATCGTGGGCGTCAGCTCAGCGTGCAATTCCTTCTTGACCCAGAGGTAGGCGACGCCGGGCCCGCCCAGGAGCCACTTCAGGCCGCCCGTCACGTACACATCGCAGCCCAGCGCGCGCACGTCCGTGGGAAGCTGGCCCGTCGCCTGGTAGGCGTCGAGCAGGAGCCTCGCGCCGCGCTCGTGCGCGAGCCGAGCAAGCGCGGGCGCGTCCTGGATCGCGCCGCTGGTGTAGAAGACGTGGCTCGTGGCGATCCAGCGCGTCTCGCCGTCCACGAGCGGAGCGTACGCCGAGACGGGCGTGCGCACGCCGTCCGCGCTGCGCGCCAGCCGAACCTCGAAGCCCGGCCTCGCCATCCACGCATACGGGATCGTGGGGAAGTCCATCTCCGCCGACACGACGTTGCCGCCCTGCGGCCCGCACGATGATAGCACCGCGAGCGCGCTGCTCACGTTGGGCAGGATCGCCACCTCGTCGGAGCGCGCGCCGATGAGCCGCGCGAGCTTCTCCCGGGTCGCCTGCACCTCGCCCAGCCAGATGCGGTACCACGCCGAGGCGCCGTGCTCCTCCCAGAGGTCGAGGAACCGGTTGACCGCCTCGCGCCCGGAGCGGGGCAGCGCGCCCAGCGAGCACGTGTTGAGGTACGTCTTGCGCTGGAGCGTCGGGAACTCGTCTCGGAGGGCGCTCCAGTCCATGCGCGCTGGAGTGGATGGCTCTCGCTTCAAGATTGCCGGATCTCCCTCTCCAGCCACAGAGGACACGGAGGACACAGAGGCGACTTTTCTCGTCCCTCTGTGTCCTCCGTGGCTGGAGTGGAGCGGAGGGCAAACCTCATGGTCGTGCGCACCATCGCACATCGCATGCTCGGCACCCGAGAGCGCATCCTCACCCCCGAGGGCGACCTGCACCGGTTCACCGAGGCGTGCTTCGCGCTCTCCAGCGGCACGCGGCTGGGCGTGCTCATGACGCTGCTCACCGCGGAGGAGCCGCTCCACATCCGCGAGGTCGCGCGCCGCGTCGGCACGGACCCCTCGCCCGTGCGCACGCACCTCGACCTGCTCGTGAAGACGGGCCTCGCGCGCGAGATCCCCGACCCGGCCCGCGAGCGGCGCTTCGTGGCCGACGTCTCCGCGCTGCGCCTCGTGCTCACGCCGCCCGCGCGCCCTTCCGACGTGCCGCCCCGCGTTGCGCCCTCGAAGGCCGTGTACAAGCTCACCGAGAAGATCAAGGGGCTCGAGGAGAAGCTGCACCGCGTCGAGCGCGAGATCGCGGAGCTGCACGAGGAGCGCGCGAACGTCTGGAAGGATCTCGCCGACGCGGCAGCGGCGCACTCCCCGTGAGCGTCTTGCGTGACCCCGGGGAAAGAACCCGAGAACCCGATGGGAGAATCGGGTTCCCGGGTCCGCGGGTTCTCGGGTTCCTCCAGGGTCACAAGCACGAGCTCGGTTCGTCGCATCGGGCGGCGCCGACGACGCCGCGGATCGTGTCGACGTCCACCTCGCCCTCGTGCTGGTAGACGACCTTGCCGTCGGGGCCCACGATGACCAGCGTCGGGATGCCCAGGCCGATCGCGCGGCCGACCTTGCCGTCGAAGTCGAACGCGCGCGGCCACGTCGCGTTGTGATCGAGGAAGAACCGGTCCATCTGCTGCGAGGACTCGGTCGGGTCGACGTCGATCGAGAGGATCGGGACGCGATCGCCGTACTGCGCGTGGACGTCCTTCAGGTGCTCCACCTCGACCTTGCAGGGCGCGCACCACGTCGCCATCAGGTCGAGGATGACGTACTGGCCCAGCCACGTCGTCTCGTTCACCGGCTCGCCCGCGCTGGTCACGAGCGAGAAGGCCGGCACGGGCTTCCCCACGAGGCCCGGGCTTCCGCCCAGGCAGCCCGTGAGCGCGAGCGCGACGAGGAGCGCGGCGGCGCGCATGCGCGGGCAGACGGGGCCTGGGTCATGAGCCTTCGCCGCCGGCCCTCGGACTCAGGGGCCTGAACGCAGGGCGTTTTGCGCTCTCGTGAGCGCCGCGGCCGCGTTCGCCTCCTCAAGCTTCCGGATCTTGACGTCGTCCACGAGATCCTGGCGCGTGGGCGGGCCAGTCGGATCGGCGGGGACGGTGGTCGTGATCGCCTCCGCGATCCCCTTGAGCGCCAAGCCGCCGGCGAAGGCCGTGAACGCGAGCAGGTATTCGGCGGCCGTTCCCACCAGGATCGGTGCCGCAGGTGTGGACGTGGCGGGTGCCGCAGCGGTGGTGAGGATGGTCTGCACCGCGAGCGCCCCCGCCGCCGCGCCCAGGATGGCGCCGCTGATGGATCCGAGATAGAACTCGCCATCCGACCGCTTCTGAGGCAGGAAGATCGTTCCCTTGCTCTGCGCCAGCTCGTGCACCAGGCCGCCGAGGGCGCCCAAGCTGATGGCGAGGATGGCGTAGAAGCTGTGCCTCCACGCGTAGCCGGCCAGCACGAGCAGGCCGATGAGAATGAGGACGTTGGCGACGGCGGCCATCGCTCCAGGCTTTCCGAAGAGCCTCGCGACGAGCTCGGACGTGGCCGTAGGATCCGAGGGTCGCGTAACAGAACCTGACTTCATTCGGCCCTATCCTGCGCCGCTCTCATGAGGCCTCTCGCTCCATGGTCGCTCGCGCATCGGCAGAACGCGACATCCGCGCGGGCGCCGCCGACGTGCCAGGCCGCCGAGCCCCCATGCGCGGAGCCCAACCCTCATGCCCCCGGCCCGGCGTGCCGCCCGCGTGCGCCGCTTCCTCGTGATCGGACACAAGGCCGCCAGCGCGCCGGGCTTCTCGCACAAGGACCTCTCCGGCACGGGGGGCCGGCTCGACATCCTCGCGCGCTGCGTCGGCGCGGCGCTGCTCGTGAGCCACGGCCTGCGCCCCGACGTCGAGCTGGTGACGCTGCACCTCGGGCCGCCCACGCCGCCCAAGGCCGTGCGGTTCGACGGCGCGCGGCTCCAGCACGCGAACCCGGACGAGCGCTCCTCGGCCCTGCTGCTGGAGAAGGCGCTGGGCGCGCCGACCACCGGGCCCGTGTGGGCCGCCTCGACGCCCGGCATCTCCGTCGCCGTGATGGACCTCGCGGAGCTGCTTGACGCGCTGCGCGACCCCATCGTGATCCTCGACGAGGCGGGCGAGGACGTCGCCACGGCGCGCATCCCGGCGCGGGCGACGTTCGTGCTCGGCGATCACTTGGGCTTCACGCCCGAGGAGGCGGCGTTGCTCAAGGCGCGCGCCGTCGCGAGCGTGAGCCTCGGGCCCGTCTCGCTCCAAGCCGATCAGTGCATCACGGTGCTGCACAACCACCTGGACCGGCGCAACTGACGCCGACGAAGACGAAGGGAAGAGGGGAAGCGAGGGAAGAAGCGAACTGGGGAAGAAGGGCCCCTTGTTCCCGTCTTCCCTTCTTCCCTCGCTTCCCCTCTTCTCTTGTTACGGGAACCCGCCCGTCAGCGCCGTGAAAACGTGTGTCGCGGCGTCGGCGGCGAAGTTGTAGACGAAGGTCGGGTAGAGGCCGATGACGACCGTGCCGGCCGCCGCGATGAACACCGCGATGGCGGCGCTGGGCGCGACCTGCATGCGGCGTCCCTCGCCCTCCTCGATGTACATGACGCGGATGACGCGCCAGTAGTAGACGAGGCTGATCGCGCTGGTCAGGATGCCCACGACGGCGAGCGCGAAGTAGAACAGGGCGTAGCCGTACCACGGACCCGTCGCCGCGACCCCGGCCTGGATCGCGCTGCTGAACAGCACGAACTTGCTGGCGAAGCCCGCGAGCGGCGGGATGCCTGCGAACGAGAGCATGAAGAGCGTCATGCAGAGCGCGACGAAGGGCGCCTTGCGGCCCATCCCGCGCCAGTCGGAGAGCTCCTCGCCGATGCCCCACGTCGCGACGGCCGCGAGCGCAAGGAAGGCGCCGGCCTTCATGAACGAGTACGTGACGATGTGGAACAGGCCGCCCGCGAGCGCGTAGGGCGTGCCCACGGCGAGCGCCAGGAGGATGTAGCCCGCCTGCGCGATGCTGCTGTACGCGAGCATGCGCTTGATGTTGGTCTGCTGGAGCGCGGCGACGTTGCCCACGATCATCGTGATCATGGCGATGAAACCGACCATGAGGTCCCAGTTCAGCTTGACCGCGAACATGCCCACGAGGAAGACCTTGAAGAGCGCCGCGAAGCCCATCTGCTTGCCGCCCGCGGCGATGAAGCCGCTCACGGTGTCGGGCGCGCCCTCGTAGACGTCCACCGCGTAGTTGTGGAACGGCACGAGCGCGATCTTGTAGCCGAAGCCCGCCAGGAGCAGGCCCCAGACGAACACGCCTAGCGTGAACCGGCCCTCCAGGAGCTGCGCGCCGATGGTGGACGTGCCGCCGCCGTTGAGCTGGAGCGGCGTCCCCCACAGGCTCGCGAGCGAGGCGAAGCTCGTGCCGCCGGTGAGGGCGTAGACCATCGAGATGCCGAAGATGGCGAGGCTGCTGCTGATCGAGCCGATGAGGAAGTACTTCATCGCGGCCTCGCTGCTGTCGAGGCGGCGCTTGAAGAAGCCCGCGAGCGCGTACGTGCAGAAGCTCGACAGCTCCAGGCCCACGAAGAGCGTGATGAGGTCGACGCTGGCCGCGACCATCATCATGCCCACGGTGGAGAGGATGATGAGGCCGTAGTACTCGCCCTGGTGCCGGCTGTTGATGTAGCGCGGGCTGGCGAGGACGACCATCAGCGCGACCGCGAGGAAGACCAGGTCGAAGAGGACGACGAACGGCGTCATCTCCAGCGTCTGGAAGCTCATGACGGGCGGGATGGCGGGGCCGACCTTCGGAAGCCAAGTGGCGCCGGGAAGGCCGGTGACGAAGCCGACGGTGAGCACGCCCGCGGCGAGGATGCCCAGGGTGGCGATGCCCGCGAGCAGGCCGGGGCGCGCGCGGAACGCGCCGATGAGCGGGAGCAGGGCGCCGACGCCCACGAGGATGAACGCGGGCAGGAGCGCGGCGTAGTCCGGAGTGATCATCTCAAACGCCCTCCATCTTCAGAACGTCCGCGTTTGAGATGGCAGACGAGCCGAGCGCAGTGAGGTTCGTTTGCATGTTACGCGCCTCCCACGGCGGCGAGGATCGAGCGCACGGGCGCGTCGAGAATCTCGGTCAGGAGCTTGGGCCACACGCCGTACGCGAGCGTGAACAGGAAGAGGACCACGAGCGCGGTCAGCTCGAACCAGTGGACGTCGTAGGCGTGGTGGTAGTCCACCCCGGGGCGCTCGACGAAGGGCCCGAAGAGCGCGCGCTGCGCGGCCCACAGGTAGTAGCCCGCGCTGATGATGAGGTAGAGCAGCGGGATGAACACGAGCCAGCCGAACGCGGCCCACGCGCCGCTGTAGACGAGGAACTCCGCGACGAACGCCGCGAGGCCGGGAAGGCCGAGGCCCGCCATGCTGAAGACGACGATCCAGAAGCTCGTGCGCGGCAGCTTGTCGGCGAGGCCGCCCATCAGCGGGATGTCGCGCGTGCCGAGGTTGTGGGCGAGGATGCCGCAGAGCATGAAGAGCGCGGGGCTGATGAAGCCGTGCGCGAGCATCATGTAGTTCGCGCCCACGAGGCCCAGCGGGTTGCCCGTGTAAACGGAGGCGGCGATCCCGAGCAGCACGAGGCCCATCGTGCCGATGGACGAGTACGCCACGAGGCGCTTGTAGTCGCGCTGCACGAGGCAGATGAGCGCCGCGTAGATCATCGACAGGACGCCGATGACGAACATCAGGGGCACGGCCCACTGGGCGCCCAGCGGCGCGAAGGGGAGCGCGATGCGGATGAGGCCGTACGCGCCGAGCTTGAGCAGCACGCCGGCCAGGATGACCGAGCCGGAGGTGGGCGCCTCGACGTGCGCGTCAGGCAGCCACGTGTGGAGCGGCACGACCGGGAACTTGGTGGCGAAGCCCACGAAGAGCGCGAGGAAAATGCCCCGCTGCATGACCAGCGAGAGCGTGCCGGCGTGCGCCTGGAGCTGCTCGAAGGAGAAGCTGTGCGTGCCGGTGGCGAAGTAGAGCGCCATGAAGCCCAGCAACATGACCAGCGACGCGACGAACGTGTAGACGAAGAACTTGATCGCGGCGTAGCGGCGGCGCGGGCCTCCCCAGATGCCGATCAGGAACGCCATCGGGATGAGCGTCAGCTCCCAGAAGACGTAGAAGAGGAAGAGGTCGAGCGCGGCGAAGACGCCCATCACGGCGACGTTGATGAGCAGCAGCATGCCGAAGAAGCGGTTCGGCGCCTTGGCCTCGTCCCACGCGAAGACGATGCCCAGCGTGACGAGGAGCGCGGTGAGGAAGAACATCGGCGCGCTGATGCCGTCGAGGCCGAAGATGACGTGGATGCCCAGGTTCGGGACCCAGTTGTAGCACTCGCCGAAGCTGTACGCGGCATTGGTGGCGGCGCCGTCCGCGCAGCCGTTGCCCGCGGGCGCGTTGCCCTGCATGATGGCAACGAGCGCGTAGGCCGAGAGGACGAGGGGCACGAGGCTCGCGACGAGCGCGATCCACTTGGCGGCCTTCTGCGTGCGGCCCAGGAAGATCGTGACGAGCGCGCCCAGCGCGGAGAAGGCGAGCGTCGCGGTGACGATGGGGAAGGCCACTCAGATCACCCCGAAGATGGCTTGGAAGCGCTGGCTGATGTTGTCCCAGAGGGTGGGGAGCTGCGGCACGTAGATCACGATCAGCACGATGACGATGAAGCCGAAGAGCATCGTGAGGGCGTAGTCCTGCACGTTGCCGGTGTTCCAGCGGCGGATGCGGTCGGAGCCGCGCTCGTTGACCGTGGCGATGCCGTTCACGGCGCCGTCGATGACCTCGGCGTCGAAGCGGTCGTCCATCTCGGCCTGCCGGAGGACGTACTTGCCGAACACCGTGTCGTAGGCCTGGTCGACGTAGTAGCGCTTCTGCCAGACGCGCCGGATGCCGCTGGCCTCGCTGTCGACGGTGATGTTCTGCTCCGCCTTGCCGGGGCCCCACATCATCCACGCCGCGACGATGCCGATGAGGGCCGCGAGGATGCTGACGTAGGTGGTCCACTCGGCGAAGGGGGCGACGAGCGCGCCCACGAAGCCCTCGTGGGTCTCCGCGTCGGGCGTCACGCCCGCGGCCGCGGCCGTCGCGTCGCTCGGGTGGATGAGGCCGCCGAAGGAGCCGCCCGCCATGGCGAGCGCGAGGAAGCCGCCGAGGATCGCGAAGAGGCCGAGGACGACGAGCGGGACGTTCATCGTCCAGTTGCCGTCGTGCGGGCCGTGGTGGTGGCCGTGCTCCTCGTGGTCGTGGTCGTCGTGCGCGTGCGCCATCGACGCGGGACCGGCGGGGCCGGCGTGCGGCGCGTGCGCGTGCCCGTGGTCGTCCACGTGCTCGACGTGGCCGTGCGCGCCGGCGGGCACGGGCGGGACGTAGTGGACCTCCGCGCCGGGCGTCTCGCCACGGCTGCGGCGGAACTCGGTCCACCACGCGGGGCCGCGGTGCTCGCCCTCGAAGGTGAGGAAGTAGAGGCGGAACATGTAGTACGCCGTCATGACGGCCGTGAGCACGCCCACGACGTAGAGCAGCAGGTAGACCCACTGGCCGCTCGCGGTGTACGCCTCGAAGACGGCCGCGAGCAGCGCGTCCTTGGAGAAGAAGCCCGAGAAGGGCGGGATGCCCGCGATCGAGATGCAGCCCATGAGCATGGCGAACCACGTGACGGGCATCATCCTGCGGAGGCCGCCCATCTGGCGCATGTCGTAGTGGTTCTCCGTGCCGTGGAAGCCATGCCCGACGGCGCCGGCGCTGAGGAACAGCCCGGCCTTGAAGAACGCGTGGCTGAACAGGTGGAAGATCGCGACCGTGAGGCCCGTGAACGCGACCGTCGCGATCGCACCCGCGGGGTTCCCCTTCGCCCAGAAGAGCGCGCCCGCGACGCCGAGGCCCAGGAACATGTAGCCCAGCTGCGAGAGCGTGGAGTACGCCAGCACGCGCTTGAGGTCCCAGTTGGTCATGGCGAGGCTCGCGGCGAAGATGGCCGTGAAGCCGCCGATGACCGCGACCGCCACCAGGAGCTCGGGCGTGCGCACGAAGAGGGGATAGCTGCGCGCGACGAGGTAGACGCCGGCCTTGACCATCGTCGCGGCGTGGATGAGCGCGGAGACCGTGGTCGGACCTTCCATCGCGTCGGGGAGCCACGTGTGCAGCGGGAACTGCGCCGACTTGCCCACCGCGCCGATGAAGATGCAGCTGTTGGCGAGCAGCAGCACGTTGTGGTCGATCGGGTGCGCCGCGAAGAACGCGGGGTCGAACAGGTCGCTGAAGTTCAGCGTGTGGAACGAGGCGAACAGGATGCCCAGGCCCACGAGGAAGAACGCGTCGCCGACGCGCGTCGTGAGGAACGCCTTCTTGGCCGCGCTGGCGGCGCTGGGCTTGTGGTACCAGTACCCGATGAGCAGGTACGAGCAGAGGCCCATGATCTCCCAGAAGACGAAGAGCATGAGGTAGTTGCTCGCGACCACGAGCCCCAGCATGCCGGTGATGAACAGCGTCAGCTCCGCGAAGTAGCGGCGGCGGCCCGGACCCTCGTCGTGCATGTACCCGGTCGAGTACAGCGCGATGAGCGTCACGAGGATGCCCACCGTGAAGAGCATGAAGATCGTCAGCGGGTCGACGTAGAGACCGAGGTCGACGTGGAAGTCGCCCACGCGCAGCCACTCGAAGCTCGCCTTGAACGGCGCGTCCCAGCCGACGGGGTTGATCTTGAGCCCCTCGTAGAACACGGCGAGCGAGAGCGCGCCGGCGAGCGCCACGAGGAGCACGGCGATCCAGCCGCCCTTCTCCGAGGACGACGGGAGGCGCTTGCCGAAGAGCGTGATGAGCACGGCGGCCAGCGCAGGCAGCGCCGGGATGAGCCAGGCGTAGGTCATGAAGGCCATGCGGAGTTCACCCCTGGAGCGACTTGATCTGGTCGAGCTCGATCGTCTTCCGGACGCGGAAGAGGTTCACGAAGATCGCGAGGCCCACGGCGGCTTCGGCCGCGGCGATGGCGATCACGAACAGCGCGTAGACGAACCCCTCGGGGCGCGCGTACATCGCGCCGAAGGCGACGAAGTTGATGTTGGCCGCGTTGAGCATGATCTCGATGCTCATGAGCAGCCGGATGCCGGACTTCTGCGTCACGACGCCATAGAGGCCGACGCCGAACATGGCGGCGCTGAGGATGAAGTACCACGAGGTCTGGATCGTGAAGTCGACCATTCAGCGCGCCTCCTCGTCCGTTCCGGGGTCGCGCAGCGCGATGACCACGCCCGCGATGAGCGCCGCGAGCAGCAGCACCGAGAGGATCTCGAAGGGCACGAGGAGCGTGCCGCCGGTGCTGAAGATGCCGTCCGTCATGTCGTTGAGGTTCTCCTCGCCGGCCGGGATCTTGCTCCACGAGGACCAGAGGTAGCCGCTGATGGCGAGGATGAGGGCGAAGAGGAGCGCCGTGGCCCACTTGAAGTCGGTCTTGGTCTCCTGCCAAGATTTTGCCCTCTTCTCGGCGCGTGATAGCTGAGGCGCCTGCGGCGCCTCGTTGACTTCAGCGGGGGAACTCACTTGGAGACCTCCTTGGAGCGGTCGGTCTGGTCGGTGCCGTACTCGTTGTCCGCGAGGCTCACGCCATAGAGCGTGGGCGGCGCCTTCAGGGGCCGGCGAGGGTTGGTGGTGTCGAGGTCCTTGTAGGGACCCACGCCGCCGAAGGCCGGGACGGCCTTCTGGAGGTCGTCGATCTTCTCGATCGTGACGCCCGGGGGCAGGTACACCTCGTCGAGGAAGTCGACCTTCTCCTCGGGGACGGTCAGCATGACCGTGAAGAGGATCAGCGTGATGACGGCGCCGACGTAGACGAGGATCTGGATGGTCGCCAGGAACTCGGCGCCCAGCGTGATGAAGATGCCCGCGACGCCGACCATCATGCTGGCGAGCCAGACGGCGGCGTGGACGAGCTCCCGGGTGAGCAGGACCATGATGGCCGAGACGAGGATCCAGGCGGCCATGACGAAGAACGCGATCTCGAGGAACATGAGGTCACTTTCCGGCGTTCGCGCGCTCCAGGTCCACTTGGCCCTGGTCCTTCGCGATCTCGTAGGAGTCGTAGTCGAACAGGCTGCGGTCGTACATCGAGACCGGGAACTCCTTCTCCAGGCGGATCGCGTCCGTGGGGCAGGCTTCCTCGCAGAGCCCGCAGTACATGCAGCTGATGACGTCGATGCGCGGGAAGATGGCGCGCTTGTTCTTGGGGTGGTGGTAGTCCACCGCCTCCATCTGGCACGTCGCGTTGGGGCAGACGAGCGAGCAGGTGGTGCAACCCACGCAGAGGTCCATGTAGACCTTGATGCGGCCGCGGTAGTTCTCCGGGACGTCGCGGAACTCCTCGGGGTACTCGACCGTCACGGGCTTCTTGAAGAACGCGTTGAGCGTCTCCTTGAAGCCCTTCGCCATGCCGACGACGGGAATGCGCGTGATATCAACCGACCCCCAGGTAGTAGACGACGCCCGCGGTGACGACGAGGTTGAGCAGCGAGAGCGGGAAGAGGACCTTCCAGCCCAGCGTCAGGAACTGGTCGGGACGCAGGCGGGGCAGCGTGAACCAGGTGAGCAGGACCATCATCGTGAGCACGGCCGTCTTGCCCAGGAAGATGAGCACGCCCAGGAGCGGCAGCCAGTCGATGCCGAAGACGACGGCGCTCGTGAGGAAGGGGATGCTCCACCCGCCGAAGAAAAGGATGGCCGTCAGCATCGAGATGAACACGACGCCGAAGAACACGTTGAGCTGGAACATGCCGAACTTCATGCCGCCGTACTCGGTGAACCAGCCCGCGATCAGCTCGGACTCGGACTCGCCGAGGTCCGTGGGCACGACGCCGGCCTTGGCGAGCGCGCACACGAAGAAGATGAACGCGCCCACCGGCTGGAGGAAGATGAACCAGAGGGGCTGCTGGTGCGCGACGATCTGCTGCGTGGAGAGCGAGCCCGCGAGGAGGACGACGCTGACGGCCGCGAGGACCATCGGGATCTCGTAGCTCACGTCCAGCGAGGCGGCGCGCACGGCGCCGTAGGTCGCGTACTTGTTGTTGGAGCCCCAGCCTGCGACGATCTCGCCGATGGGCGCGATGGCCGAGACCGCGATGATGAACAGGAAGCCGAAGCGCAGGTCCGAGAGAAGGACGCCCTCGCCGAAGGGGATCGGCGCGACCGCGATCATCACGGGGAGCAGCACGAGGTAGGGCGCGATGCGGTACGCCCACTTGTCGGCGTTGGCCGGGCGAACCTCCTCCTTGGCGACCATCTTGATGCCGTCGGCCAGGAACTGGAAGAGGCCGAAGGGGCCCACGCGGTTGGGGCCGATGCGCGTCTGCACGCGCGCCATGAACTTCCGCATGAGGTAGCTCATGAGGCCGCCCACGGCCATGACGAAGTTGAGGAGCAGGAACGCGATGACGAACCACGCGATGCCGTACGAGATCCAGTAGTGCCGGCTGAAGAAGCCGACGTTGTCGTAGAGCAGGTGGGCGATGGCGTCGGGCAGGGAGAAGACCATGTCGCGTCACCGGTCCATGTCGCCGAGCACGATGTCGATGCTGCCCAGCCCCACGATGAGGTCGGGGATCTTCTGGCCGCGCACCATGTCGTTGAGCGGCATGATGTTGTGCAGCGTCGGCGCGCGCCACTTGAAGCGGTACGGGCGGTTGGTGCCGTCGCTCACGATGTAGCAGCCGTACTCGCCGCGCGCGCCCTCGATGGCCGCGTAGACCTCGCCCGCGGGGGGCTTGACGCGGTGCTGGCGCGGGCCCTCGCCGATCTCGGGGCTGATGTACTCGCCCTTCTCGGGGCACTGCGCGACTATCTGGTCGAGCATGTCGAGGCACTCGTACATCTCGCCGATGCGGCACATGAAGCGCGCGTAGGCGTCGCCCTCGGTGCGCGTGATGACCTTCCACTTGATCTTCTGATAGACGGGGTTGAACGGCTCGTCGCGGCGCAGGTCCCAGTCGAGGCCGGAGCCGCGCGCCATGGGGCCCGAGCAGCCGTAGCTCTTCGCCATCGCCTTCGTGAGGGGACCGACGCCCACCGTGCGGAGCTTGACGATATCATTGTCCACGAGCAGGTTGTCGTACTCCTGCATGCGGACGCGCATGTAGCGCACGTAGCGGCTGCACTCCTCGAGCCAGCCGGGGGGCAGGTCGTTCTTGACGCCGCCGATGCGGAACCAGTTGTACGTGAGGCGCGCGCCGCTGAGGCGTTCGAGCAGGGCGATCGCGCCCTCGCGGTCGCGCACGGCCCACCAGAAGACGGTCATCGCGCCCATGTCGAGCGCGAAGGCGCCGAGCCAGAGCAGGTGGCTCGCGATGCGCTGGACCTCGGTGGTCAGGGCGCGGATGTACTGCGCCTTCTCGGGCACCTGCGCGTTGGCGCCCATGAGCGTCTCGACCGCGTGGCAGAGCGCGTAGTTGTTGTGCATCGCCGCGAGGTAGTCCAGGCGGTCGGTGAGCGGGATGGCCTGCAGGTAGCTGCCGTCCTCGAAGAGCTTCTCGACGCCGCGGTGCAGGTAGCCCAGCACGGGCTCGACGTCGCGGATGATCTCGCCTTCGAGCGTGACCTTCAGCCGGAGCACGCCGTGCGTGGCCGGGTGCTGCGGGCCGATGTTGATCATGACGAGGCGCTGGCCGTGGCTGCCGTGGGTCGGCGCCGTCGGGTGGCGAAGGGGCGCGGGGCTCACCATCCGTCTTCACTCCTGAAGGACACGATATCATTCCCGCGCTCGTCGAGGCCCACGAACTGCTCCTTCTTGACGTCGTAGTCCTTGCGCAGCGGGTGGCCGACCCAGCCCTCGGGCAGCATGAGGCGCACGAGGTACGGGTGGCCGGTGAAGCGGATGCCGAAGAGGTCGTAGACCTCGCGCTCCAGCCAGTCGGCGCCCTGGAAGACGCCCGTCACGGTGGGGATCTCGGGCAGCTCGGGGAGCGCGGGGCGCGGGAGCCTGACGCGCAGCGCGATGTGCGCGCGGGTCGGCTCGTGGCGCGTGACGTTGTAGACGACCTCCAGCCGGTCGGGCGGGTAGTCCGTCGCCGTGAGGTCGCGGAGCTGGTCGAAGCCCATCTCCATCTGGAGGTAGCGCACCACGTCCACGATGCGCTCGGCCTGGACCGTGGCGTAGGGCATGGTGGTCATCATCGCCCAGCCGGTGATCGCGGCGCCGAAGCGCTCCTGGAGCAGCTTGGCGTGGTCGAACGTGAGCGCCTTCTGCGCGGCCAATTCCTCGGGGCTCGGGCCCTTGGGCTTGTCGGCCGCGGGGGGCGCGCCGCCCGCTGCCGCCTGCGCGCGCACGGCCTGCGATTTGGCCTTGGCGAGCGCGATCTTCTCGTCCTTGGAGAGCGTGGCCGGGTCGCGCTTGGCGAGCGCCTGGATCTCCGGCGGCAGCAGCGAGATGATATCGCCGCCGGCCGCGGGCGCGGCTGCGGCGGCGGGCGCCGGCGCGGGCGCCGCGGCGACGCCGCTTCCCTTGAACGGGATCGGCTCGCCCTTGTTCTTCTTGAAGTTGTAACGCGCGATGGCCGCCTTCTGGTTCTTCGTGAGCTTCGACTTGTCCGTCTCGTTGAGCTTCACGAGCTCCATCATCTCGGCTTCGGTGTAGTCCTCGACGTTGCCGGCGTCAGGGAGCGCCAACTTACGCCACCTTCCGCGTCACGTACTTCTCGAGGCCGGGGGAGATGCGCGGGTCGGCGCGGATCTTCTCCTGCAGGCGGATGAGGCCCTCCAGGAGCATCTCGGGGCGCGGCGGGCAGCCGGGGACGTAGACGTCCACGGGGAGCACCTTGTCGACGCCCATGACGGTGGAGTAGGAGTTCTGGTAGGGGCCGCCGCACGTGGCGCACGCGCCCATCGCGATGGCCCACTTGGGCTCGGGCATCTGGTCCCAGAGCTTCTTGACGCGCGGCGCCATCTTCTTCGTGAGCGTGCCGGGCACGATCATCAGGTCCGCCTGGCGCGGCGAGGAGCGGAACACTTCGCTGCCGAAGCGCGCGATATCATAGTGCGAGCCGATGGTGGCGAACATCTCCATCGCGCAGCAGGCCAGGCCGAAGCCCAGGGGCCAGAGGGAGTTCGACCGGCCCCACTTCAGGAGCTTGTCGACGTTCGTGACGATGAAGTTCGGATCCTTCTCGGGCGGGATCGCGTCGACGTCACCGATCTGGGTGATCATCTTGCTCATGACTGCCACTCCAGGGCGCCCTTCTTCCAGGCGTAGAGCCAGCCCACGAGGACGAGCCCGACGAAGATCGTCATCTCGACGATGCCGGCCGCGCCGAGCCCGGCGAACCGGAGCGCCCAGGGCACGAGGAAGACGGCCTCGATGTCGATGATGAGGAACACGATGACGTAGAGGTAATACTGCACGTCGATCGGGCCGCGCGCGTTGCCGACGGGGACCTCGCCCGACTCGTAGGTCGAGAGGAATCCGGCCGTGGGCCGCCGCGGCGCGATGAGCTTCGTGAGCGCGAGCGTGACGAAGATGATCACGAAGCCCAGCGCGGCCATCAGTAGGATCGGGATGTATCTCCCGACCGTCGCTTCCGCCACGGATTTCTCACGCTCCGGACGCGGCGCCGATGCGACGTCCAATATAAGACCATTCCGTAGGTACGTGGGCGCCGTTTCTCGTAGAAAACCCGGGCCTACGGCACGACGCCCGTGAACCCGCGGAAGCTCGGCTCGCGGCGCGCCATCTCTTCGAGGCGCGGGTCGAGGAGCAGCGCCTCGGCGAGGTGCGCGTGGCTCTCCGCGAGGTGGCGCTGGCGCGCGAGCAACCTCGCGTAGTAGTAGAGCGCCTCCGCGTTGGCCGGCGCGCGGGCGAGCGTCGCCTCGTACTGCCTGCGCGCCTCGTCGACGCGGCCGACCTCTTCGAGGCAGATGGCGAGGTCGAGCGTGAGCAGCGCGTCGTGCGGGCGGCGCAGCAGCGCGCGTTGGAGCGGTGCGATCGCGTCCGCGTGGCGCCGCTCGCCCATCGCGGCCAGGGCGGCGGCCGTGTCGTCCTCGACGCGGGCGCGGCGCCGCGCGAGCAGCAGGGCGACGACGCCGATGGCGGTCGCGGTGAGCGCGGCGACGACGAGCAGCCCCCAGCCGGAGGCGCCGGGCGTCGCGGGCGCGGGGAGCGTGGCGCGCGCGCCCTCGATGGTGAGCGCGCTCGCGCTCGCCGGCGCGATGGCCAGCGTGGCGGCGCCCTGGTAGCGCGCGGCGCCGTCGGCGAGGGAGGGGAGCGGGCGCAATCCCTGGATCTCCAGCGCCTGCGCGGCCTCGGCCGCCAGCGTGCCGGTGAAGGCGACCTGGCCGCCGGTCGTCCAGAGGGTGGCGCGCCCGGGGACCGCGAGCGTGAGCGTGGCGTTGACGAGCGTGATGCGGTCCTGCTCGTCGGTGCCCTGCGAGACGCCGGCCACGGACTGCGCGTCCTGCGGGCCCGTGCGCATCGTCATGGTGCGCCCTTCGGAGGTGAGCACGTAGTCGGCGCCGTAGGCCACGAGGAGGAAGGTGCCGTGGAGCGTGACGGAGAGGCCATCCTGCGTCGCGGCGACGTAGCGGCCCGGCATGCCCTCGTCGATGTAGTAGTGCGTGGACGGGTCGCCGCCGGTTCCGTCCGCCGAGCCGAACTCGAGGAAGCGGGGCTGCTCCTGCACGACGGCGCGCAGCCCGGTGGGCATGCTGGCCTGGCCCGCGATCGAGGCGCCGAGGGCGCGCACGAGGATGGCGCCCCCTTCGCGCGCCTCCAGCCCTTGAATGGCCGCGTCCTGGAAGGTGAGCGTGGAGGTCTGCGTCGGGCCGTAGCTGCTCAGCGCCGGGTGGTCCGTCTTGGTGTAGGAGCCGTAGGCGCGGTCGACGACGACGCTCTGGGCCGTGGCGCTCCACGAGAGGCCGCGCCCGTCGGCGAGCGCGAAGACGGCCTGCGTGGCGAGGTCCGCGTGCGCGGGGCCCTCGATCGCCAGGGAAGAGGCGTTCGCGGCGGTCGCCATCGGGATGGCGACGAGGAGCGCGCTCAGCGCGAGCGCCAACGCGGCCCACCTCTCGAAGCCCAGCCGACCTCCCTCCAGCCTCGCCGAGCCAGGCGCTCGACGCACGATAAGCATAGTGTCGTCCCCCACGCGAGTGGGAATGTTTATTGTCGCCACGCGGCGTTCCGGGTCCCGGGAGGCTCGACGTGCGGACGATCCCCATCCTTCTCGTCGCTTGCGCGGTCCTCGCCGTGCCGCTCGTGGGCGCCGAGCAATCCGACCTGCGGGCCCCCTCCGACGTCGTCTCGTACCGCACCGCGGACGGCAAGGTCCTCCTGGTCTGGAACCCCGTCGTGGGCGCCACGCACTACGCGGTCTTCCGCGCCCAGCCCGACGGGCATTTCGCGCTGGCCTACGACGGCACCACCCCCGCGTTCTACGACATGACGCCCACCGGGACGAGCTACCTGATCGTCGCGTACGACTTCACCGGCGCCGGCTACGGGACCAGCTACAGCGACAGCAACCCGCACGGGGACTGCGTGTCCATCAAGAGCGACCCCAACAAGCCGGGGCTCTCCTACTCCGTGACCAACTGCATTGAATCGGTCCCGATCCCCGAGCTTTGAGCCGACGCGTCAAGGCCCGGGCGACAATGTTTTTGTTCACGCGATCCCCTGATGGAGGCATGGAGCTGAGGCTCGAGAAGAACGAGGCCAAGGTCCCGCTGCGCATGCAGATGTACGACTACATCCAGCGCAACCCGGCGGCCCACATCCTCGAGATGGCCGAGCGCTTCGACCTCACCCACCCCACCGTCATGTACCACCTCTCCGTCCTGGAGGACGAGGGGTACGTCCTCTCCACGCTCTGGGGCAAGCGCCGCGTGCACTTCGACACGCAGGGGCACTTCACGCTCTGGGAGCGCGAGATCCTCGCCATCCTCGCCCTGCAGGAGGCGCGCGCCATCCTGGAGCACGTCGCCACGCACCCGGGCGCCTTCCCGCGCCAGATCGCGCGCGAGCTGGGCATCAGCGAGACCACGGTCAAGCGCTACGTGCCGGAGCTTCTGCGCCTCTACGTGCTTACCGAGGAGGAGGGCTCCTTCCGCCGCCGGCTCTGGCTCGCGCCCAGCTTCCGCCGCCGCGCCTCGATCCTCCAGGCCAAGCTCCCGGCCGACGCGCGCCCCGCGCCGCACCTCAACGCCCTGCTCGCGGGCGACTCTAGAGATTGAGACTCTTTCCCGAGAAACGCTAAGCCTGCAGCCAACTGTATGCAGGCTCAAGAGGGGGGCGCGGGCAGGCGGAAGCCTCTCCGCGGCGCGCGCCTCCCCTCCCTCCTGTCTGAACGAGGATTCCCCTCGGCCCCGTCCGTCTTTTCCTGGGTCCCCGGTGACGCGCTTCGCTTGCCGCCAACACGCCAACGTCCGGCGCTTGGCGTGTTGGCGTGACCGCGTGTTGGCGGCAAGCGAAGCGCGACGGAGCGAGCTTCACTGACGGCGGTAGGGAGCCGGGGCGCTACACCAGCGCCAGGCCCTTCTCCAGATCCGCCTTCAGATCGGCCACGTCCTCAAGCCCGACGGAGAGCCGCAGCAAGCCGTCGGTCACGCCGCTGCGCTCGCGGATCTCCTTGGGCACGCTGGCGTGCGTCATGCTGACCGGGTGGCAGATCAGGCTCTCGACCGCGCCGAGGCTCTCGGCCAGCGTCCAGAGCTTGGGGCCCTTGAGGAAGCGCACCGCGCCCGCCTTGCCCCCCTTGACCTCGAAGGAGAGCATGCCGCCACCCAGGCGCATCTGCTCCTGCGCGAGCTTCGTCTGGGGGTGCGACTCCAGCCACGGGTGGTTGACCTTCGTGACCTTGGGGTGCGCCTCCAGGAAGGTCGCGATCTCCAGCGCGTTCTCGCTGTGGCGCTCCATGCGCACCGCGAGCGTCTTGATGCCGCGCAGCACGAGGTAGCTATCGAACGGCCCGAGCACGCCGCCGGCCGCGTTCTGGAGGAACTTGACGCGCTCCGCGAGCGCCTTGTCCTTGGCGACGGCCACGCCCGCGATCACGTCGCTGTGGCCGCCGAGGTACTTCGTCGCCGAGTGCCACACGAGGTCCGCGCCCAGCGCGAGCGGCTGCTGCAGGTACGGCGTGGCGAACGTGTTGTCCACGACGAAGAGCGCGCCGTTGGCCTTCGTGATCTTCGCGAGCCGCGTGATATCATTGAGCTTCAGGTTCGGGTTCGTCGGCGTCTCGGCGAGCAGCATCTTGGTGCCCTTGCGCCACGCCTTCTCGACGTTGGCCGGATCGCTCGCGTCGACGTACGTCGCGTCGATGCCGAAGCGCGACCAGATCTGGTTGAACGCGCGCACCGTGCCGCCGTAGGCGTTCTCCTCCAGCACGACGTGGTCGCCCTTCTCCAGCAGCATCGCGATGGTCGTGAGCGCCGAGAGGCCGCTGGCGAACGCGAAGCCCTGCGCGCCCCCCTCCAGGCTCGCCATGCACGTCTCCAGCGCCTGGCGCGTCGGGTTGCCGCTGCGCGAATATTCGAACCCCTTGTGGCCGCCCAAGCCGTCCTGCGCGTACGTCGTCGTCAGGTGGATCGGCGTCACGACCGCGTTGGTCGTGGGGTCCGGGTCCTGGCCGGCGTGGATCGCGCGCGTCTCGAAACCGGGGTCGGTGCTCTTCGCGCGCTTCGTCGCGGGCTTCTTGGCGGCCATGCGGGCGCCATCCTGGGGCGGGCGCTTGAGCGTATGGATGACGGCGGCACCCCCTTCCGCTTCCGATTCCTCTTCCGCTTCCGGAAGCGGAAGAGGAATCGGAAGCGGAAGCGGGTGCCGCAACCGATTTCCCACCCCGGTCGCGTGCCGCCGCGATGACCCCGCCCGTCGTCGTCACGCACTACACCGATCCTTGGAGCGTGTGGTGCTGGGCGATCGAGCCGCAGCTCCGGCGGCTGCGCGAACGGCACGGCGCCGCGGTGCAGTTCCAGGTGCGCCTGGGCGCGATCCTGGAGACGCCCGTGCCGCGCGACTTCCCGCGCGAGGAGATCGCGCGCATGTTCGCCGCGGCGCGCCGCCAGAGCGGGATGCCGCTCGACCCGGAGGTCGTGCTCAAGAAGAACAGCGGCACCACGAACCGCGCGGGGATCGCCGCGAAGGCGGCCGCGCTCGTCACGCCCGACCTCGCGGCGCCCTACCTGCGGCGGCTGCGCTACGCCGCGCTCGTCGAGGGGCTCGACATCGAGGAGCTCGCCGTCCAGGAGAAGCTCGCCGCCGAGGTCGGCCTGGAGAGCGCCGCGCTGCGCGAGGCCATCGAGACCGAGGAGGCGACGCGCGAGTTCTACGCCGACCAGGCCGAGGCGCGCGTGCGCGGCGTCACCGGCTTCCCCACCGTCACGTTCCGCAACGCGCAGGGCACCGAGATCGGCGTGGGCGGCTTCCAGCCCACCGAGGCGTTCGAGGCCGCGCTCGCCCGCGCCGCCGGCGCGCGCTTCGTGGAGACGCCGCCGCCCGATGCGCTCGACCTGATCCGCCGCAACCCGGGCCTCGCGACCGCGGAGATCGCCGAGGTCCTCGACGAGCTGGAGGACGTGGCGACCGACCGCCTCCTTTCGCTGGAGCGCGAGGGCTCCGTGCGCAAGGTCGAGGCCGCCGGCGGCTACTTCTGGCATGCGGCGGGACCGCGCAACAAAGGTTAGGAGCCCCGGCCGGGCTCCCCGCCCATGCATCGTGGCCTGGCTGCCGCGCTCGTCCTCGTCCTGGCGCTCCCCGCGCTCGCCGGCTGCCTCTCCGCGGCCCCCTCGTCCCCGCAGAGCGCCCCGCTCCCCGGCTCGGGCAAGGCGCCGCTCACGACGGCCACGCACAAGCTGGGCAAGTTCATCTCGACGACCGTCGCGTCGAAGGACGGCACGCCGCTCCACGTGGACGTGCAGCTTCCCGACGGCGAGGGCAAGTTCCCCGTCATGCTGACGCTCACGCCCTACGCGCTCCTGGGCGAGGACGCCTCGGGCCTCCAGGCCGATGAGGGGCTGCCCTTCGGCGACGGCTACGCGCCCGAGTACGTCGCGTACGGATACGCGGTCGCGGTCGCGCACGTGCGCGGCACGGGCGAGAGCGGCGGCTGCCTGACCATCGGCGACCCGGTCGAAGGGCAGGACGGCTACGCGCTCGTCGAGTGGCTGGCCAACCAGACGTGGAGCAACGGCAAGGTCGCCATGATCGGCACGAGCTACGACGGCACGACGCCGCTGGAGACCGCGGTCTGGCAGCCGCCGCACCTGGCCACCATCGTCCCGATCAGCGCCGTCACCGAGTGGTACCGCTACTACTTCGAGCTGGGCGCGCACCGGCGCAACGGCGATCCGTTCCCGGGCAGCAGCGACACGGACCCGCTCCTCTGGGGCGTCATCGGCGCGCAGCCTCCCGTCCGCGGCGGCACGCCCGGGGGCGCGCAGGACGCGCAGTGCAGCGCGCAGTACGCGCAGGAGGACGACGCGCAGGACGACTACGACGCCTACTGGCACGCGCGCGACCACCACGCCAAGGCGCAGAACATCACCGTGCCCGTGCTCTACGCGCAGGGCTGGGAGGACGGCAACGTCGCGACGACGGGCTTCCCGCTCCTGTGGGCCAACCTCACCAGCAGCCCCGAGAAGCGCATCTGGCTGGAGCAGCACGGCCACGGCGTGCCCGGCACGAAGAAGGCGTACCACGAGTACGTCCACCGCTGGCTCGACTACTGGCTCCTGGGCCGCGACAACGGCGCGCTCGCGCTGCCGCTGGTGATCATCGAGGACAACATGGGCAAGTTCCGCGCGGAGCCCGACTGGCCTCCGATCGACGCGGCGCCGCAACGGCTCTTCCTCGCGCCGGGCGGCAAGCTCGCCAACGCCACGCCGCAGGCCGGCACCGTCTCGTGGGCCGACGCCGGCACGGGCCAGGAGGACGCGAAGACCGAGGGCGTCGACCACGTGACGTTCGCCACGCCGGCGCTCGCGGCGCCGATGCACGTCGCGGGCACGCCGACGATCCACCTGAAGGCCAACGGCAACCTCCCTGGCGGGCAGATCGATATCAAGCTGTACGACCAGGCGCCTGACGGGACGCGCACGACGGTCTCGCGCGGCTTCCTCGACGCGCGCCACCGCGACTCGCTGGACCACGGCGCGGACCTGGTCGCGGGCACGGACTACGTCTTCGCCTTCGACCTGCACCCGATCGACTGGCGGCTCGCGGCCGGGCACGCGCTCGTGCTCGTCGTGAAGTCCACCGACGACTACGTGGTCCGCTCGCCGTACAGGACGATGTGGACGATGAGCCTCGGGCCGGGCGCGTCGTGGCTCGACGTGCCGCTCGTGCCCGAGGACGCGCGCCACTACGCGGACGCCGCGCCCGCGCCGTGGGCGTAAGAAAAAGATAGCACGACGGCTCAGCCGAGCTTGACGGCCGCATCGCCGCCGCCCACGGCCGCCGCGCCGACGTCCGGCACGCTGGCCGAGCCGGAGCCCGACGCGGTGGCGCCGCCCGAGACGGAGGGCACGTTGGGGAGCGTGGGCAGGCTGGGCGCGTCGGGCAGCGTCGGCAGCGTCGCGCTGGCCGCGCCGTCGAGCTTGGCGACGCCCGCGTCGAGACCGGTCACCGCGTCCACGCCCTTCTCCGAGACGGAGGCCGCGTGCTGGCCGGAGACGGCGTGGCCGCTCACGTCGGCGCCGTGGCTGGCGTTCAGGGTGACGCCGAGCGCGAGCGCGCCGCCCGCGAAGGCGAGGAAGGTCACGAGGGCGATTCCGAGGATGCGTGTGTGGCGCATGACCCAAGGTTGCGCGGGGCGTGGCATCGCCTTGTTGGATGGCGCTGGAAACGGAATCGTCGAATCGTGACGCCTCAGGGAAGGCTCACGCCCACGCGCAGGGTGATAGCAACCTCGCGCTGCTGCGGCGCAACGACGAGCGACGCCGAGGCAGAGCGCGCGTTGCGTGCGGAACGTCGCCGCGAACATGCGTCCATGACCTCCTCGCCGCATGGCCTGCATGGTGACCCCCACCATGCGAAGGCTTCCCCTGATCGTCGCTGCATCCCTCCTCCTGGCCGCCGGACTCTCGTTCCATGCCGCCGGCACCGCCGCCGCCTACAGCTCGGGCGTCTGCAGTCCGAGCAGCGATCCGAACTGCGACACGCACTGCACGTACACGCCCCGGCCGTGCCAGTCGTACTGCGACGCCGACACCGATCCGTACTGCACGCCCGTCTGCAGCACCAGCGACCCGCAGTGCCAGCCGGGCGAGTGCGACCCCACGTCGCACACCTGGGACCCGAGCTGCGCGCCGCAGCCCTACGCGATCATCCTGCCTGGGCCCGTCGAGGACGCGCTGGAGCACGTGAACCAGATCGCGCACGTGCGCTACTGAGGCTCGGCCGCGAACGCCGTGACCAGGTCCCAGGCGTTCGAGGCGCCCACGACGAGCAGCAGCTCGTCAGGGCGCTCGTCGGGGCGCGGACGAACGGAGGTCGTCCAGCGCGGCTCCGCTACAGCGGCACGTTCCCGTGCTTGCGCCACGGTCGAGGCTCTTCCTTGAGCAGGCACGCTTCGAGATTCGCGATCAATTTGGCGCGCGTCTCCTGCGGCTCGATGACGTCGTCGACGTATCCCTTCTCGGCCGCGACGTACGGGTTGGCGAAGTGCTCGCGGTAGTCGTCGGTCAGCGGCTTGCGCTTCGAAGGATCGTCCTTCAATTCCTGCCGGTAGAGGATGTTCACCGCGCCCTCGGGGCCCATGACGGCGATCTCGGCGCCGGGCCACGCGGCGTTGTAGTCGGCGCGGATGTGCTTGCTGCTCATGACGTCGTACGCGCCGCCGTACGCCTTGCGCGTGATGATCGTGAGCTTGGGGACGGTGGCCTCGCAGTAAGCGTAGAGGAGCTTGGCGCCCTGGCGGATGATGCCGCGGAACTCCTGGTCGGTGCCGGGCAGGAAGCCGGGCACGTCGACGAACGTGACGATCGGGACGTTGAACGCGTCGCAGAAGCGCACGAAGCGGCCGGCCTTGACCGAGGCCGCGATGTCGAGCACGCCCGCCAGCGTCTTGGGCTGGTTGCCGACGATGCCGACCGCGTGGCCGTCGAGGCGCGCGAAGCCCACGACGATGTTCTGCGCGTACTCCTTGTGCACCTCCAGGAAGCTGTCCTGGTCCACGACGCGCGTGATGACGTCCTTGATATCATAGGGCCGGTTGGGGTCGGCGGGCACGATCTTCGCCAGCTCGGCCGCGGCGGCGTCCGTCGGCGGGCGCGACTCGGTGCGCGGCGGGCGCTCCTGGTTGTTGCTGGGCAGGTACGAGAGGAGCTTGCGGATCGTGAAGAGCGCGTCCTCCTCGTCGTCGGCGCGGAAGTGCGCGACGCCGCTGCGCTCGTTGTGCGTCTTCGCGCCGCCCAGCGTCTCGAAGTCCACCTCCTCGCCCGTGACGGTCTTGATGACGTCCGGGCCGGTGATGAACATGTGGCTCGTCTTGTCCGCCATCACGATGAAGTCGGTGATCGCGGGCGAGTAGACCGCGCCGCCGGCGCAGGGGCCGAGGATCGCGCTGATCTGCGGGATCACGCCGCTGCTGACCGTGTTGCGCCAGAAGATCTCGGCGTAGCCGCCCAGCGCGTCGACGCCCTCCTGGATGCGCGCGCCGCCGCTATCATTCAGGCCGATCACGGGAGCTCCATTCTTGAGCGCGAGGTCCATGACCTTGCAGATCTTCGCCGCGTGCGCGAGGCCCAGCGAGCCGCCGAACACGGTGAAGTCCTGCGCGAAGACGTACACGAGCCGCCCGTCGATGCGCCCGAAGCCGGTGACGACGCCGTCGCCCATCGGCCGCGTCTTGTCCATGCCGAAGCGCGTCACGTTGTGCGTCACGAAGGCGTCGAGCTCCTCGAAGGTGCCGGCGTCCAGCAGCACGTCGATGCGCTCGCGCGCCGTGAGCTTGCCCGCCGCGTGCTGCTTCTCGATGCGCGCGCGGCCGCCGCCGAGCCTCGTCTGCTCGCGGGTCTTGCGCAGCTCATTGACCTTCTCGTCGGAGGTCATCGGGACGCGAGCGTGGGTGGGCCTCTTGAAGCGTGCGGTGGCTCAGGGCCCTTCGAGGTGGCGCTGGAGGTGACGCGCCGTCTCGCGGAGGTTCTTCTTGCCGACCAGCCACATCATCGGCGTCATGAGGCGGAAGGCGCCCTGGGGGCGCATCTCGAGCTCGTGGTCGATCCGCGTCTGGCCTCCTTGCGCGGTGAAGACGAACCGGTGGCCGCCTTCGAGCGCGCGCATGTGCGGGACGATGCGCACGCGCGCGTCGCGCTCGAACTCCTCCAGCGTCTGGCGCACCTTGCCGAACCCCTTGATCTCCAGCTCGAAGCTCGCGCCCTGCGCGATGGCCCCCTCGCTGAGCCTGCGCGCGCTGGGGTTGCGCGGATTCCACTCGGGGAACCGCTCGACGTGGATCACCGCCTCGAAGACGTCCTTCACGGGGCGGCGGATCACCTGGCTCATGCGGAGGACGGGGATGCCGACCACCTACCGCGTCTCGCTCTTCCAGGCGGCGAGGATCGGGCCGCCGGGCACCTTGAACCAGAAGAACGTCCCCATGCCGGGGATCGTCGTGCGCGGAAGCACGATCTCCCCGCCGCCGCGCTTCACCTTCTCCAGCGCCGCGTCGACGTCCTCGACCGTGACGTAGCTCATGCTGCCCGGCGGCTCGTGCGCTTGCGTGGGCCGGATGCCGCCGCGCCCACCGCCCGGGCTCTGGAACGCATGATAGTCGCCCCCGGGCCCCTTCATCGTCTCGAAGCTCCAGCCGAACGTGGCTTCGAGGAACTTCCGCGTGGCCGCAGGGTCCGTGCTCGCAAGCTCCGTGTGGCCGAGCCCGTGGATGGGCCGCTCGGGCGTGGTGGTGGGTCGCGTCATCGTCGCACCTTTCGGACGAGATGCCCCGAAAACCCATAAAGCGCGCAGGGTCTGCGCGGATAGTGTCGGAGAAGGTCGCCAAGCCGGAGTTCGGCGTCTTCGGCCACAAGTGGGCGCTCGCCATCCTCCAGGACGTGGCCTTCGCGGGGCTGACGCGCTTCAGCGACATCCAGCGCAGCAACCCGGGCCTGACGCCGCGCGTCCTCTCGCGTCGCCTCGCCGAGATGTGCGAGCACGGGATCCTGAGGAAGGACGGCGCCGGACCCGCGGCCCGCTACGCGCTCACGCCCCGCGGCGAGGACGCCGCGTTCATCCTGCTCGCGCTCCTGCGTTACGGCGCCCGGCACGGCGAGGCCGCCATCGAGGATGCCGCCAGAAGGAGCGTGCCTCCGGCCTCCGACCGGGACGCATGATCGAACCGGGTCCAGGCGCCCCCGACACGCCCGAAGAGATGCTGCTCATGCAGCGCAACGCCTTCATGGAGTCGCTCTCCATCGAGGCCAAGGCGCGCTTCCTCGACGTGCTCACCGAGGCGAAGACGCGCGGCATGAGCGACGAGGCCGCGTGGGAGGAGGCCGTCGTCGCCGCCGAGACCACCTACAACGACGCGGAGATCGTGGAGGAGACGATCGTCGACCCGGAGGGCGACGTGGTCGAGGAGCACACGCTGGTGGGCTCGCCCGACCCCGAACGCTGAAACGCGGATCGCGCGATGCGCCGCGCATGGCGGACGAGCACGAAGACGATCACGACGAGCACGACCACGGCACGCTCCGCTTCCAGGGCGCCGAGGCGAGCGACGCGACCGTGGAAGCGTTGCGCGCCACGAACCCGGCGCTGGCGGAGTGCCTGGCGCTCACGCGCCGCTGGGGCGAGCTGACCGAGGAGGAGAAGAAGGCCGCGCCGGAGATCCAGCGCAAGGTCGAGCACTTCGGCGAGTGGACGCCAGGCTATCATTCCACGGGCGACCTGTGCGCGACATGCGGCAAGCCCGTCGAGCCGCTCTTCCGCGATCGCTTCGAGCAGGGCGCGGTCGCATACGCGGCGTTCGTCTCGAACCTGCCCGTGCACGCGACGCCCGGCTGCCTGGGCGGCTTCGCGAAGGCGCGGCCCGACCTCTCGCCCCGCGCGGTCGACAAGGCGCGCCGCGAGCTGACGAAGGATCTCAACCGGCCCAGCGCGGGCATGTCGCAGTTCTTCCGCCACGACGTGCTGCTCCACCCGCCCTTCGCGCTGGAGGACTGGGCGAACAGCGTCATGGAGGCGAACCCGCGGGGGCTCGACAAGCCCACGATGAAGGACATGGACCGGCTCATGCAGTGGATGCACAAGCGGCTCTTCCACGGCCACTGACTCAGTGGCCCGGCGGGCACCCCGCGGTGAAGATGCTCGGCGCCACGCCGTTGAGCGCGCAGTAGCCCGCGTCGTAGACCGGGAAGATGACGTTCTCGAACGCCAGGACGACGAAGGGCCACGCGCGCTCCTCGGCGGTCTGGCACGCGTCGTGCGCGGGGTCGCCGGGGTTGCCGCTGCAGCGGGGCGGGTCCTCCAGCGCGGCGGAGGCAACGGGCGCGAAGGTCATCAGCAGGCACGCCACGAGGGCGAGGTTCAGGGCGCGGATCATGCGCGCCGGTCTACGCTTGCCATGCCATCAACGTGGGCAGGCTCGATCCTGCGCGCCTCAGCGGATGCCGGTGTACGCGCAGCCCCGCAGCGGGGCCATGGGCTGGACGACGGCGCCGGGCGCGAGCTTGTTCTCGGCGGCGAGCTTGTCCTTCGCGGCCTTGGCCCACGCCTCCCCCTCCTGGCCGTTGAACCCCTCGACCTTGGAGACGAGCCCGTTGGCGTCGACGTGCACGTGCCCCAGGAGGAGGAACTCGCTGGGCGCGCCGCGGCCCGCGAAGGGCGTGAGGCCCGCGCTGGTGTAGGCGCGGATGCGGCCCATGGGGCGCACGGCGCCGAAGGCGTAGACGCCCGGTCCGGGCAGCATCGCCATCTCGACCTCCTTGGTCTCGAGCTTCAGGATGAACTCGGGCGCCTCGGGCTGGCTCGGCTTGGCGCTCATGACGCGCGGGCGATACGCCGTCCTTGCCTTAAGCTCGGCCCCGCGCAGGAGGAGAAAACGGGTGAAACGAAAAGGTTCGAAAAGGGCGCTGCGCGCCCTCGTCTATCTGGGCCTAGAAGCGGCGTCCGCCGCCCCCACCGTAGCCGCCGCCACCGCCGCGCCCGCCACCGAAGCCGCCCTCCCGGGGCGGGCGGTGCTTGGCGAAGCAGTCGCGGCAGTAGACGGGGCGCCCCTCGGTCGGCTTGAAGGGGACCTGGGTCGCCTTGCCGCAGTCGCTGCACACGGTGTCGAACATTTCACGAGGGCCGCTGGGGCCACGATTCCCGTACATGGTTCTCTACTCTTCTGGGGAAAGGCACGATGGACGAGAAAACGACGAGACGCTTGACGTCGGGGTGTCCGTCCCCGGAATCCAACGCGTTCCCTGGATAGATAAAACCGCCGGGAACCCGGCGCCGGGAGCGCGGCGGATAAGGGCTTTCGGTTTTTCCCCTGGCCCATTGGGCACCAGATATGTCCGGTCCCCAGGGGTCGTCTGGTGCACGGACGCCCCGAGGGGGCGCCCAGGGGTAGAGAATTTTGACCAACCGCACCGAGATCTTCCGCATCGCCTTGCCCAGCGCCGACGTCGCGGCCTTCCTGGCCTGCTGCGAGGGGGCCGAGTGGTACGCCTTCGACACCGGGGAGCGCGTCATGACGGACGAAGGCCCGGACGCGGAGGCGGTGCTGCTGGTCGATCCGATGGCGAGCCAACGCGCGTCGAGGACGAGCCGGATCGCCGTGACGCAGTAGCTCAGAACCCGCCGCGGTTGTGGTGGTGCTTCTCGGCGTGGTTCGGCGGAGCCCGCTTCTCGGCTTCCCGCTGCGCCTTGATCGCCTCGCGTTCGGCACGTCGTAGGGTCATGAGGTCACCATCCCTCTGCGCACGTGCGGGTGCTTCCGGGTTTCGCAAGGCCGGCCCTCGCGCGCGCACGCGCGCACGCGTTTACGTGCGGGGCGCGCGCGTGCGG
>JAXDQU010000101.1:0-42260 GCA_034667685.1 Thermoplasmata archaeon | reverse complement strand
GGCGTCGATCCGAAGGAGTCGCGGCGCCGCGCGCTCGATGCGCTCGCCAGCGTCGGCCTCCAGGAGCGCGCGGACCACAAGCCCACCGAGCTCTCGGGGGGCCAGCAGCAGCGCGTCACGATCGCGCGCTCGCTCGTCAACGACCCGGCGATCGTGTGGGCCGACGAGCCCACGGGCAACCTCGACACCAAGACGGGCCAGGAGGTCCTCGCGATCATGCACCGCCTCAACCAGGAGCGCGGCCAGACGTACGTCATCGTCACGCACGATCCCAACCTCGCCGCGACCTGCCATCGCATCGTGCACATGGAGAATGGGCAGATCGAGCGCGAGTCGAAGGCGTAGACGATGGACCCGCTCGTCCTCTGGCCGCTCGTGGTGGTCGCGGCGATCCTCCTCGTCGCGGGGCTCGTGGCGCTCCGGCATCCCGTGCTGCTGCGCATGGCCTCGCGCAACGCGCTGCGCCGGCGCTGGCAGTCGGTCGTGGTCGTGGGCGGCCTCATGGTGGGCACGGCGATCATCGCGGGCTCGCTGGCCGCGGGCGACTCGCTCTCCTTCGGCATCCGGCAGGGCGCCTACGACGCGCTCGGGCCCGCCGACGTCTTCCTCCAGACGGACGGCAACCTCCACTACTCCACCGCGCTCCTCGATGATATCAGGGCGAACGCGACGGCGATGCGCGACGTGAAGGCGCTGACGCCGCTTCTCTACGAGGAGGCCGCGCTCTCCGCGCCGCGGACGCACCAGAGCGAGCCGCGCGTGGCGCTCATCGGGATCGACCCGGCGACGCAGAAGCCGTTCGGCGCCTTGCACCCCGTGGGCGGCGGCACGCTCGACCCCGCGAGCCTCGGTCCTACTGATATCATCCTCCGGGACGACGTGGCGCAGAAGCTCGACGTGAAGGCGGGCGACACCGTCTCGCTCCACTACGCGCCGGCGCCGGTGCCGCGCATCCCGCGCCTCTACCTCTTCGGGGGCAACGTGACCGCGGGCGCCGGCGCGTGTCCCCTGCCCGGCACTCCCGCTTGCGCGTTCGTGGCGCCGCCCACGGACCAGACGACGTTCGCCGTGCCCGTCGAGCCCGGCGCGGTGGGCCTGACGACGCTCGTCGCGTGGCAGGGGAGCGCGGACCTCGACCAGCTCGTGAAGGCGCCCGACGGGACGACGTACGCGAACACGAACGGCACGCCCGCGGCGCCCGACGACCCCAGCGTGCTCAACGTGACGGGCAAGCTCGCGCCCGGAAACTGGACGCTGCAGGTGGGCGCGAAGGTCGCGGCGAACCAGCCCTTCCGCGCCGTGGCGCTCGTGTTCTACGAGGAATACAACCTCAGCGCGATCCAGCAGTTCGCCAAGCAGGCGGAGGCGGCCGGGTTCGACACGGGCGCGTTCACCGGCGGCTTCGAGACGCAGGGCGAGACCGCCAACTTCACCGTGAAGGCCGTCGTCACGAAGGAGGGCTTCGGCGGCTTCCTCCTGGGGCAGAACGCCTTCGCCCGCATCGACGCGGTGGGCAAGCTCTACGGCGTCGAGGGCAAGACGAACCTCGCGCTCGCAAGCGCCGACCTCGATCCGGTGAAGGGCCCCGACAAGACCGCGGCGCTGATGGGCGCGCTCCCCAAGGCCGTCAACGCGAGCGCGGCGCAGCACCCCGACGAGCGCGCGCTCGCCCACGTCAACGCGGTGCCCATCAAGCAGAAGTTCCTCGACGCGGCCGACCGCGCGGGCACGCTGTTCAAGGAGTTCCTGACGAGCATCGGCTCGTTCACCGTCATCGCGGGCGTCATGCTCATCGTCAACATCTTCGTCATGCTCGCCGAGGAGCGCAAGAGCGAACTGGGCATGGCGCGCGCCGTGGGACTCTCGCGCCGGCAGCTGATCTACCTCTTCGGCTTCGAGGGCGTGCTCTACGCGCTCGCCGCGACGGCCATCGGCGTGCTGCTCGGGCTCGGCCTCGCGTACGGCCTCATCTGGGGCTTCAACGGCATCCTCGCGGACCCCACGCAAGGGCCCTCGTTCACGATCCCGTTCCACGCCGAAGGATCGAGCCTCCTGCTATCAGGTGCGGCCGGGTTCGCCATCACCTTCGTCACGGTCGCCGTCGCGTCGTGGCGCGTCTCGCGGCTCAACGTCGTGCGCGCGATCCGCCACGTCGAGGAGCCGGCGAAGAAGCCGGGCCGCGCGATGCTGCTCGTGGCGCTGGCGCTGCTCGTCCTCGGCGGAGCGTGGGGCGCGTACGGCTGGATCGTGGGCGACTTCCCCGGCAAGATCCTCGGCCCCTGCATGGCGCTGCTGGGCAGCGGCTTCCTGCTCGCGCGCGTCGTGCGCCCGCGCCTCGCCTATCCTCTCGCGGGAGCGGCCGTCGCGGCGTACTGCATGTGGAGCATCTTCACCTTCGGCAACCCGAAGGGGCTTCTCAACGCCGCGATGGGCCCGATCCGCGGCCTCTTCATCGTCCTCGCCGTCGTCCTGATCCTGATCTACATCCCGCAGCTCGTCACGTTCGCGCGTGGCCTGCTCATGCGCGTGCGCCGCTGGGTCCCCGCCGTCGCGCCCGGCGTCGCGTACCCGCTGGAGAAGAAGACGCGCACCGGCCTCACCGTGACGATGTTCGCGCTCGTCATGCTCGTCGTCGTCGCATTCAGCATCTTCGGCGCCACGTTCACCATCGACCTGAAGGCGCAGAGCGGCGGCTACGACGTCGAGGGCGACACGACCGTCCCGCTCGCCACGGACCTGCATGCGTACGCGCTCGCCAACAAGGGCCCGGGCCTGCCCGATCCCTTCCTGCGCGTGGCGCGCTACGACGCGCTGCGCTACGCCGTGGTCTACGGCGGCTCGCTCCTGAAGATCAACGGCCAGACGCCCAGCTACCAGGGCGCGCCGGTGGACTACGTCTACACCTACGACGCGTCGTTCGCGCAGAACAACCGCTACGGCTTCGAGTCGCTCGACCCGCGCTATCATTCCGACCGCGAGGCGTACGAGGCGGTCCTCAAGGACCCGACGCTCGCCATCGTCTCGGTGCAGTACAACGTCGACGACCAGGGGAATCCGGGCCTGCACAAGGTCGGCGACACGCTCACGATGGAGACGCCCAGCGGCCCCGTCGCGTTCCGCATCATCGGCTTCCAGAAGCAGCTCTACCTGGGCGGCGTCTTCGTCAACCCCGACGTGCTCGCAGCTAACTTTCCGAACGTGCGCGGCGACTACCTCTTCCAGCTCAAGCCCGGCGAGGACCCCGCGGTCGCGGCGCGCGAGCTGGAGGCCGCGTTCGAGAAGGCCGGCATGGACGCGCAGAGCATCCAGGCGCTCGCGCAGAAGCAGGCGCAGCAGACCAAGCAGTTCCTGACCCTCTTCCAGCTCTTCCTCGGCTTCGGCCTCGTGGTGGGCGTCGCGAGCCTCGGCATCGTCACCGCGCGCAGCGTGCTGGAGCGCCGGCAGGAAATCGGGATGCTCCGCGCCGTGGGCTACGGCCCGCGTGACATCTTGCGGATGCTCTACATCGAGATCTACCTCACCACGACGCTGGGCGTCCTGGTCGGCGGCGCCATCGGGATCTTCACGAGCTACGGCGTCGTCGCGAGCACGCCGGGCCTCGACGCGCTGGGCGTCACGTTCCGCATCCCGTGGCTCGACCTCGCCGAGATCCTCCTGCTCGTCTACGTCGCGGTGTTCCTCGCGACCGTCGCGCCGGCCCGCCGCGGGAGCAAGGTGCCCCCGGCCGAAGCGGTCAGGTACCTGGAGTGATTCCGGGGTTTGCGCCAGCGGACTGATATCTCGCGCGCTGGATGGCTCGCCCGGAGACGAACACCATGTGGGGCATCCTCCTACCCATCCTCATCGGCATCGCGGTCGGCTACTTCTCGCCTGGCAAGCAGGACAAGAGCCACATGTTCAAGATCGGCGCCCTCTGGGCGCTGGGCCTCGCCATCGTCATCGCGATCATCGGCTACGTCACCGGCAACAACCCGCTCACGGGCGGCAGCGGCGCAGGCTTCCTGAGCCTCTTCCTCTCGTTCATCGTGAGCCTGGTGCTCTTCCTCGTGGGCGTCTGGATCGGCGACCTCCTCGAAGGGCGCAAGAACCGCCGCGCGACGCCGCCGCCCAGCCCGCCGCAGGTCTAGAAAGGAAGTCGTTCCGACGCGCCGCAGCGCGTCGGCAAGCGGGGGGGTTTGGGGGCGCAGCCCCCAACGTCCCGTTCTTCTCTCATGAAAAACAAGACGTCAGGGGGCTACGCTGGACGAGCCTGCGGGCTCGTCCGCGCCTTGCGGCGGAGCCGCTTCGGCGCCCCTGAAACCCCCGCTGGTCGACGCGCCGCAGCGCGCCGAATGACGACTATGGCAACGCGCTCCGCGTCGTCGCGAAGTGCATCTTCGCCACTTGCGCGAGCGCGGGCCTTCCTCCGCGCGCCGCGATCGTCCTGGCCGCGCGGATCACGGGCGGGCCGGCGCCCTTCGCGAGCTTGACGCCGTGCTCGACCTCCAGGCGCGCCAGGCCCGCGAGGAACTCGGCGCGCGCCACGAGCGAGGCGGCCGCGACGGCGACGTCGGCCTCCGCGCGCACGGCCTGGCGCACGCGCGCCGCCCGCCCGCGCTCGCGCAGCTGCCGCTCCAGCACGCCGGGATGCGCGAACTGGTCCACCAGCACGTCCGCCTCGCCGACCTGCGATAGCAATTGCTCCAGCGCGGCGGCGTGCATCGCGGCGAGCAGCGTGTTGAGGTTCCCGTAGCGCGCGTAGACCTCGTTGTACGCGGGCGGCGGGAGCGTCTCGATCGCGTGCGGGCAGCGCGCGCGCACGAGGCTCGCGAGCAGCGCGGCCTCCGCGTCGGGCACGAGCTTCGAGTCGCGCACGCCCTTGGCGACGAGCGCGGCGGCCGTGGCGGCGTCGGGCACGAAGACGGCGGCGACGCAGAGCGGCCCGAAGTAGTCGCCCTTTCCCGACTCGTCCGCCCCCGCGTGCGGCGCGAAGCCCGACAAGGTCGGGCGCGGGTCCTCCTCGCGCGAGGCGAGCGCCTGGCCCGCCAGCACGCCCGCGTACTCCTCCGCCTGCTCGCCCGTGAGCAGCAGCTTGCCCGATGCGTAGGCCGTCAGGGACACGCCGGGGCGCTGCGCGAAGAGGAGCGCGTGCGGACGGCTCTCCAGCGCGAACCCGCCGCGGTGGAGGAAGGCCCGCAGCTCCTCGACGCGCGCCGGCTCGACGCGCAGGACGACGTTCACGCGAAGGCCAGCGGCCCCGGCGCGGATAGGCTCTTCGAGCGATGCTCCACAAACGCCCTTCGGGACGGGAGAGAGGAGAATGGCTCCATGCGGCGAAGCGTTTGCATCCTCTTCGCCGCGGTCCTCCTTCTCGCCCTCGCCGCGGGCGCCGAAGCCAAGCAGGCGCGGCAGATCCCCCTTCTTCCTTCCAAGCTGCCGCTCGATCCCGCGCCCGCCGCGCCCGCGCAGCAGGTCGCCGCCTCGCCCAAGCCGCCTCCGGGCGCCGGGCCGGGCGACTGGGTCGCGCTCCTGGGGCTCGCTTCGCTCTCGCTGGGCATGCTCGCGCTCGGCCTGGCCGCCGCGCGCCGCGCCCGGCGGCGCAAGCCTGCCCGCCCGCCGCGCAAGACGCGCGAAGGCGGCCGCATGCGGGGGCGCGCCCTGGCGCCGCAGACGCAGGACGCCGCGCTGCTCGCGCTCCACGACGCGCGGCTGGGCCAAGTGCTCGAAGCGCAGCCGCTGCCTGGCGGCCTGCGGGTGATGGTCGAGCGGCCGCGCTCCCACCCGTGCGACGAGGTCGCCGGCTTCCTCGCCGGGCTCATGGAATCGGCGTGGGCGATGGACGTGCGCGTGGAGCACGCGCAATGCGCGGGAAAAAGCGGACCGTGCCGCTACGTGGTGACGCGCGTCGACGCGGCGCGCATGGTGGAGCGCGTCAGCGCGCCCGCTGCTCGAACGGCAGCAGCATCGACTCCAGGATGGTCAGGCGCGGCGCGTCAATCGCCTCCAGCTCGCGGCGGTGCGAGCTGATCAGGCGCGTCCGGTCCTCCAGCGTCACGCCCCGGAAGGCCGACAGGAGCACCGGCTCGCTCGAATCGCCCTGCACGTACGCGCGGGCCGCGTCCAGCCGGAGAGACTCCTTCTCCATGAGCGAACGCCTCGGGGCTGTTGATGCAAGAACCTTGCTACAAACTCGCACGGAGGGGCCGGACGGATGACGAACTGACGAAGGGAAGACGGGAAGCGAGGGAAGACGGGAAGAGGGGAAGAAGGGGTCCGTCTTCCCGTCTTCCCTTGCTTCCTGTCTTCCCTTCGTCAGAACCCTCTTCCCCCGCCCCCTCGTTGGCGGGCGCGTGCCCGCCCCCAAGCGCCCCGCTCGCAAGTCGTCGCGCGCGAAGTCGGAGCCCCAGCCTGAGTTCCCCATCGTCTACGTGAAGTACCACGACCACTGCTGGCTCGAGGCGAAGGAGCTCAAGAAGATCGAGGTGGCGAAGCCCTTCGTCGTCGAGGAGACGGGCTTCCTCCTGACCGAGACGGAGAAGTACGTCACGCTCGCCAAGGAGCGCAGCACCGACGGCGAGAAGGGCAAGGTGCAGTACGACGACGTGACGATCATCATGCGCTCCGACATCCTCGACCTCGAGGTGTTCCCCCGTGGACGTGGGAAAGCCAAGTGAGGTCTGGACGGACGAGCTCGGCCGGGCCGCGCCCACGGGGCGCAAGCTCCGTTGCCTGGGGTGGCGCCAGGAGGCCGCGCTGCGCCTGCTCAACAACAACCTCGATCCCGCCGTGGCCGAGAGGCCCGAGGATCTCGTCGTCTACGGCGGCATCGGCCGCGCGGCGCGGACGTGGAAGGACTATGATATCATCATGGAGACGCTGAGGCGGCTCCGCGACGACGAGACGATGCTGGTGCAGAGCGGCCGCGCCGTCGCCGTGTTCAGGACGCACGAGCGGGCCCCGCGCGTGCTCATCGCCAACAGCAACCTCGTGCCCAAGTGGGCCACGTGGGAGGAGTTCCGCCGCCTCGAAGCGGACGGGCTCATGATGTACGGGCAGATGACCGCGGGCTCGTGGGCGTACATCGGCTCGCAGGGCATCGTGCAGGGCACGTACGAGACGTTCGCCGAGCTCGCCCGCCAGCACTTCGGCGGGAGCTTGCGGTCCCGCCTGGTGCTGACGGGCGGGCTCGGAGGGATGGGCGGCGCGCAGCCGCTCGCGGTCACGATGAACGAGGGCGTCTGCCTCGCGGTCGAGGTCGATCCGAGCCGCATCCAGAAGCGCCTCGAGACGCGCTACCTCATGGAGAAGGCGCGCGACCTGGAGGACGCGCTGGCCCGCGTCGCCGCCGCGAAGAAGGAAGGGCGCCCGCTCTCCGTCGCGCTCGAAGGCAACGCGAGCGACGTGCTGCCCGACCTCGAGCGGCGCGGCTGGACGCCCGACGTCGTCACCGACCAGACCAGCGCGCACGACGAGTACAACGGCTACGTGCCCGGCGGCATGAGCTTCAAGGCCGCGCTCGCGCTGCGCGCCTCCGACCCCAGGCAATACGCCGTCGAGGCGATCCGCAGCATGGGCAAGCACATGAGCGCGATCCTGGAGATGAAGCGCCGCGGCGCGGTCGCGTTCGACTACGGGAACAACCTGCGCGGGCAGGCCGTGAAGGCGGGCGTCTCCGAGGCCTTCGCGGTGGGCGGCTTCGTCCCGCTCTACATCCGCCCGCAGTTCTGCGAGGGGCGCGGGCCGTTCCGTTGGGTCGCGCTCTCCGGCGACAAGGACGACGTCTATCGGACGGACGCCGCGCTGCTCGACCTGTTCCCGAAGGACGCGAGCCTGGCGCGCTGGATCAAGCTCGCGCAGCGCGACGTCGCGTTCCAGGGTCTCCCTGCGCGCGTCTGCTGGCTGGGCTACGGCGAGCGCGACCGCGCGGCGCTCCGATTCAATGAGATGGTCCGCTCCGGCGAGCTCTCCGCGCCCATCGTCATCACGCGCGACCACCTCGACGCTGGGAGCGTGGCCTCGCCCTACCGCGAGACGGAGGCGATGCAGGACGGCAGCGACGCGGTCGCCGACTGGCCGATCCTCAACGCGCTCGTCAACGTCGCCGCGGGCGCGGATATCGTTTCCTTCCACCACGGCGGCGGCGTCGGCATGGGCCTCTCGCTCCACGCGAACATGCACGTCGTGCTCGACGGCACCAAGCTCGCCGAGGAGAAGGCGCGCGCCGCGTTCCTCACCGACCCGGGCATGGGTGTCGTGCGCCACGCGGACGCCGGCTACGAGAGCGCGAAGCGCGTCGCCCGCGAGCGGGGGCTCGACATGCCGGGATTGGGGTAGCACATGCCAATAGTCGCCATGCTCGACATGCTCGGATTCCGTAACTACATCAAGAATGTCTCATTGGACGTCGCGATTGACGAGATCGGCTCTCAGTTGGACTTCATCATCGACAACTCCACGCGGTCCGATCGCCTGTCGCATGAGGAAGTGTTACGGGCTCTGAGGACCGGTGAGTACAGATCCGCGTTGGCTCGGCAGCGCGAGCCCGGGCCGGGCCATGTTGCGCCCGACTGGATGGCGTGCAAGCACCTTCGATTCTCCGACACGATTCTGCTATACAACCTAGAGGATACGCGGCGTGCTTTCTTGGGTGTTCTGGTTTCTACCTTCGACCTGATGTCGATTTGCATGGCTGTTGGGATTCCGCTCCGCGGCGCAATCACTCGCGGAGAACTGCACGTTTCTTCAGATCGATCGCTCTACATTGGTGAGGCGATTGTGCGAGCGCACGATCTCGAAGTTGTACAGCAATGGGCGGGGGTCATTGTTGACGAAGGGCGTCTGGACGACGGCCAACTCGGAATAGCTACGAGACACTTCCTATCAAGAAGCGGCATAATAGTCGAGGCCGATGTTCCATTGAAGGATGGGCGACTAGTCAAGCGCTTGGTCTTGGGATGGCCCGAAGCATTTCCGCGTGAGTTCAATGCGGAGGGCCTGATGGACCTAATGGGCTTCGACGAGCACCTGAGTTGGGAAGCGCGGGAGAAGATTTCGAACACGATCCGGTTCTACCGCGCCTATCATAAGACGGCCCCGGTCCAGGGAGAGCACCCCCTCATAGTAGGTTGGTTCACGTCACTCCTGGTTCGTGCGACAAGAAGGCTTGAAACACTCGACTGGGAAGTGCTTCGCCCTGAAATAATGAGGCTCGCAGAAGAAGACCTATCGAGAGTGGGCCGTCCTTCTGTCGACCGCATAACGCAAGCAATCATGGCTACCGTTGCTGACGACGCAGACACGGAAGCGGATTAGGAGATCATGACCGAGCCCCTCGTGCGCCACGTCAGCGACACCGCGCGCTGGATCGCGGCCTATCGCGCGCAGGAGTCGGCGCGCCCCGACGCGCTCTTCCACGATCCGTTCGCCGCGCGCTTCGCCGACGAGCGCGGCCGGGCCATCGCGAAGCGCATGTCGGGGCCCGCGCGCGCCTCCATCACCGTGCGCACGGTGCTGCTCGACGAGATGGTCCTCGCCGCGGTGGCGCGCGGGGCGGACCGCGTGCTCAACCTCGCGGCGGGGTTCGACGCGCGCCCCTACCGGCTGCCGCTGCCGCCCACGCTGCGCTGGATCGAGGCGGACCTGCCCGAGCTTCTCGACGAGAAGGAGGCCGCGCTCGCGGGAGAGCGCCCCCGCTGCGACCTCGCCCGCGAGCGCGTGGACCTGGCCGACCCGGCAGCGCGCGATGCGTTCCTCGACCGCGCGCTCGCGGGCGCCCGCGACGCGCTCGTCGTCACCGAGGGGCTGCTGGTGTACCTGCGCGAGGAGGACGTGCGCGGGCTCTCGGCCGCGTTGCGCGCGCGGACCGGCGTCGGATCGTGGGCCTTCGACCTGCTCTCGCCCCAGATCGCGCGCTACACGTCGCGCTCGGCCGCGCTGGAGAACGCGCCGCTGCGGTTCGCGCCCGACGATGGCGTGGCGTGGTTCGAGCGCGAGGGGTGGCGCGTCGCGGAGGTCCGGGACGCGATGCGCGAGGCCGTGCGCACGCGGCGCGCGCCGCTCTACGTGCGGCTCTTCGCCCGCTGGCTGCACGACGACCCGCGCAAGCTCGCGACCGCGTACTGGTATGGCGTCGTCCGGCTCTCGCCTCAGGGCGCGGACCAACAAGAGTAGCTGCCAGTGGCGCTCCCGCTGACGGTGCAGCGGCCGGCGAGGGGCAACGGGTAGGAGACGTTGGGCCCGCTGTTGGAGCACGTCGCGGTGCCCGGGCCGGTCGCGCTGCACGTGACGCTGAACAGGACGGTGTAGACGCCGCCCGTGGCCACGCCGCAGTCCGCGGTCACCGTGAGGTTCGAGAGCGCGCCGAGGTTGCTGGCGCTCCCCTGCACGTAGACGTTGAGGTCGTTGCAGACGAAGGAGCACTGCGCGCCGCCGGTCCACGTCCCCGAGCATGAGCTGAGGGCGGAGGCCGGCGCGGGGACGACGGAGAAGGCGGTCAGGAGGGCGAGGGCGAAGAGCGTCGCGCGCATCGGCCGCCGCGACGGCCGGCGCATGGCATAGCTTCCTTGCCGAGACCGTCAGCGCATGCCGGGCTCGGGGCTCTCCGCGCCGCGCCGCTTCGCCTCGGCCTGATATCGCGCGACGCTGCGCTCGATGGCGTGCGAGATCGACGCGAACTCGTTGCCCACGCCCGTGTGCTGCTGGAGCCACGCGTAGAGGTCGGCGTCGAGCGAGATGCCGATCTTCACTTTGGGCCGAGCTTGGCGAGCCATCGGTCGAACCTCCACCGTGGCTCGTGGCGATCCAACCATGAACTTTCCTCGACCCGCGGAAGCGCGGCCAGCAGCGCGATTCCCACGAGCGAAACCAGCGCGACGATCCAGAGCGCCGTGGCCTCGCGCACCGGCCCCGCGCGCGAAGGCGCCGCGTCGGCGGAAGCCGCGAAGACGGGCGAAATGCCGAGCGAGACCACGCGCGGGCCCGCGCCGTCCATCGTCCACCCCGTCGCCCTGCGGGTCGCGGGCGGCGTGAAGAGGACGAGGCCGCGCGCGTCCGTCGGCGTGCCGGGCGGCACGAACGCGACGTTGGCCAGCGGACGCTGCTCCGAGAGCGGAAGGAGGTCGCTCCAATCCCGCACGGGTACGGCCGCGTCCACCGCGCGCAGGGCGGGCCCGGCGGCCAGGTTGCGCCAGACCTGCACCCGCGCGTTATCCAAGACCAGGGAGAGGTCGCGCTGGTCGGCGAGCGCTTTCGACTGCGCGCGCCAGTCGGCCTCCTTGAGCACGAGGACGTACTCGACGTTCGCGGCGGAGAGGACGTTGCCGAACGTGCGGATGCCACGCGGGTTGCCGGACGCGAGCCCCATGTCGTCGAGCCAGTACGCCGCGAAGGCGTCGAGGGGCGTGCCCGCCTTGCCCGCGCTCCCGCCCGCCTCAACGTCGTCGCTCGCCACGAGCGGGCACGAGAAGAAGAGCTTCGCCGGGTCCGTGACGCGCTTGTCGCGGTTCGGGAGCCACGACACGTCGAGGTAGAGGTGCCAGGGAAGCGCGAGCATCGAGCCCGTGCACCCGCGCGTCGCGTCCTCCGCCGCCTGCCACTCGGGCGGGTACTGCGCGGCGCCGAGCTGGCCGTGATAGCCTCCGGCGAGGGGCGCGGCCGTCGCGAGCGGCATGGCGAGCAGCAGCGCGACGGCGAGCGCGGGGGCGGCGCGGGGCATGCGGGGCGCGCGCAGGCGTGATAGCATCGCGTCCGCGCCCGCCGCGCCCAGGTCGGCGTAGGCGAGCGCGAGGAGCGCGAGGAATTTCTGCGAGTCGCGGAACCCCTTCAGCAGCGGCACGTGGTCCCACGCCGCGGTCCCGAGGGGCGAGGACGATCCGACCGCGAGCGCGAAGCCGAGGACGCCGGCGATGGCGAGCGAGACGGACGCGTCGTCGCGGCGCGCGCGCAGGCCGTGGACGCTCAGCAGGAGCAGCGCCGCGGGGACCACGAGCAGCGCGAGCGAGGGGAACGGGCTCTCGTAGCCGGGACGCCAGAATCCCTGGAGCGTGAGCGCCGCGACGCCGACGCTGGGCATGCCCGACGCGCTCGTCTGGAAGTAGGCGCGGTCGGCGGGCCCGATGTCGTCGAGCGTCGTGTGGGGCGCGAGCAGCACCGGCACGATCCACGCGGCGTTGAGCAGCAGGAGCGCGCCCGCGAGCAGCGCCGGCCGGCCCAGGTGCGCGCGCCAGCCCGCCCGATCGCGGACGAGGCGCGCGAGCGCGAGGATCGCGACGAGGATCGCCAGCAGGACGAGGCCGTGCGCCTGGAAGACGCCCGTGGCGAACGCGAGCAGCGCGGCCGCGGCGAACGCGCGCCGGCTCCCGTCGAGGGCGCGCAGCCACGCGAGCAGGAACCAGGGCGCGAGCGCGTACGCCCAGAGCACGCCCGTCTGGCCCGCGACCCCGCGGACGTACGCGAACGGCGATAGCATGTAGACGAGGCCGGCGAAGAGCGCGGCGGGGAGG
The DNA here is from genome assembly GCA_034667685.1 of Thermoplasmata archaeon. Lineage (GTDB taxonomy): Archaea > Thermoplasmatota > SW-10-69-26 > JACQPN01 > JAJPHT01 > JAJPHT01. The sequence goes on along the minus strand of JAXDQU010000101.1, from coordinate 29,781 downwards.
CCGACGCGCCGCGCGGCGAGCTGGTGCGCGCCGTACCCGGCGAGGAAGAAGGGCGCGAAGAGGATCAACTTCTGGACGGCCCACGCGGGCGCCAGCGCGGTGAGCCCCGCGAGGAGGATGGCGTAGGCGCCCTTGTTCTGGATCGGGTCGTCGTTGCCGGTGACGTAGCGCGCGTAGAAGTCCGCGACGCGCGGGCCCATCCCGTGGTCGAGCGCGAAGACGAAGCCCGGCGCCAGGAGCGGGCCCGCGATGACGAGTGTTGCCGCCAGGTAGACGGCAGGAGCGATCCCCTTCATGCCTCGGCCTCCGCCGGAGCGGCCAGCCTGCGCGCGAGCGGCAGGCGCCGCAGCACCGCGTGCAGCTCGGCGCGCGTGACGAGCCGCAGGGAGACGATGGCCGCGACGTAGGCCGCGAGCCCGACGCCGAACGCGGCCAAGAGGCCCAGGCGGCTCCGCGCGAGCGGCTCCATCGCCCAGACGGCGGCGGCGAGGAGCGCGAGGCTCGCGGCGAGCGCGGTCGCATCGCGGGCGCGCAGCCGCAGGCGGAAGGGGCGCGCGCACGCCTGCAGCGCGAGCGCCGCGCCGAACGCGCACGCGATCGTCGTCGCCCACGCAGCGCCCACGGGGCCGAACCGCGGGACGAGCGCGGCCAGGAGCGCGACCTGGATGCCGACGCAGACCGCGAGGTAGGCGCCCGGCGCGCGGGCGCGGTTGGTGGCTTGCAGCGCGCGGGTGAGCACGAGGCAGAGCGCCAGCGCCGCCATGCCCGGCGCGCTGGCCGCGAGCGTCGCCGCGGCGCTCTGGTAGTGCGCGGGGAAGACGAGCGCCAGCGCGCGGTCGGGGAAGAGGAAGAGCAGGAGCGAGACGGGCGCCAACGCCAGGAGCGTCCAGCGCAGGCTGCGGCGGACGAGGCCCGTGGCCTCGCGGGGGTCGCGTTGCGCGGCGCGCGAGAGGAGCGGGAAGAGCACGCTCATCGCGGCGAGGACGGCCCAGAGCGGCGCCTTGGTCAGGATCGTCGCGGCCTGATAGCTCGCCGCGGCGAGGTCGGAAGTGTCGCGCGGCGTGAGGTACTTGACCGCGAGCAGGTCGAGGCTCATGAGCAGCGTCAGGGCGAAGCTGCCCGCGAAGACCGCGGCGGTGTAGCGGAGGAAGCGTCGGCGGGTCGCGACGTCGAGCTCGCCTTCCTCGCGCGGGTCGTGGCCGGCGCGCCGCAGCGCCCAGAGGGAGCCCGCGATCAGGAACGCGCCGCCGAAGACGAGGCCGCCCACCGCGCCCCAGACGCCGAAGCCCAGGAGCACGAGCGCCGCGCCCACGAGCAGCTTGTTGATCGACTTCGAGGCGTGGAGCCATGCGAACGATTGGAAGCGCATGCGCCCCTGCAGCGCGAACTGGAGCGTGCTGCCCGCGGCGAGGAGCATGACGGCGAGCCCGACCGCGACCACGACGCGCCCGTAGCCCGGGCCGGGCGAGAGCGGGCCGTAGAACGTGAGGCCCAGGAAGAGCGAGACGACGACCGCCGCCACGAGCAGGTTGCCCAGCATCGCGAAGCGCACGAGCCCCTTGGGCGGCGCCTGCCCCTCGGCGAGGAACTTCGCGATGCTCATCGGGAAGCCGCTCGCGACGAAGAACGAGAGGAGCAGGAAGTACGTCGTGGCCACGCCAAGCGTGCCGTAGTCGGCGGGCGAGAGCATCCACGACATCGCGGCCACGAAGCCGTAGTCGAAGATCGCGGCGACGACGAAGGCGGCGGCGCTGATGGTGGTGGCGCGGGCGAGGGATGCTATGGCGAGACCTCCTGGAGGGCTGCGTCGGCGCGGCGGCGCAGGACGAAGGCGGCCCCCGCGAGCGCGAGGCACGCGAAGGCCGCGGCGAGCGAGACGAGCAGGCCCGCCTGGGCCCACGTCTGCGGCTCGTAGACGATGGTGATATCATGCGCGCCTGGCGGGATCACGAAGCCGTTCGCCACGCCGTCCACCGGAATCGCCCGGATCGACGCGCCGTCGACGTGCGCGACCCAGCCCGCGTCATAGGGCAGCGCGAGCGCGAGGAGTCCGCCCTCGGTCGCGTGGACCTGGTACTCGGTCGCGGAGACGCGTGTCCAGCCCACGGGCGCATCGGCGCGCGCGGCGAAGGCCGGGTCGCTGGAGAGCGCGAGGACGTCGAGCTGCGCGGGGCCCGCCAGGCGGAGCGCGTGCGCGCCGGGCTCCAGGCGGCCCACGTCGAGCGCGAACCACGCCGCGGGCTGGCCGCACGCGGACGAGCACGCGGGCGCGCCGAGCGGAGCGCCGTCCATCTGGACGAGCGGCATCGCGCCCTGCGCGGGCATGCGCAGCCAGAGCGTGTAGTCGCCCGGCGCGGGGACGTCGATCGGGACGTCGGCCTCGCCGGCCAGCGTGGACACGCGCCCCACGCCCACGAGCGCGACGGTCTGGTTGGCCAGCGCGGGGATCGTCTCGGCCTGCGCGACGAGCGTCGTGGGCGCGTTCGCCATGCGCTCCGCGGAGGCTCGGCCCGCGGCCGCGAAGGTCGCATCATCCACGAGCGCGAGGGCGTCCACGCCCTGGAGGCCATGCAAGTCCTGGAGCTGGAGGCTCGTCGCGCCGGCGGCCACGCGGCCGACCTCGACCCAGACGAGGCGCGCGCGGGGCGCGGCGGTGTCCAGCGCGAGGGAGTTTTCTCCGGCGTGGAACGTGAGCGGCCCGCCGTCGGGGCTCACGTAGACGCGCGCGAGGAGCACGCCGGGGGCGTCGAGCGGCTTGACGTGGATGGTGAGGTTGGCCGGGGTCGTGGCGTAGACGAGCCCGTCGCCGCCGTCGGATCCCCAGCTCTCGTCGCCCGCGGCGCCCACGACGTTCTGCCAGCCCAGGCCGTAGTACGAGAAGTCCTGCGTGCCGCGCGCCCAGCCGTCCTTCGTGTCGGCGTTGCTCGTGCTATCAAAGGCCGTGACGAACGCGGATGGCGGGAGGAACGGCACGAGGGGCGAGACGTTCCCCTCGTCGAAGGCGCCGATCCAGCCCCACGGGGCGTCCTGCCGCGCGAAGGCGTCTCGGGCCGCGCGGTCCGCGTCGACGAACGCGATGGGCGCGTCGCGCAGCGCGCCTTCCGCGGGGAGCGTCTCGACCGCGCGCAGGAGCTGGAGGTCGCTGGGCGAGGCGAGTGGCGTGGCGGCGAGGCGCGCGCGGGGCGCGGCGGTCGGGGTGACGAGCTCGACGGCGAAGCCACGTGTGTCGGCGAAGAGGTCGAAGGCGAGGTCGCCCTGCGTGCCTGATAGCGCGCCGTCCGCGTACGTGTCCACGGTGTAGTACGAGACGTCGTACCGGTCGGTGGCGTCGCCGCCCGCGTCGAGCCGCAGCGCGTAGACGGCGCCCGGGTCGAGCGCGAGCCCGCGCAGCGGCACGTCGAGGCTGCGCGCCTTCGGGGCGACCGAGGCGTTCGCCACGAAGACGCTCGTGCCGTTCGCGTCGGCGATGCTCACGCGCAGCGGGCCGGGCGCGCCCACGACCGCGAGGCGGAGCGAGAGCTGCGCGAAGCGCGTGGCGCGCGGCGTGAACGCCTGCGTGAGGTTGCGCTCGCCGTAGAGGGCGAAGCGCGCGGCGGGCGTGAACGCGGGCGCGCTGCCGGAGGCGTCGAGGACGAGCGTGGGCGAGTCGCCGAAGCGCGCGGTCTGGTTGAGCCCCTCCGCGTCGATCTGCGCGATCGCGCGGGCGCCCCCGACGGTGTCCACGTCGTTGTGGTAGACGATGCGGTCGGCGCCCGCGCGCGCCAGGAGCGGCGCCACCTGCGCGCCGTCCTTGATCGCGTCGCCCAGGAAGTCGAAGTACGCGCTCGTGTCGGGGCGGAACGGGCCCAGCGCGGGGCGCGCGCTCGACGTCGCGTCGAAGTACTCCATCGTCCGATCGCCGCTCCACGTCGTCGTGCCGAGCATGCGCGGCATCCAGACGACGCTCGCGTCGGCGGGCGCGGCCGCGAGGGCGGCGTTGGCCTGCGCGTACTCGTGCGGGACCTGGATGGGCGCGAACGGCCCCGTCGTGTAGGAGGCGAGCGCCGGCCCCGAGAAGACGAGCACCGCGGCGAGGCCGATCGCGGGCGCGGCGGCGGGGACCTTGAGCCGCGTCAGCGCCGCGCCGAGCGCCCCGAGGGACAACGATAGCAGGACGGAGTAGGCGAGCGCCTGGATGCCGCCCCAGCGGTACGGGTCGCGGAAGAGCCACGAGAGTCCTTCGCCCCAGGGCGCGCCGAAGATGAGCCAGCGGTACGCGCCGGGGAATGGGCCGTGCGTGCCCATGCCCAGGAAGACCATCGCGGCCGCGAGGAGGGCGTACGTCCACGCGACGCGCGAGCGGTCGACCAGGAGCGCGAGGCCCGCGAGGATCGGGACGAGGAAGCTCGCCACGGCCCATGCCTCGAACGCGGCGCCGCCCTGCGGCCACAGGTCGCCGCGCGGGAGGTAGTTGTTGAGGAACCGGAGCGCCTCCAGGAAGCTCCCGTGGCGGCTGAGCGTGTCGAGCATCTCCTGGCTCATGACGTACGTCGGCCCGAAGCCGGGATTGTGGAGCGCATTGTACGCGTACGGCAGGATCCAGTACGCGGCGAAGGCGAGGTAGGCGCCCGCGGCGAGGCCGAGCCCGCGCAGGAGGCGGAGCGCGGCCGGGCGGTCGCGCCAGAGCAGCGGGGCGAAGCGGACCAGCGCGAGCGGCGCGACGAGGATGGCGAGCAGGAACGGGTTGTGCGGGTCGGTCGTCGCGAGCGCGGTCACGCCTGCCAGCGCCAGCGCGCGGCGCCACGAGGGCGCGTCCGCGAGGCGCTCGAACGCGAGCACCACGAGGGGCGCCATCGCGTAGCCGATCCAGAGGAAGTAGTGGAAGATCCGATGGACCGACCACGGGTTGAGCATGTAGAGGAGCGCCGCGGCGAAGCAAGCGATCGTCACGGCGACGGCGGGCGCCTGGGGCGCCCGCCGCGCGAGGTAATGCTTGGCGAGCGCGTACATCGCGCATCCCGCGATGGCGAAGCCCAGCACGATGCGGACCTTGAGGTGGATCTCCATGCTCCAGCCGAAGACGCTGCCCAGGAGCAGCAGCGGCGCCTCGAAGGCGAGCGCGGGGAGGAACTGCGCCGCGCTCATGCCGCCGCGCTCGTTCCAGAGCGGCCAGAAGCGCCCCTGGTACGCCTCGGGCGAGAGCGGGAAGAAGCCGCTGATGTCGACGTCGTACGGCATCCCCTTGAGGCGCAGGATCGGCCACGCGGCGGCGAGGGCGGCGCCCATGAGCAGGGCGTAGGGGAGGGAGCGGCGGGCGAGGCTCACGCGAGGCGCTCCCGCAGGAGGTCGAAGTTCTCGCGGGCGCGGGCGCGCTGCTCGCGCAGGGGCGCCTGGGCCGCGCGGAGGATCGCGGCGCGCTCCGTCATCGCGTGGTCGAACGCCGCGACGAGGCGCTCCGGCGTGAGGTCGCGCGCGTCGAGCGCGTGCTCCGCGAGGCCCATCTCGTCGACGAGGTGGCGCGTCTTGGGCGCGTAGGGGATCGCGAGCGCGGGCGTGCCGGCGTGGAGCGCCAGGAGGACGCCGTGGTGGCGCATGCCCACGAAGAGGTCCGCCTGCGCCAGCGTGGCGAGCGCCTCGGAGGGGCGCTGCGCGGGCAGGACCTCGACGCCCAGCGCCGCCGCGAGCGAGACGTCCTCGTCCCGGCCCGACGTCTTGAACGGCATCGCGACCACGCGCGCGTCGTGGGCTCGCGCCGCGTGCCGCGCGAGGGCCGCGAACGACGCGACGACGCGCTCGCGCGGGCAGTCGACCTCGCCCGAGCGCATCGGGTTGAGGACGATGAGCGGACGGCCCTCGGTGCGCACCGGCGAGGTGGGCTCCAGGAGGAACGCCGCGTCGGCGACGACGCGCGCCTCGCGCTTGGCGCCCATCGCCGCGAGCAGGCGCGCCGATCCTGCGTCGCGCACGTGGAGCAGGCCGGCCCTCTTCGCGGCGAAGCGGACGAGCCCGCGCCCCGCGCCGGTGGCGATGCGCTCCACGCCCACGGCGCTCAACGCGACGCGCGGCCCGCGCAGCGCCGCGGCCATCGCGATGCCCGCGAGCAGCCGGTGGCGCGCGTGCGGCGGGGGAAGCTCCTTGAGCACGCTGCCGCCGCCGAAGACGACGTGGTCGCTGCGCTGCATCGCGCGCATCATCGCCGCGCCGTACGTGGGCACGCTGGGCACGCGGTAACGCGCGGCGGTGCCAGCGGGGTCGGACGAGGCGACCGTGATCTCGTGGCCCGCGAGCTGCTGGAGGTGGGCTTCGAGGAGCGCCTCGTCGCCGAGGTTGTCCTGCCCGTAGGCGCCCAGGAGCAGCACGCGGCTCACGCGCCCACCTCGCGATAGCAATCGAAGGTCGCCGCGGCCACGCGCGGCCAGAGCCGCTCCTCGCGCAGCTGCGCGGCGTGGGCTCGCAGGGCGTCACGCAGCCGGTCGTCGCGGAGGAACTCGCGCAGCTTCGCGGCCATGCCCTCGGGCGAGCGCGGGAAGAGCGCGCGCTTGTCGAACCCCATGCCCGCGAAGGCGTCCGAGAGCAGGAACGGGCGCCCCTGCGCGAGGGCGAGGGCGAGCGGGCCGCTCGCGCCGAAGACCTGGCGGTACGGGAAGAGCGCGACGTCGCACGCGGCGAGGTAGAGGCGGATCTCCTCGGGCGTCAGGAACCCCTTGCGCTGCACCCACGGGCCCAGCGCCGCGATGCGCGCTTCGAGCGACTCGACCTCGGCGCGGAAAGCGGCCTTCTCCATCTTGCGCTCGGGCGCCTTGCCGGCGATCACGACGACGACGTCCTGGCGCGTCTCGGGCGGCAGGCGCTCCAGCGCGCCCACGAGCAGGTCCACGCCCTTGTAGCCGGTGATGAAGCCGAAATAGAGCAGCACGGTCTTGCCGTTCGCGCCGATGCGCGCCTTCGCTTCGTCGGCGCCCGGCGCGTCCGCCACCTCGGGCACGCCGTGCGGCACGACCCGAACGCGCGCGGGGGGCGCGCCGTACTGCGACGCGAGGCGGCTCGCGAGGCGCTCCTCGTGCACGATGACGAGGTCGGAGCCCGCGACGAGCGCGCGGTACTGCACGCGCATCCACGCGCGCGCGAGCGCCGGGAGCGGCGGGAACCCGTTCTGCTTGAGGAACGCGCGGTCGACCGCGTCGAGGTCGGGCACCTGGTGGATCGTCGTGACGACGCCCGCGCGGCGGCGCAGCTTGCGCAGGGCGCGCGCGAGGCGGAGGTTCTGGGCGGGGCCGCCATAGAGGTGCTGCTCGAACTGCACGTGGACGGCCTCGACGCCCGAGGCGCCCAGCTCGCCAAGCGCGTCGGCGAGCGCGCGGCCCGAGCGCGGGACGTCCTGCACCATCATGTCGCCGTCGTGCCGGCGGCTGCGCGCTCCGTCGTGGGGCGAGAGGACGACGAGGTCGGCGCGGCGGCGCAACGGCGCGACGAGGCTCTTGGCGTAGCTCGCCACGCCGCCCAGCCCCTCCTCGCCGTGCGGGTCGTCGGTGCGCGGGTAGGGAGAGACGATGCCCACCTTCACGGGACGCGCCACCTCCGCGAGACCGCGAGCAGGATCAAGGCGCCGAACATCTCGAGGGGCGTGCGGAAGAGGCGCACCTTGCTGGCCTTGCCTTCGCGCCAGACGATGGGCACCTCCTTGACGCGGTAGCCGAACCACTGCGCGATGGCGAGGACCTCGGTGTCCCAGAAGAAGCGGTCCGCCTTGACGAAGGGGAGGATGCTGCGCATCGCGCGCTTGTCGAAGACCTTGAAGCCGCACTGGTGGTCGCGGATCGTGGAGCGCAGCAGCCAGCGCGCGACCGCGTTGTAGACGCGGCTGTAGAGCAGGCGGAGGGGCGCGCGCCGCGTCTGGCTCTTGGGGTGATAGCGCGAGCCCACGATGACGTCGGCCTCGCCCATCTCGACGCGCCGCACGTGGTCGAGCAGGTGGCGCGGATCGGTCGCCATGTCGGCGTCCATGAGCACGACGACGTCGCCGCGCGCCACGCGCATGCCCTCCGCGACCGCGCGTCCCTTGCCGAGCCTCACGCGGCTGTGGATGTGCTGCACGTGCGGGTAGCGGCGCCGGAGCTGCGCGGCGATGACGGGCGTGTAGTCGGTGCACCCGTCCTCGACGATGACGATCTCGTAGCCTTCCGTCCCGCCCATCAGCGAGACGGTCCGCTCGACGGCGTCCTCAAGCAGCACCTGCTCGTTGTAGGCGGGCACGATGATGCTGAAGGCGCAGCGCGCGTCGAGGGCCGCGGGCGCGTGGTGACGGATCCTGTCGAGGGGGCGCGTCGAGGGGGCCAACATGGTCACACCGGGTCCCACACGGTCCGACTCAATCCGATGAAACCGAACCAAGTCCGACCAAATGACGGGAATCAAGGCGTTGCTTGTCATGCAGCCGTCATAATTCTTACATCAACGTCGCTCGGCCGAAGTTCATAACCCCTCGTTGCCAAGCCCGCCGTCGATGAGAACTTCGTGGGCAGCGTCCGCCGTCGTCGCCAGCCTCCTCGCCGCCGTCGTGCTCACGCTGGGCCCGGCCGCGGCCGAAGGGTCGATCCACGCCACGCTCCGCTACGACGGGCCGCGCGACCCGGCCGCCGTCGCGCCCTTCCTCGCCGCGCGCCTTGTCCCCACGCAAGGCGGATACGGCTACGGCTACGGGTATGGCTACGGGTACGGGTACGGCTATGGTTACGGCTACGGCGCCGGCGCCCCCTCGTTCGACCACCTGCCCGCGGGCGACTACCGCGTGGAGGCGTACGCGGACTTCGACCGCAGCGGCTCGCCCTCGGCGCAGGAGCCGACGACCTTCGCGCAGGTCCACGTCGCGAGCGGCCAGCGGTCGTCGATCACGGTCGACGTGCGCGAAGCCGGCTCCCACGTCACGGGCCGCGTCGTGGCGCCGGATGGCTCGCCCCTTGAAGGCGCCGCCGCGCAGCTCTCCGACCGCTTCGGATGGGCGCTCCCCGCCGCGACGACCGACGCGGACGGACGCTTCCTGGTCCCGAACGCGCCCACGGGCGTCGACTACGATCTCCTTTACGAGGCCACCGTCTCGGCGGAAGGCTATCACGCCCTGGCGACCGGTCTCGTCCACGCCGTGACGCGCGGCGCCTACGACGCGGGCACGTTCGTCCTCGCGCCGCTCCCGCCACCGCCCGACGTGACGCCGCCCATCGTCCTCGCCCACGGCCCCGAGGGGCAGGACGTCGCGTGGAACGCCACGATCTCCGTCACGTTCAACGAGAGCATGGACCCGGCGAGCGTGGACCTCGCGCTCGCGCCGCACGTCGCTGGAAATCTCTCGTGGAACGGGACGACGCTGACGCTCCGGCCCGCGGCGCCGCTCGCGCAGAACGCGACGTACGTGGCGACCGTGCCGGGCCGCGCCGCGGACCTCGCGGGCAACGCGATGGGCGCGGACTTCGCCTGGTCGTTCCGCACGCACGCGCCCGCCGCGCCGCCACCGCCTCCGCCCGCGCCGCGCGTCGTGTCGGTCGCGCCCACGGGCGACAAGGTGCCGCCCGGCAAGCCCCTCGTCGTCGTCTTCGACCGCGCGATGGACGAGGCCAGCGTCGAGGCCGCGATCCGCGTCACGCCCGCGCTGCCCGGCGACCTCAAGGTCGCGTGGGACGGGAGCACGATCACGATGCGCGGCCACCGCGCGCTGGAGCACGGCACCACGTACACGGTCACGGTCGGCACCGGCGCCACGAGCGCGGAAGGCGCGCACCTCGCGGCGCCCTATGCGTGGAGCTTCACCACCGCGCCGGGCGAGGTCGTCCCGCCGCCCCCGCCTCCGCCCCCTCCGCCGCCTCCGCCGCCGCCCACGCCCCCGCCCGCGTCGGGCTGCGTCGCCGCGATGCACGAGAAGGACCGCGGCCGCTGGGCGAGCTCGGGCTGGGACCTCGCCACCTACGCCTGGCTGCACTCGCACGACGACCCGGTGGTCAACAAGGTGGACCAGGCGCTCTGCGACCACCTCGACGCGGTCTACCCCGACCGCGACAGCGGCTACGCGATGGACCCCTGGCCCAACGGGAGGGGCCCCAAGTCCAAGTGAGCGAGCCGACAAGCCCAAGCCCCGCGGCCACGGTCGCGGGGCGCAAATGGGCGCCGACCTGTTCGCCTCCACCGCGCACCTCTGGAGCGCGCGGCCCTCCGACCCGAACGACGTCTTCGTCGCGCAGGTGATCGAGAAGGGCTTTCCCCGCCCCGACGCGCCCCCCGCCATCGCGCTCTTCGGCGTCCCCTTCGACGGCGCGGTGCTCGGCCGCCCCGGCGCCCGCGAAGGGCCCGACGCAATCCGCGCGCAGATGGCGCGCCTCAAGCCGCGCCCCATGCGCACCGTCTACGACGCGGGCAACGTCCGCCTGCCGCACGGCGATATCAGCGCCGCGCACCAGGCCACCGAGAGCGCCGCGCTCGCCTTGCTCGCCGAGGACCATCTTCCCGTCGCGCTGGGCGGCGACCACTCGCTGACGTTCCCCCTGGCGAAGGCGCACGAGGGCCGGCGCCAGAAGCTGGGCGTCATCAACCTCGACGCGCACCTCGACGTGCGCGACTTCCACGGCCAGCCCAACAGCGGCACGTCGTTCGGCCGCCTCCTGGACCTCGGCCTCGTGCCCGGCGAGAACCTCGTCGAGGTCGGCCTGCGCGGCTTCGCCAACGCCGAGGCCTACGAGCGCAAGGCGCAGAAGGCCGGCGCGACGCTGATCTCCGCCGACGCATGGATGGACGATCCGAAGGGCGCGATCCTGCGCGCGATCGACATCGCGGCGCGCGGCACCGACGGCGTGTACCTGAGCGTCGACCTCGACGTGCTCGACCAGGCCCACGCGCCCGGCGTGAGCGCCCCCACGCCCGGCGGCGTCGACACCGCGACGCTGCTCCAGGCCGTCGCGCAGATCGCCGCCTCGGGCCGGCTCGTGGGCGCCGACTTCATGGAGGTCGCGCCGCCGCTCGACCGCGACGGGATGACGAGCCGGGCCGCGGCGTGGGCCGTTACAGCCCTGTTGGCCGAGCTTTGAGAATATCCACAGTTATTCTCCAGAAACCTGCCGGCTACACGACCTATTCCTGGCTCGCGCGTTGCTTCGCCGCCGGGCGGCGGTCGCCCGGAGGATGAATCAACATGAAAACAGCCATCGTTCTCTCCTGCCTTCTCGTGCTCCCGCTCCTCGTGATCATCGCGCCCCCCGCGGCCGCGGTTTGCGATCACAGCACGTGCGTCGGCAACTCCGGCACCTGCAAGAACGGCGCGGTCTGCGTGCTGAACTCCGGCACGTGCGACGACTCCATTTGCGTCTCGAACAGCGGAACCTGCATCGATGACGCGACGTGCATCCTCAACTCGGGCTCCAGTATCGCGTTCGGCACGCTCTTCGCCACCTCCCACGGTCGCGCCTGCCAGTCCAATACCGCCCTCGTGCTCACCCGCACCGACGCGCACTGGACGCTCTCGGAGTATTTCGTCAGCGACCCGACGATCGCGACGCCGTGCAGCAGCGCCAGCGGCCTCACGCTCTTCCGCACGTACAGCGACGCGGACTCGACCTTCACGTCGGACAATGGCAACGTGCAGATCACGCGCGCCACGCAGGAGTCCCAGGGCCTCACGTACGAGAGCACGTCGCTCTTCTACGGCCCCGGCGCGTCCTCGGCCGCCAACAACGTCCACGTCGAGCAGGCCTTCACCACGAACTCCGTCCCCACGTGGCAGGCCACCGGCGACCTCGCGACGCAGCCCACCGCGGGCGTCGTGCCCCTCGACGTCGGCTCCGGCCTCGCGTAGGCCGGCGCGCGGGTGCCTCCCGGTCCGCGTCCCGGAGGCACCCGCAAACCCCATAGCGCCCAGGGCCGGTCGTGGGCGCGCCCCCATGCCGGACACCCTCCTCCTCCACCACATCGGCGAGCTGTGCACGCTCGAAGGCGGCCCGCGCCGCGGCAAGGAGGCGATGAGCGACCTCGGGATCATGACGGACGCCGCGGTGCTCATCGAGGACGGCGTGATCGAGGAGGTGGGACCCAGCGAGAAGCTGCTGCGCGAGGCACCCACCGGCGCGGGCAAGGTCCACTGCGGGGGACGCGCCGTCGTGCCCGGCTTCGTGGACGCGCACACGCACGCCGTGTTCGCGGGCGACCGCGTGGACGAGCTGGCGCTGAAGCTGGCCGGGGCGACGTACCAGGAGATCCTCGCCTCCGGCGGCGGCATCCTGCGCACGGTGCGCCTGACGCGCGAGGCCAGCCGCGCGGAGCTGCTCAAGTCCCTGCTGTCACGCCTGTCGAGCATGATGGAGTACGGCACGACCACCGTCGAGGTGAAGAGCGGCTACGGCCTCGACCTGGAGACGGAGAAGCGCCTGCTGGAGGTCTGCCGCGTGGCGGACGAGCGCCACCCCATGGACGTCGTGCCGACCTTCCTGGGCGCGCACGCGGTCCCGCCCGAGTTCTCCGACGCGCACGAATACGCGCGCCACGTCGCCGAGAAGATGGTGCCCGAGGTGGGCGACCTGGCGGAGTTCGTGGACGTCTTCTGCGAGCAGGGCGTCTTCGACCCGGACGACTCGCGCCTCGTGCTGGAAGCCGGCGCGCAGGAGGGCATGCGCGTGAAGGTCCACGCGGACGAGCTGGCGCGCTCGGGCGGCTCGCTGCTGGCGGCCGAGCTTGGCGCCGTGAGCGCGGACCACCTGCTGCACGCCGGGGCCCAGGAGCGCAAGGCGCTCGCCGACGCCGACGTCGCGTGCGTGCTCCTCCCCGCCACCGCGCTCTCGCTCGCGGCGCCCTACGCCAACGCGCGCGCCCTGATCGACGCCGACGCGCTCGTGGCGCTGGGCACCGACTGCAACCCGAACTGCTACACGATGAGCATGCCCTTCGTCATGTCGCTCGCGTGCCACGGCATGCGCATGACGCCCAGCGAGGCGCTCTGCGCGGCCACCGTCAACGCGGCGGCGGCCGTGGGGCGCGACGACCGCGGCACCATCGAGGAAGGCCAGCTCGCCGACCTCGTGATCCTCGACGCGCCCTCGCACCGCTATCTTCCCTACCAGTTCGGCATGAACCCCGTGTGGCGCGTGCTGAAGCTCGGCGAGGTCGTCGTGGATTGGTCGAACCGGCGCCGTTGATCGTTCGAGCCCGGCCGCCGGAACACGAAGGCACGAAGCCACGAAGAGCACGAAGCTCCAGGACCTTCGTGCTCTTCGTGGCTTCGTGCCTTCGTGTTGACGTCGGCCCGAGAAGAGGGAGGACTCAAGCCCGAGCCGATATTTGCGGGGACGATGAAGGTCGAGACGCGAGGCCGCGGCGTCCTGCTGCCCGACCTCAAGCTCGCGCTCGACACGTCCGCGCCCGGCTTCGAGAGCCTCGTGAGCCACGCGCACGGCGACCACATCCCCTGGGAGGCGCGCGACGCGTGGGCCTCGCCCGAGACGGCGGACCTCGTGCGCCTGCGCGCGCCGCTGCTGCGCGTGCGCGAGATCCCCTGGCGCGAGCCGGTGCGCGTGGGGCGCGCGAAGGTGACGCTCGTCCCGGCGGGGCACATCCTCGGCTCCGCGTGCACGCTCGTCGAGGCCGACGGCGAGCGGCTGCTCTACACCGCCGACACGAAGGCGCGCGAGGGCCTGACGACGCCGCCCGCGGAGTTCCCCGAGGCGGACACGCTCATCGTGGAGTCGACGTTCGGCCTTCCGATCTATCGTTTCCCGCCCGCGCACGCGCTGCGCGAGACGGCCGCGCGCTTCGCGCGTGAGACGATCGCGGCGGGCGAGGTGCCGGTCTTCCTGGGCTACGCGCTGGGCAAGAGCCAGGAGATCCTGGCGATCCTCCAGGGGGCCGGCGTGCCCGCCGTCGCGCACGGCGCGGTCTGGACCATGTGCCAGGCCTACGAGCGCTGGGGCGTGCATTTCCCCGGCGTGCGCCCCTACGCGCCTGGCCAGGTCGAGGGCGCGGCGCTCGTCGTGCCGGGCAGCTTCCGCGAGCACCCGATGGTGACGAAGCTCGACCACCGCCTCGCGTACTGCTCGGGCTGGGCGATGCTATCAAAGTCCCGCGCGCAGATGGACGCCGACCTCCTGCTGCCGCTCTCCGACCACGCGGACTTCCCCGAGCTTCTGGACATCGTGGCGCGCGTGCGGCCGAAGAAGGTCTACGCGAACCACGGCTACGCCGACGTGCTCAGCCACCTGCTGCGCAAGCAGGGCCTGGACGCGAGCGCGCTCACGGTCGGCCACACCGAAGAGGAGGAGGCGGAGGGCGCGTCGTGAGGTTCCTCGACGTGGCCCAATGCGCCGAGGCCGTGGGCGCGACGCGCGGCACGCACGCCAAGCGCGACCTCGTCGCCGCCCTCCTGGCGCGCGCCGAGCCCGAGAGCCTTCCGCACGCCGCGCGCTTCCTCGCCGGCTCGCCCTTCGCGCGGGCGGACGACCGCGTGCTGCAGGTCGGATGGAGCGCCCTGGAGCGCGCCGCGCTCTCGCTGCTGCCCGTGGACGAGCTCACGTGGCGCGCATGCCACCGCGCGGTGGGCGACACGGGCGAGACGCTCGGCCTGCTCGTCGACGCCTATCCGCCCAAGCGGCAGGGCGCGCAGCGCACGCTCTTCGAGAGCGGCACGTCGGCCGCGCCGACCGTGATCGAGGTCTTCGAGACGTACGCGCGCATCGTCGCCGCGACGCCCGCCGCCAAGCCGCGCCTGCTGGAGGAGGCGTGGCGCCGCATGAGCGCGCTGGAGGTGAAGTACTTCGCGAAGGTCATGACGGGCGGCATGCGCATCGGCCTGGCCGAATCGCTCGTGGAGGAGGCCATCGCCAAGGCGTTCGGACGCGACGTGGCCGCGGTGCGGCTCGCCAACATGATCTCGGGCGACGTCGGCGAGACCGCGCTCCAGGCGCGCGAGGGCCGGCTCGGCCAGGCCGTGTTCCGCCTGTTCCACCCGCTGGGCTTCATGCTCGCCAACCCGCTCGACGAGGCGCCCGACGACCCGGCGCCCTACGCGATCGAGGACAAGCTGGACGGCATCCGCGCGCAGCTCCATGCGGCGCCAGGCCGCGCGGAGCTCTTCTCGCGCACGCTGGAGGAGGCGGGCGAGTTCCCCGAGATCGTCGAGGCCGCGCGCAAGCTCCCGCACGAGGTCGTGCTCGACGGCGAGGTGATCGCGCTGCGCGCCGACGGCAGGGTCGCGCCCTTCGCGCTGCTCCAGCGCCGGCTCGGACGCAAGAAGGTCGAGGCCGCGATGCGCGCCGCGATCCCGGTGCGGTTCGTGGCCTATGATATCATGTTCCTGGACGGTGAGCCGCTCTACCGCAAGCCGTGGACGGAGCGCCGCGCCGCGCTGGAGTCGCTGGGCCTCGCGGGCCTGCTCTCCGCCTCGCCGGTGCGCCGCGCCGCGAGCAAGGCCGAGGTCGAGGCCATGTTCGAGGACGCGCGCGCCCGCGGCAACGAGGGCCTGATGCTCAAGCGCCTCGACTCGCCCTACGACTTCGGCAAGCGCGGCAACCAGTGGCTCAAGATGAAGCGCCCCTTCGCCACGCTCGACGTCGTCGTCACCGCCGCCGAGCTGGGCCACGGCAAGCGCGCGGGCCTCCTCTCGGACGTCACGTTCGCGGTGCGCGCCGACGATGGATCGCTCGTCAACGTCGGCAAGGCGTACACGGGCCTCACCGACGAGGAGATCCGCCGCATGACCGCGCTCCTCAAGCAGCTCACCACCGAGCGCTACGCGAGCGTCCACCTCGTGCGCCCCGAGATCGTGCTGGAGGTCGCGTTCGACAGCGTGACCAAGAGCAAGCGCCACAAGTCGGGCTTCGCGCTCCGCTTTCCCCGGATCGCGCGCTGGCGCACCGACAAGCCCCCCGCCGAGATCGACGGCATCGCGCGCGTCGAGGAGCTGTGGCGCCTCTCCGGGGGCGCGGAGACGTTGGAAACGCGATGAGGGCCGGTGGCAATCGCTATGCCCTAGCGCGGTTCTTGGCCCCCGAGCGATGCCTTCGACGTCCCTCTTCTGCGAGCACAAGCGCCTCCGCTCCGTCTGTCCGCTCTGCGGCAGCGCGCGGGCCGGCGCGGCGACGCCCGTCCGTGGGCCGGTGGCGCACGACGTCGACGCGACGATCCATGCGTTCCGCCGGGCGTGCCACGCGCGCTTCGCGGACTACCTCGTGCGGGTGCGGGCGGGCGAGCTGCCGGAGGCGGCGTACTGGGGCGCGTACGACGCGATGGGCCGGCGCGGGAAGATCCACAGCGAGGAGGAGGACGTCGCCACCTGCCGGGGCGGGATCTACCGCGGCCTCGTGAAGATGTTCGACGTGACGGTGGACGATCGCCGCATCCAGGGGTACAACGGCCTCGCGGACTGGGACGAGATGCGCGACTTCGTCTTCCGCAAGTTCGACCCGGCGGCGCTGGAGGCCGCGCTGCGCGAGAAGCGCATCCTCATCCACGGGGGAAACGCCGCGTGGCCGCGCCAGCAGATCGCGACCGACCTGCTGCGAAGCGACGAGGTGAAGGACGCCGCGCTCGACCTCGCGTGGGGGCACGACGGCGCGCCCGCGGCCGAGGCGGCGGACTCCGAGATCGTCGCGCGGCTGGAGCGCACCGAGGCGCGCGCGAAGCGCCTGGGCGGTAAGGTCGGCGCGGTGCAGTTCTCCAGCAAGGTCCTGCACGTCCTGGCGCCCGCGCGCTGGCCGGCGCTCACGCCCCGCGCGACGCCCGAGGTGGGCGAGGAGCTGGGCGCGCCGATCCCCGAGGTCGAGTCGCCCGCGGACTACGTCGCGTTCGCGGAGGCGATGCGCCGGCTCATGGCGGAGCGCAAGCATGCGGACCTCGGCTGGACCGACATGCTCGTCTCCGACACGTGGGATTCGCTCCAAGGCTGAAACCGGTTCTTCTCCAGCCACAGAGGACACGGAGGTCACAGAGGACGAGAGAACGTCGCCTCTGTGACCTCCGTGTCCTCTGTGGCTGGATACACGGAGCCAAGTCCAGCGATGAAGCCGCGACAACGGCCAAGCCCCCGCGGCACGAGCCGGCTGCCGATGGCCTTCTGGAAGGGCTTCTGGCTGACGCTGCTCGCCATCGTCGTCGTGCTCCTGGCGCTCTACGCCGCCTCGCCACCCGAGCGGACCGTGCAGGAGAGCGCCTCTGCCGGAGGGAACGAGGCGGGAAACCCCACCGGCAACGCGACGAACGCGACCGGCAACGCGACCCCCTCCGGGACGGGAAACGCGACCCTGACGCCCCCCGTCACGTAGAAGAAGCCTGAAACCTGCCGGCGCGATAGCTTCGGGCGAATGACGCTCGCCGACTCCCACGTGAAAGCGCTCCTGAAGGAAGGCACGGCCCGCGCCGGAGCGCCCCCCAGCGGCTCCGAGTGGCGCGTCGCCCCCGAGGCGATCGAGGCGGCCAAGGCCAAGGCGGAGGAGTACCTCCGCAAGCTGGGCCAGGAGGCCGCGAAGAACTGCGCCGCCGCGAAGCGCAGCACGCTGAAGGCCGAGGACGTCCAGGAGCCTGGCGCGCCGGGGATGATGTAGGTGCGCGGGACCCTCGTCCTCGTCGCGCTCGCGCTCGCCCTCGGTTTCGTCGCGGGCGTCTCGCAGATGGCCGCCGCGCGCCCCTCGCCCGCGTGCGTCGACCCCAAGGCCATGTACGGCGGCACCACCACCTGCGGCGGCCTCGTCTGCGTCGACGAGAACCTCAACGGCAAGTTCGATGGCAACGAGTGCATCTACTTCCTCTGCCCCGAGTGCGGCTGCGGCGAGCCCTGCCCGCCGCCCTATTAGACCGGCGCGCCTGACGTCGTCCCTGGGCCGGCCCCGGTGGCCGTCCATGTTCGTCCGGCATGGGTATCCGCATGGACGCCCCATACGCTGGAGATGCCGATCCGCCCCCTTCTCTCCGTGGCAAGCCTCGTCGCGGTCGCCCTCCTCGCGGCCGCGCCGGTGGGTGGCGCCGCGGGGGCCTCGCTCGCGTGGGGCGCCGACCTTCCCGCGTGGTGGGCCAGCTCAGACCCCGACCGGCAAGCCGCGATCGGCGCGTCCACCGGCGCGGGCATGGCGTGGATCTCGGTCGACGCGAAGACGGACGGGGCGGACGCGACGCCAGGCGTGCTGCTCGTCGTCCGCGACGCGCACGCCCAGGGGCTCCACGTCTCGGCGCGCTTCGACGTGTTCGAGGATTCGGTGGCCGCCGGCCTCTACCCCGCCAGCGCGATCGCGGGCGGGCCTTGGGTCGATCCCGCGTGCGCCGACGTGCGCGCCTACGAGGTCGCGCAGGTGCGCCAGCTTGCGGCGAGAGGAATCGACGAGATCGACTTCGACCACGAGCGCTACCCCGAGACGGCCGAAGCTCCCGCGAGCGCGGCGTTGCCCTGCAGCGGGGGGCATCTGGGCGACGCGGACATGACCGCGCGCATCACGACGATCGCGACGTGGGTGCGCGACGCGGCCTCGGCGGCGCGAGCCGCGGCGGCCGGGGTCCGGGTGGCCAGCACGATCTACCCGCAGGCGCTCGACGCGGCCGGCTACGTCGCGATCGGGCAGCAGGCCTCGGCGCTCGCGCCCAACGTCGACGTCCTGCGGCCGATCATCTACCCCACGTACCTTGGCGCGGAGTCGCAGCCCTATGCGACCGTGCACGACTGGACCGCGAAGGGCGTGGCCGCCTACGGCGGCGCGAAGGTCCAGCCTTGGATCCAGGCCTTTGGAGCCTACTCGGCCCGCTCGGACATCGTGGGCCAGGAGCTGAAGGCCGTCGGGGACGCGGGCGGCTCGGGCGCGCTCGCGTGGTGGTTCTGGAGCGCGGGCACCAGCGCGTCGTTCTGGGCGCAGGTCGCCTCGGCGATCGGGTCCCTGCCCGCGTTCACGGCGACGTTCCAGCCTGTCAACCCGACGTTGCATTGGGTCGAGGTGCGCGTGGATGCGAACGCGCCGGTGGTCAAGGTCGTGGTCCGCATCAACAACAACGCGCCCGTCTCGCTCGCGCAGAACCCGAACGGCACGTGGTCCATGGCCATCGACCTGCACGCGCGTGACCGCGTCCGGTTCGTCGCGACGTCGACGACGGGCGCGACCGCGACGTCCAGCTTGTTCCGGTGGCCGCAGGCTTGACGCGCCGAGGCTAGGTTCGGTCGGGCACGAACTTGTACCCGTACTGGATCACGCCGCTCTCCCCCTCTTCGTTGATGCGGCGGAACACGGCGTGCACGCGCGTCCCGACCGGGACCGCATCGGGCTTGGCGTCCACGATCTGCGCCGTGACGCGCGGGCCTTCCTCCAGCCGCACGAGCGCGAGCAGGTAGGGCGCTTGCAGCTCGAAGCCGGCGGGCGGCGTGTGCACGACGGTGCTCTGCTCGACGACGCCGCGCCCCGAGAGCTTGAACGGCGTGAGCTTGCCGTAGCTGGCGTGTCGGCACTTGGGGCAGAGCGTGCGGCTCGGGAAGAGGATGCTCCCGCAGTTGCCGCACTTGACGCCCTTCATCGCGTAGCGCTCGTCGATCTCGCGCCAGAATCTCGGCGTCTGCATGGCTCAGATTCCTCCGTGGCTGGCGCGCTCCGCATGGGACGGCGCGACGAGCGCGGCGTTCGCGACGACGAGAGACTCGATTGCGTGGATCGGGACCCGAACGCAGATTCCCGCCCGGTTTTCGGGTTTTCGGGTCCTCGCTGGGGTCACAAGATTCCCATCGCGCGCGTCGCGGTCGTCGCGTCGTCGCATGCGGGAGCCGGCGGAGCCGAAGGACGGCATCTCAACCCATCCTCCCGAATATCGAGACCACGGCGGTCGCGCCGGAGCCGCCCACGTTGTGCGCGAGCCCGATCTCGGCGCCGCGCACCTGGCGCTCGCCGGCCGCGCCGCGGAGCTGCGCGACGATCTCGGCGACCTGCGCGAGGCCGGTGGCGCCGGGCGGGTGGCCGCGCGCCTTGAGGCCGCCGCTCGTGTTGACGGGCATCTCGCCCTGGAGCGCGGTGAGGCCGTTGGCGGCCGCCTTGCCGCCGGCGCCCTTCTCGAAGAAGCCGAGGTCCTCCAGCGCCATGATCTCGGCGATGGTGAAGGCGTCGTGCACCTCCGCGACGTCCACGTCGCGCGCGGTGAGGCCCGCCTTCGCGTACGCCTGCTCGGCGGCGGCGCGCGTCGCGGCGAAGCTCGTGATGTCAGCCCGGTCCGCCAGCGCGAAGCGGTCGGAGGCCTGCGCGCTCGCGAGCACGCGCACCGGCTTGGCGCTGGCGCTCTGCGCGAACTCCTCGCTGGCCAGCACGACCGCGGCGGCGCCGTCGACGTTGGCCGCGCAGTCGAGCATGCGCAGCGGCTCGGCGACCATGGGGCTGCGGAGCACCTGGTCCTGCGTGATCGCGAACGGATACGCGGCCTTCTTGTTGAGCGCCCCGTGCTCGTGGTTCTTCACCGCGACCGCGGCCATCATCTCGCGCGTCGTGCCGTAGCGCGCCATGTGCTCGCGCGCCATGATGGCGTGCAGGCCCGGGTAAGTCGCGCCGTAGAACGCCTCCCATTCCTGGTCGAGCGCGGCGGCGAGCGTGTTGGTCTGCTCCTGGTCCATGACGTCGGTCATCTTCTCGACGCCGCCCACCACGACCACGTCGGCCTCGCCCGAGAGGATCGCCAGGTAGCCCATGCGCAGCGCGGCGGCGCCCGAGGCGTCCGCGGCCTCGACGCGCGTCGCCGGGATGCGGTGGTCCGCGAGGCCCGCCTCGTCCACGACGAGCGCGCCCACGTGCTCCTGCCCGATGAAGCGGCCCGCGGACATGCTGCCCACGTAGAGGCAGTCGATGTCCTCGCCCGCGATGCCCGCGTCCTTCACGGCCGCGAGGCCCGCCTGGCCGATGAGCGCGCGGAAGCTGTCCTCCCAGAGCTCTCCGAACTTCGTGACGCCCGCGCCGAGCACCGTGACGCCGCGCTTCTTCGCGCTCACTGCCGGTCACCGACGTCGATCTGGCCGACCGCGTCGGCCGCTCGGTATCGCCGGCCGGCCGCTCCGCCGACCTGCGGGTCGTCGTCGCTCTCGCCGCCGATCCCGAAGTCCACGCCGGCCAGCGCGGGGCGCTTGCGGACGCCGGTGGCGTTGTTCGGCTCGGGGAGCGCGTCCGCGTGCACGGGCGGCGCGCGGGGCGCCTCGGCGGCGGGCATGCGCAGCGCGTCGACGTGGCGCGCGTCCATGCCCATGCGGGCGAGGTGCTCGCGGCGGGCGTCCACGTGGGCGCGGCCCGCGGCGAAGAACTCCCCCTTGGAGAGCGGCGCGTCCACGGTCTCGATCTTGGGCGCGCCCTTCTTGGACGCGGGGAAGGGAACGTCGGGAGTGAACTCGGTCAAGCGGAAGCCCCTTTCTGGATTTTCCCACGGTACTTCGCGTACGTCGCGTAGTCGACGTACTCCTTGTCGGCCACGAGGTCCTGCACGCTGGGCGTGCCGGCGCGGTCGAGCCGCGTGATGGCGTCGGTGACGGTGATGTCAAAGGCGTCGGCGCCCGCGCCGCTGCCGTACGCGCACAGGAAGATGCGGTCGCCCGGCGCGGCCTCGTCCAGGATCGCCGCGAGGCCGATCACCGAGGAGCCGCTGTACGTGTTGCCGATCATCGGCGTGAGCAGGCCGGTCTTGTACTGCTCGGAGGTGAACCCCATCTTCTCGCAGATGCGCACCGGGAACTTGCCGTTGGGCTGGTGGACCACGGCGTAGCGGTAGTCCTTCGCGCTCGTGCCCGCCTGGCGGAAGAGCGACTCGCTCGCCTCGCGCACGTGGCGGAAGTACGCCGGCTCGCCGGTGAAGCGGCCCCCGTGCGTCGGGTAGCGCTGGCCTTCGCGGCGCCAGAAGTCGGGCGTGTCGGTGGTGTAGGAGGTCGTGTGGTCGAGGCGCGCGACGACGTCCTTCGAGCCGATGACGAAGGCCGCCGCGCCCGCGCTGGCGCTGTACTCGAGCGCGTCGCCCGGGGCGCCCTGGCTCGTGTCCGCGCCGATGGCGAGCGCGTTGCGGATGTAGCCGCTCTTCACGAGCCCCATGCTCGCCTGGATCGCCGCGGTGCCCGCCTTGCAGGCGAACTCGAAGTCCGCCGCCGTCATGTGCGGGTCGCAGTCGATGGCCTCGCTGACGATGGTGGCGGTCGGCTTCACGGCGTAGACGTGCGACTCGGAGCCGACGTAGATCGCGCCGATGGTCGTCGCGTCCACGCGGCCGCGGACGAGGGCCTGGCGCGCGGCGTCGACGGAGAGCGTCGTCGTGTCCTGGTCGGGCGCGGGGACGCTCTTCTCGAAGACGCCCAGCCCCTTCTTGATCGACTCGGGGTCCTCGCCCCACACCCGCGCGATCTCCTCGCTGCGGATGCGGTAGCGGGGGATCGAAGCGCCGTAGCTGACGATCCCCACAACCGGCTCCGGCATGCGCCGCGCTAGGCAAGTTCCCGCCTTATAGGTGCCGGGTGAAACGGTCGGGTCCATCGGCGGGCGTCGAAAATCGACGGGCTATCGCGGCGGGCGCAGGATCATGCGACCTGGGAGGGGCGGCTCGGTGGGCGTGAGCGTCGCGGAGGGGGGCGCGGCGGCGGGCGGAGGCGGCTGCGCGCGGCGGCGGAGCACGAGGACCGTGGCGCCCGCGCCCACGGCGACCAGCGCGAGCCCGCCCACGACGAAGGGGAGCGCCGCGCTGACCGCGGGGGGCAGGAAGGCGCGCTGCACCGCGTAGCCGTCGATGGCCGAGCTGGTGTCGTAGTCGAGCCAGCCGCGCGAGGCGGAGTACTGCTCGCTCCCCGCGCCGACGTTCTCCAGCACCGCGCCGGGCTGGAGGCCAGGCACCGCCTTGTAGGGGACGAGCGCCGTGAAGGTCGCGGGCTTGCCGGCGTGGAACGTCACGTCCTGGAGGTCGTCGGGGAACGCGCTGGCCGGGGTCCTCAGGCCGCCCATCACGCAGGCGCAGCTCCGGAGCCGGCCCTGGTCGTCGACGCCCAGCAGCATGACGTGGCGGACGCCGCCCATGTCGAACCCCACGGCCCAGCCGTCGCCGCTGGCGAGCGTCGTCCCCTCGCGGACCTTCACCGTGATGCCCAGGCCGGTGGGGTGCGGCTCGAACCAGGCCGACAGGAAGTCGAGCGCTCCGTCCCGGATGTTCGCGTTCGGGACGTCGCTGATGTCCGGATTCGCCTCGGTCCCCGCCGCGGCCACGGGGGCCAGCAGGAGGACGCCCACCAGAAGGGCCCACGCTCGCACGGAGCTAGCCAATCTCTCGGAGCACTTCAATCATCTTGTCGAGGGGCATCCGCGTGACCACGAGCGGAATGGTCTCCGTCCGGGCCAGGCGCAGGGCGAGGTCGTCCATCTTCTCGGGGCGGTGGTAGACGATCAGCGCGGGCTTCATCGGGTGGACGCGGATCGCGACCATCGGGCTCCGGCCCGTGCTGATGCCCGTGAAGATGAGGGCGCGCTCCGAGGTCCAGCCGTAGATCTTGGTATACTCGAAGGCGGTCAGGCTCGTGATGGCCTTCACGGAATCGATGACCGTGTAGCCCTTCAGCTCGTGCTTGCCCACGTTCTCCTCGTTCGCCAGCACCTCCCCCTCGATGGCCTGCACGAACTTCGCCATCGGGACGGGGATCAGCAGCTCGCGGATGTCGAGGATCGCCTCGTTGGTCTCCATCATCGACTGGTAGTTGCGCAGCACGCGGTTGCCGCGCTCCTCGTCGATCGCCAGCAGCCCCTTGACGATCCTTTGGACGGTGAGCGTTCCGGGCGACTTGCGCCGGCCCGACTCGTAGTCGCTGATGACCGAGGGGGAGACGCCCAGGAACTCGGCCAGCTCCGTCTGGCTGGACTGGAAGATCTCGCGCCACTTCCGGATCGTCGGCCCCGGCTCGCGCGAGAGCGTGATCTCGCCGGCCATCTTCTCGGCCATGCGATCCTTGATGGTCATCGGGGCGCCGATCGGCAGGCGTCGATAAATAGTGCGCCCCTCGCGCGGCCGTGGGCTCGGGGCTCTGGACTCAGGGCTCGGGGCTCCGGAGCCCTGAGTCTGGAGTCCAGAGCCCCGATCATCTGGAAGGAAGCGAGCATTGAAGCGCGACCCAGGGTTGGGCGGCACCGATGGCGGTGGTCATGGAGCGCGGCGCCTACGTGCGCATGCTGACCGCCGTCTACGCGGCGCTCTTCCTGATCCGCGTCGCGTTCGGCGTCGTGCTCGTCACGTTCCCGCTCTACGTGAAGGGGGGCTCGACCACGCTGGGCCT
The DNA here is from genome assembly GCA_034667685.1 of Thermoplasmata archaeon. GTDB lineage: Archaea > Thermoplasmatota > SW-10-69-26 > JACQPN01 > JAJPHT01 > JAJPHT01. The sequence goes on along the minus strand of JAXDQU010000101.1, from coordinate 5,552 downwards.
CTTGAGCGCCTCCTCGCCGCTGCTCGAATTGGTCACGATCTTCTTCGCGCCGTGGTTCATCGCGCGCTACGGACGCAAGGGCATCCTGCTCACGGGGCTGGCGCTGGGCGCCGTCGCGCTCTACGGCCTCGCGCTCACGACGCAGCCGCTGCTCCTGGGCATGATCTACATGCTGCACGGCATCGCCTCGGGCTTCATCCTCGTCACGACGCTCGCCGTCATCGCCACCTACGCGCAGCGCGAGCACCGCGGCCGCGAGATGGGCATCTTCAACTTCGTCAACATCTTCGGCCTGCTCGTGGGCTACGTCGCGGGCTTCCTGCTCTCCGAGGCGTTCAAGGGGCAGCTGGAGTACACGTTCGTGATCTCAGGCGTGCTGGCGACGACGGGCCTGCTCTACGCGAACCGCGTCATCAAGCTCCCCGAGGAGGAGCGCGTCGCGGAGCCCGAGACGCCCAAGCTCAGCGCGACGCTGAGCACGCTGCGCGACCGCGCGATCCTCCTGCTGACGCTCCCCTGGCTCATCGTGTGGATGCTGGTGGCCGCCTTCCTCGCGTTCGTCCCGCGCGTCACGCAAGGCACGCTGGAATTGAGCGGCGTCTACACCGCGCTCGTCGTCCTCACCGTGGGCGGTCTCCTGGTCTTCGCGCAGCTCTTCTGGGGCTGGCTCGCCGACCGCGTGGGGCGCGACGTCATCATGCTCGTGGGCGCGGCGGGTCTCACGCTGCTGATGGCCACCGTCGTGTGGGGCTTCTTCAGCTCGCAGAGCACCGACAGCAAGGTCGTCTTCGACGCCGTCCTGTCGCACCGCGTGCTCCTGGCCGTCTTCCTCTTCAGCGCGTTGGCCTTCGCGCCCGCGGGACTCGCGAGCATCGCCGACCACGCCAGCGGCGGCGAGCAGGGGGGCGCCATGAGCGCCTACGCCCTCACGCTCTCGCTGGGCTTCATCCTCGGCCCGCCCGTCGTGGGCTTCATCGCGACGTTCGACGCCGCGTACGCGCTGGGCGGGCGCATCATCGTCGTCTTCTTCGCCGCGATGGCGGCCCTGCTCTTCGCGCTCGTGCTCGCTTACTACCTGCAAGGGCGCCAGCGCGTCCCGCGCGCGGAGGCCTCGCCCCCATGAGCGACGTAATTGAGGCGAAGGACCTGAGGCTCTGGTACGGGAAGCCCGAGCAGCAGGACAAGCGCGGCAAGCCCAAGGGCGTCAAGGCCGTCGACGGCATCGACCTCGCGATCACGAAGGGCGAGATCTTCGGCCTCCTGGGCCCCAACGGCGCCGGCAAGACCACGACGCTCTCGATGCTCGTCACCATCAAGCGCCCCACCGGCGGCTGGGCGCGCGTCGCCGGGATCGACGTGCGCGACGACCCGGACGCGGTGCGCCGGCACGTGGGCATCGTCTTCCAGGAGCCCAGCCTGGACACTTTGCTATCAGCTCGCGAGAACCTCATGCTGCACGGCCGGCTCTACGGCGTTCCCCCGGGGGAGCTGGCGGGCCGCACGAAGGAGATGCTCGACCTCGTGGGGCTCGCCGACCGCGCCGACGACCTCGTGAAGAAGTTCAGCGGCGGCATGAAGCGCAGGCTGGAGATCGCGCGCGGCCTCTTCCATCGGCCGGAGGTCCTCTTCCTCGACGAGCCCACGCTGGGCCTCGACCCGGCGACGCGCGAGCACATCTGGGAATACATCCGCAAGCTGCGCGACGAGAGCGGGACGACGGTCGTCCTCACCACGCACTACATGGAGGAGGCGGACTCGCTCTGCGACCGCATCGCCATCATCGACAAGGGCAAGATCGTCGCGCTGGGCACGCCGCGCGAGCTGAAGGCGCTCGTGGGGGGCGACCTCGTGATCCTCGCGGGCGTCTCGCCCGAGGCCGAAGCGCGGCTCGCCCGGCTGTCCGTCGTGCGCAAGTCGGAGCGCAAGGGCGCCACGCTGACGCTCACCGTCGAGGACGCCGGCAGCCACCTCCCCGAGATCGTGCAGGCCGCCGGCAAGGTCGACCACATCGAGGTCCGCACGCCGCGCCTGGAGGACGTGTTCCTGCACTTCACGGGGCGCGGGCTGCGCGAAGAGGGCGGCGAGGACTGGTTCGAGCAGTACCAGAACGTGGCCGCGAGAGGGCAGGGCTGATATCATGGGCCACGAGGCACAGGCGATGTACGCGCTCTGGCTGCGCGAGATGAAGGTCTTCCTGCGCGAGAAGCCGCGCATCGTGAGCGCCGTCGTGACGCCCTTCCTGCTCATCGCCGCGATCGGCACGGGCTTCGGCGCCACGACGCAGTTCACCGATCCGCGCTACGCGCAGTTCAGCTACGAGCAGTTCATGTTCCCAGGGGTGCTCGCGATGGGCGTCCTCTTCGGCACCGTGTTCTACGGCCTCAACATCGTCTGGGACAAGCGCCTCGACGTGCTCAAGGAGGTGCTCGTGGCGCCCGTGTCGCGCACCACGATCTTCTTCGGCAAGGTGATCGGCGGCAGCACGCAGGCCGTCGCGCAGACCGCGCTCCTGCTGATCGTCGGCCTCTTCTGGTTCCACACGACGCTCGTGGGCTCGCTCATCGCGCTCCTCTTCGCGTTCCTGCTCTCGATCCTCTTCGTGAGCATCGGCCTCTTCCTGGGCAGCTTCTTCGAGAGCTTCGAGGGCTTCCAGCTCATCGTGAGCTTCGTCGTCTTCCCGCTCTTCTTCCTGAGCGGCGCGCTCTACCCCGTGGACAACCTGCCCCGCTGGCTCACCGTGCTCACGCGCCTCAACCCCGCGACGTACGCGGTCGACGGGCTGCGCGCCGCGCTCCTGGGCCCGTCGGCGTTCAGCTACGCGCTCGACGCGACCGTGCTCGTGGCCGTGGGCCTCGTGTTTCTCGTGGCGGGGACGTGGGCGTTCCGGCGGATGACATAGGCTCGTACCTCGCTCGACAAAACACGAAGGCACGAAGCCACGAAGAGCACGAAACTTTCCTTTGTGCGCTTCGTGGCTTCGTGCCTTCGTGTTCTGTCGGCCGCCCGGCGTCGAGCGTTGCTCCACCAATCCTTTGCGGCGCTCGCGGGAACCGTCGCTGATGCCGCGCTCCGAGCCCCGCCCCTTCGCCACGCTCGGCCTCGCCCTGCTCATCGCCCTCGCCGTCGCGGGGTGCGCGCAGCAGCAGGGCACGCCCAGCGAGAGCACGCACGGCTCGAACAACACGACGATCTTCGGCAACGACACGCGCACGACGCCGCTCTCCAACGCGACGCCAGGCAATGCGAGCTCGCTGCTCGACCAGACTATGCCCTAGGGAGCAGCGCGTACGCCTTGCGCACGAACTCCTGCACGTGCGCGTCGAGCGCCTCGGCCGTGTCGAGCGAGACGTAGCGCTCGTCGCCGTGCCGCAGCAGCCGCCCCATCGGATCTTCGAGCGGGAGCCCGGGCGGGAAGACCAGCGTGGGGGCGCCACGGCCGGTGCGCACGCCGACGAAGGGGCGCGCGCGCCGCATGTACGTGACCTCCGTGCCATCGACGCGCTCGACGACGTCGGGGCCCAGCGAGAGCGCCAGCGCCCGCAGCGCGAGGAAGCCGGTGCGCTGGTCCGCGCGCATCCGGTGCATGAAGCCGGTCAGCCGCGCGTGGTCCGCGGCGCCGGTCCGGGCATCCTGCGTCGACAAGGCGGCTCTAGAAGCCAAGCGGGCGCGTCAATCCTTCTGGTACGGGGGCCGGAGCTTCTCCCCCCTCGCCTTAGCCTCAGCCTCAGCCTCAGCCTTAGCCTCGGCCTCGGCCTCGGCCTCAGCCTCAGCCTTAGCCTCAGCCTGTAGCTTCGACTCCTCCAGCCACAGAGGACACAGAGGTCACAGAGGCGATTTTTCTTGTTCCTCTGTGCTCCTCGGTGTCCTCTTGCCTGGAAGGATGGAGGCTGAGGCTAAGGGCTGAGGCTAAGGCTACAGGCTGAGGCTGAGGCTAAGGGCTGAGGCTAAGGCTAAGGGCTGAGGCTAAGGCTACAGGCTGAGGCCGGGGTTACAGGAGCGGCGGGTAGTTGGGCGAGGGCTGGTAGATCCACGGCGGGTCGAGCGCGTTGGCGCACCCTTCCTTCTGGCCGACCTGCTCGAAGGCGACGTTGCCCGAGAGCGCGAGCGTGCAGACGCCGTCGCTGCCGCTCCAGACGAGCGCCATGCGCGCCGCGCCGGGGACGCTCAGGTCGACCTCGTACACGATCGCCTGGTGGCGGGGCAACGTCCAGTACGTGCAGCGGGCATCGAAGCGCGCGTCGGCGGCGCCGGCGTCCGCTTCGGTGGCGCGGTCCTCGGCGTAGCGCGTCGTGGAGCCGTAGCAGTTGCCGGGGCCCGCCTTTTCGTCGGTCTGGCAGAGCCCCGGCCCGCACGACGCGCCGGCGAGCGGGGTCACGAGCAGCGCAAGGACGAGCGCGGCGCGACCGATCATCGACGCTCGACCCGTTCGGGCCCCCTTCAACGCTTGGGTGTCCCGCCAGAGAGGAACGGGCCGGAATCGCGATGCCGCGCAGGTCCCACGGGCGGCCATGCGCGCCTCGCTCCTCGCGGCGCTTCTCGCCCTGCTCGCGGCCGGCTGCTTCACGCCGCGCGAGGGGAGCGAGTCGACCGCGCCCACGCCCACGCCGACCGTGCCCAGCGGACCCCTCGGCACGTCCTCCGAAGGGTGCACCGGCAACCACACCGTGGGCACGGGCAACGGCCAGATCGGCTCGGACCACGCCTGCAACCTCACGCAGCCCAACGCGAGCGTGTAGCCGCGCGGGGGCTCAGGCGCAAGGTCGATCCGATCCCACGCGCGTGGCGCCCGCGCATGAAGGCCATCCTCGTCGCCGCGGGCTTCCTCCTCGCGGTCAGCGCCGTCACGTTCGCCCTCCCCGCCGCCGGCGCGCAGCCGCAGGCGCCCCAACTCGCCGCGTTCTGCAGCGCGGTCATCACGCACAACTGCAACTACATGCTCTGCATCGGGGACTCCCAGGACCAGTACGGCTACTACCAGTGCCAGTACCCGATCTACTGGCCCTGCCAGTACTGCGTGCCGCTCGGGCCGCTCGAGTGAGCCCGGAGACCACCGTGGGCCCTGAGCACAAGACGCCACGGGCGGCCCTTGCGCTCGGGGGCGCCGCGACCCTTTTCGCTCTCGCGTTCTCCCTCTTCCTGACCTGGAGCGGCTACGCGACCCGCACGCCGGACGGGGCCGCGGGGCGCACCGGGTTCATCGGCGCCACCGCCAGCGCGATCCTCCTCTTGTTCGTCCTCTGGCCCGCCCTCGCGGCGCTGGGGATCCTTCGGGGCCTCGTGTGGCTCTACGGCGTCGGCCTCGCGCTCTACGTGGGCCAATCCGTGCTGTTCGGATTCTCGTTCGGCGGGCCCCACCTGGTCGTGGGCGTGCCGCTGCTTCTCGGGGCGGGGATCGCGTGGCGGTTGGGGCGGCGCAGCAGGCCCGTGGCGTCTCACACGCAGCTCTGACGGATCAGCGTCCCGCAACCCGGCAGGGGCACGTCGGGGCGCTCGCCGGGCAACGTGGGCAGCGTCAGCACGCTGGGGTGCGCGGCGTCGTGGTACACCAGGTT
>JAXDQU010000100.1:0-9285 GCA_034667685.1 Thermoplasmata archaeon | reverse complement strand
TCCTTGCCGGTCGACTGGGCGCGCTGCTGCAGCGTGCCGGTGGTGTTGATCAGCACCGCGGCCGCGACGGCCGCGACGAGGACCATCGCGATGAACACGATCAGGGTACCGACGCCGACCTCGGCGCGGTCGTGGATGAACTTCTGGTTGGCCTTCATGACAAAGTCACTGGTGGTGGCGTTGCCGAGGAGGGCATTGATTGCTTGCCGAGGGCTGCATCGGCGGAGCGGACGTGTGGAAAAAGAGGGGGGTTGCCAGGGCGACGGGCCGCCGCCCTGGCGCTACGCGGATCCGGGATCAGCGCAGCGTGATGGTCGTGTCGGTCGAGTACGTCGAAGGCGTCTTGAAGTCGGCCGCGACGGGGGTGCCGGTCTCGGGGATCAGCGAGAGCTGGACCGAGGTGCGCGGCGCGAGCGTGTTGCCCAAGTCGAACTGCAGCTCGACCAGGTCGCCGCTGCTCATGACGCCCGAGTTGTTGGTGCCACGGATCCAGGTCGGGCTGAAGCCGGGGCTGCCGTAGTTGTAGGTGTAGACGTTGCTGCCATCCGAGTAGCGGATGATGAGCTTGGTCAGGTCCATCGGGAGCGCGCCGGCGGAGAGCTCGACCTGCGCCTTGACGCGATAGATGTCGATGCCCGTGCCGTTGCGCACGCCGTACACGCCGGCCACCTTGAGGTTGGACGACACTTCCTGCGTCGCCTCCTTGCCGGTCGACTGCGCCCTCTGCTGCAGGGTGCCAGTCGTGTTGATCAGCACGGCCGCCGCGACGGCCGCGACGAGGACCATCGCGATGAACACGATCAGGGTACCGACGCCGACCTCGGCGCGGTCGCTTCCGCCCGTTCGGCGGTGGAGACGGTTGGCTTTCATGCTTGGGGTCACCCGCCGACCATGTTCGTCGTGGCCTATTTCAAGCAGGAGGCTGGGGCGGTTTTGGCGGGAGAAGCGGAACGAACGTCAAGGCCGCGGGGTGCCTTTGTACGCGTCCACCTCGGCCAGCGCCCGTTCCGCGAGCTTGCGGGCCGCCCGGTGGTCCAGCCGGCGGCTCCAGAGCGCGACGAGCCCCGGACCCGAGAGGCCGAGCCGGCCGCCCGCCGCGTTGGGGTGGCCGCCCCCGCCGAACGCCTGCGCGACGGTGTGGCAGACGGGGACGTCCTTGCGGCTGCGGAGGCTGAACGCGCCGCTGGGCTTGATGAGGATCGAGAGGTCGGCGCCCTTCTCCTCCAGGGCGTGCAGCGTCTCGTTGGTCGGCACGCGGCCGTACGCGAGCCCAATGCGCGCCTGGCGCCCGTTGACGACACGCGCGCGCCGCAGCGCCCACGCGACGAGCCTCGCGTTCTCGCGGCGGTCCTTCGCGGCCCAGCGCTCGATCTGCGGGTCGATCACCTTGCGCGTCTTGAGCATGTGGCGGATCCACGGGCCGGTGCCGCCGCCCACGATGCCGTGGAAGAGCGTGATGCTGCGCGGGTCCTGCCGGAGCCAGAGGTCGTGGTCGCGCGCGACGGCGGCCAGCTCCTCGGCCCACTTGTCGGCGGGCAGGAGCGCCTTCTGCACGAGCGAGCCGCCCGACTCCGTGCCGCTGAAGTCGACGGTGAGGTCGCACGCGGCGCGGAACGCGTCGAGGTCCACGCCCTCCCACTGCTTGTGGTGGTGGTCGCGCCACGCGATGCGCCAGCCGTCGTCCGCGAGCACGCGCAGCGTCTCGGCCGCGCGCTCTCCTTCGCCGCGCTGGAGCGAGAGGTCTGATATCACGAGGCCGCGGGCGCGCGACGGCACGCGCGTGAGCAGCTCCAGCGCGTCGACGGTCTCGTGCGGCTCCAGGAAGATCGTCTCGGCCGCGCCCTGCCCGTACGCCGCGCGCACCAGCACGTCGCACGTCGCGCCGTCCATGCACTCCTTGTGCGTGAAGTGGACGACGGTGCTCGCCGCGTACGCCTTGCGGTAGAACTCGCGCTCGAAGCGCCAGTCCTTGTACGCGCCCGGGCGGAAGAACTCGGCCGCGGGCAGGCCGGGAAGCACGCGCTCGCAACCCCAGCCCCGGCCTTAGCCTTAGCCCCAGCCTCAGGCCGCGCGGGTGCCGTCCTCCACGAGCCGCCGCGCGCGCCGCCGCGTCGGCGAGCACTCACGTGAGCGGCGTGATCGCGTAGCGCGAGCCGCCGGGCCGTAGACCGGGCCGAACGCGATCAGGCCGAAGGCGAGCGCCAAGGGCAGCGCGACGACGGCGACGGTCAGCCCCGCGAGGAGGTTCGGGACCGGATCGGCGAACGTCTCGCGCACGTCTTCGCGCAAGGCCTGGAGGAACGGACGACGCGCAACCTCGGTCGTGGGGGATCGCCAGGCCCGGCGAAGCGCGAGGATGAGGTAAACTTGCGCGAAGCGCCGCCCCAGACCGTTCTTCGATCGGCGAACGATCGGCCGTGCCGGGGCACGGGCAAGCGCACGTTCCCATCCCAAGGTCGTTGGCTGCCGCTCCTTTCCCGACACCGCGCATCCGAGGCATCCGCGGATTCCGGGATTCTCGGTGTCGGGAAGGGAGCGGCAGGAGACCGACGAGGGCGGCGTCAGACCGTCGCCGAGAACCCGCACGCGGGGCACGTCGCCGTGAGCGGCCGAACCCCTTCGGTCGTGAACTGCGTCGCGCACGAGGGGCACTTGAGCGTCACGCGCTCGACCGCGGGCGCGGCGGCCTCCATCTGGAGCGGCGCCTCGACCAGGCTCTCGATGGCGGGGATCTCCAGCGCGCGGGGCTCGGGCTGCGGCTCCGCGGCGCGCGACTTGAACGCGAAGAGCGTGCCGCTGGACGCCTCGCCCTCCACGACCTGCTTGGGCTTGCGGTTCTTGAAGGGCAGCGCGAAGCGCTTCTTCTCCGCGGGCTCGGCCACCGTGGGGGGCGGGCGCTCCGCGATGCCCGCGTCGGCGACCATGAGCGCGTCCTTCTGGAGCGTCGCGCGGCGGTTGCGCTGGGCGCGCGCCGCCATGATCGCGCGGCCCCACGCCGAGACCATGATGCCGGCCAGCGCGGCGAGCCCGCCCACGAGCGCGACGAAGGCGTACGTGATATCATAGACGCGCGTGCCGCTGTAGGCGTACATCGCGACGAGCAGGCCGACGATGGAGAGGCCCAGGCCGATCCAGACCGACACGTGCGTCGCGGGCTGCGCGCGCTTGGCCGGTTGCGCCACGGGCAGCGATCCTCCGTGCCCTCATTTCAAGCTTGCCGGGAGGACGCGCGATCGAGGACGTGCCGCGCCGCGTCCCGCGCCACCGCGTCGGGCGCCCCGGCCGCGTCCAGCCCGACGAAGCGGCGCGGCTCCTCCTTGGCGAGGCGCAGGTAGTTCGCCCTCACCTTCTCCAGGAGGTCGCGCCGCTCGAAGGCCTCGATCGCCTGGCCGCGCGCCCCGACGCGGCGCAGCGCCTCCTCGACGGGCAGGTCGAAGAGCAGCGTGAGGTCGGGCGCGCGGTCGAAGGCGCGCTCCGTCTCGCGCAGCCAGCGCACCGCGTCGAACGCGGGCGTGCCCAGCACCGCGCCCTGGTAGGCGAACGTCGAGTCGCTCCAGCGATCGGAGAGGACGAGCGCGCCCTCTGCCAACTCCCTCTCGACGGCGAGGACGTGCTCCGCGTGGTCGGCCATGAACAGCAGCGCGACGCTCCACGGGTTGGCATGCTCGCGCAGCGCGCGGCGCACCGACTCGCCCAGCCACGTCGGCGTGGGCTCCGCGTGCTCGCGCGCGTCGTGCCCCGCGGCGCGGAGCTGCTGCGCGACGGCCCGCAGCGCGGTGGACTTGCCGCTGCCGTCGATGCCCTCGAACGTGACGAGCAGGCCGCGTTGGCGCACATGGGGCGAGGCGCCGGGGCGCGGATATGGTTTGTCGGCTTGGGCTCGGGGCTCTGGACTCGGGGCTCCCGCTTGCCTTGCAACCGGAGAGCCCCGAGTCCTGAGTCCAGAGCCCCGCGGCCCCCCAAACCCTAAAGTCCCCCCGCTCGGCTCCGCCGCCCGAGGGACCGCGATGAAGCTCCTGCACAAGGGCAAGGTGAAGGAGGTCTACGCCTTCGGCGAGGACAAGCTGCTGTTCAACTTCACCGACCAGATCTCGGTCTTCGACAAGATCATCCCGACGCTGGTCCCGAAGAAGGGCGAGGCGCTCTGCCGCACGTCGGCCTACTGGTTCGAGGAGGTCGCGCGGCTCGGCCTCGACACGCACTTCCTCGGGCTCCAGGACCAGGACAAGATGCTGGTCAAGCGCCTCGCGATCATCCCGGACTCGTCCAAGATCACGCCCAAGACGGTGTCGTTCTTCATCCCGCTGGAGGTCGTGTGCCGCCACTACCTCGCGGGCTCGATGCACGACCGCGTCAAGAGCGGCGAGACCAGCCCAGAGCAGCTCGGCTTCCCGAAGGGGCACGTCCCGAAGTACGGCGAGAAGCTGCCCAAGCCGCTCATCGAGTTCACGACGAAGCTGGAGCCCACGGACCGCCTGCTATCAGAAGCCGAGGCGCTCAAGCTCTCTGGCCTCACGGAGAAGGAGTTCCACGACCTCAAGGACGCCGTGCTCCGGATCGACGAGCGCATCTCCCGCAACGCCGAGGCGCGGGGCCTGATCCACGTCGACGGCAAGAAGGAGTTCGGCATGAACCACGAGCGCAAGCTGATGGTCGTCGACACCTTCGGCACGCCCGACGAGGACCGCTGGTGGGACAAGCGCCTCTACGAGAGCGAGGGCAAGACCGTGGAGCTGTCGAAGGAGATGGTGCGCCAGCACTACCGCGACATCGGCTACCACGAGAAGCTCTACGCCGCGCGCAAGGCAGGCCAGCAGGAGCCGCCCATCCCGGCGCTGCCCGACGACGTGACGCGCAAGGTGACGGCGCTGTACGTCGACCTCTACGAGCGCCTCACCGGGCGCGCGTGGTGAGGAGATTCACAACATTCCTCCACAACGAGTATCGTCTGGTATCCTGTTTTTCGGGCGTGCGAGGCAATCACTGCATAGCGCTTGGAGTTACCCTGCTCCTTCTGATCCCCCTGACTCCGTCCGCTCAGGCGACGGCATGTCTTGGGCAAGGGCTCACCGCCGAGGACTTCACGCCGAAAGGCACCACGGAAGACCCGAACCCCGCGGTGTGGGCGCTTTTCCGCTGGCAGGTCCGTAGCGATGACTGGACCTACTGGTACTGCTTTGATAGCGTGATGCGGATCGATGGCGCAGACGTTCCCACCTCCGTCTCCGGCAACTGGATCAATGGAGCCATCTTTATCCAATACGCGGGCCCCCAGCTTTCGCCCGGACTGCACAGCGTGTATTCCTCGGTCACGAGCAAGGACGGGCTATCTTCTGCCGAGCTTGCCTGGTCCTTCGTGATCTCGTGCGGCCAAGGTCTGTCGCCCACGGGCGTAACGCCGTCCGGAGGCACCAGCGACGCGGCGCCGGAAATCACCGCGTCGTTCCAGGACGGGTCCCCACACTGTGGCCTTGCATCGTTCTACATGAATTTCGATGGCGCCAGCGTCCCGGCCTCAGCCTCTCTGGAGGGCTCCAACTACGTTGTCCGGTGGACGCCCGCCCAGCCGTTGGCCCCCGGCCCCCACGTCGTCCAGGCGGGCGTGGAAGAGAATTGCTGCTCCACCTCGGGCACGCAGGAGCGCGCCGACGTCGCCTGGACGTTCATCTACGCGCCCGGCCTCCCCATCGCTCCGGGTACGTTCCTGCCAGGTGAGGAAGCCGCCACACCCGATGCTATTCCCATCGACGAGACCTGTGTTCCGCTCCTGATCTGTGTTGGCCCAAGTACGCTCGACCTTCCGGCGGGCGTGGCGTTGGAGCTTGAGCCCACCACCGGGACGCTCTTTGCCGACCCTCTCCACACGACACCGCTGGGTCCAATCACGGTCGTCCTCCCGACCCCCGGCACCGGGACGCCCGTGACGCTCTGCCCAACCACATGCCCAGAACCCGCCCCGGGGACCTGGGGCGAGCTCCACACAGGCGTCCATGCCACAGTCCGCCTGCAGGACACCGAGGTCCCCGTTGATCGCGACGTGGACATCGTCTTGCCCTGATGGCGGATCGAGCCCCAGGTGGGCCAGCCGCGCGTGGGAAGCTACTCGCCCGGCTTGGGCACGTAGTGGCCGCTCGGGCCGCCGCGCGCCTTCTCCTCGACGGCGTGGATCTGCTCGACCATGCGCTTCTCGAACTCCTGCGCTTTCTTGGGGTCGAGCTTGCCCGTGATGACGAGCTGCTGGAACTCCATGATCTTCGTGCGCAGCCGGCCGTGCTCCGCCTGCATCTCGAGGAAGCTCATGCGCTCCGGCAGCGGGCGCAGGTACTGCGACTCCAGCTCCGCCTCCAGCGCTTTGGCATTGGCCTCGCGCTCCGCGGCCTTGCGCGCGCGGCGCTGCTCGGGCGTCTCGTCCGTCATCGGCGGCGCGACGCCTCCTCTTCCCTAAATCCTTCGCGGCCCGACGTTCACACGAAGGCCGAGGGCCGAAGCCTCCGAAGAACGACGGTCGGGTTTGGGCGCGCTCCGCGCGGACAACCACGGGATCTCAGAATCTCCGGCATGATTCGGAGATTCGGAGATTCGCGTCTTGTCCCGCCGGAGGCGGCCCGACCCCAAGCACAGCTTCGGAGGCTTCGGCTGTCGGTCTTCGTGTCAGCGCGGCGCCGACAGGTGCGCCATCGCGATGCGCAGGCCGTCCTTGGTCTGGACGAGCACCATCGACCCGAGGCGCGTCGCGGTGACGGCCGTGCCCCAGAGGTCGCGCACGGTGATGTCGTAGGCGAACGTGACGAGCACGGCGTCCTCGCCCCAGGGCTCGATCACGCTGTCGTGGACCTCGACGCGCTCGACGACCTGGCGCGCGAGGTCGCGCTGGAGGCGCACGCGCACGTCGAGCCAGTCCTTCACGCGCTCGCCGTCGGAGAAGGTGACGAGCGGCTGCGGGTCGCGCAGGAAGAGGTCGGAGAGGCGCTCGACGTCGCGGTCCACCTGCGCGTGCGCCCACGCGTCGAGGAAACGGGCCGCCGCGATGCGTCGCTCCATCGGCGAGGCGTGGGGGCGGCCAGTATAAAAGTGTCCTGGATTGGGGCTCAAATCGACCCTGTCCGGGCCGCGGAATCCCGCGCCCAACGCTTAAAGAGAGACGCCTCCCATGCGCGCGCGTGCGTCGGGACGCGGTCGTGGGCCTGGTGGGCGCCGCCATCCTTCTCTTGGCGCTGGTCGGCGTGTTCCGCTACGAGAGCGCGGGAACCGGCGCGGATCCCACCTACAGCGCGGCCGCGCCCAAGGCGCTCCAGACCTTCGACGGCTCGGCGTCCGGCACGCAGGCCTACGTCGTCCCCCTCCAGGTCAACGAGCCGAACCTCACGGCCCTGGACTTCCGCCTGGAGGCGTCGGGGGCCACGTTCAACGTGACCGTCGTGGACCCCTCGGGCCAGACCCACGCCATGCAGGGGCCCACGCCGCTCTCGGTCATGGTCGCCGTCGCGCCGCTGCCCCAGAACGGCACGGTGCCCGCGAACGACCATCCCGGCGTGGGCACGTGGAACGTGACGATCACCATGGTGCAGGCGCCCTCCTCCGGCGGGCCCGTTCCCACGCCGCCGACGTTGCTGCCCGGCTCCAGCGCCGCCGCGGTGCCCTTCCACCTGACGCCCTACGCGACCGAGTGGGTCGCCGGCTAGGCGTTCATGTCGGCGAAGACCTTCTCCTTCCGGTAGCCCAGCACGTCGTAGCGGCGCTGGGGCCAGTGCTCGTAGATCATCATCTGCCGTCGCAGGTAGTCCGAGCAGTTGAGAAGGTAGCGCTCGTACGCGTCGGCCGGCTTGGCCGACCCCGGGGTTTCCAGGGAGAAGGTCGCGTCCTCGAGGGATTCCAACGGACGGGCGAGGGCCCTTGGGATTGCTTAAGCGTTGTGGACGGCCTGCGGCCGCGATGTCCCGGCGGCGGCCCAGCTTCGCGACGTACGCGAGGCGCCGCTGGCGCGTGCTCGGGCTGCTCCTCGTGCTCCTGGCCGGCTCGGTGCTGATCCTGGCGATCACCGACAAGGGGCACGACCCCGCGTGGGAGGCGCGCGGCGCGTCGATGGAGCAGGGCGCGATCTCGCCCGCCGGGGACGCGGCGTATGCGCTGGTGCGCGAGGGAGGCAACATCACGCGGCTGGAGGCGCGCCGCGGGGACGACGGCCACCTGCTCTGGTCGAGCCCGCTCAACGCGACGCGCGCCGTCATGGCCGCGGGCGACGACGGCGTGGCGGTCGCCACCGACTTCCCGCTCTCGTTCCTGACCTTCTACGCCAAGGACGGGTCGGTGCGCGACCAGATCTTCCTGGAGGGCGTGCCGCGCGCGCTCGCCGTCGAGGGCTCGCGCGTCGCGCTGGCGCTCCAGGCGCCCGACAACCCGGTGCTCGTCGTCAGCGGGGGGCGCGTGGAGGCCGTGCACCGCTTCGCCTCGTTCGTCAACGCCCTGGACATGCGCGGCGGGCGCGTGGCGGCCGGCACCGGCGCGGGCGAGGTGCGCATCGAGGACGCGCTCTCGGGCGCGGTGCTCTACGACGGCTCCTTCTCGCTCTCGATCCACAGCCTGCGCCTGGCGGCGGACGGCGGCTCGCTGGTCTTCGGGGGCGCCTCGCTGGAGCCCGGCAACCTCACCGGCGAGGTCGGCTTCGTGGACCTCCTGGGCGACGCGCCGGTGCGCTGGACCCACGCCACCGCGGCGGGCACCGCGTTCGTGGACCTCGACCGGAGCGGCGTCTGGGCCCTGGCGGTCGAGGACGGCCCGGCGGGCAACGTCGTGCGCGTCTACGCCGCGGCCACGGGCGAGACGCGCTGGTCGCGCGACGTCCAGGGCGGGCTCGCGCAGGGGGACGCCAACGAAGGGGGCGGCGTGTCGCTCTCGGCCGACGGCGCGTTCGTGGCGGTGGGCACCCTGCACGGCGGGATCAGCGTCTACCGCACCCTCGACGGCGCCCGGCTCTGGACGTACCGCGACGACGACACCACGCGCGTGCGCTTCGCCGAGCAGCAGCCCGACGCGCTCCTCGCCAACGGCAAGCGCAACGCGGGCGACGCGACCGTCGGCCTCCTGGACTTCTCCGTCGCGCGCGAGCCGCTCCCCCGGCAGCTTCCCGCGCTCGCCGCGCTCCTCGCGCTGGGCTTCGCGGCCGCGGGCGCGCTGATCCTTGGCGTCGGGTACTGGCGGCTGCGACGTTCCTACTGAGACGCGGGGCTCCAGGGCCCATGCTCCCGGTTCGGGTCCCGCCCGCAGGCGCGGGGGGTGATGGCGCCC
>JAXDQU010000099.1:0-10539 GCA_034667685.1 Thermoplasmata archaeon | reverse complement strand
CCCCCCCCCCCCCCCCCCCCCCCCGCGCCCCCCACTTCCCTTCGCCAGTGATCAGACCTCGCCCCAGAGCCCGACCTGCCCTTCGGCGATCAGGCCGTCGAGCGCGTGGGAGAACGTGCGCACCCAGCGGTACGTCCAGGCCGCGCGGCCGGCGAGCGCGCCCAGCACGAGGCCGTTGGCGACGGTGACGCCCGCGCCGAAGGCGAGCGCCCAGGCGGCGTCCATCCAGAGCGCGAGGAAGAGCGTCGCGTTGGCGACGAGGAGCGCGGTCCAGCCGATGGCCTCGACGTGCAGCGCGGGGCCCTTCTGGCGCACCGCGCGCTCGACGTCGGAGAGGCGGCCCGCGGTGAGCGACATGCGCATCCAGGCGTTCCAGCCCGCGCGCAGGGAGGTCTCGTGGCGGCCGGTCTCCCAGCGCGCCCAAAGCAGTCCGAGGCCGCCGCCCAGCGCGAGGGCCGCGACGCCCATCCAGACCACGAGGCCCAGGAGGGGCTGGTCGGTCAATTCGGCCATGAAGTAGGCCGGCGCGAGGGCGAGGAGCATGAGGACGAGCGTGCGCACCTGGGCGCGGCGCTCGCGCTTCAGGAGGCCGAGGAACTGGTCGGTGACGCCGCGGGGCATCTTCGCACCTCACGTGTTGCGCGCGCGGTAGAGCCGCGCGGCGGTGACGCCCTCGATGCGCTTCAGGTCCGCCTGCACGCGGGCGACGTCGGGCGCCTCCACCTTCAGCGCGATGGCGTTGGGGTAGAGAATGCTCCGGTGGGTGATGGCCGGGATCCGGCCCAAGGCGTCCAAGACGTGGGCTTCGCGCCCCGGCAGGGTCTCAAGGAGGAGAAAGCCGCTGCTCACGTGCATCCATCCGATCTTGGGGGAGTCGCGCCGGGGTCAAGACCTTTGGCTTTCGGATCTCGCCGCAACGCGGGGCTCGGGACTCAGGACTCTGGGCTCCGGAGTCCCGAGCCTGGAGTCCTGAGCCCAGAGCCCCAGGAAGAAAACCTTGATGACCCTCGCCACGGCGTCGGGGGCTGCCGTGCGCGCCCTTCCGTTCCTCGTCCTCCTCGCGCTCGCCATCCCCGTCGCGGCGGCGCAGAACCTCATCGCGCCCATCACGGGCGACTTCGGGTCGACGTACCTCGTCTACGGGCGCGCGATCGACGCGGACGGGAAGCCGATCGTCAACGGCGCGATCAACGCGACGCTCAGCGCGCCCAACGTCATCGCGAGCCCCACGACGTTCGGCACCGACTGCTACGGGTTCTTCATCGGCTCGTTCAACCTGCACGACGCGGACCCGCGCGGCGCGATCACCGTGACGCTGGAGGGGCCGGGCGGCAAGGCGACCGCCACGCACGACCTCGATCCCTTCTACCGCCGCACCGACTTCACGCTCGTCTATCCCGCGACGTGGCACGGGGCGCCCTGCACCGACCGCCTCCAGCCGATCTGGGAGGGGCGCGTGAGCGTCAGCGGCCGGCTCGTGGAGCGCGTGCCGGCCTACTCGGAGAACGGCGCGACGCTCAACGCGAAGCCGCACCTCACGTACCTCCACCTGACGTGGGTCGACGCGCACGGCGACCGCATCTGCCCGCCGCAGGGCGACGCGGCCAACAACGTCTGCGAGCCGATCCCCACCGACGAGCGGGGCGACTTCCGTTACTCGTGGACGTTCAACGAGAGCGTCGATCCCAGCGGCCACGTCGAGGTCGGCTGGGGCAACGGCACCGCGAACCTCACGATCGACCCGAAGGCGCGCATGGCCTTCGGCGAGATCGAGGTGACGGGCCAGGGCCCCGCGCCCATCGCGCGCGTCAGCCCGCTGCCCCCGGCTCCGCTCGCGATCGCGGCCGTCGCGCTCGGGGCGCTCGTCGCCCGAAGGCTTCTTCCGCGGCACCCCCGTTGAGCGCGCGATGGAGCCGAGCCTGGCCGACTTCGAGGCCGCGCGCAAGCGCCTCGCGGGCGTCTCGCACCACACGCCCCTGGAGCCCTCCGCCACGCTGAGCGAGATGACGGGCGCCGAGGTGTGGCTGAAGCTGGAGAACCTCCAGCGCACGGGCTCGTTCAAGATCCGCGGGGCGTACAACAAGATCGCGAGCCTCGACCCCGCGGTCCGCGCGCGCGGCGTCGTCGCGGCCAGCGCCGGCAACCACGCGCAGGGCGTCGCGCTCGCGGCCCGGCTCGTGGGCGTCCCCGCCAGCATCGTGATGCCCGAGCGCGCGAGCCTGACCAAGGCGGAGGCGGTGCGCGGCTACGGCGCGGACCTCGTGCTCTTCGGCAAGGACTACAACGAGGCCGAGGCCAAGGCGAAGGAGATCGGGCGCGAGCGCGGCCAGACGTTCGTGCACGCCTTCGACGACCCGCTCGTCATCGCGGGGCAGGGCACGCTCGGGCTGGAGATCCTGGACGACCTTCCGGGCGTCGAGACGGTGCTCGTGCCCGTGGGCGGGGGCGGCCTCATCGCGGGCGTCGCGAGCGCCATCAAGGCGAAGCGCCCCGACGTGCGCATCGTCGCGGTCGAGCCCGCGGGCGCGGCCAAGCTCCCCGACTCGCTCGACAAGGGCACGATCCAGACGCTGCCCGGCGTCAACACGATCGCCGACGGCCTCGCCACGCGCCGCATCGGCGAGATGACGTTCCCCATCATCCGCAAGCACGTCCACGAGCACGTCAAGGTCGACGACGACGACATCGCGCTGGCCATCCTGCACCTCCTGGAGCGCGCCAAGACGCTCGTGGAAGGGGCGGGCGGCACGGCGCTCGCGGCGCTCCTCTCGGGCAAGGTCAAGGTCCGGCCCGGCGAGAAGGTGGCGGTCGTCTGCTCGGGCGGCAACATCGACGTGACGCTCGTCGACCAGGTGCTCAAGCGCGGCCTCCTCCAGACCGGCCGCATGGTGCGCCTGCGCACGACGCTCGACGACCGGCCCGGCGCGCTGCGCGACCTGCTCGCGGCGGTGGCGGCGACGGGCGCCAACGTGGACAGCATCGACCACGACCGCATGCGCGGCGACGTCGCGCTGGGCAAGGCCGAGGTGCGGCTCACGCTGGGTACGCGCGGCCAGGCGCACGCCGCCGAGGTCGTGAAGGCGCTCGCCGAGAAAGGATATCGCGTCGTGCGCGAGTGACGTCTTCCTTCCCTTGGGGTGCGGGCCGCCTTCCAGCCACAGAGGACACAGAGGTCACAGAGGACGAGAGAAAGTCGCCTCCGTGACCTCTGTGTCCTCTGTGGCTGAAAGTCGCGGGAGATCAAACGATCATGGTCGGCCGGTGCGCCGAGAATACCGGGGGGTGTCAGAGCCCGGGCATGGCCTGCTCGGGCGCGGGCAGCAGCTCCACGGGCGTCGTGGGCGCCTCGGGCGCCGCGAGGACGAGCCGCACCAGCTCGGTGGCGCGCTCCGGCTCCTGCGGCGGGACGACGCGCTCCTCGCCCTCGCCCGCGGCGAGCGTCTCGAACATGGCGCAGAAGCGGTCGACGACGCCGCACTGGAAGCTCGCGCGGTGGCGGATCAGCGTGCGCGTGACGGCCGGCTCGTCCACGAGGCGGTAGATGCTCTCGCGCCCGCGCGCCTCGCGCGACACGACCTCCGCGTCCACCATCTTCGCCAGGTGGAACGAAAGGGTCGAGGGGGAGACCGCGACGTGCTCCAGGATCATCTTGTGGCTCATCTCCTTGCGGAAGAGGAGCAGCACGCTGATCGTGCGCGGCACCTCGTGGCGCAGGACGCTGATGACGTCCTTCTCCTTGCGGCCGATCAGGTTCTTCACGAAGTAGCGCGAGAACTTGCCGTCCTTCTTCACGACGACGAGGTCCAGCTTCTCAAGGTAGTTGAGGTGGTAGAGCACCTGGCCGAAGGGAAGCTTGACCGCGCGGTGCACGCCGCGCAGGTGCGTGCCCGGCGTGGCGAGGATGTATTCGTAGATGTGGCGGCGCGCGTCCAGCTCGAGGGCTTCTTCCTTGGTCTTCACATGCATCCCTTCCGAGGATGGGCCGACCGCGCCCCGGCGGCACCTCAAGGGTTTTGGAGCAACCCTCGGGGGGACTCGCTCGCCATCGGGCGATGCGTCGCGCGCTGATCCAGACGTGGTCCGGAGCGGCGCAGGCAGGCGGACGGCCCGAGCCCGCAAACCTCAGCCTCAGCCTCCGCCTGTAGCCTCAGCCTCAGCCTCAGCCTCAGCCTCAGCCTCAGCCTCAGCCTCAGCCTCAGCCTCAGCCTCAGCCTCAGCCTCAGCCTCAGCCCTAGCCTCAGCCTGTAGCCTTGACTCCTCCAGCCACAGAGGACACAGAGGCGATTTTTCTCGTTCCTCTGTGCTCCTCTGTGTCCTCTGTGGCTGGAAGGATGGAGGCTGAGGCTGAGGCTGAGGCTGAGGCTACAGGCGGAGGCTGAGGCTGAGGCTCCGCAAGCGGCAAACGCTTATCACGGCGAAGGCCGCCTCCCCGCCCGAAATCCCCTGTGACGCTGGACGACGACATCGCCGCCGTGGAGGCGGAGATCGGCAAGACGCAGTACAACAAGGCCACGCAGGGCCACATCGGGAAGCTCAAGGCGAAGCTCGCCCGCATGCGCGAGGAGAAGGAGAAGCGCGCGGCGGCCGGCGGCGGAGGCGGGCAGGGCGGCTACGACGTCAAGAAGAGCGGGATGGCGAGCGTCTCGCTCGTGGGCTTTCCGAGCGTGGGCAAGTCGACGCTGCTCAACAAGCTCACGGGCACCGAGAGCGAGGTCGCGGCCTACGCGTTCACGACGCTCACGTGCATCCCGGGCATGCTGCACCACAAGCACGCCGACATCCAGATCCTCGACCTGCCGGGTCTCATCCGCGGCGCGGCGGGCGGCAAGGGCCGAGGGCGCGAGGTCATCGCCGTGGTGCGCACGACCGACCTCGTGCTGCTCATCGCGGACGCGCTGCACCCCGAGCAGATCTTCGTCATCGTCGACGAGTTGTACGACGCGAACATCCGCCTCAACCGCGCGCCGGCCGACATCAAGCTCTACAAGTCGCGCATGCGCGGCGGCATCAACGTCAACTTCACCGTGCCGCAGAGCAAGGGGCTCGACGAGGACGTCGTCAAGGACATGGTCAAGGAGTACGGCATCGTCAACGCCGACGTCGTCGTGCGCCAGGACGCGACGGTCGACGAGCTCGTCGACGTGCTCGCCGGGAACCGCACCTACATCCAGGCCATGGTCGCGCTCAACAAGGTGGACATCCAGGACGTCGAGTACACGAAGTCGACGATCAAGATGTTCAACGACAAGGGCTGGCCCGTCGTGCCCATCGCCGCGAAGAGGGGGCTCGGCATCGACGCGCTCAAGGACAAGATGTACGAGGAGCTGCGGTTCATGCGCGTGTTCATGAAGCCGCAGGGCGGCGAGGCCGACATGGACGTGCCGCTCGTCATCAAGGAAGGCTCCGACGTCGGCATGGTCTGCGACGCGCTCCACCGCGACTTCCGCCTCAAGTTCCGCTACGCGATCGTCTCCGGTCCCTCGGCGAAGTTCGACAACCAGATCGTGGGGATCGAGCACAAGTTGCGCGACCTCGACGTCCTGACGCTCGTGCTGCGCCGCTGATCTCACACGCGCGGCGTCACGCGCGGGGCATGCCGGCCGCGGCGCACGCGCGGGCGCAGGAAGAAGAACCCGAACAGGATGGCCCACGTCGCGAGCTGCCAGAGGAGCAGCGGGATGACGATTTCGGGCGGGAGCGGCAGGCCGCGGAGGAAGCCGGGGACGTAGCTGCCGGCCAACGCGCCCAGGAGGACCAGCGCGGCGCCCACGAGGAGGAAGAAGACGCCGACGACGGGGTGCGAGCGCACGGCGGCGTCTGGGTCCGGATGGCCCAACTCCGTTCTGGTGCGGGACTCGAAGGAGTCAGAGCTTGCCGATTTCCTTCTGGCGGAGGACGAACTTCGCCACGAGGAAGACGAACGCCGCGATGATGATGAAGTTCACCGCGTTGGCGAGGAGGTCGCCCCATGCCAGGGCCAGCGTGTGGGCCGGGAGCTTGAACGCGGGGTCCGCGGGGTTCGAGCCGGCCGGGAGCGGCGGCACGTAGAGGACGGCCTGCTGCCAGCCGCCCTCGGGCGTGATGAGGCCCACGAAGGGCATGAGCAGGTCGGTGACGACCGCCTTGACGAGCACGGTGAGGGCGCTGCCGATCACGAACGCGATGGCGAGGCCGATCACGCCGTACTTGTCAAGGAAGGCGCGGAACTCGGCGAAGAGGCTGAGGCGCTGGGGCTCGGCGGCGGTCGCGGTGGCGGTGGCCATGCGGCCGGCAAACGGCCACCCGCGAACAAACCTTGCGCCTATCGCCTATTCCATCCAGGCTTCCCGCGGAGGGCGCCCACGATGAGGACCAGGAGCAGGAGGCCCACGGCGGCGGCGATGCCCTCGGCGCGCGTGACCCGGGCCGCGCCGGAGATCAGCGCGATCAGGAGCGGCAGCAGCAGGAAGACGACGGCCAGGATGCCGATGATCGCCAGCGTCGGACGGCGGCGCCCCCAGCGCTCGACGGGCAGGTCGATGCTGTGGCGGGAGCGCAGCTTCTGGAGCATCGCGCGCGCATGCTGGGGACCCCACTTGAACGCTTCGCGGCAAGCTCCCGGTCAAGGCGCGCCCAAGAAGTCCTTTTAAGCCCCCGATCGAGTGCCTGCCCGATCCCCGTGTCGAGCCCGGCTGCTACCCCCGACGCGAAGCCCACCTTGAAGGAGCGCATGCGCGGCGCCTTCGCCTTCCCGAAGACCTTCTGGGTCGTCAACGGGATCGAGCTGCTCGAACGCGGCGCGTACTACTCGTTCGCCGCCGTGTCGACCGTGTTCATGCGCAGCGTGTTCGTGGGCACCGGCATGACCAACGTCGCGGCCACCTCGCTGGCGGCCACGTTCGGCGCGCTGCTCTTCCTGCTCCTCTACGCCGTGCCCGTCGTCGCCTCGCCCTTCACCGAGAAGTTCGGCTACCGGTCGAGCCTCGTGCTGGTCTTCGCGCTCCTCGTCGCGGGCTACACGATGAGCTTCCTGACGACCGCGCCGTGGATGGTCGTCGCCTACATCCTGCTCATCGGCGTGGGCGCGGGCATCTTCAAACCGATCCCGGCCTCCATCGTCACGCAGACCTCGACCGACGACAGGCGCAGCCTGGCGTTCTCCATCTACTACGCGTGCATCAACCTGGGCGCGCTCATCTTCCCGCTGGGCCTGGGCCTCGTGGGCACGATCATGGGCTGGCAGCAGGGCGACGTGCGCCTCTTCCGCACGACGTTCGCCGTCTCGGCCGCCCTCGTGGGCCTCAACATCCTCGTCTCGCTCTTCATCTTCCGCAACCTGCGCGCGCCGCAGAAGGACAAGAGCTTCACGGAGAGCATGCGCGTGCTCGGCGAGATCCGCCACTACCCGAGCTTCCTCGTGCTCATGGCGATCTACGCCGGCTTCTGGTTCATGTACGGCCTGGTGCTCTCGTTCCTGCCCGCGTACATGGACGACTTCCACCGCATGCCGGGCTGGTTCAACGAGCTCTACCTCCAGACGCTCAACCCGCTCGTCATCGTCGTGGGCGCCCCGCTGATCGCGCCCCTGGCGACGCGCTTCAAGCCCCTCACGCTCATCACGACGGGCGTCCTCGTCTACGCCGTGGGCCTCGTCATGATCGGCTTCACGAGCACGAGCCTGTTCTTCGCGAGTGGCGTCGTCATCTACAGCATCGGCGAGCTGATCACGTACCCCGCGTGGCTCGCGTACGTCTCGCGCATCGCGCCCGCCGAGAAGGTCAGCACCTTCCTGGGCTACGGCTTCATCCCCATCGGCGTGGGCCAGTTCCTGGGCGCCAAGGTGGGCGGCGACCTGTACGCCAAGTTCGGCGTCGAGCTGGGCCGCCCCGAGCTCTACTGGGCCATCATGGCCTCGATCGGCTTCGCCAGCGCGGGCGCGTTCATCCTCTACAACTGGATCCTCACCCGCAAGACCAAGGACGCGACCGCGGAGCCCGAGCGCCGCAGCCGCTTCCCCGTCGGCGTCGTCGCCGCGCTGCTGATCCTGCTCCTGATCCCCGCCGTCGTCCTCGCGGGCGCGGTGGTCCCGGCGCAGAAGGTCACGCCCTCCACGGGGAGCGGCGACCTGCTCTCCACGGCGGCGCTCACCTCGCAGACGCTGCCCGAGATGAAGGGCACGACCGCGGCCAAGGCGACGAGCGCGCAGACGATCACGCTACCCGGCACCGCCACCGGCTCGCTCAACCTCACGCTGACGTGGACCGACGCGCAGGCGCCCACGGGCTACACCGCGACGCCGGACGGCTACGACATCCACGTCACCGCGCCCAACGGCTCGATGGTCGCCATGACGCCCAAGACCGTCACCAACGGCGCCGACGGCAAGGGCACCGCGACGCTCACCGTCGAGGGCGTCGTGGGCGGCGACTGGAAGGTCGAGATCGTCCACACGCAGGCCGGGAGCTATCAGAACCAGGCGGGCCTGCCCGTCCCGGTGCCCGGCGGCACGCCCATCTCGCCTCCCGACAGCACGGGCGGCGAGAACTGGAAGCTCGCGGGCAGCTACCAGACCCACGCCTAGAGTCCCAGGTCCCTTGGGGCCCTGCGCCCGTTCCTCCCAAGCTCCCACGCTCCCTTGATCAGGGGGCGCCTCGCCTCGCCGTTGATGGCGGCGAACGAGAGAGCACGGGGACGTGCGCCGCGCTGCCCTCCTCGGTCTCGCGCTCTTGCTGCTCGCGCCGGTTCTCCTGCCGGCCGCGAGCGCCGCGGACGGGCCAGCCCGGCGCCTGGTGAGCTTCGACGGCGCGCCGCCCGCGGTGGGGTCACTCTTCGGGCAGACGCGCGTCGTCGAGGCTTTCCCCTTCGCTCGCGTCGCCCTCGTCGAGGGCGACGCGGCTCATCTGGAGGCGCTTCGCGCCTTGCCCAACGTCGCGGGCGTGTACGAGGAGGAGCCCGTCACCCTCCTGCTGGATCGCGCCCGCGCCATCGACCACGCGGACCCGCCCCCGGGCGCCACGGATTGGCCCACGGGCAGGAACGTCACCGTCGCGCTCGTGGACTCGGGCCTCGACGCGCAGCACCCGGGCTTCGCGGGGCGCGTCGTGGACGCCGTGCGCGTCGAGGACGACGGCACGGTGGACGGCGGGCGCGGCGATGCGGACGGCCACGGCACGCACGTCGCGGGCATCGTCGCGGGCAACGGCGCCATGAGCCGTGACGCCCGCCTGCACGGCCTCGCGCCCGGCGCCAAGCTCCTTCCCGTCGACATCAGCGCGAGCTTCACCACGACCACCGCGGTGCGCGCCTTCGCGTGGCTCCACGCCCACCACGCCGAGTACGACGTCCGCGTCGTGTCCAACTCCTGGGGCCGCGAGAAACCCGACGCGCACTACGATCCCAACGACCCGGTGATCCGCGCCTCCGACGCGCTCGTGGCCGACGGGCTCGTCGTCGTCTTCAGCGCGGGCAACCGCGGCGCCGACGGGCAGGCCACGCTCACGACCGAGGCCACGAACCCCAACGTCCTCACCGTGGCCGCCGCGAGCGCCGAGGGGCACGCCGAGCCCTACAGCAGCCGCGGCCCCGCCACCGACGGCGACCGCCAGCCCCTGCCGTGGGTCAAGCCCGACCTCGCCGCGCCGGGCACCGCGATCTTCAGCGCGCGCGCCAACGCCGCGAGCGCCCGCTCGTCGGCGCCGGAGGCGCAGTACTACGTCGAGATGAACGGCACGAGCATGGCCGCACCGCAGGTCGCCGCCGCCGCCGCGCTGCTCCTCGACGCACACCCCTCGCTCGCGCCGCAGAGCGTCGCCGCGATCCTCACTGGCACCGCGCGCGACCTCGATGCGGCGGGCCCCGACGCGGGCACCGGCTACGGCATGCTCGACGTCGCCGCGGCGCTCGACGCGGCCAACGCCATGGAGGCCGGCCGCCACCTGGTCGTCGTCGAGACGCCCGTCCCCGTCTCCGCGAGCGGCACGATCCTGAGCGCCGCGGGCCTCGTGCTCGCGCAGAGCGGCGCGCCCGACCTCCCGCCCGCCAGTGATATCACGATCCCCGTCGCCGTGCCCGCCGGCGGCGTGCGCGCGGACCTCTGGCTCAACTGGAGCGGCCCGGGCCGCCTCGACGCCTCCCTCGTGGGCGCGGAGGGCTCGTTCCCCTTCGAGGCCGACGGCGCGGGCAGCCTGCACCTGGCGCGCGCGGTCGCGCCGGGCGCGTACGTGGTGCGCGCGCGCCCCAGCGGCGTGCTTCCCGGCTCGGCCTACGACCTCGAGGGCAGCGTCGTGGTGCGCGCCGAGCGCGTCGTCGACGTGCCCGCCGCCCTGCGCGGCCACAATCCGTTCGTGCCCCAGGGCGGATTCCTCACGCCGCAGTCCGGCGCCTCGCGCGTCTTGAGCATCGTGAGCGCGCAGCCCTTCCTCGTGGGCGCGGTGTGCGTCGGCACCGCGTGCGCGATCGGAGCGGCGCTGCGACGACGCGCTTGACGAAGGGAAGAGGGGAAGCGGGGGGAAGACGGGAACTGGGGAAGACGGGGTCCGACCCCTTCTTCCCCAGTTCCCG
>JAXDQU010000098.1:0-28187 GCA_034667685.1 Thermoplasmata archaeon | reverse complement strand
GTGTTCGCGTGATGGCGGCAAGCGAAGCGCCACGCAGAAATGAAAAGAAAGACCTCGCAGCAGGTTCTAGAGGATCCCCATCTCGCCGAGCTTCTCCGGCAGATAGCGATCCGTCACGAAGTCCAGGCCATACTTCGCGAGCGCCTGCTGTTCGCTCTTCTTCTGGAGGCTCAGCTGCAGCTCGATCTCGCCCTTCCACCAGTCGTCGGCGAAGCGCGGGTCGGTGAGCTCGGCTTCGAGCGCCTTGACGTCCTGCTCCGAGAGCTTGTCGCTGGGCAGGTCGTAGTTGACGATGTCGGAGGGCGTGATGCCGAGGTAGCGCGCGCTGGGCGTGGCGAGGTACTCCGAGATGTGCGCGGTCTTGATGGCGCCGTAGGCCACCGAGGCGAAGATGCGGAACGACCACGGGTCGCCGTCGGTGAAGACGACCACGGGGAGGTTCGTCTCCTCGTTGATACGCTTCAGGAGCCGGCGCGTGCTGCGCGCGGGCTGGCCCTTGAGGTGCATGAGGATCGCGCGGTTCGTCTCGTCGAAGCGGTTCTCGATGAGGCGGTCGTACATACCGCCCGTCTCGATGGCGACGATGAAGTCGGCGTCGTGGTCGAGGATCTTCAGCTTCTCCTTCTCGACGTTGAAGGGGATCGTGTAGCCCGCGTCGCCCACGTCGTCGCGGCAGTTGAACCGCTTGCGGTTGCCGTCGCGCGTGATCTCCTCGAACGTGATGTTGCCCAGCATCGAGGCGCCGCTCTCCTCGGGGCGGAGCTTGAAGTCCTCGCGCAGGCAGAGCGTGATGATCTCCAGGTCCTCGGCGAGCTTGTCGGACTCCGACTGGTCATGGAACTTGGCGAGGTCCCACCCTTCGCTGATGTAGTAGGTCTCACGAAGCGTGGACGACTTGGACTCGTTGATCATCTGCTTGATGAACTCGGCCAGGTACATCGTCCGGAGCAGCATGTAGGCGCCGTCGGTCTTCTTGGCGCTGCGCTCGGTGGTGCTCTCGCCGTACTTCCAGACGTTGAGCTCGTCCTCGAACTGGATGTTGCTCTTGCTGCGCACGGAGAGCTCGAGGTTCGGGATGCGGCTGTGCGCGAAGTCCTCGTAGATCGACTCGGCGATCTTGTTGAGCTCGACCATCGCGGCCTTCTGGCGCTCGGTGATCGGCGCGCTCGTGTCCGCCTTCGCGGCCTTCTTCTTCGCCATCTACTTCTTCCCTCCCTTCTTCTTGGCCGCGGCGGCGGCCTTCTGCTGCGCGACCGCGGCCTTCGGCATCGGGAACGCAGTGCCCTTCTTCTTCGCCGCGGGGGCGGCCTTCGGACGGGCGTCCTTGGCCGCGAGCTCGACCTCCTTCTTGCCCTTGGCTTTGGATAGCCCCTTCTCGGCTTCGAGGTCCTCCTCCATGTCGGCGTTGGCGATCTCGGGCTCGTCCTTGTCGACGATGCCTTCGGTGACGACGCCTTCGGCGCTGATCGTCTTGACCGACTCGACCTCGATGCGCGGAAGCTCCTCCTTGCCCTTCCACGGCTCGGCGCCGATGACCAATTCCTCGTCGATGCCCTTGACATAGAGGTCCGTCTCGTCGAAGTCGGTGGCGTCGAGGCCGGGGAGCAGGAAGCTCACGACCTCCTTCTCGCCGGTGGGGATGCGCTTGACCTTCCATTGGATCAAGCCGTCCTCCAGCTTCTCCGGCTCGGGCGTGACTTCAGTGGGCGCGACGTTGTGCGGGATCGCGCTGTAGAGCGTGAACGTCTTGCCGAAGTTGCAGTAGTTCGTGAGCGTGATCGAGACCTTCAGCCCCTTCTTCGGGAGCGCCTCGATCTGGTCCGTGATCATCATGTTGTTCATGATGCGCGCGATCACCAGCTCGTAGTTCGGCACGGGCTTCCCCGTGATGGCGGCGGCCTTCTCCGCGATCTTCGGGATCAGCTTGCGGATGACCTCCTCCTTCTCCTTCATGCGCGCCAGCTTGGCCTTCTTGCGCACGTGCGAGCCCATCTTGCGCGCGCACTCGCGCAGCGCGAGGACGACCTCGTTGCGGATCTGGTCGATGTCCGCGATGGCTTCCTTCGCTTCCGATGTGAAGGGCACGTTGACCGACGCGACGTGGACGAGGAGCACGACGGGCCCGATGGGGACGCCCTTGCCGCCGCGCTGCTCCAGTTCGTAGCGGCGCCAGTCCATCGCCTCGACGCTGCCCGTGGAGACGCACGCGCCCTTCTGGTAGAGGAGCGGCACGCGGTTGGCGAAGCGGATGATGCGCACCGGCTCGTCCTTGGGAAGGCCGCCACCGTACGCGAGGCCCGCCTCGACGACGAACGGGCGGCCGCTGTAGACGCTGGCCGGGCGCGTGACGGTGGCGATGAACTCGCAGTCGGGCAGCTCCTTCTTCAGGCCCTTGCGCACGAGGACCTCGCCGATGGGGCTGAGGCAGTCCGTGGGCGGGGGCAGGAGCTTCACGTTCGGGATCGCGGCGAGGAGCGCCTTCGCCTCGTCGAGGTCGAACTTCTCCATGCTCAGGTGCGAGGAGAGTTTCGCGGCGTCGCACATCTCCTTGGCCTTCTCCGCGGAGACGCGGCTGAACTCCTCCTGGAGGAACGTGGTGAGCGTCTTGGCGGAGGTGTTCTTCGCCATCTTCAGGAGCGTGCCCAGCTCGATGCCCTCGGGGTGAGGCTTGATCTCCTTGGCGGGCGGCGGGAGGATGTCGGTCGCGCGCTCGAAGACGGTGGTCGTGCCGTCCGGTTCCTTGAACGTGATGCGCGCGTGCGGGTTGACGATGGCCGTGGAGCGCAGGTACTCGAAGATCGACTGCGCGCCGCGCTGGTACTTGCCGACCATCGCGACCTCGATGCGCGTGCCGTGCTCCTTCGCCGCCCAGCGCTCGTCGCCGAACACGGGCTCCTGCTTGAGCACGTCCGGGCGGTTGTTGCGCGTGTCGAGCTTCAGGTGCGTCAGGATGACCGGCTGCTTCTCGCCGATCTTGCTGTAGACGATCGCGGGCTTGCCCGTCGTGAGCTGGCCGTACATCACGGTGGCCGAGATGCCGATGCCCTGCTGACCGCGGCTCTGGCGGATCGCGTGGAAGCGCGAGCCGTAGAGCAGCCTGCCGAAGATGTTGCCGATCTGCTGCTTGACGATGCCGGGGCCGTTGTCCTCGACGATCATCACCAGCTCCTCGTTCTGGCCCAGCTTGGCCGCGGGGCCGGTGCGCTGGATCTCGACGTACAGGTCGGGCAGGATCGAGGCTTCCTCGCAGGCGTCCAGCGCGTTGTCCACCGCCTCCTTGATGGAGGTGATGAGCGCGCGGACGGCGCTGTCGAAGCCCAGGATGTGCTTGTTCCGCTCGAAGAACTCGGAGACGCTGATCTCCTTCTGTTTCTTCGCGAGCTCCTCGGCGACGGTCTTGGCCGTGTGCAACCCTCCTCGGAATGGCCACGAGAGCCGTGGCTCCGGCATAAAGATGCGTGGAACGTCTCCGTGGAGTCGAAACTATGCTCCACAGGGAAAACTAGGCGACCCGCCTGCGGTGGAACAACGCGAGCAGCCCGATGCCCGTCAGAAGCAGGAGCGGCTCGACGCTCGGCACGGCGGACTGGCCCACGACGTCGACGGTGGCCTTCGCGACGGCGCCGGTCGCGTCGCCCGAGACGGGCGTGCCGGAGAGCTCCAGCGAGCCCTCCTCGCCGTAGGTCCAGGGGACGCGCAGGACGACGTCGACGGGCTGCGTCTCGCCCGGGCGCAGCGTGACCACAGGCGGGAAGTCGACGATGCTGTCCTGGGGGCGGGTGCTCACGTTGAGCTGCACGGTCGTCTCGTCGTTGCCCACGTTGTGGACGAGGAAGGTGATGGGCACGCCGCGGCCGCCCTTGACCGCGGTCGTGTTGCCGCCCTTGGGCTCGATCTTGATCGCGGGGTTGTCGGCGGGACGCAGCATCAACTCGGTCGTGGTGCCGTCCGCCGCGCCGGTGGCGCCGTTGGCGTCCGCATGGAGCGAGATGGTCAGGTTCTGGTGGTTGAGCGCGGGCGCGCCGGGCTTGACGTGGAGGATCACGTTGACCTTGAGCTCCTCGGAGGCGCCCGGCGCGAGGGGCGCGCCGTTGGCGGTGGAGGGGGCCCAGGTGACGGGCGGATCGAAGCTCACGTTGTCGATCCACGTGGGGATCGCCTTCGGGACGTAGGTGATCTTCGTGGGCGCGGTGCTCGAGTTCGTCAGGTCGCCGCTGTCGGGATTCGGCTGCGCCACGGAGGCCTCGCTCCAGACGTAGTGGATCCTCAGCACGATCGTCTCGTTCGCGCCCGGACCGAGCGGATGGCCCGGGTCCTCCAGAAAGCCCGAGACCTGCGCCGCGTTCGCCTGCTGCTGCGGCAGGGGCTGCGCCGCCACGAGGGGCAGGGCGAGCGCCACGAGAAGGCAGGCGAAGGGCCTCACGAGCCGGGGGACGGCCAAGCGAATCATGAACGTTGCCGTGGCGACGTCAGGCGAACGCGCTGTCCTTGTGCAGGTTCTGCGCGCCGCCGATCTTCTGGCCCAGGAGCTTGCGGATCGACTTCTCGAAGTCGACCATGGACACCGCATCCCTTTCCTCGCGGATGGCGAACATGCCGGCCTCGGTGCAGACGGCCTTGATGTCGGCGCCGGTGGTGTCCTCGCCCACCTGGAGCGCGAGGCGCGCGAGGTCGACGTCCCCGCCGAGGCTCATGCGGCGCGTGTGGATGCCGAAGATCTCGCGCCGGCTGTCGAGGTCGGGGCGCGGGATCTCGATGAGGCGGTCGAAGCGGCCCGGGCGCGTGAGCGCGGAGTCGAGCATGTCGGGGCGGTTGGTGGCCGCGATGATCTTGACGTCGCCGCGCGGGCTGAAGCCGTCCATCTCGCTGAGCAGTTGCATCAGCGTGCGCTGGACTTCGCGGTCGCCCGACGTGCTCGCTTCGTAGCGCGACGCGCCGATGGCGTCGAGCTCGTCGATGAAGAGGATGCTGGGCGCCTTGGCGCGCGCCATCTGGAAAAGCTCGCGCACGAGACGCGCGCCCTCGCCGATGTACTTCTGCACCAGCTCCGAGCCCGCGAGCTTGATGAACGTCGCGTTCGTGTGGTGCGCGACGGCCTTGGCGATCAAGGTCTTGCCCGTGCCGGGCGGACCGTGCAGGAGGATGCCCTTGGGCGGGTCGATGCCCACGCGCTCGAAGAGCTCGGGGCGGTTCATCGGGAGCTCGATCGCTTCCCGGATCTCCTGGAGCTGCGCCTTGATGCCGCCGACGTCCTCGTAGGTGACGGTCGGGTGCTCGACCACTTCGGCACCGTAGACCGCGGGGTCCAGCGAGGCGGGCAGCACGCCCACGACGCTGAGGCTCTGCTGGTTGAGCGAGACGCGGTCGCCGGCCTTCATGGTGGCGCGGTCGACGAACTCGGCGACGTGGACGACGAAGTGCGGGCCGGTGCTGCTCTTGAGCACGACGCGGCCGTCCTCCAGGATGTCCTTGACGTAGCCGACGATGAGCGGCGGGGACTTCAGCTTCTCCGTCTCCGCCTTGATGTGCTTGATCTCGCGCGCGAGGCGCTGCCGGTCGTTCTCGGCGTTGCGGTACTGGGTCTCCAGCCGGCGCTTCTGGTCGCGGAGCTGCGCGTTGCGCTCCTCCAGGTGCTTGACGCGCTCGATCAGGTAGCGCTCGTCGTCCTCGCTCGGAACGATCCCGTCCATGGGGAGCGGCGTGAAGATGTCGTCCTCGGACACGGGGCAGCTTCCTTTGCGCGAGTTTTCTCGGGAAAAACGCCTTTTCCCCGGGGGCGGCGCAGGCGTTGGGTAGGGTTGCTCCATATTAAGCGTTTGTGGAAACGCCAGGCTTTATCCCGAAGCCGGCCCTCGGGTCGCCGATGCCCTCCTGCGAGATGTGCGGCAAGGAGTTCCCGACGCTTCGTCGCGCCCTGATCGAGGGCACGACCATGTCCGTCTGCGGCAACTGCGTCAAGTTCGGCGTCGAGCAGGCCGGCGCACGGACCGAGGTCACGGGGCGCAGCCAGACGACCCAGGCCATGGAGCGCCGCGCGGTCCGCGGCAAGCCCCGCGACATCTACGACAACATGCAGGAGGAGCTCGTCGAGGACTACGGCGAGCGCATCCGCCGCGGGCGCGAGAAGAAGGGCATGACGGTCGAGCAGCTGGGCGAGCGGATCAAGGAGCGGGCGAGCAACCTCGCCAACGCCGAGAAGGGGACGTACCACCCGCCCGACACGCTGATCGCCAAGCTGGAGCGCGAGCTGGGCATCAAGCTCAAGGAGAAGCCCGAGACGCCCGCGGGCATGGGCGGCCAGGCCTTCACCGCCACCGCCCAGAAGGACCTCACGCTGGGCGACCTCATCAAGAAGCAGCTCGAGAAGAAGTGAGCCGCGTGGACGCGGACGAGTGGATCGCGCAGGCGACCGCGCGGCTCGACGCGGGCGAGGTCGTCGCGATCCCGCTCGACGGGGGCGAGGCGCTCGCGGCCGACGCGCTGCACGAGACGGCCGCGCTCGCGCTGCGCGAGGCGCTGGGCCTGCCCGCCGACGCCCCGCTCGACGTCGTCGTGGGCGGCTTCGAGGACCTCGGGCACGTCGCGTTCGCCACGCCGCTCGCGCGCCGCCTCGCCGACGCCTTCTGGCCCGGCACGCTCGCGATGCGCCTGCGCGCCCGACCCTACGTGCCCGACGAGGTCACCGCCGCGGGCGAGCACGTCGCGGTGCGCGCGCCCGTGGACGAGCGCACGCGCGCGCTGGCGCGGCATTTCGGCCCGATCGCCGTGGCGCCAAGCGCGGGCAGCGCGCGCGTCGACGCGACCGGCGAGGAAGCAAAGGTTTTGCGCGACGGCGCGCCTGCCGCGGCCGAGGTCGAAGCCGTTGGACGCCGAGGCGATTGAGAAGTACCGCAAGGCCGGAAACCTCGCGGGACGCGCGCGCGACTACGGCGCGACGCTGGTGAAGCCCGGCGCCAAGATGATCGAGGTCGCCGAGGCGGTGGAGAAGTTCATCGCGGACCACGGCGGCGAGCCCGCGTTCCCCTGCTGCATCTCGCTCGACGCGGACGCCGCGCACGACACGCCCGGCGTGCTCGACACGCGCGTGTTCACCGAGGGCCAGGTCGTGAAGCTCGACTGCGGCGTGCAGGTCGACGGCTGGATCGGCGACACGGCGATCACCGTCGAGGTGGGCACCCACAAGTTCGACGACCTGGCGCAGGCGACGCGCGACGCGCTCGCGGCCGCGCTGGCGGTCGTGAAGCCCAACGTCGCGATCGAGGACATCAGCCGCGCGCTGGAGAGCACCATCCGCGGCCGGGGCTACCAGCCGATCGTGAACCTCACCGGGCACAGCGTCGACCAGTACGTGCAGCACGCGGGGCTCTCGATCCCCAACGTGGCGCAGACCGCGCGCGGCCGCGTGAAGCCGGGCACCGCCATCGCCATCGAGCCCTTCAGCACGACGGGCAGCGGCAAGATCCGCGACACGCGCGGCGGCCACATCTACCACTTCATGGGCGCGCGGCCGGTGCGCGACGCGCAGGCGCGCGAGGCGATGAAATACGTCCAGGACCACCACGAGAAGCTCCCCTTCGCCGAGC
Organism: Thermoplasmata archaeon; assembly: GCA_034667685.1. Lineage (GTDB taxonomy): Archaea > Thermoplasmatota > SW-10-69-26 > JACQPN01 > JAJPHT01 > JAJPHT01. The sequence continues at coordinate 20,604 of JAXDQU010000098.1, read as the reverse complement.
GCTGGGTCGCGAAGGCCGTGCCCGCCGAGCGCGTGCCCTACGTCATGCGCGTGCTGGAGCGCGCGGGCGTCGTCAAGCAGTACCCGGTGCTCCACGAGATCGCGGACGGCCAGGTCACGCAGTTCGAGCACACGGTGCTGGTGCTCGACTCCGAATGCATCGTCACGACGAAGGCGTGAGAGCCGCTGCGCTGGGAGAATGGTGAGTCCGCCAGAAGTGCCTGGCGGATGTGAGAGTGGAAGGACGAGACTGGCCTCACAAGGAGGGGATGGGATGCACTTGAACAACTACCAGCCGGGCCCTTCCGGATTCCCATCAGCGTGGCCGCACTCTTATAGATTTTGAAACACGGGGTCGCCCCGTATTTAAAGAAGGGACTTACTGCGGGCTGATCGTCACCACGTTGTTGCCGCGAAGCACCAGCGTGCCCAGGCGGCGACCCGTCTCGCCCGACTTCTCCTCGCTCTCTTCCAGGACGAGGTTCATGTATTGGTCGTAGCCGACGAGCTTGCCCTCGATGACGCGACCGTCCTTGAGCTGGAGCGCCATCTTCTTGTTGATGCTTCGCTCGAGAACGTCAAGGGGAAGGGCCATGCGCCGGGCAAGGCGCGGCCCCCGTATGAAGAATTGGTCCCACTCAGCGCTTGCGCGCCGCCCAAACATCTTCCGGCATCTCGGCGTAGATGCCGAACTCGTGGTCCGCGTTGGCGCCCTTCGCGCGCGCGGCCTCGGCGGAGGCGAGGATCTTGTCCTTGCGGAAGAGCCAGTAGTGGGTGCGCCACTCGCGGCCGTCGTAGAGCGTCGTCTCCTCGCGCTCGGTCGTGAGGAGGCCCTCTTCTTCCAGGATGTAGAAGAGCTGGCGGTCCTCCGGCTCCAGGACGTTGTCGATGATGCGGTCGTTGAAGCCGAAGATGTCCATGACGAACTCCGCGTCACGGTCCGCCTCTTCGAGGCCGAGGCCGATGCGGTCCTGGATCGCCTGCGAGAGATCCTCGACGGTGATGATCTCCAAGTCGGCCTCGCGACGGGAAAGTTGAGCCATCTCCTGTTCCTTCCTGGGCACGGGGACGGGCGCATCGCGCGCATCCCGCAAAGCTCCACCGGCGCGGTGCCGGGAACCCTGTGCGTGAGGCCTATGTTCCCATATCTGTATAAGAAGATTTCTCAGTGCCGCACCTGCGGGACGGGGAGTGGCTCCATCCGAAACACCCCTGCCAATACTTAACACGCGCGTCGGGAGCCTTGGCCCCTTTCCGCCACGTCCGCCATCCAGCCCGCCAAATCCTCAAATAGGGGCATGGGGTTCGCAGCCGCCTCAGACAGGTGTGTCCATGGCGATTTGGCAGGGCGAATCCAAGCGCAAGCCCTCCGGCGGACGCCGGATGATGGCCCACAAGAAGCGCAAGTTCGAGATCGGCCGCGAGCCCGTCCTGACGGTGCTCGGCGCGACGAAGCGCAAGTACGTGCGCATCCGCGCCGCCGAGGTCCGCGTGCGCATGCTCAAGGCGGACACCGCGAACGTCACCAACCCCAAGACGGGGAAGACCGCGCCCGCCAAGATCCAGACCGTGACCGGCAACCCCGCGAACATCAACTACGTGCGCCGCAACATCATGACCAAGGGCGCTATCATCCAGACGTCCGCGGGCAAGGCGCGCATCACGAGCCGCCCCGGCCAGCACGGCGCGATCAACGCGGTCCTCGTCGAGTAGGACCATCGCACACCTGTTCTTTATGGTCTCGCGCGACGACGGCAAGATCGTGCTCTGGCCGCTCTATTTTGATATCGCCGAGCCTCGGCCCTGGCGGCGCGTGCCCAAGTCGCTCGCCATCGAGGATCCCACCGCCGAGGCGGTGGCCAACATCGCCGCGAAGATGCACCTGCGCCCGGTGCTCGAGAAGGGCGTGAGCCACCCGAAGCGCTGGTGGAAGTCCGAGGGGCGCGTCCTCATCGACGCGCGCGGCGCGAAGAGCGTCCTCCTCCAGCAGATCGCCGAGGCGCTCAAGGCCGCCGCGAAGCCCCCCGAGCAGAAGCCTCGGGCGTAGGCAAGCCGATCCTCCCTTCTTCCGGCAGCGGCTCGCCGCGCCGGTGTCCACACGCGGGGCACGTCTCGCGGGCGATGCGCCGCGCCTCCCGCGGCGCGGGCCGCACGGGCCCTTCGACCAGGAGCTTCATCCCGCCCTCGCGGCGCAGCGCGCTCGCGACGAGCCGGCCGCGCGCCGTGATCTCGTAGCCGTCCTCCGCTTGCTCCACCAGCTCCAGCGCCACGAGGGAGCGGTCGCGCCGGAAACCGGGCAGGTCGCCGTGCAGGACCGCGTGGGCGCGAGCGGGCGTCTGGCGCGCGGCCTCGGCGATCGCGGCGAGGGGCGCGCGGCCCAGCCAGTCCAAGGCCTCCAGGACGCGGCGGCGCGCGTGGCTCCTCTGCAGGCCGCGTCCGATCTCGACGAGCGGGATCATGCGCCCGGCCGTTCGCCTGGGGGGATATCAATCGTGCCCCCGGACGCGCGACGGAGCGCTCACGCTGGAGCATCGAGAAGAAGAAAAGAAGGAAGGGGGGCTCGCGCCCCCCGATGGCTCGCCTAGTTGGTCTTGCGGCGCAGGACCAGCAGCGCGGCGCCGATGGCACCGATCAGGGCGACGACCTCGAAGCCGGGCACCTTGGGGCTCGGGTTCGTGGTCGTGCTGCTGACGGGGGTGCTGCTCGACGTCGGCGTCACGGGCGACGAGCTCACCGTCGGCGACGTGACCGTCGTCGAGGTGGTCGGCGACGTGGCCGTCGTCGTGGTGGTGGGCGACGTGCTCGTGCTGGTGGGCGTCGTGCCCGTCGGGGTGCCGACGGTCACGGTGCGGTCCACGATCGCCTGCGTGCCGATCTTGACGATCACGTGGTACGAGCCGGCCACGACGGGCGTGTACGGCTGGAACGTGATCGGCTGGGTCGAGCCCGCGGCGAGGTCGGGGAAGCTGAACGTCGCGACGGCAGCCTCGTGGCCGGCAGGGCCGACGTAGAGGATGGCGTCCGCCGTGCCCGCCGCGTCACCATCGTTGGTGATGTCCACGCTGACCGTCACGGGCTGACCGACGTTGATCTGGTCGGGCAGCGTGAGGTTGGACAGCGTGAAGTGCGCGCCGTGCACGGTGACGTTGCCGCCCGCGGACCCAACGGTGAAGTTGAGGTACGCCGGCGTGAACGTCGCGAAGGTCCCGGTCACCGAGTAGTTGCCCGCGGTCAGGTTGCTGAGGACCGCGTGGCCCGAGTTGTCGATGCTCGGGCTCGTGACCGCCGTGCCGTCGTGGGTGATCGACAACGTCGCGCCGGGGACGGGGATGCCGCCCGACGTCGCGACGGTGAGGGTCACCGTGTCGCCGGCCTTCGGCGAGCTGTTGTTGATGCTCAGCGTGAGCTTGCCACCGAAGACGGGGACCGAGGTGTTCGTGTCCGTGAGGTTCACGTAGATCTCGATCGCCGAAGCCGAGGACGGCGACAGGCTCAGCGTGACGCTGCCCTGCGTGTTCGTCGTCGAGACAGCCGTGCAGTTCGCCTGCTGGCTCGCGTCGAGCGTCGCGGGGAGCGTCGCCGGGAAGTTCGGGTTGAGCGACTGGCCGCACGCGCGGACCTCGAGACCCGCCAGGGGCGAGCCCGTGAGGTTCGTCACGGTCACGGTCAGCGGCGTGGTCTGGCCCTGGGTCAGCGACTCAGGGAAGAACGTCACGCCAGGGCCCTGGAGGATCAGGGCGCCGGTCGCGCCGGTGAACTGCGAGGTGCCGAGGCCGCTGGCCGGCTTGACCTCGACCATCAGCGTGCCGGGGATGCCGGCCGTGAGGGTCAGGGTGATCTTGCCGTTCAGCGTGCTCGCGGTGCTGTTGATCGCATCGAAGTTCACGGCGTGGCTCGACGGGTTCACCAGGGCGCCGGTGCTGTTCGCAGCCGAGTACTGGATGAACGTGCCGTTGGGCGCGTTGTTGCCCTGCCAGTCCATGACGGTCGCGTTGACCGTCACGTTGCTCTTGCCGATCCACCAGACGGGGACCGACTGGGGCGCGAAGCTCACGGTGTAGTTGTGCACCGTCAGCGTCGGCATGTTGTTCAGGTTGTCGTGGGTGAGCGCGTTGCCCGCGGCGTCCTGCACGTAGACGTAGTACGTGCCGGCGCCGAGGACGACGGTCGCGTTCAGGCAGCAGGTCGTGCTGTTGCCCAGGAGCGCGGTCGCGCCCGTGCCGAAGTGGCGGCTGGTGACGCCGCCGCTCTGGACGGTGCTCAGCCCGGTCGTGCCGTTGGCCAGCAGGTCCTTCTTCTCCTGCGCGGTGAGGAGGTAGAGCTGACCCGTGGTCGCGGGGACGCCCGCGCCGGTGCTGTTCACGGCCTTCACGGAGAGGAAGGTCGGGAGACCCGCCGACGTGTCGGCCACGTTCGTCGTCACGTTGTAGTCGTGACCCGCGGTCACCTGGAGGCGGTAGAGCGCGTAGGACGTGCTGCCGCCGCCGGGGGCCTGGATCTTCGCCTGGATGATGACGTTCTGCGTCACCATCGACGTCTCGTTGATGTTGTAGACGCCGCCCTGGCCGAGGCCGGAGGCGCCGGTGCCCTGGACGCCGGAGCCGGTGCACGAGTTCGTGACCGAGTTCGCGACGAGGTTGCTCAGGGCCGTCGTGCCGTCCTCGTAGATGCAGGTGATCTGCGCGGTCGTCACGTAGTTGTTGTTCGCGTCCTTCACGCTGACCGTGAAGTTCGTCGCCTGGCCCTCCTGGATGGAGGTCGTGTCGCTGGTGAGCACGGCGCCCTGCGAGGTCGGGACCGTCAGGCTCATCGTGCCCACGCCGGGCCACGTCGCCGTGAAGACGACGTTGCCGCTGCCGGTCGGGACGACGTTGGAGATCGTCACGATGCCGGTCGGCGCATCATAGGTCATGAAGTTGTACGAGCCCAGGGTGTTGCCCGAGGGCACGCCCACGAGGCCCGAGTTGGTGCCCGTGAGCACCGCGCCGGTCACGGTGACGTTGGCGACGAAGTTCTTCTCGTCCGTGGCGGACGGAGCCGCGAGGTTGTTGTTCGCGTTCTTGCACGACGCGCGCGCGAGCGCCTGGCCGGGGTCCGAGTTCGTCTCGCAAAGCGGGTGCGAGAAGACGTTCGTGCCCGTGATGTTCAGCGCCAGCGTGTGGCTCTGGAGCGCGTTGCTCGCCGTCGGGAGGACCGTCAGCGTGGAGACGGTGTTGCCGCTCTCCGTGAGCACGAGGTTGATCGACGCCGCGCCCGTGGGGGCGAAGGTCGTCGAGCCCGTGTACTCGTTGACGAGGTTGTCCGTGCCCAGCGAGGGCACCGTGTCCAGCGTCAGGCCGAAGGTGTACGTGCCGCCGACCCAGAAGTCCGAGCCGGGGGCGAACGAGACCTGGCCCGCGCTGACGTGCGAGCCCGCGGTCGGGTACTGGCCCTCGTCCACGGTCAGGACGCTCACGAGGCGCGCGGAGACGTTCGCGGGGCAGCTGCTGCCGCCCGCGCCGAGCGTCGTGTTCGCGGTCCAGTTCGCGCCGTACCAGAGCTGGTTGGTCGCGTTGTAGCAACCCGACAGCGCGGAGGCGAAGGTCTGGTTGGCGCCGGTCGCGATCGAGGAGGCCCAGATGATCGAGCCGTCAGGGTACGTGACCGACAGGTTGTACGCCTTCGCGGCGCTGTTCAGGAACGACGAGCCGGTCTGGAAGACGGGCATCACGACGCCCGCGTTGTCCGCGGGGAGCATCGGCGTGAAGGAGACCGTGTTCTGGAAGCCGGTGTAGGCCGTGCTGCTGTTCCACGCGAAGGTCAGCGGAGCCGCGTTGATGGTCAGGTTGGCCTGGCCCTTGATGTCGGCGGCGCTGGAGCCGCCCACGTTCGCGGTGACGTTCACGAGGTACTTGCCGGCCGCAGGCGTGCCGCTCTGGAGAGCGGTGGCCGTGCCGGTGGCGTCCGTGAGGGCGCCGTTCGTGAAGCCGCTGATCGACGGGAAGATCGTGACCGCAGCGCCCACGAGGGCACCGCCGGCCTGGTTCGTCGCCGTGATCGTGAAGAAGAAGCCGCCCGAGACGGTCGGCGTGTAGGTCGCCGAGGTCTTGCTGAGGGTGACCGTCATCTCACCGATCTTGGAGGCCACGCTGAACTGCGCGACCGCGGTGTTGCTGGTCGTGTCGTTGACCATCCACGTGCCGCTCTCGTTGAGGACGGCGTGGGGGAAGGTCAGGTTCACGAAGCGGGACGAGGTGTCCGTCGAGGCGCTCACGCAGGGGACCATGTAGTCCGTCAGCGCGGCCTTCTCGGTGGGGTTGCTCGTCGAGGCGTTGTAGCCGGCCACCTTGGCCGCGCTCCAGCCGCAGTGCTCGAGGTCAGCCGAAGGCGTGACCGCGCTGCCGACCGTCCCGAAGGAGGGCGCGACGAGCTGGTAGGTGTGACCCGCGGTGAAGTCGAGGCCGCCCGTCTGGCCGGCGCCCGAGTTGTTGACCGCCGTGATGGTCAGGTCGATCGTCGAGTTGTAGTACAGCGAGGTGTTCTCGGGGTACGCGACGCCCGCGTTCGTGGTCGACGAGTTCCAGTGCAGGACCCGGATCGGGTTGCCCACGGTCAGGACCGTCGTCGTGTCCGCGACGTTGCGCGCGCCGCTGGTCGCATCGCCCGCGATGACGTCGGCATTGGCGTAGCCGGCGACGAGGAGCGACCCGGCCATCAGCGCCGCAAACGCGAGCGCGAAGGTCTTGGTCTTGGTAGTAGCATCCATTGTGTTGATTCCTCCATGATGAGGTACGATCGTCCCATTTCGCGGATCATGCCCAGCTATCTGTGAGAGAGCTGGCTCTCCGTCTGAGGCCGCGAACCACGGGCCCCTTAAAAACACTTCCGTAAACGTGCTGGGGCCGGACGTCGTCGAAACGAGGCCCGGCGATCCTGCGAAATCTCTCGGGGAAAACAGCGACCTGGCGCGCAGCGGCTAGGCAGCGCGAAAGCGTGTCATGGAGAAGGTGTGTCCCCATGCCGTGACAGGGACAAGGGGGGTCCGCTGCGCGCCGTGGACGGGCCTTCGCCCCCCACGGCGCGCAGCGATGGGAAGCTCAGCCGATGGTCAGCGTGAGCATCACCGAGTTGGCCTGCGCGTCCACGATGCGCAGGGTCTGGCCGCCGCTGATGCCCTTGAGCATGATCGTGTCGCCGGCCGCGACGACCGTCGCCGCGCTCGTCTGGGCCGCGCCGCCGTGGCAGACCGCGTACGAGCTGGCCGCGAGCGTGGGCGTCGAGCAGCTCGCGGTGCCGTCGAACGCGTAGGGCGCGCCGTTGAGCGTGAACGCCACGTCGCTCCACTTCATGCCGGACGTCGCGGACGCCACGGTGTAGTTCTTCCACGTGTTCGAGAGCGCCCCCGAGCTGGTCAGCGAGAGGCTCTTCTGCGGGTTGCCGCTCTGTGCGCCGAACCCGGAGACCCAGACGTAGACGGTCGCCGCGAGCACGACGGTGATCGCCACCATCAGGATCACCGCGATCACGGGCGAGACGGCCTCATCGTCGTCGCGTCGATAGCACTGGTTGGCCTTCACAACAGTCACCAGACGTGTGTTGGCCTCGGGGTGCGATAAACGCTTCGCCCGCCCATCAGGCCACGAGAAAAAAACAAGAAAAGGCCGCTCGCGGCGCGCCAAGGGCGTGCCGCGGGCTAGCAAGATGAAAAAGAACGAATCGCGGGAGCGCGCGGGCCCCCGCGGGATGCCGCCGGATCAGCCGACGGTGAGCGTCAGCATGACGGCGTTGGCCTGCGCATCGAGGATGCGCAGCGTGTCGCCGCTGCTGATTCCCTTCAGCGAGATCACGTCGCCGGCCTGGATGACCGACGCCGCGCTCGTGACGGCCGCGCCGCCCTGGCAGGCGCCGAACACGCTCGTGGAGGCGAGCGTGCTGCAGGTCGTGAACGTCAGGTCCTGGGTGCGCTGCGCGCCGTTCACCGTGATGGTGACGTCGCTGTACTTCATGCCGGACGTGCCCGACGCGACGGTGTAGTTCTTCCAGGTGTTGGAGAGCGCGCCCGCGCTGGTGAGCGAGATGCTCTTCTGCGGGTTGCCGCTCTGGGCGCCGAAGCCCGATACCCAGACGTAGACGGTCGCGGCCAGCACGACGGTGATGGCCACCATCAGGATCACGGCGATGACCGGGGAAACGGCCTCGTCATCGCCACGCATGAACTTCTGGTTCGCTTTCATCGTTGGTCCTCCGAGCGGAGCCGAAACCCCACTCGGCCGGTAGCTCGGTTGCATGGCCTATTTAACACCACGGTCGGGCGCTCCAGGGCCTCATGAAGGGGTCCAGGCTGCGCGACCGCAAATGCTATCGACGGCTTCATGGCGAGGCCGGGTCGTGACCGCGCGTGCTCGACGCGCTGGCCCCCTTCCTGGCCTGGGACCTCTCGGCGTGGGAGGTGTACGGCCTCTTCTTCCTCCTGGGCAGCTTCGTCGTGGCGACGCTCTCGGACGTGAAGCACCTCTCCGCCCAGCGCGAGTTCATGGACGTCTGGTGGGCCTTCGCGGTCCTCATGCTGGCCATCCAGCTCTACGCCGCCGACTGGCGACCCGAGCTCCCCTTCTACCTGAAGTGGGGCCTCGTCCTGGTGGGCGCCCTGCTCAGCCACCGCACCCTGGGGCTCTGGCTGCGCCTCGCCACGGCCGACGTCGCGGCCATCGTCGCGGCGGCGAGCCTCTTCCCGCCCCTGCTGGTCGTGGCCTTCTTCGTCCTGCTCAAGCTCCTCGCCTGGCCCGCGGCCCGGCTCCTCGCGCGCGGCCGGCCCGCATACCCATTCATGCCGGTCGTCACCGTCGCCACGCTCCTGCTCATCGCGCTCGCGCTCTTCAGCGGCGGACTCTGACCACCCCATCTCTCAAATACGAGAACGGGTTTCCAGGCACAACCCGCCCTCACGGGGACGCACACGCGCAGATAACCAAGCCTGGCCAACGGTGCTAGCTTGAGGGGCTAGTTCCTTAGGGATTCTACGGTTCAAATCCGTATCTGCGCACTTCTTGGCCCAGCCAAGGCTGGGCCGCGAAGTGCGCTACATCAGCCGCGCGATGCTCTCGTCGCTCGCGGGGACGATGAGCACGCGCGTCCCGTCGGCCAACTGCGCGTCCACCGCGCCGGAGGCCATCGTGGTCGACGAGGTGACCGCCGCCGGGTCGGCGAGGAGGCTCGCGAGCGTCGTGTTGTTCGCGAGCAGAACCGCGCGTCCGCCGGCGGTGATGTTCTCGCTCCGCAGCAGCGTGGCGGCGAGGCTCGGGTCGAGCACGTAGACGACGTGCCCCTGGAGGCTCGTGGTGGTCAGGCCGCGCGAGCCGAGGGACGAGCCCATCAAGGGCCAGGAGCTGGTGCCCATGTCCCACCCGCTGCTGCTGAATCCGACGGGGCTCCAAGTGGAGCCGAAGAAGCCGCCCAGCGAGCCGCCGGAGCGTCCCAGCGCGAGCGCGGCGAGGACGTCGTTGGTGCCCAGCGCGACGTTCTGCGACGCGCTGCTGGTGGTCGTCGACGTCGAGGAGCCGCTGGAGATCGCGGAGAGCGCGCCGGGTCCGCGCAGGCCCAGCGCGAGGGCGGCGAGGACGTTGTCGAAGGGGATGTTCACGTTCTGGTTGCTGCTCGAGGAGGTCGTGCTGCTCGACGAGGTGCTGGTGGCTGCGAGGGCCAGCGGCGCCGCGGCGAGCAGCACGGCCGCGAGCCCGAGCGCGAGGAGCGTTCGTGGTGGTGCCATGCTGATCTCCCGCGGGTGCGGCCGTTCAGGGGTGTATCCCTGATGGCTCCTTCATGGAGCCCTGAAGAATAAGGGATGCGAACGACCCGGACGCGGCGAGGGAGGCGAGCCAGCGGCACGGCTCGTGCGCGCGTCGTTCGCCCACGCGCGGCCAGGTGGCGAGGAAGCTCTTGCGCGCGCGGGTGATCGCGACGTAGAGCAGGCGCCGCTCCTCCTCCACGAGCGCGTCCCGGACGTGCTCGGGCGCCTGGAGCGCGTGGTCGCTGGGGAGGCCGCCCTCGCGCGCGCCGCAGAGCAGCACGTGGTCCCATTCGAGCCCCTTCGCGGCGTGGATGGTGGCGACCTTCACGTGGAAGATGTCCTCGCCCTTGGGCAGCGCGAGCACGCGCGCGGCGGTGGGGCGCGCGGGCAGCGGCGGCGCGGCGCGGGCGCGGCGCGCGAGCACGCGGGCGGCGCGGCCCAGCGCGCCCTCCGCGCGCGCGGCGAACGCGGCCAGGCCGACGCGCTCGCGCCGCGCGGCGCGGAGGAATCCGTCGATGGCGTCCGTGATATCACCGGGATGGTCCTCGGCCCACGCCTCGTCGGCGCGGCGGGCGACGACCTCCTCCTGGTAGGCGAGGGCGAGGTGCCGGGCGCGTGATAGCACGACGATCTCGCGCGGGTCGGCGCCCTCCGCCAGGAGCGCCTCGACGCGGTCGGCGAGCGTCCGCGCCTCGTCGCGCGGGTCGGCGCACGCGAGCGCCTCCGGCGCGAGGCCGCGCGGGGCGCCTTGGCGCGGACGGAGCGGGTAGCGGCTGGGCAGCGCGCGGTTGGCGGCCGCGACGATCCGGCGGTCGCTGCGGAAGCTCAGCGTCAGCGCGAGGCGGGCGCCGCGCTTGCCGTAGGGCTTCAGGAACGATTCCAGGTGCCGGGGCGAGCCGCCGCGGAAGCCGTAGATGCTCTGGCGCGCGTCTCCCACGACGGTCACGCGGGCGCCGCGCGGGCCCGCGCTCACGAGCCGCACCGCGTCTGCCTGCAGGCCGTTGACGTCCTGGTACTCGTCGACGAAGACGTGGTCGAGCCGCGCGACGACCTCCTGGCGGAACGCGGCGCCGCGCGCCAGCCTGTCGCGGAAGGCGACCAGCAGGTCGTCGTAGTCGAGCCGATCGCCCTTGCGCGCCTCGTACGCCTCCTGCGCGCGCTCCAGCGCCTCCCGGTATGGAGCGAGGTTCGAGAGCGGGCCGTCGAGCGCGGCGCCCAGCGTCGTCTGCGCGTTCTTGGCGTAGGAGAGCACGCCCAGCACGCGCGCGCTCGCGTCCTCGCCCAGCGCCACGCCCAGCGCGCGCGAGAAGCCGGGCCCGGGCCGCGCCCGCAGCAGCGTCTCCGCCACCGCGCGGCGCGCCTCCGCCTCGGGCATGAACCGGCGCAGCTCGGGCGGAAGCTCGCGCGCGGCCCATTGATGGAAAGAGAGGACGCGCACCGCGTGGTCGCGGCCCAGCAGCAACGAAAGCCGGCGCTGGAGGCTGGCGGTCGCCTCGCGCGTGAACGTCACGACGAGGCAGCGCGACTGCTGCGCGAGGCCGGGCGCCAGGTGCGCCACCCGGTGCGCCAGCGTGTGCGTCTTGCCGGTGCCCGCGCCCGCGCGGACCTCCAGCGCGTGCGCCTCGCAAAGGACGGCGGCAGCCTGCTCGGGCGTGAGCGACAACGCGCAGCCAAGCGCCGCCCTCGGCTTCGTCCGCACGGCCGGGTCTCCGAAAGAACGGCCAGAACCCCTTTTGGCTGCGCAGCCGAGCGAGCGGCATCCCGAGGTGAGTTTGCATTCCGGACGACACACGAGACCCTGACTACGAATCCGTCCGCCAGGACGCGGAGGACGGCGCGCGGCGCGTCGCCGCCGCCGTCGCGGGCGCCATCGAAGGCTTCCTGACGGCGCTAGACGAGAACGACCTGGGCGCGACGGCGCAAGACGGCGTCGAGGAGGCCGGCAAGGTCGTCCGGGCGGCCGCCGAGGAAGGCGCCGCGCAGGCCGACACGCCCGAGATGCGCATGGTGGGCGACAAGATCCGCCAGGGCGCGAAGGCGACGGCCGACGCGGCCACCAACGTCGCGGACGGCGTCAAGTCGACCGCGCAGGACGCGGGCTACCGCGTGCGCGAGAAGGTCGAGGACGTGAAGGACGCCGCGTACAACTTCCGCGAGGAGGTGCGCGTCCGCGCCGACGCCGTCGCCGAGTCGAGCCGCCGCGCGCGCGCCGCGCCCCGACGCGTGGGCCACGAGCTGGGCAAGGCCGTGGGCGCGTGGTGGGGCGGCCTGACGACGAGCCTCGCCATGATGGCGCTCATCGGCGTCGTGGCGATCACCGCGTGGATCGTCCTGACCGTCGCGCTGGTCGTCGCGCTCAACAAGCTCCTCTTCGACCCGCTGGGCACGTTCCTCGTGGTCGTGCTCTACGCGATCGTCGCGGGCGTCGCCTACGCCGTGCAGCGGAGCCGCAAGGCCGCCGCGCAGGCCGAGACGCGCCGCCGGCTGGGCCGGTCGAAGGAGGAGATCCGCTACGTGGGCCGCCCGGTGCGCGAGGCGTTCGCGGGCCGGGGCCGCGCAGGATTCTGAATCGAGGTGAACTGACGATGGAGAACGAAGAGAACGAGACGAACATGGACATGAGCCGGACGACGAACGAAGCGACCTCCTTCAAGGACGCAAGCCCCGAGGAGGTGAAGACGAAGGTGAAGGAGAGCGTGCAGAAGGGCGTCGCCGCCGTCGCGGGCGCGCTGAAGGGCTTCACCGACGAGGCGCGCAAGCACAACCTCGCCGAGGCCACCAAGGAAGCCATCCAGAAGGCCGGCGAGACCACGCGCCAGGTCGTGGGCACCACCGCCAAGGAGTTCCAGCAGACCAAGCAGCACGTCAAGGCGCAAGCCAAGGGCGGCGCCGGCGCCACGGGCGGCATGACGTCCGCGGGCAGCCTGGGCGCGAGCCGCTACGACGTGGGCGCCGCCGGCGGGACCTCGCCGGGCTTCGGCTCCAACAGCCTGAGCGGATCGACCAACGTGGGCGGCGCCTCCTCCCCGAGCGCCATGCCGAACGTCAGCGACACCGTGCCGAAGAACAAGGCCGGCGACGTGGGCGTCCCCGACCTGCGCAAGACCGACCTTGCCAAGGACGACGAGGACATCCTCGAGTGAGCCTTCCCGCGGGGGCGCGTGAAGCCGCGCGTCCCCGCCCGGGAAAACCTTTTGAGGGCCTTCCGCTCTGCCCGCCCACCGGACGACGCCCGCCCCCCGGCGGACGCCACCCCATTTGCCGCCTTAGCTTAGCCGGTAGAGCGTGGGACTGTTAATCCCAAGGTCCTCGGTTCAAATCCGTGAGGCGGCGCTTCTCCTCGGGGTTCGCCCCCGCGACTCAGCCAAGCTCTTCGGCCAGCCCGACCACGATTCCCTCGGGACCGCGGACGAAGCAGAGCCGGTACACGTCCTCGTACTGCGCGACCTCGCCCACCAGGGACGCGCCAAGCGCGCGGACCCGAGCGAGCGTCGCGTCGAGGTCGTCGACGGCGAACATGATGCGGCGCATCCCCAGCGCGTTCGAGGGCGCCTGCTCGGGGCCGAACCGGACGGCGGCGGGCGCGTGGAACCTGGAGAGCTCGACGCCGCCGTGCCCGTCCGGCGTGCGCATCATGGCGATGTCGCAGCGGACGCCTTCGAGCCCGACGACGCGATCCGCCCAGGCGCCCTCGACGGTCGTCTCGCCTTCGAGCGCCATGCCCAGCGCGGCGAAGAACGCCTTCGCGGCCTCCAGGTCCTCGACCACGACGAGGACGTTGTCCATCCGCTTGATCGTCACGCGCCACGGACGGAGGTCGCGCGCATAAGCCCGGCGCTCCGCGCCTTGCGTGCGCGCGCCCGGATCGCGATGATATCACGAGGCCGGAGCCGCCCTGCCCGGCGAGCGGCGGGGCGCGGCGATCGGACTAGCCCAGCCCGACGCCCTTCATCATGGCGGCGTTGTCCCAGAAGAGGATCTCCTCCTCGATGCGGCCGTCCTTCCAGCGGGCGACGGTGCACATGCGGCCGTTCCACGTCTTGTGCGTGGGCGGGATCGTCTTGCCTTCGGGCGTCTTGAGCGGGCGCGCGAAGGTGACCGCCATCTCGCCCACGACGCTCGTCCAGTCGCCCGTCGCGGTCTTGACGGGGTGCGTGGAGATCCGGGAGTCGAACGCCGCGAAGAAGCCTCGCGCCCACGTCTCGTGCGCCGCGTAGCCTTCCGTCCTCGTGCCGTCCGGGTAGTAGACGATGACGTGGGGCGCGTGGATCTCCTCGAAGACGTCCATGTCCTGGCGGTTCCACGATTCGAAGTCGAGGCGATCGAACGTCGCGAGGTTCTCGTCCGTGGTCGCGTTGCCCGTCTTCACGTTCGCGTTCTGCGTGGGAGAGTAGGCCATGCGGCGGGATGGGACGGGGAACGTGCAAGTAGGTTCGCCGTGGCGGCCACCCGAGGAGGTCCCGGGCGGCGCGGCGAGCGATCGCGTCGTCAACGTGACCTATCGCGCGAGGATGGCGTCGGGCGCCACGTCGTCCTTGTAGGCGATCATGGTGACGTGCGCGTCCATGCTCCAGGCGAAGCAGTCGCCGAAGACGCAGTTGACCTCCTGGCCCTGGACGTTGTCGGTGATGACGGGGTCGAGGCGCCATGCGCTGGTCTTGGCGTAGTAGCCGTCGCCCTTCACGGGATCGCTCTCGATCTTGAAGACGTAGGTCTTTCCGTCGTGCTTCGTTTGGTTCGCATCGTCGTAGTTGAAGGCGCTCTCGGCGGTGCGGTACTGCATGCTCACCTGCGAGGTGTCTTCGAGCGGCATGTTGCTCGTGGCGCTCTTGACGTCGAGGCGCACGAGGATCGTCTTCGCCTCGGGTGGCACGGGCTTGTCGGGCGCGAAGCCGGGCGGCGTGAGCGTGTGCGTGAAGAAGCCCTGCACGGTGTCCGCGCTGCTGTCGCTCTTGATCGTCATGTCCTTGTCGAGAAGCTTGATCGAGTCGGCGCCCGCGAAGAGGTCGGGGTGCGCGGGGAACGTCTCGATGTCGCGCATCTTGATGATGTCCGCCTTGACGCCGACCTTGCCGTCGGCCAGGCCGGCGCCACCCGGCCCGTCGGCTTCGAGGATGAAGCCCCAGCGGCTGCTCTTGGCGTGCGGCTCGTCGGTCATCGCGGGCGTCACGTCCACGACGAGCGGCTTGCCGCTGCTCAGCGGCGCGGGAGCGCCGTAGTCCGGGTTGCCGGTGCTCTTGTAGCGCAGCGTGAGGCCGGTGATGGTGGGGTCGCTCCACGTGGCCGTGAACTCCAGGCGGCCGGTGCCCTCGAAGACGGTCTGCCCGTCGGGGAGCGCGAGCACGGCGGCGCCGATCGCGGGCTTCTGGTCGAGGAAGAAGGGGATGAAGCTCGCGCCGTCGGTGGGCGCGAGGGTGAGGTCCTCCCGCAGCACGGTCACGCGCTCCTTGCCCTGCCAGTAGTCGTGCTTGTGCGGCGCCGCGCCGGTGCTCACGTTGCTGATGGTGGTGGGCGAGCCCGTGTCCACCGCGGCCGTCGCGTTCACGCTCGACGTGTTGAGGACGGGCGCGGGCGCCTTGCCCTGGCCGAGGCATCCGCCCAGCAGGAGGCCGGCGAGGGCGAGGAGGAGCAGGGGGAGACGCACGTGCGCGGAGCGCCGCGCCCGGGCCTTGACTCTTGTGGTGGGCGCCTACCGCATCTCTTCGGCCAGCACGGCCCTCAGCGCCTCGGGCTTGATGCCGTGGTTCTGCTTGGGGATCACGCGCTCGGTCGCGCCGGGGATGACCTGGGCCGCCGCGTCCGCCGCCGCGCGCAGGCGCTTGGGCGTGCTCCCGCCCACGAGGACGACGGTGGGGACGCGGATCTCGCGCAGGCGCTTCTCGGGCATGTCGAAGCTCCCCATGACCGCGGCGTCGTAGGGGAGCGAGGGGGCGGCGGCGACGGCGTCCTTCCAGAACGGCATGAAGCGCATCGCCCAGAGCATGAAGCCGGGCACGCCCACGGTGCGCATGAAGTACTTCACCGCGTCGTCGTTCCTGCCCTCCGCCACGAGCTTCGTGACGTTCGTCTGGTAGTCGCGGTCGAACGTGGCGGCCTCCGCGCCCACGGCGTAGGGGGGCTCGTGCGCGGCGAGCTTGCGCATGGGGACGCCGGCCGCGGCGGCCAGGAGGGCGAGCGCGGCGCCCGAGGACGTGCCGCAGACGAACGGATTCCCGCCCGCCGCCTCGCACACCGCGCGCAGGTCCTCGATCTCGCGCTCGACGACGTACTTGGTGGGCGAGGCGTCTCCGGTCTCTCCGCGGCCGCGCCGGTCGTAGAAGTAGAGCGTGAAGCTCTTCGCGAGCTCGTCCCGCATCGCCTTCGAGAACGCGATCCTGCGCGTGCCCATCGCGCCCATGACGAAGACGAGGGGCGGGCCTTGCCCTGCGGTCTCGTAGGCGATCTTCGTTCCATCCTTCGAGGCGACGTGCTGGGTCTGCATGGTCATGTCTCCACGGCTTCGGATTGGGAAGAGGAAGAAGGCGCGGCCGGGCGCAGCCCGAACGCCCCGACGAGCGCCGCGAGCGCGGCGAAGGCGGCGCCCACGAGGAACGCGGCGCGATAGCCCGCCGCCAGCGCGGCGAGAGGCGCGACGCCCGCGTGCGCGAGCGTGTCGGCGCGCGAGGCGGCCAGGCTCGCGAGGAGGGCGAGCCCGACGGCGCCGCCCATCATGAACGAGGTGTTGAGCAGGCCCGAGGCGAGGCCGGACTCCTCGGGCTTCGCGCCTTCCATCGCGGCGAGGAAGACGGGGTTGAACGCGAGCCCCGCGCCGAAGCCCAGGAGCAGCATGCCCGGCAGCACGTCGCGTGCGTAGGTGGCCTCGACGGGGGCGCGGGCGAAGAGCGCGAGCCCGACGGCGGCCAGCGCCATGCCCAGGACGAGCGGGGCGCGCAGGCCGAAGCGCGTGACGATCCGCGCCGAGAGGCCCAGCGAGAAGACGGCCATGATGAGGTTCGCGGCGAGGAAGCCGAGGCCGACGCGGAGCGGATCGAAGCCCATCACGAGCTGCATGTAGAGCGCGGCGAGGAACGACCACGCGAACATCGCGCCGGCCCAGAGCACGCCCACGGCGTTGGCGGCCGCGAGCCGGCGGCGCCGGAACATGGCGAGCGGGACGAGCGGATCGGCGACACGCGACTCGATCAGGAGGAAGAGCGCGAAGAGCGCCACGGCCGCCGCGCCGCATCCGAGCGTGCGCGCCGAGGCCCAGCCCGCGTCGTGGCCCCCGACGATGGCGTAGACCGCGAGGACCAGCGCGGCCGTCACCGTGAGCGCGCCGGCCACGTCGAGGCGCTTGCGCTCGCGCGCTCCGTCCCGCGGCAGGACCGCGAGCGTGGCCGCGAGCACGCCCACGCCGATGGGGACGTTGACGAGGAAGACCCAGTGCCAGTCGAGCGCGTGCGTGATGAGCCCGCCCGCAAGCACGCCGACGCTGCCCCCGCCCGCGGCGATGAAACCGTAGAAGCCCATCGCCCTCGCGCGGGCGTCCGGCTCGGGGAAGAGCCCCATGATCAGCGAGAGCGAGACGGCGGAGACGACCGCGCCCGCGAGCCCCTGCAGGGCGCGCGCCACGACGAGGAACGTCTGCGTCCTCGCCGTGCCGCAGGCCAGCGAGGCGAGCGTGAAGGCCGCGACGCCCACGAGGAAGAGCTTGCGGCTTCCGAAGAGATCGCCCAGCCGGCCCGCGAGGAGCAGGAAGCCGCCGAAGGTGAGGATGTAGGCGTTGACGACCCACGCGAGGCCCGCGTCCCCGAAGCCGAGGTCCGCCTTGACGGAGGGGAGCGCGACGTTCACGATGGTCGCGTCGAGCACGATCATGAGCGTGCCCAGCGAGAGCACCGTGAAGCCCAGCCAACGCGCGCGGTCGGTCATGCCATCTCCTCAGAACGGAAGCTCGGGCTCGACGAGCAGGGCCAGCTTCTCGAAGCTCTGCGACCAGCCGTAGGGCGAGCCGCCGGCGACGGGCGCGGGGATGCCGCTCTGCTCGACCTCGACGAGCGTGCCGCCCTCGATGGGCGTCAGCGTGATCGTGAAGCGCATCTCGCCCTGCATGTTGGGGTCGTCCGACTCGAAGCGGTCCGTGTGGACGATCTTCTTGTTGGGCACGAGCTCCACGTACGTGCCGCCGAACGTGTTGCTCCACGACTTGTTGACGGTGTAGAACGACATGCGGAACTTGCCGCCCACGCGCGGCTCCAGGCTGTGCGTCTTCGCCACCATGCCGTGCGGCGGGAGCCACGCGGCGAGCGCGTCGGGGTCGAGGAACGCGTTGTAGATCTTCTCGGGGGGCGCGTGGATCACGCGCTTCAGGCGCAGCGTGACCGTCTTGTTGGGCTGCGTGTGGATGAGCGCCGTCGTCGCGCCCACCTGGAAGGGCTTGCCTTCGGGCGGGGCGGGCGGGGGCGTGGCGTGGGGGGCGGTCGTCTTCGGCGTCGTCTTGGCGTTGGATTCGGTCGTCATCGTTTCCGGTCTCCTTTTCCTTCTACGTGCCTGGCCAGGGCGTCGAGCGCGTCCTCCCAGAACAGGCGATACTGCACGATCCACCCGAAGGCGTCGGACAGCGGCGCCGCGTTCAAGCTGCAACGTCGGACGCGGCCGTCCGGCGTCTGCTCCAGGAGGCCCGCCTCTTCGAGCACGCGCAGGTGCTTGGAGATGGCGGGGAGGCTGACGTCGTGCGGCGCGGCGAGGTCG
This sequence comes from Thermoplasmata archaeon, assembly GCA_034667685.1. Lineage (GTDB taxonomy): Archaea > Thermoplasmatota > SW-10-69-26 > JACQPN01 > JAJPHT01 > JAJPHT01. The sequence goes on along the minus strand of JAXDQU010000098.1, from coordinate 2,109 downwards.
CTCACCGTGCACTCGCCCGCCGAGAGCCGCTCGATCATGGAGCGGCGGATCGGGTGCGAGAGCGCGGCGAAGACCGCGTCGAGGTCGGGGCCGCGGCTTCCACCGCGGCCCCGATAGGCCGGGCCCGAAGGTCCGGCCGTGTCGGCACGACCCTTAACCATCGGGTTAACTGTAGGCGCCCCGAACACTTAACCTTTTGGTTAAGCCTGCTTTCCGATGGCGTACCGCAGGTGCGTGACGCGCGGGGAGGCGGGCGCGGGCAGCGGCGTGAGCGCGAGCCGCCCGAAGTCCACGCCGTCGAACATGCGCACGCCGCCGCCGAGCATGACGGGCGAGACCGCGACGTGCAGCTCGTCGACGAGCCCCGCGCGCAGGAACTGCGCGATCGTCTCGCCCCCGCCCCCGATGCGCACGTCGCGCCCGCCCGCCACCGCGAGCGCCTGCCGGTGCGCGCTGTGGATGCCGTCGTTGACGAAGTGGAACGTCGTGCCGCCCGGCCGGACCCACGGCTCGCGCTTCTGGTGCGTGACCACGAAGACTGGCGTGTGGAACGGCGCCTCCTCGGGCCAGAACTTCTCCCCGCCGTCGAACATGCGCTTGCCCAGGATCGTCACGCCGGTGCGCTCGAAGACGCCGCGCAGCCAATCGTTGTCCGGACCCTTCTCGCCCTCGCCGGGGATGCGCAGGTTGCGGCGGAAGAACTCCTGGTGGAAGACGTAATCCTGAAGCTTCCCCCACCTCGCCGTCCACGCGTCGAACGCGGGGCCCTGCAGGTCCTCCATCCGGCCCGGCGGCGCGAGGTAGCCGTCGACCGACATCGTGACGCTCACGAACGTCTTGGTCACGCGCTCACTCCCCCAGGGCGGCCGCGAGGTAACGCAGGTTCTGCTCGACGCCATCCCGCGAGCCCTCGGTGTGCGCGCCCGTGGCGAGCGAGCCCTGACGGAACTTCATGCGCGTGCCGCCCGAGGGCGTGGGCGCGAGCGTGATGCGGATGGGCACGTCGTAGGGGCGCTCGCCGGGCGCGAGGAAGATGTCGAAGCGCCAGACCATGAGCAGCTCGCGCGGCGCGTCGACGATGGCGTACGTGCCGGCGTTCACGAGCTCGTGGCCGCGCCCCTTCATCTCGAAACGATATCGGCCGCCCGGGCGCACGTCCATCTCGAGGACGCGGAACTCGTAGCCCATCTCCTTCGCGGAAGGCGCCCACCACCGCATGACGCCCTCGCTCGTCGTCCACATCGCCCACACCCGCTCCGGCGCGGCCCGGAACTCGCGCTCCAGCACGAAGCCGGGGCCGTCCACGAGGTCCGCGAGGCGCGCGAGGGTCTGCTTCGCGCCCTCCTTCGCGCCGTGCATCTCCGTCGCCACGCGGAACGCGTCCTCGTGCGGGAACGCCATGCGGAACCGCATGCGCGTGCCGCCCGCCTCGTACGGCTCGAACGTGACCGTCGTGCGGAACGGCGGCGACGAAAGGTGATCGTACACGAGGCGCGAGGGGCGCGCGACCTCGACGAAGCGGATCCGGTTGGGGTACTCGGTCCCGTCCGGCCCGCGCATCGTGTGACGCCACTCGCCCCCGGCGCGCAGGTCGAGCGCGTGGGTCGTCGTCGTGAAGCCGTCGGGGCCGAACCAGCGCGCGAGCTTCGCGGGGTCCGTCCACGCGTCGAACACCTTCTCCGGGGGCGCGCGGAACGTGCGTTCGATCGAGATCGTGAGGTCGTCGTTCATTCTTCATCTTCCTCCAGGACTTTGGCGAGCCGGTCGAACGCCGCGTTCCAGCGCTCCTCGGAGCGGCGGATCCACGCGGTGATCGGCGCGAGCCCCTGCGGGCGCAGCCTCACGTGGCGGCTCCGGCCCAGCTTGCGCGTCTCCACGAGACCCGCGCCCTCCAGGATCGCCACGTGCTTCTGCACCGCCATCAGGCTCATGGGCAACGGCTCGGCCAGCTCGCTCAGGGTCCGTTCGCCCGACTCCAGCCGGGCGAGGATCGCGCGGCGCGTCGGATCGGCCAACGCGGCGAACGACTCGTCCAGCTGCACACTAAACCTGTAGGTTTAGCTTTCGTGTATAGTTTTCGGACGGTGAAGGGAAGCGAGGGTAGAGGGG
>JAXDQU010000097.1:0-24699 GCA_034667685.1 Thermoplasmata archaeon | reverse complement strand
CCCGAGTCCAGAGCCCAGAGCCCCGAACGTCTCCAACACCGCGCGCCGGTACGCCTCGCTCTTCGGGAACGCCTCGAAGTGGTCGAGCCCCGGCAGCTCCAGGTAGCGCGCCCGCGGCTGCGCCTCTGCCACGGCGCGGGAGAGGCGCGCGGGCGTGATCGAGTCCGCGCCGCCGGCGACGACGAGAACGCGCTTCGCGGCGCACCGCGCGAGGTTGCGGTCGGCCTGGATCTGCGCCGCGCTGCGGGGGAACGCGCGCTCGAAGGCGCGCTGCGCGATCGCCTTGCCTCCGGGTCCGTACCACGCCGCGAAGCTGGGGTACGGGCTCTCCAGCACGAGGCCGTCCACGAAGTCCAGGCTCGGCGAGGCGTTGGCGGCGGCGAACGCGCCCATGCTGATGCCGAGCACGTGGACCGGCAGGCCGCCCGCCTCGCGCAGGCCGGCGCGCGCGGCGGCGAGCACGTCGTCGTGGTAGAACGTCGAGCCGCCGCGCGAGGCGCCATAGTCGGGGAAGTCGAACGTCAGCGACTCGAAGCCGTTCTCCAGGAGCCACGCCACCCAGCCTTCGCGCACGAACCAATGCTGGCCGTAGCGCCGGTCCGGGTGCGCGAGCACGACGAGCCCGCGGGGCCTCGGGTGGCGGAAGAGCCGCGCCGCGAGCCGCGCGCCCGCGTTGCCCTTGATCGTCAGCTCGGCGTGGTCGAGGTCCGTGGGCCACGGCCCCGCCCGCCGGCTCCGCAGGAACGCCGTCCGCACGAGGGCGCCCACGACGCGACGTTCCAGCATGGAAGGCGCTTTGGATTGCACAGCGATTGCACCTGGCAAAGTCTATTCCGTCCGGACACCATAAGGACGTGATCGCGATGGGCAAAGCCGCTTCCATCCGCAACAGCGAGTTCGTGGCCGAGTGCCCGGTTCCGGTGGCCCAGATGCAGGCCTTCCTGCGCGGCGTGCTCCAGCAGGCCAACGCGCAGAACCGCGGCGTGGAGACCTACCTCGCGGGCCTCTCGCCCGAGGACCAGGCGCGCTGGGTCCACGCCTCGATGCGCGCCTGCCAGGTGGTCTTCCAGCCGTGGATGTGCGAGATCCTCTACGTGCTGGCGATCCAGCGCCGGGCGCGGTTCGGCGAGCTGCAGGGCCTCCTGGGGCTCTCGTCGCGCACGCTCTCGGACAAGCTCAAGGTGCTGCGCGAGGAGGGGCTCGTGGACCGGCAGGTCTTCGACGAGCAGCCGGTGCGCATCGAGTACTTCCTCACGAAGCACGGCGGGAAGACCGCGGCGTTCGTGACGCCGCTGACGTCCTACCTGAATGCGCACCGGCGCGAGGCCGCGAAGTCCTAGACCTTGCTCGACCACGTGTAGGCGGCGCTCGCGACGACCTGCCCGGTGGAGAGCGTCGCGCGGAACGCGACATTCGCGTTGTCGGCCGCGTGGATCGACGCCGCCCATCCGCCCCAGCTCTGGAGCGCGAGCGCCTGGCACGTGCCGCCATTCACCGACGCGCACACGCCGGCGACGGGCAGGTTCGAGCCGACGCTGGCCTGCACCCACCAGTTGTTGCCGCTGACGCCCGAGAAGGTGGCGTTGCCCCAGGGCACGCCGCTCGTCCAGAAGTACCCCGGCGAGGTCGCGTTGTGGCCCAGCGTGCTCGTCGCGGTGAACGTGACGCGCGACCCGTTGGGCGCGCTGTACGACGCGGCCCACTCGCCCCAGCTCTGGAGCGTGAGCGGCTGGCATGCCCCTCCGTTGATCGACGCGCACACGCCCGCGATTGGCTCGTTGGCGCTCACGCGCGTGGCGAGCCACCAGGCGTTGCCGCCGTTGGTGCTGAACGTCGCGGCGAAGGGCTGGACCGTCGCGTTGACGACGCGCTGCGCCGTCGCGGTCGCGTAGCCGTCGCTCACGCTCAGCGTCACGGCGCGCGCGCCGCCCGTGGCGTAGGCGTGCGTCGTCGTCGCGCCCGTGGCGGTGCTCCCGTCGCCGAAGTCCCAGCGGTAGGAGAGCGGCGCGGCGCCCTCCGACGCGCTCGCGTCGAAGCTGAAGGTCGCGCCGCCGCCCGTGACGTTGAACGCCGCGCGCGGGGGCGGGTAGGAGGCGGTCACCTGCGCGGTCGCGCTCGCGTTCGCGCGGCCGTCGCTGACGACCACGCGCGCCGCGTAGCTGCCCGGCGCCGCGTAGGTGTGCGAGGTGGTCGGGCCGGTCGCGCTCGCGCCGTCGCCGAAGCTCCACAGGTAGGTGAGCGCGTCGCCGTCCGCGTCCCGCGAGCCGGTGGCGTCGAAGGCCCACGTGAGGTTGGCGCCCGCGACCTGGAAGGCCGCGGTGGGCGCGCGGTTGGGCGGGACGGCGGTGACGTTGGCGGTGGCGCGCGCCGTCGCGTGCCCGTCGCTCACGGTCAACGCGATCTGGTACGCGCCGCCGGTGGCGTACGCGTGCGTCACGCTCGCGCCCGTCGCGGTGGCTCCGTCGCCGAAGTCCCAGGCGTAGGAGAGCGCATCGCCGTCGGGATCGGAGGAGGCCGAGCCGTCCACCACGACGCTGAGGTTCGCGCCGCTCGTGGCGAACGACGCGACGGGCGCCCGGTTCGCCGCGATGCGCGCGACGTCGACGTACAGGTTGCGGTCCTCCGTGGAGGTCATGAGGTCGTTGGTGAAGGAGAGGCTCAGGGTGGAGGCGCCGTCAGGAAAGCTGGCAGGAAAACGATAGCTCGTCAGGGCGCTCGACGCGACGTTGGCGGTGCCCAGGAGCGCGCCGTTGAGCCGCACCTCCATCGTGGGCCACGCGCCGCTGGCCGGCGAGCCGCGCGCCGTGACGAGGATCTGGTAGGCGCCCGCGGTCGCGCTCATCACCTGCGAGACCGCGCCATTGGACCAGAGGTTCCACACGGCGCCGCCCGAGGCCGAGGCGTCCGCGACGCGCCCTCCGGTGGTGGCGCGCATCGACTCGCCCTCGAACGAGCCAGGCACGGCGGGCGGCGCGGGAGCGGGCGCCGGCGCAGCGCCTCCGGTCCACGTGCCCCAGGCGGCCTTCGGAGTCCCGCCGCTGTCGCGCAGGCCCCAATGCTGCTCGGCGTAGCCGTAGTAGTTGGCCGGGCTCATGCCCGGGTTGTCGTTGACCTCGCGGTACACGATGCCCGCGAGCCCCTGCTGCGCGAGCGCGGGCGCCTTGGCGAGGATCGCGGCGAGCGTCTGGTTCTGATAGCCTTCCCACGTGGCGTCCGGGTAGCTCGACAGCGCGAGGTCGTAGAGGAACGATCCCCTCGCGCCCACGCCGCTGGCCGCGGCCACGAGCTGCGCGATGCGGTCGGGCGCGCCGGTGTAGGAGGCGACGGTGTCGCGCGTGCTGGCGCGCATCGTCTGGAATCCCACGAGGTCGGACGCCGCGATGGCCTTCGGGAAGAGGCCCCAGCTCCCTTCGCCCCAGCCGCCGAAGCCGAGCACGACGGTCGCGTTGGGCACCTGGTGGAGCGCCACCGCCTTCGCGGCGAGGTAGGCGTCGAACGTGGGCGCGTAGCTTGCCGCGTCGACGCCGTTCTTGTTGAACTCGTTCTCCAGCACGACGACGGCCGGCGCGCCGGCGAGGTCGCCCTGGAGGTGGCCCACGAGCGTCGTCGTCATGGCGTCCCACTGCGCGCGGGACTTGCCGCTGCATCCGCTCTCGACGCACGCGGGCGAGATGGAGTCGCCCCAGTAGTACCAGTAGACGAGCGGCGTCGCGCCCGCGGCGCGGGCCGAGGCGATCGCGCCGTCGAGCCCGCCCCAGCCGGAGGTCGCCATCCACGCGCCCGCCCAGAACGAGGCGTACGTCCCGCTCCCGCCGACGGCCTTCACCGCCGCGGCGCCGTCCACGTTCACGCCCAGCCCCACGGCGCCCGGCGTCGCGGCCGGCGCCAGCGGCAGCGCGCTCGCGAGCATCGCCACGGCGACCAGCGCCGCGCCCCAACGGATCCCCAACATGTGCGGGGAGCCTCTTCGCCAGCCAGGCAAGGAACCGGCTGCACGTGGCGACCTGACACCGCGACGCTACCCGCGCCGGTTAAATGGGTGGTCGCCTGCCTGGCAGCCCGTCCTGCGCCGACCGAACGAGAACCCTTTTCGTCTCGACGGAGAGAATCGGCAGGACTTCGCTTGTCCGACGGGGACGTCAAAGAGCTGCGCGTCAAGATCGACGTCAGCTACCACCTGAAGCTGCACGCGCTCAAGCTCCTGCGCAACAAACGCATGAGCGACGCGATCGAGGAGGCCCTCGACTACTACTTCGAGCACGTCGTCCAGGCCGGGCCTGACCTCGTCGACGAGAACGAGCAGGTCAAGAAGCTGTTCTGACGGTCAAGAAGCGGTTCTGAGCGTGAAGAAAAACGTCGCGCCCTTGCCCGGCGCGCTCTCCGCCCAGATGCGCCCGCCGTGCGCCTCCACCACGCGCTTCGCGCTGGCGAGCCCGACGCCGGAGCCCTCCTTCGTGCTCGCGCGGGCCAGGCGCGTGAAGGGCTGGAAGAGCCGCGAGGCCTCGCGCATGTCGAACCCGTCGCCGTCGTCGCGCACGAAGAACGTCGCGGGCGAGCCCGGCACGGTGCCGACCTCGACGCGCGCCACGGAGCGGCTGGCCGAGTACTTCCAGGCGTTGGAGAGCAGGTTCTCCAGGAGCGTCTTGGCGAGCGCGGCGTCGGCGTCGGCCGCCATGCCCGGCTGGACCGTGACGTCCACGAGCCGGCCGGGGAAGGCGTGGCGCATCTGCTCGGCGAGGTCCGTCGCGAGCTGCGAGAGGTCCACGCGCGTCCGGTCCATGGGCTGCACGCCGATGCGCGCGAGCTGGAGCGCGGCCTTCACGAACGCCCGCAGGCGCGCGACCTCCTCGCTCATCCGCATGAGGTCCGCCCGCAGCTTCCCGTCCTTGGGCGCGTGGTCCTCGAGCGCGACGGTGAGGAGGAAGTCGAGCCCCCGCAGCGGCGCCTGCAGGTCGTGCGAGACCGTGTAGCTGAACGCCTCCATCTCGCGGTAGTTGCGCGTGAGCGCGGCGGTCCGCTCCGCGACGCGCTTCTCCAGCTCCGTCGTCGCCTCGCGCAGCTTGGCCTCCATCGCGTCGAGCTTGGAGGGATCCTCGACGATCACGAGCAGGTCGTCCCGCAGCGGGCGCGTCTCGACGATCTCCGTGACCTCCTCGCCCGCGGGGAGCCGGAGCGCGACGCGCGCCACGCCCCCGGCGCTCTTGGGCGAGACGCGGTCCACGTACGACCGGAGCGCCTCGGAGAGCGCGCCGTGGGCGTCGAGCGCGCCATGGTCGCGCGCCTGGGCGTTGGCGGCCCGCACGGCGCGGTCGGCGCCCACGAGCACGATCCCCTCGTGGAGGTGGCCGAGCACCGCGTGGAAGCGCGTCGTCCAGTGCTCGACCGCGTCGCGCAGCTCCCGCTCGACGGCGACGTCGCGCGCCGTGCCCAGGACGCGCGTCCCGCCCCCCGGCCGCGGCAGCGCCACCATCCGCACGTGCAGGCTCCTCGCGCCGCCCTCCGTGGGAAGGACGCGCGCCTCGACGGTCACGGGGGCGTCGCCGCTTTCCTTGGCCCGCGCGAGCGCGGACTCGAGGGCCGCGCGGTCCTCGGGGTGGATGATCAGAAGGAAGCCGGCCCACGTCGGATCCAGCTCGCGCGGCGCGAAGCCGCAGAGGCGATACATCTCGTCGGACCACGAGAGCCGGCCCGTCTCCAGGTCGAGCTCCCACGACCCCACGCCGGCGAGCGCCTGCGCCTGGTTGAACGTCGCCTCGTTGTGCCGCAGCGTCTCCTCGCGCAGCCTTCGCGCGCCCACGTCGTGGATGATCGTGACCTGCGCGGGGCCCTCGACGTCCTCGAACGCGGAGGTCGTGACCTCGATGGGGAACTCGGTGCCGTCCTTGCGGCGCCCGGCGATCTCGATGCGCGCGGAGGGGCTCGGCTGCCCGGCGGAGGGCGCCTGCGGGGCTTCCGGCGAGCGGAAACGCTCGGGGAGGAGGACGCCCGCAAGCTCGCCGACGAGCTCGCCGGGCCCGTAGCCGAACATCGTCTCCGTCGCGCGGCTCGCCATCGTGATGACGCCCGACGCGTCGGTGATGACGAAGCCCTCGGGCAGCGCGGCGAGGATGCTCGCGAACCGGCGCTCCACGCGGTCGCGGTGCGCAAGCTCGCCGAGCGTCTTCTCCACCGCGCTCTCCAGCACGCGCGTCTGCTCGACGAGCAGGGTCTGCGCCCGTTTGCGCTCGCTGACGTCCTGGAAGAGGACGACGCTCGCGTCCGGGATGCCGTCCACCACGATCGTCGAGATCGCGCACGCGACCTCGATGGGCATGCCTTCGCGGCGGCTGAAGGAGTCGTCGACGCGCACGACCGGGATGCTCTCGTCCGCGCGGGCGGCTGGGGCGTTGCGGAGCGCGGCCTCCAGCGGGCAGTCGTCGCGCTGCTCGTGGTGGCGCCCCAGGTGAAGGTGCGCGATGGCGTGGAAGTAGGTCCCTTGCAGCTCGTGGATCGCCCAGCCCAGGAGCTTCGCGGCCGCGGGGTTGGCGAACGTCACGATGCCCTTGCGGTCCACGATGCAGACGCCGTCGCCGATCGTCTCGATCACCGCCCGGCCGCGCCGCGTGCGGTTGAGCACCGCCGTGGTGAGCACGTTGGCGAGGTAGGGGTCGCGGTTGCGCGAGGCGGCGCCCAGCGCCTGGACGAGGTCGTCGTCCGACATGCGCTCGATCTCGTCGATCGAGTTCATCGCCTCGCGGACGCGATCGTAGTGCTTCGTGAAGCGCGCGTCACCCACTGCGGTCGCCCCCTTGGCCGCTGCCGCGCATGACGCGCCGGAGCACTCGCGCGCTGGGGCGATAGGCGAAGAGGATGGCGAGGGCGCACGCGAGGCTGAGGAAGCGGTTCGCCATCGCCCAGGCGTCGCTCTCGCCGAAGCCCGCGAACTGCGCGCCCAGCGGCCCGCCGAACCAGACGAGGAGCGAGACGCAGACGACGATCACGCGGAAGCGCTGCGCCGGATCGCGGAGCCGGAAGATCAGCGACCCGTACGCGACGGCCGCCAGGAGGATCGGCACGAGCAGGAGCAGCGTGGCGACGAGCGTCGCGGCGGGCGAGAGCGTGGCGCCGTACTCCACGCGCACGTCCCACGTCATCGCCTTCACGCCCACGGGATCGAGCGTGACGACGATCACGACGAAGACGGCATAGAGACCCGCGTAGAGCGCGGCCGAGATCCAGAGCAGGCTCCTGCGGCCGGAGAAGAGGTACGCGAGATAGTAGAAGATCCCCCACAGGGCGACGAAGAGCGGGATCAGCGTGAGGTACAGGATCGGGACGTGGAAGACGGGCGCCCGCGCGCCCGCGAGCCAGAGGAAGGTCTCGAAGGCGCCCACGAGGGCCAGCAGCGAGAGGCCCAGCCACCACGCGCCGAACGCGCGCAGCGCCGTGCGGTCGTCCGAGCCGCCCGGCTTCGAGGCGATGCGCGCGCCCACGACCGCGTAGACGATGCCGCTGAGGAGCGACGTGGCGCCTCCCGCGAGGAGCGTCATCTCCGACATTCAGACCAGCTCCTTGACCCGCTGCGACATGCTGCGGCGCGCGCTGCCGACGCTGATGTTCTCGACGTCCTCGAAGCCCGCCTCGACGGACATGCCCCGGTCGCCCAGCGTGACGCGGTGATAGCGGCGGTCGTGCCCGCCGGCGCGGAACTTGAGGACGCTGATCGCCTTGTCGAGCTCGCCGCCCAGCTCCACGTAGCGGAGCATGACCACGTTGTCGACGAGGAACTCCAGCCCCCATTCGCTCAGCGTCACGATGGGCGAGATGATCTGGGGCGCCTCGTGGGTGAGCAGCGCGGTCACGCCCAGGAGCCGCATGTGGTTCAGGATGCCGGCCACCTCGCCGCGCAGCCGGTCCCGATCGGAGCCGCCGTGCTGGAACTGGGCCATGCTGTCCACCACGACGCGCTTCGCGCCGATCTCCGCGACGGCCTCCTGGAGCAGGGAGCCCTCGTCGGTGGGCATGACGAGCACCTCGGGCGTCGTGCAGAGGACCTTCGCGCGCCCCGCCTCCTCCCAGGCGCGCAGGGGGATGCCGTGGCGCTCGGCGTCTTCGTAGAGCTGCTGGGGCAGGTACTCGAACGTGACGAAGACGCCCGGCTCGCCGCGCTCGACGCCGGCCGCGATGAAGTGGAGCCCGAGCGTCGTCTTGCCCGTGCCAGGGCTTCCCACGACGAGCGTCGAGTCGCCCGCGCGGATCCCGCCGAAGAGCATCGTGTCGAGCCCCGCGACGCCCGTGGGGAGGCGCGCGGCTCCCGCGGCCCGGCCGCGCGTCGCCTGCGCGCTCATCGGCGGCCCTCCGCGCGCCGGACGATCGCGTCCTCCAACTGCGCGCGCCGGCGCGGGTCGAGCATGTAGAACGACTTCTCGCCGTGGCCGCGCGCCCGGACCAGGCCGAGGCGCACGTGGTCCTGGAGCTGCGGCTCGAGCCGCTCGGGCGGGATCGCCAGGCGCACCGAAAGCCCGGCGAGCGTGTCGACGAGCCCGGGATTCTGGCGGAAGAAGCGCGCGAGCGTCACCTTCACGTCGCTGCTCATCCACAGCTCCAGCTCGTCCTCGATGCCGCTCTCGCTCGCGGGCACGGTTCACCGCCTCCGGACCAGGATGCGGATCCGCCCGTCGGGCCTCTCGGTCGCTTCGGCGCGCAGGCTTGACACCCGCAGCGTCGCCTTCAGGGCCGCCTCCACCGACCCTTGGCAGAGCGCGAGGGCGAGCGCGCGTCGCAGCCCCGCAACGGCGGGCGCGGGCGTCGCCTCCAACTCCCAGCTGTCGTTCTTGCGCGCGACCATCCGCAGCGTGTGCTGCGAGACGCGCGAGGCGATGGCGAGCGCGTCGGCGAGCAGGTCCTCCTCGGCGTGCGGCGCGCGCCCCAGCCGTCCGGCGACCGTGGACTCCGCCGCGTAGCGGATCAGGGCCGCGGCCGCCCGATCGCCCAGGATGTCGGGGATCGGATCCAGGACCTCGAGCATGCTCTCGGAGCCTGGGACCATTCGCGGTTGCTCGGATGCGTCGCCCATCACGTGAGGGGATGAATCGCGCTGCGTAGTTGAGCGCTTGTGCGTCCGTCCCGTACGGAACGGCATCGTGGCGGCGCGCCGAACGAAGGTGGATGGCCGAGAAGACCCCATCATGCCATCGATAGCATGATCACGCCTGAGATCGCAGAGGCAACCAAGGAGTTGGAGCTTGTCGGCATGGATGCCGCGCAGGCCGCCGCCTACGTGCAGCTCTCGACCTTGGGCCCCCTGCGCGCCTCCGAGCTTGCGGAGAAGCTGAAGGTCAGCCGGCAGGACGCCTACCGGACCCTCCACGTCATGATGGACCGCGGCTTCGTGCTCTCGGACCTGGGCCACCCGGCGAGCTTCCGCGCCAGCCCCCCGGCCGAGGTCTTCGCGCGGGCGCTGAGCTCCGAGACGGCGAAGGTCCGCCAATTGGGCGACGCCGACGTCCGGGTCGCGCAGGCGCTGGGCAGGGCCGTGCCCCCCGCGGTTCAGCCGGCGCCCACGTTCCGCTTCGTCCGCGGCCGGCGCGATCTCCTGGCGCTCGCGGACCGGCTCGTCGCCGAGACGCGCGAGGAGCTGCGCATCCTCTCCATGCATCCGGCCACGATGAGCCTCGGCGAGGCCAGCGGCATCCTGGAGGCGCTCGTCAAGAAGCTGCGCGGCGGCGTCCGCGTGCGCGCCATCGTGAACGGCGCGCCGCCCGACCCGCGCCTGGGCGAGGTCCTCCGCGAGCGCGCCCAGGTGCGCACGCTCCCGGAGGGCGTCTCCGGCGGCATGATGGTCGTCGACCGGCGCGAGCTCATCCTGTCGTTCGTCGCCGACCCCTCCGGCCGCCTCTCCGCGACCGAGGACGTCTCGCTCTGGACCGACGCGCGGGACCTGGTCGAGCTGCAGGCGAGGCTCTTCGACTCGCTCTGGAACGACGCGACGCCACTCCTCCGACCCATCGCGGATCGCCCCTGAGTTCACTCGCCATCGGAGCCGCGACGACGCCAAGCTTATGGCGGCCCGTGCCGCTGGCGCGCAGCATGGTCTACGTCGAGAAGGTGGCCGTGGTCGGCGCGGGCGCCATGGGCGCCGCCATCGCCGAGGTCTTCGCGCTCAACGGCAAGCAGGTCGTCCTCAAGGACGTCAAGGACGAGTTCGTGCAGCGCGGCCTGAAGAACATCGAGTCGAGCCTCTCGGGGCTCGTCCAGTTCCACCAGGGCAAGGGCGACCGCGAGATCGAACGCATCGAGACGGACAACGGCATCAAGCTCACCGACGAGCAGAAGGCCAAGATCCGCGAGGCGAAGTCGGCCACGTACACGCAGGACCGCGCGGCCCGCGTCCTCAAGTCGATCAAGGGCACGACCTCCTACGACGACCTGGCCGACGTGGACTTCGTCGTCGAGGCCGTCGTCGAGCGGATGGATATCAAGAAGGCCGTGTTCGCGGACCTGGAGAAGCACACGCCGCGCCACGCCATCCTCGCGACGAACACCAGCGCGCTCTCCATCACCGAGATCGCCAGCGCCGTGAAGGACCGCCGGCAGAAGGTGCTCGGCGCGCACTTCTTCAACCCGCCCACCACGCTCCCGCTCGTCGAGGTCATCCCCGCGCTGGAGACGTCCGAGAGCGTCGTCGAGGAGACGATCAGCTTCCTCGAAGAGCTGCGCAACCACCGCTATCCGATGCTGCCCGTGAAGGTCAAGGAGACGCCCGGCTTCGTCGTGAACCGCATCCTGGGCCGCGCCTTCACCGAGGCGTTCAACATCTACGAGGAGGGCATCGCCAGCGCCCGCGACATCGACAAGGCGATGAAGACCGGCGCCGGCTGGCCCATGGGCCCGCTGGAATTGGCCGACATGGTCGGCCTCGACGTCGTCTGGCACGTCGCCAAGAACATGCGCGAGATGGGTGTCTCCGAATCGCAGCGCACGCCGCAGATCGTGCAGCAGCTCGTGGCGAGCGGACGGCTCGGCCGGAAGACGGGCAAGGGGTTCTACGACTATTCGGAAGGATAGTGCCGGACTCGTCGCCTACCGATCGGCGAACCGCTTCCGGTGAAGCTCGGGCAGCTTGTCATACGTCGTCTCGTCGCGGCGCGCGAGGACCGTGAACAGCACGAGCCGCTCGTCTGGCAGGATCGCGAGCGCGACGCGATGCCGGCCCACGCGGAGCCGGTATGAGCCCGGGATGCCCGTCGCACGCAAGGGCTGGAGGTCGGGCACGGGCAAGAGGGCCTCCGAGGAGAACGTCTTCCGCGGATCAACGGAACCTGCGCGAACCAGCTGCGCCCTCAGGCGTTCCAGGCTCGCTCGAACGGCGTCGGCGTCCGCGCGGTCGAGCTTCGCAAGCTCACGCGCGAAGCCTCGGTGCTGCGCGAGCGTCCATCCCATCGTGTGTTAGAAGGAGGACCATTTCTTGGACTTTCGGATGCCGTCCGCGACCTGCTTCTGCCACTTGGCGTAGAGCGCGTGGAATTCTTCGGGCGGCATGATCTGCATCATGAGCTTGAGGACGTCCTCATACGTCATGCCGTCCGTCTTGTAACGTCGCAGCGCGGCGCGGGTGTCGTCGGAGACCTGGATGCTCGAAGCGCCCATGGGAACCCTATGACATCTATGGTGGAGCCATAGAGCATGAATCCATCGCGAGCGGGGACGGCTCCGTGGCGAAGTTTTATTCGTTCGACGACCACCGCTCCCACGATTCCCCATGGCCGAGCCGGACGTCGACCTCGAGCGCCTCAGCGCGCACCTGCGCGCCCTCTCGCACCCGGCGCGCCTGGAGCTTCTCTTCCAGCTCCGGACGCCCCGCGCGCCCGCGGACGTGGACGTGCGGCCGCGTCGGCGCGACGCGGACCTGAGCGCGGAGCGCACGATGAGCCGCCAGGCGATCAGCCTGCACCTGGACGTGCTGGAGGAATCGGGCTTCGTCAACCGCCTCGACGGGGAGGGCGCCTCCAAGTTCGTGGTGAGCGCGCAGCGCCTCTTCGCGGTGGTCGAGGACCTGCGCGGCTTGACGGCGATCGAGCCCACGATGCGCGTCGACGTGGACGCGACGGAGGCGGAGGGCGGCGCGGCGGTCAGCCCCGAGTGGCCCCGGAGCCCGCGGCTCGTGCTCTTGGGGGGGCCGTGGGAGGGGCGCGCGTTCGGGCTCGACGGGCCCGGCCCGTGGAGCGTCGGGCGCTCGCGGCAGAATGATATCACGCTGGAGTACGACCCGTTCGCCAGCTCGCGCAGCGCGGGCATCGCGCGCGAGGGCGCGGCGTTCGTCCTCTCCTCGGAGCCGCAGGCGCGCAACCCCGCGCGCGTGAACTTCACGCCGGTCGGTCGCGGGACGTCGGTGCCGCTCCGGCCGGGTGATATCGTGGGCGTGGGGCGCTCGCACCTGGTCTTCCAGTCCTGAGCAGGCCGCGGAACGCCGCCGCGCTGGCGGGCCGCTCCTCGGGCCGCTTGGCGAGCGCGCTGCGCAGGATGGGGGCGAGCCACGCGGGCACGCGCTCGTGCGGCAGGCGCGGCGGCGCGATGAGCAGGCGGTCGCGCGCCGAGAGCGCGTCGAGCCCCGCCAAGTCGATGGGGTGCTCACCGGTGAGCAGACGATAGAGGACCGCGCCGGCGGCGTAGAGGTCGGCCGCGGGGGTGGGGCGCTGGCCGCGCGCGACCTCGGGCGCCAGCGTCGCGAGGCTTCCCTCCGCGTCCGCGCTGGTGAGCGTGCTCGTCGGGTCGGAGGCGCGCGCGGAGCCAAGGTCGGCCAGGAGGCCGCGCCCGTCCGCGTCGAGAAGCAGGTTCTCGCACTTCACGTCGCCATGCACGAGCCCGGCCGCGTGCATCGCGTCGAGCGCCTCCAGCAGGTCCTCGACGAGCGCGACGGCGCGCTCCGGGGGAAATGGCCCCGCGCGGTCGAGCGCGTCGCGCGCGCTGCCGCCGGCCGCCCGCTCCATGACGAGGAACGCGCGGCCGTCCTCGTGCCCCACGTCGAGCAGGCGGACGACGCGCGGGCTCGCGGCGGCCTGGAGAGCGCGCGCCTCGGCGAGGATGCGCTGCCCCTCGCGCGCGGCGTGGAAGCGCTTCACGACGACCTCGCGGCCCGTCTGCGCGTCCGTGGCGAGGTGCACGCTCGCCGTGCTCCCGCGGTGGAGCTCCGGGCCCAGCGCATAGCGGCCGATCGCCTCGCGCGACGCGCGCCCCTGGACGAGGAGCTGGTGCTCGTGGAGCGTGATGCCGAGGCTGCGGCGAAGCTCTTCCAGCGCCGGCGTCTCGCCCGCGATGGCGAACGCGGCGGCGTAGCGGCGGGCGCGCTCGGCGACGGCGCGCGGGTCGTCGGTGGCGAGAAGGATGCGCGCCGCGAGGAGGTCCATCGGGCGCCACGCGAGGGCGAAGGCCAGGAGCGCCGCGCTCCCCGCCGCGCCCCACGCGAGCGCGCCCGCGCCCAGGCCCGCCTGCACGAGGAGCCCGACCGCGGCCGCGGAGGCGCCCGCGAGCAGGATGCGCAGGCCGGAGCGCGCGCGGGCCCGCTCGCGCGGATCGGCCGAGGCGAGGCCGTAGCGGACCACCGCGACGATCACGAGCGCGCCGAAGAGCGCGCGCAGCAGCGCGTCGGCGCCCCGGTCGCCCAGGAGGTCGTCGAGCGCGCCCAGGCCGGCGACCGCGAGCGCGCAGGCTGCGACGGGAGGACCCCAGGCGCGGGCGGGGCTCGCGAGGCGCGGCGCCTGCGTGAGGATCGCGAGCCCGGCGGCCATCGTCGCGGTGGCGCGCAGCGCGAAGAGCGGCGCGGCGAGCCGGCCGGGCTGCGTGAGCGCGCTGGCGGCGAAGAAGCCGGCCGAGTAGAGCGTGAAGACGCCGAACGCGAGCCCCAGGAGCCCGGCCGCGCGCCGCGCGGGCTCGGAGGCCTCGGGATCGCGGGTCGCGCGCGCCGCGACGAGGACGAAGGCGGCGTCGGCGGCCGCGGAGAGCGCCGCGTTGACGTAGAGCAGCGGCCCGCTCGCGGCGCCCCATCCGCCCGGCACCCGCTGGACCGACGCGACGAGCATGGCCGGGTCGGCCGCGGACGCGACGCCCAGGAGCGCGGCCGCGGCGACGAGGACGACGAGGAGCCAGCCCGTGGCGCGGGGGGCGCGCGAGGGCCAGAGCGTCCGCGCCGCATACACGACGAGCGCGGGGATGGCGAGCGACCACGCGGCGCCGACGAACGAGAGGGCGAGCGCGTCCCCCGGCCCGGAGGCCGACGTGGCGAGCGCGAAGGCGCCCATGAAGCCCGCGCGCAGCAGCAGGAGCGCCCCGAGGACCTTGTGCGCGGGCGCCCCGGGGCGCGCGGCGAGGATCAGGACGCCCAATGCGGCGATGGCGGCGGGCAGCGCGAGGGCCGCGAGCGGGACCGGCGTGCGCGGGCCCCCTCAGCAGCACACGGGGGGCGGGCAGTCCAGGCAGTCGTTCTCCACGATCAGGCCCGTCGTGCCGGTGATGGCGGTGTCGCTGGATGCGGTCCCGGAGGAGGTGGAGGTCCACACGTGGATGGGCAGGTCAGGGTGGGTGTCGGTCGTCACGTAGTAACGGCCGCTGGTGACGTCGTAGGAGGCGTACGTGCACGAGAGGATGCCGAGGGTCGGCGGGCAGACGTCCCACGTCGCGACGCACCGGGGGAGGGCCCCCCGGACGTAGACGTTGGGGCCGTCGGGGTTGGCGAGGGCGGCCACGGCGCCCCCGAGGGTGGAGGACTCGCGGTCGGCGATCCCCTCCACGACGCCGCTGGGTCCCGCGGGATGGCCGCTCCCGGCGCAGTCGTCCGCCGCGGCGGTGGAGCTGTGCGGCGTCTCCGGGACGTCGGCCGCCACGTCCACGAAGTACGTCGAGGGGTTCTGGTCCACGCTGGGCCCCGAGGGCCCGACCGCGACGTCCGCCAGATGCGCGCTGGCGAGGGGCGAAGTTGTTAGCGCGAGCGCGAGAAGCGCGAGGATACGCATCGACATGTCTCCCACCGATCCGCGATGTGGAGACACCCGCGCGCTCATCCCGATTGCGGAGTATTCGTGTGAATCTGGCTTGGCAAGACCGATCCTGCAAACGGTTACGGCGCCCAGCCGCCTGGATCGCTCGAAGAACCGGCGCGCAGTGGCCCGCGCCGGTTCTTCACCTCCGAGCGTCGTCAAACCCTCCGACGCGCGAACCAGGGGCATGTCCTCGCCCCGGTTCGAGTTCCACCAGGACCACCTCGCGATCCGGCTCGAAGGCGTCCAGCGCGTCGAGGCCATGCGCCGCGCGCTGGTCGTCCCCTACGCCACCATCGAGAACGCCGAGGTGGGCGCGCCGGGCTGGCCCGGCATCACGACCGTCCGCGTCGGCACGCACCTCCCGCAGATCATCGCCTGCGGCACGTTCCACGACAACGCGCAGTGGAAGTTCGTGGACATCCGCCGCGCCACCAAGCAGGCCTTGACGCTCCACCTGAAGGACCACGCCGAGTTCGACGAGGTGACGCTCGACGTCCCCGATCCCGGCCAGATCCTCGACGAGGTCGCCAGGCACGCGCGCATCGCGCCGCCGATCCCGCACGTCCTCGAATAGGCGCGACCCTCAAGCAGGGGCGCCACCACCTCGGGCACGATGCGCTGGCGCGCCCTCCTCGTGGCCCTGGCGGCGTGCGGCTGCCTGGGCGCCGACCACGTCTTCCCCGACGAGAGCGGGAAGGTCGTCCTCGTGCACGCCAACGCCTACGCCAAGGTCGGGCAGGACGGCGTCGTCGAGATCACGGGCCGCGACGCGCAGAACGTCTCGCGCGCCTTCCACGGCAAGCTCCACATGGTCCTGGAGGAGCAGCACGACCCGCCCGAGCCGCCCACGTACACGCTCGTGAAGACCTTCGACGCCGAGGTCGCGGCCGACGCCTTCAGCAACCCGGGCGACACGCCACTCCACGTCGAAACCATCCCGCGCGCCACGTTCCCCGAGGCGGGGACGTACCGCCTGACGCTGACGGTGGACGTCGACGGGCGGGGGATGGCCGCCGATCCCGTGCTGTTCTACGCGGAGCCCTGACGGGGCTCTGGGCTCAGGACTCTGGACTCAGGGCTCCGGAGCCCTGAGTCCAGAGTCCTGAGCCCAGAGCCCGTCTCACGAGAAGGAACATGACCTGGTCCCGCAGTCCGCCGCGTGATGCGCGCGCTCCTCGTGGCCTTCCTGCTCGTGGCTCCCCTCCTGGCCTTCGCCGTCGCGCCGGCGCGCTCGACGCCCGCCGCGCCCGCGGACTTCCTCGTGGGCTTCGGCATCCGTGGCATCGACCCGGAGGGGCAGGTGAACCTCGGCGGGTTCGGGTTCGGCTGCTGCCGGACGTCGGTGGCGCACGAGTATCCGGTCCACGTGAGGGCCGTGGTCGTGGGCGACGGCCTGCAGAGCGTGGCGATGGCGAGCCTGGAGGTCCAGGGCTCCTTCGCGGCGTACGCGGACGGCGCGTTCGGGCAGTACGACATCGCGAAGCGCGTCGAGACCGCGACGGGCGGCGCGCTGCCCCGGAGCCACGTGCTCATCAGCAGCGACCACTCGCACCGCGGCGCCGACACGACCGGCGCGTGGGGCGGCGTGAGCGACGCGTACCTGCAGCTCATCGCCGACCAGACGGCCGGGGCGATCCTCGACGCCTACGCGGCCCGCGCGCCCGCGCACCTGCGCGTCACCGAGATCAACGAGAGCAGCTACGTCAGCAGCGACTTCAACCAGCCCAACCAGGACACGCCCGACGGCATGTTCCGGCTGCTCTTCGCGGAGCGCCCCGATGGCGCGCTCTCCGGCGTCTACGGCACGTTCGCCGCGCACGCGACGCTCCACGGCTCCGCGCCGCTGCTCTCGCCCGACTGGCCCGGCATCGTGAGCGACAAGGTGGGCGCGCGCTTCGGCGGCGTGCCCGTCGTGCTCGGCGAGGGCGCCGTGGGCCGGACGCACCCCGCGGGGGACCGCAGCACGTGGGAGGACCGCATCTCGAACGACATCGTGGCGGCCTACGCGGGCTCGGAGTACGTGACCGCGCCGGGCGTCTCGGGCGCGGAGGCGGCGATCACGTTGAACGCCTACAACCCGATCCTCCTGGGAAGCCTCGCGGCCGGGCGGCCGGGCTGCGCGATCCAGAACAACCCGTTCGACTCGCAGGGCATCAACCCGACGTGCGTGCCGATCGCGCGCTCGAACCTGCCGCCCTGGATGGCGGGGAACCAGATCACCACGCTCGTCACCGCGCTGCGCATCGGCGACGTCTTGGTCTGGGGCGCGCCGGGCGAGCTCTACCCCAACGCGCAGTGGACCGTGCAGCAGCACGTCGCCGCGTCGCACGTCGTCATCGCGGGCCTCGCCAACGACCAGTTGGGCTACCTCATCGCGCCCAGCGAGGACTGGTACAAGATCGCCTCGAACCCCACGAGCGACAACACGCTCTTCAACGTCGACGTGACGGGCGGCGACCACGTGGCGTGCGCCGCGATCCAGCTCGCGCGCGACCTGGGCTTCGCCACCGTGGGCCCCGACCCGACGATCTGCGCGCTCTGGGCCCTGGAGATCCGCACGCTCCCCGCCTGAGACGAAGCCTGTCGCAGGAGAAAGACCAAGCCGCCTTCCATCCTGGCAGCCGCATGCGAGCGGCCGGCTTCGCCCTCCTCGGTCTGATCCTGCTATCACCCTACGTCCTGGGCGGCGCCATGCCGCGCGTCGTGGAGGGGATGGCGCCCGCGCCCGCCGCCGGGAACGCCGCGCCCGCCATCGCCGCGCACATGGTCTGGGGCGGCGGCCCGGTCCTCCACGCGCCGAAGGTCTACCTCGTCTTCTGGGGCTGGGGCTCCGCGGCCAACCCGCTCCCGGCCGACCCCGCGGGCGAGGCGCCCGTGCTCGCGGCCTTCTTCGCGGGCATCGGCGGAAGCTCGTGGCTGGAGAGCCAGACGCAATACACCGACGCGGCGGGGCACGTGGGCAACCAGGCCAACCAGCTCGGCGGCGTCTGGTGGGACAACCGCACCGAGCCGCTGACGATCCCCGACGAGTGGATCGCCACCGAGGCCAACTACGCGGCGTCGCACTTCGGCTACCCGCAGGACGCGGTCTACTTCATCGCGCTCCCGCACCTGCACAACAACGCGGAGTTCGGCCCGGGCGGCTACTGCGCCTACCACAGCGCGACCACGGCCGGCACGCGCACCATCGCCTACGTCGACTTCCCCTACATCCCGGACTCGGACAACTTCCTCGTCAGCTCGTGCGGAGACAACTTCGTGAACTCCGGCGCGGCGGGCAACCTCGACGGCGTCACCATCGTCGCGGGCCACGAGTACGCCGAGGCCGTCACCGACCCCGTGCCGAACACGGGCTGGAACGACCCCAGCAACGGCGAGACGGGCGACATCTGCGCCTGGATCTCCAGCGGCCAGGGCGCGATGCAGGACATCACGCTGAGCACCGGAAAGTTCGCCGTGCAGAGCCTTTGGAGCAACAGCGCGAACGCTTGCGTCCAGAGCGGCTAATTCCGCTTGCGCTTCGCGATCAGCGCGAGGCCGATGACGAAGACGGCGATGCCCGCGATCCAGAGCGGGGTGATATCATCGCCGATCCCCCAGCCCATCATGCCGATGCCGGCCACGAAGAGCGGCGGGGACGCCTTCCTCCAGCGCATGGCCGAGGCTCGGCGCGCGGCGGACTTGAACCTGCCGGCGGCCTACGCCGCGATCTCGAAGGCCGCGAGCGTGAGCGCGTCCACGTCGAGGGCGTGCGCCAGGCCGCGGGCCATCGCGCGGGCGAGGATCATGCCGGGCACGATGTCGTCGAACCGGTGCGGCGCCGCGACGTAGGCCGCGCGGCACGCCGCCAGGAACTCCTGGTTGATCGTATAGCTGCCATCGAGGCGCACGTCGATCACGTCAAGGAGGGCCAGGTCGGCGAGGGCGGCGTCGGGGACGAGGAGCTTCATGGCGCGGGCCTCGCGGGCGCCCGTAGTCGTCGCGTGTGGTACGCGCCTTCGCCAGGCCGGCGCCGCCGCGATGCACGACGGAACCCTGAAGCGCTCGCGATCGGCTGCGCGCGGGATGCCCTCGGACCCGCACGCCGGCCACCAGCACTTCACCTGCTCCTGCGGGAAGGTCTTCCACGAGCGGCAGGAGATGGTGGACCACGCGCGCCGGCTGGGCCACAAGGCCGGCTGATCAGGCGGCGATCTCGCCCCCGGCGCTCGCGGCCTCCGCGCCGCGGATGCGGACGGGCTCCCCGCGGTCCTCTTCCTCGAGGTGGAGCGCCGCGCAGCGGAGCGCGCCGTCGACCGCGGCGCCCGCGTTCAGGAAGGCGTTCCCCTCGACGTGCGCCGCCATGCATCGCGCGTTGCGCCCCAGCACGAGGTCGCCGTGGACCAGCACGGGGCAGCGCAGCGTCGCCCGCTCGCCCAGCGTCACCGTGCCGAAGACCTCGGCGGGCGCCTCCAGCGACGCATCGGGCCCGAGCACGAGCGAGCCGTGGAGGACGAAACCATCGGGGATCTGCAGGTCCGAGCGGATGGTGAACTCGCCTTGGAGCGCGAGCGAGGCGTTCCCGCCCTTCTCGACGAGCTCGTCGAGCGGCACGCCGCCGCGGAGGGGCGCCGCCCCGGGCGTCTCCACGATCGTGGGGCGCCTCCGCGAGACCGTCAACGCGAGCCACACGACGGGGATGCAGACCACGACCGCGACGACCACGAGCATCGTGGGTGGCGCCGCCAGGTCGAGGCTCACGCCGGTCCCTCCTGCGGCCGCGAGCGCCCGACGTGGATGCCGCGCGTCGCGATCAGCGCGTTCGCCCGGACGAGGTCGCCGGTCGTGATCAGCGGGCCCTCCAGGTGCGCCGCGCGCGCCGTCGCGCCCCGACCCCACTTCACGGGGCCCTGCGAGGCCATCGAGCCGTGGATGCGCGCCCCGTCGCCGACCTCCGCGCCGCCTCCCGCCCACACGGAGCCGTGGATCTGCGCGCCGCGACCCACGACGAGACGTCCCTGCACGCGCAGGGGCACGTTCACGTTCGCGGCATCCTGCACGCTCGCGTCGCCGGTCGCCGAGATGCCGGCGTCCGGAGCGATCGCCACGTCGGCGACGATCTCTTGCGCGGCGGCGCCGGGCTTGGGGGTCCTCATCTGCACACCGGCGCCCAGCGTGCGCGTCGCGAAGCAAGACGGTTCTCTGCGAGCGCCCGAATCGTGCGAACCGCGGGGCCTCGTCCTGGCCGACCCTCGCGGTGTCAAGGTTGGAACGTCAGCCAGAGGCACCCTTCGTTCAGCGGCACGCGGTGCTTCCGGTTCTTCCACTTCACGTTCCGGTCGCGCACCTTGTCGAAGCGATCGAACGCGAACCCGAACGGCTCGGCGAGACGCGTGAGCCACTCGTCCGTGGGGATGGGGACGCCGTAGGGCGCGCTGTCGCCCACGACGTAGCAAAGCTCGGCGCCGGGCGCGAGCAGGCCGCGAAGCTCGCGCCAATGCTCCGCCATCCCGTGGAAGTAGGACGCGACCATGTCGTCGTACTGCTTCTTCCCGCCCCGCGTCTCGCGGAGCTTCCCAAGCTCGCCGCATGCCGCCTCGAGGTCGGCCCGGATCGGGGCGAGCAGGGGCTTCCCGAGGAGGTGACGCGCCTTCTGATCGAGGTAGGCCGCGTGCTGCGAGCAGCTCACGACCAGGCGCTCGCGATATCGCTTCAGGTCGCCCCACCCGGCGACGTCGCCCAGCAGCGTCAGCTCCAGCCGCGTCGCGTCCCCGTAGTCGTAGTTGTTCGCGTACGGCGGCGAGGTGACGACGAGATTGATATCGTGGACGCCGTGGCCCTCCGGCACGCTCCGGGCGTCGAAGGGAAGGACGGCGCTCCCGCGCTTCGCGCCCGCCGCGGCGAAGGTCCGCATGTCCTGGAGCATGGTCCGGGCCTGCGCCTCGTACTCGGCGAAGACCTGCGTGACGACCTTGGCCTTCGTCTTCGCGGGCAGCACGTATTGCCACGGCGCGGTGCCCGCGTGCGAGCAGCGGCGGATGATCGCGACGAGCGCCAGCCAGAGGAGCCTCCGCGTGGGCTCGTCCGTCTGCTCCGCGTCCACGGCGCGCGCGAGCGACTGGAGCTGCCGCGCGACCTCGGGCGCGAAGCACTTGTCGAGAAGGGGCGTCGAGGCGACGGGCTGCACGTCCGCCTTCGCGGCCTGGAGCACCGACCCCAGGTGGCGCGAGAAAGGCTCGGCCGGCGCGTCCCACGCCAGCTTCGCCTCGCAGACCCGGAACGCGAAGGGCTGCGCCTCGAAGCCGAAGCTCGGGACCCCCGCCTCGTCCGCGGCAAGCAGCGTGGTGCCCGAGCCCGCGAACGGATCGAGCACGCGCACCCCCTGGGGGAAGCGGCCCTTGGCGGCCACGATCTCGTCGCGCGCCCACGTCGCGGAGTAGCCCGCCGAGTAGCGGTACCACCGGTGCACGGGGAGCTTCATGTTCGAGACGAAGCTCGTGGACCCCGCGCCGGCCGCCTCGTCGCCCGCGCCGACGGATGCGGAGGGCTCGACCGGGCGTGCGGTCCCGAGTCGCGGTTGACCGGCGGCCACTGGGCCCTCCCACGCGCTTCTTCCGGCTTAAAGACGCGAAGCGCGCCTCGACGGGATGCACGCGCAGCGGGGGTGAGGGTGCCAAGCTCGGGGAAAAGCCGGAGCGCTCACTCGAACCCGCGGCGGTCGGTCCAGCCGCTGCGGGCGGCCTCACAAAGGATGGCGCGCAGCCAGTGGCCGCGCTCGCCCGTGCTTGTACTTCCGGCCGAAGCTGCGGCTTCGGCCTCAGCCATATTTGTACTTCACGCCGTACGTGCCGCGCGGGTTGTTCCACTTCACGGACCCGGGCGTGCACATGATATCACAGGTGCCGCACTCCACGCAGTCCTCGTACTGGAACTGCATGACGCCCTCGTTCAGCGAGAAGCATCCGGCGGGGCAGCCGTACATGCACATGAAGTGCGGGCAGGTCTTGCAGATGCTCTGGTCGATGGTGATGTGCGCGTACTCGTGGGCGTCGAAGTTGTACGACGTCGTGCCGAGCATCGCCTTGATTTCCATGGGCTCCTTGGTCAGCTCCGCCATGTGACATCACCTCAGAGGGACTTCCTGGCCTTCAGCCCGAAGCGCGCGAGGCGCATCAGCGAGACCTTCTGCTGCTTGAGCTGCTTGCGGACGCGCGTCTCGGTGGTGATCTTGGGCTCGCCGGTGTAGGTGAACATGCCCTTCATCACACCCTCGGCGAGCTTGGGGATGACGAAGTGGTTCATGTCGTCCCACTCGAACTCGTGCGCGGTGCCGAGGTTCTCGAAGTCCTGCCAGATGTAGGACTCCTTGATCATGCGGTCGTAGACGCTCAGGTGGCGCTGCGTGAAGCCGCCCGCGGCCTTGGCGGCGACGGCGGCGTCCGCGGCGATGATGCCGGAGCGGATGGCGTAGTTCATGCCGTGGATCACGAGGCCGTTGCTGTAGACGAAGCCGGCCGCGTCGCCCGCGATCATCCAGCCCTGGCCGGAGAGCTGCGGGACGCAGTGCTCCATGCCCACGGGGATCAGGTGCGCGCCGTACTCGACCATCTCGCCGCCCTTGAGCAGGCTCGCGATCTGGGGGTGCGTGCGGAACGACTCCATGATCTTGTGGTTGTAGACGCCCTTCTCCCAGATGCTATCAAGGTTCACGACGACGCCGAGGCTGATCGTGTCCTTGTTGGTGTAGAGGAAGCCGCCGGCCTTCGCGCCGTTCTCCAGGTAGCCCAGGACGTACTCCATCGCGACGCCTTCGCCCGGGCCGATGCCGAAGCGGTCCTCGATGGCCTTCTCGCTGGGGAACTTGATGACCTGCTTGACGCCCGTGACGTAGTTGGTGCGGTCGAGCTTGCCGCGGATGCCCAGGTCCATGCTCAGGCGCGAGTTGCAACCGTCCGCGAGGATCACGCAGTCCGCGGTGATGGTGTCGCCGCCCTGGACGACGCCCTTGACGGTGCGGATGCCGTTCACGTCGTCGATGGCGAGGTGGTCGACGTTCACGCCGTCGATGACGGTGACGCCGGCCTTCGCGGCCTGCTCGGAGAGCCACAGGTCGAAGCGCGCGCGCAGCACGGTGAACGCGTTGTAGGGCGGGCGCTTCCATTCCTCGGTGCCGAAGCCGATGGTGAAGTTCGACTCCTTCGTGAGCATGCCCACGCCCTTCTGGGTGATGGGGCGCTCGATGGGCGCGTCCTTCCACCAGGTGGGGAAGACCTCGTCCAGGTCGTGGCCCCAGAGGACGCCGCCGGAGAGGTTCTTGGAGCCGATCGGCTTGGCGCGGTCCACGAGGAGGACGTTGAGGCCCTTCTGGGCCATGCGCGCGGCGGCCGTGGAGCCGCACACGCCCGCGCCCACGACGATGACGTCGAAATCGGCCATGGAGGTCGAGGCGCGATTGCGGCAACCCCACTTAAAGCCGATGTCCCTTCGTCATTGGATCAGCACGTTGGTGTTGGTGCCGTACGTCGGGGGCGTGACCACCATGAGATCGATGGGCGAGCCCACCTCGGGGATCAGCGTGATCTGGATGTGCGAGCGCGGCGCCAGCTCGGCGGGCGTGGCGAGGTCAAGGTCGACCAGGTCGCCGCTCTTCATCACGTTGTTCGTGTTCACGCCGCGGACCCAGGAGAGGTTGTAGCCGGGCGAGCCCGAGAGGCTGTACATCGAGACGGTCTGGCCGTCCGAGTAGCGGATGATCATGGTGTTGAGGTCGACGTCCTTGCTGCCCGCGGAGAGCTCCAGCTCGAAGCGCAGGGTCGAGACGTCGTGCGAGGTGTCGGCGCGCACGCCGAAGATGTCGATGACCTTCACGTTGGAGGAGACCTCGGCGGTGGCCTCCTTGCCGGTCTGCTGCGCGCGCTGCTCGAGGCTTCCCGAGGTGCCGATGATGACGGCGGCGGCCACGGCGGCGACGAGCACCATCGCGATGAACACGATCAGGGTGCCGACGCCAACCTCGGCCGCCTCGTCGCGGGAGCGGCGGGTGCGGGAGGGAGCGGATTCGCGCATGCGGATCGGAAACAAGCCTCCCTCAGCCCTTATTTAACAGGTGGGCCGGTGGCCCATCGGCCTCGGGCCGGTAGAGCGCCCGGTGGCCGCACGTCTCGCAGGCCACGTCCACCAGCAGCGAGGAGGCGGGGCGCGGGACCAGGGCCGCGCGCCGCGCCACGTCGACCGGCGCGCCACAGCGGCGGCACGCGAAGAGGAGGGTCATCGGGGCGCGCACGGCGGCGCTCCGCCATGATCCGTTCCGTCTCGGCCCTGGGGAGAAGTTCACTCCGGCCGGATCGCGCGGGCGTGGAGCTCCGCTTCGGCGGCCTTCAGACGCGCCTCGTCCAGACGCGCCTGGGCCTCCTCGAGGCGGAAGTGCGCGTCGGCGCCGCGACCCCGCAGGAAGTCGCTGTAGGCCTGCCGGAAGACGTCGCTGGCCATGAACAGGTCCTTGACCGCCGCACGGACCTCGGGGTCCAACGGCTTGCTGCCCTTGTCCATCATCGTCGCCACCAGGCGAGCACTGGGTTTCCGGGGTGCTTAAAGACACGGGCTGTTCCGGGTCGGATGAGGGCGAGGGGAGGCGGGGGGAGTCGAAGGGAGGCCGGGGGAGGTTGGGGGAGGCGCAGGGCACCGACGGGGCCTCAGCCGCCCCTCG
>JAXDQU010000096.1:0-3507 GCA_034667685.1 Thermoplasmata archaeon | reverse complement strand
AGGCTCCGGAGCCTTGAGCCCTGAGTCCAGAGCCCCCAAGGTCACCCGATCGCCCACGCGCCCATCCCGAACACGGCCTCGTGGCGCCCCGGGATGCGATCGCCCTGGACCATGAGCGCGCACGTCGTGCCATCCGGCGTCCAGCCGCGCGCTGATAGCATCGCCTCGGCGGCGGGGCTCAGGCCCGTGGCGAGCGCCTTGCGCGGCGCGCCGGCCTGCACGGCGGCGTGGAGGAGCAGCGCCGCGGCCTCAGGATCGTCCGCCACGAGCGGCCCCACGACGCGCTCCTGCGTGCATGCGTAGCCCGCGATCGCGCCGCCGGCCCGCTCGAACGCGACGAACGACCGCTCGGGGAACGCGCCCATCAGCGACGCGATGAGGGGAGCGCGCGAGGCGCCGAAGCGCGGCGCGTCGTAGCGGAGCAGCTCCATGATCTCGCACGAGGAGATCGGGTAGATCGCGTAGCGGCGCGAGGCGGGCGGAGCCTTCGGCTCGGCGCGCAGCTCGTAGCGGCGCGAGGTCGCGACGTCGCGGAACCCTTCCTGGAGATAGAGCGGGCGGCCCGCCGCGCTCGCGGCCAGCGCGACGCGGAGGGCGCCCCGCTCGCGGGCCCGCATGACGCCCGCGCGCAGCAGCGCCCGCGCGATCCCCTGGCGGCGCGCGCCCTCGTCCACCATCATCCCGCCCACGAAGGCGTACGCGCCCTCGCCCGCGTCGCGGTGCAGGACGACGCTCCCCGCGCCCACCGCGCGCCCGTCGTCCGCGCGCGCGAGGAACGTGCCCTCCGGATCGATCTCCAGGCGGCGGCGGACCTCGACGGCCGTGCGCTGGCCCCCGTGCGCGGCCTCGAACGCCACCAGCTCGTCGGGATCGCGGCACGGCTCGATGGCGAAGCCCAGCTAATCTTCCCCCGCGGTGATATCAGCGACGTTGTCCAGCGGCGGCGCGCAGGAGCCGCGCGACCAGCATTGCACGGGGTGGACCTCCCACCAGCCGTGCGTGGCGTCGAAGAGCACCATGCCGTAGACCTCGACCGTGTCGCCCGCCGAGGGCGGCGCGAGCGCGTTGCCGAACGGCGGGGTCTCTTCCGTGACGAGCCGGCCGCCGGGGATCGTCAGCTCGACGTGCGTGTCGCCGTCCGACTCGTGGCGCGTCTGGTGGACCACCGCGGGCTGGAGCCAGACGTAGGTCCCCTCCGCGATCGCGCCCGCGGCGACCAGCTCGGCGGGCACCGTGGCCCCCTCGTGGTCGAGCGGCGCCCAGCGCGTGACGTTCTTGAGCAGCGGCGCGCCGGTGGCGTTCCGCGCGAACGTGCCCTGCGCCTGCACGCGCATGCCCACGAGCGGCACGCCGAGCTGCTTGCGGTGCTGCGTCGCGTTCGCCGTGTCGAGCAGCATGCCGATCTCGCGTCCCTGCGCGTCGGCGAGCGTCACGAGGCTGGGGACCTTCCACGTGCCCTGGCCCGCCTTGGCCGTCGCGTTGTGGATCGCGACGACGGTGAGCGGCTCGGTGGCGACACGCGCGCCCTCCGTCCCGTTGAGGACGTCCGCGAGCGCCACCGCCTGGGGCGGAGGGAGGCCGCCGCCGAGCTGCGGGAGGTCGGCGCACCCCGCGAGCAGGAGCGCGACGAGCGCGAGAGCCATGCGCACGCGGCGCGGACCGCCGGTCGCGGCCTAAGCCTTGCGCCCCCCTCCGGCGGCGCGGCAGGCGTCGAGGCTGCCCCCGAGTAACAGGCCGGGACATGCTCACGCCGTCCCCCTTCCCGCGCGGGCGTCGACGCCCTGGCGGGGCAGAAATTGGAGCTTTGTTGTGAAATTCGGCCTGTTATGCCGGCGCACAGGCTATACGTCAGAGGTCGCTTTCCGGTGGGAGCCGGATGAGGTCCTTCGAGGCCAGGCTGGGAGCTTCACTCGCCCTGGTGGTCCTGCTGCTGCCGGCCGCCGCAGCCTCCAGCTCGGCCTTCCAGATCGAAGGGAGCCTGATCGTTCCCGCCGCTTCCGACGCGAGCTACCGGGCGACCGCGTTCTTCCTTTCCAACGCGTCGGCGTTGTCTGCCCTCAAGATCGTCGGCGCGGCCCACTTCTGCCACAACGAGCGGGACTTGCAGGACGTCCAGATCCCGCCCTTGGGCGAGCCGCTCACCCGCCTCTTCCAGAACGGGTCGGAGGGCTGCTTCGACACGCCCGCGCTGAAGGTGTCCCTCGCCGAGGGCTCGCGGGCGGGCTGGATCGGCGGGCGCCTCGACGGCCCGAGCCGCCTCACGGTCTCCACCCGCGGCGTGCTCGACGCCGCGCCTTCGGATTCCTCGATGATGACGAGCCCGGACGCTGCGTACGGCTCCAAGGACGAGCACGACGCCTACAACGACCCGAGCTTCTTCGAGCTCACCGCCGGGCCCCACGTGAGCGCCATCGAAGCCGGGCTCTTTCGCTATCACGGCAAGGGTGAGGTGAAGCTTCGGGGGCCCGCGATCATGGCCGAGACGCCGACGAACAGCACCGGGTACCAGACCGGCGATTCGGTCGGGTCCGACATCCCGGTGCACCAGACCACGTGGCGCTGGGTCACGATCGACTTCGATGGCGACCTCGTGCTCGACAGCGCGCAGGCCCCGGTCCAGATCCAGGCGACGGAGGCCACCGTCTCGTGGGATGGCGCGGCGCACTTCGTCGCGGGCTCCGGCTCGCTCGACATGGACGGCACCACCCAGGCCATGCGCGCCGGCGAGCCCGTGAGCGTGGACGGGCGCTTCCTGGCGACGATCGTGCCCAGCGCCATGCGGGCGAACGCCCTCGACGTCGCGCTGCGCGGCGAGGCGCGGAGCATGACCGTCGCGGGCGTCCGGGTGGCGTCGGTCCCCGGCGCGCCGGGCGCCCCCTGGTCGCTCGTCGCGGGCCTTGCGCTCGGGTCCGTCGTCGTGCTGGGCGGCGCTTCGGCCGCGCTGCGGCGCCACGCGCGTCCGCGCCGCGCCGTCGAGGCGCGCAGGCTGGAGGACGAGGCGGCGCGCCTCCTGGAGCGGGAGGGTCGCGAGCGCGACGCGCTCGATCTCTACCGCGCCTCGCTCCGGCTCGCCTCCTCGGGCCGCGCCTCCCTGTCCGTCGCGCTGATCCTGCGCCGGCGGGGCGAGACGCGCGGCGCGCTCCACCACTTCGGGAAGGCCGCCAAGACCTGCGTGGGGGGCGCGGCCGAGCACGGCGCGATCCTCTGCGCGCTCGACATGGGCGACCTCGTCGCGGCCCGATCGTGGGCCGTCTCGGCGCTCGCGCGCGACGACCTGGACCCCGCGATCCTGAGCGCGCTGGCGGTGGATCGGCGCTTCGCGGGCCTGCGCGAGGAGCCCTCCGTGCGCGTCGCGCTGGATGCGGCCACGCAGCGGCAGGCGGCGCGGGGCTGGCCGAGCCTTCTCTAGAATCAGTTTCATGACCTCCTCCCTCGGCTGCGAGGTTTTCCTTTTCATCTTCCGCGTGGCGCTTCGCTTGCCGCCATCACGCCAAGACGCCAACACGC
>JAXDQU010000095.1:0-20683 GCA_034667685.1 Thermoplasmata archaeon | reverse complement strand
GAGCCGTGCCCTGCGCCCGCGGCCGGGGGCGCGTCGGCCTGCGCCTCCAGGAGCAGCTTCTTCGCGGCGACGATCTGCGCGGCGGTGCCGCCGACGACGACCTCGGCGCCGGGCGGGATGGGCTTGTCGAGCGGCAGCGAGGCTTGCGTGCCGGGGCGGACGACGGCGACGAGCGAGGCGCCGGTGCGGCGCTTCAGGTCGAGGTCGTTCGGGCGGGCCCAGGCGGCGCGCGTGCCGGCGCGGACGAGGACGGCCTCGACGTCGTAGCCGAAGGGGGAGGCGCCGCGGAAGTCGTGCAGGCGCGCGTCCTGCTCGCGGCGCGGTGATAGCAATTCGGCGCAGCGCGCGACGAGGGCGCGCATCCAGCGCAGGCGCGCGACGAGGACGACGCCGGCCAGCGCGGCGCCGGCCATGACCCAGAGGCGCGCGTCCGGGGGCGCGACGGCCCAGGCCATGCCGGCGGTGGCGGTCAGCGCGACGGCGAGCCCCAGCGCGCCGCCGACGGCGCCCCACGAGCGCGCGCCTTCCGCGCGGCCGGCGGCGAGGTGCGTGGGGCGCAGGGCGGCGCGGTGGACGCCGACGTGGGCCGCGTCGCGCAGGCCCAGCGCGACGAGGAGGGCGAAGGGGAGCGCGAAGAGGGCGGCGACGAAGCCGGCGGCCGCCGCGGCGGGCGGGACGAGGCGGTCCACGAGCGCCAGCTCGGCGCCCAGCGCGGCGAGGCCGGCGAGGGCGGCGAGGGCGGCGGCGCAGCCCAGCGCGAGGACGGCGAGGCGGAGGTTGGCGCGCGCTTCCGCGTCGCGGCCGCGCGGGAGGCGGTGCGAGGGGTCGGTGAGGTCGCGCGCGCCCAGCAGGCGGGCGACCCGCTCGGCCGCGTCGGGGAGGTAGCGCAGGCGCAGGCCGGTGAGGGCGACGGTGAGGATCCAGCCGAGGAAGGCGAACGCGGCGAGGCGGCCCAGCGCGTCGGCGTCGTTGAGGAAGAACGCGCACGCGAAGACGATGCCCATGGTGCCCGACTGTCCGAGGATCGCGCCGGCGCGCGCGGCGGTGACGGCGGGGACGCCGCCCAGGCGCAGGCCGACGCCGACGCTGACGACCTTGATCAGGACGAAGAGCGGCACGGCGACGAGCGCGTAGGGGAGCATCTCGCGGATGTGCGTGGGTGATAGCAGGAGGCCCATGCCGACGTAGGACGTGACGGCGAAGAGGTCGCGCAGGGGCAGCATGCGCGCGGAGAGGGCGGGCGCGTGGCGCGCGGCGCCCACGGCGATGCCGGCCAGGAACGCGCCCACCGGGCGGCCCGCGTGGAGGAACTCGCTGAGGGCGGCGAAGCCGAAGAGCACCGCGACGACGGCGAGCGTGAGGAGCTCCTCGCTGCGCGACTTGCTGAGGCGGTCGATGAAGATGGGCATGAGCACCGCGCCCGCGGTGAAGGCGAGCGAGGCGAAGACGAGCATCTCGGTGGCGCTCTTGCCCAGCGCGGCGAAGTCGAACGTCCCGTTGGGCGTCGCGCCCACCCAGAGGCCCAGCGTCGCGACGAGCCCCATCGAGAGAAGGTCCTCGGCGAGGGTCGCGGCGCCGGCGGCGCGGGCGTCCTCGCGCGCGCTCAGGTTGCGGTCGGCGAGCGCCTTGCTCAGGATGCTCGTGCTCGTGGTGCCCAGCGCGGCGCCCAGGATCGCGCCGTGGAGCAGCGGCCAGCCCAGAAGCAGCGCGAGGCCCATGCCGGCCGCCGTCGAGAGCGCCATCTCCAGGCCGCCCGCCGCGAGCGCGGGGCCCCAGCGCCCCTTGAGGCGCCGCGCGTCGAAGTCGAGCCCCAGGATGAACATCCGGAACACGACGGCGAAGTACATGATGTCCTGGATGAGGTCGGAGCTGACGAACCCGCCCGGGTGGAGCGTCGGGCCCAGCAGCACGCCCGCCAGCAGGTAGCCCAGCACCTCGGGCAACCCCATCCTGCGGCACGCCCACCCGCCCGCGACGGCGCCCAGGGCGACGACGCAGAGCTCCAGGAGGACGTGGAAGTCGACGGACACCGTTCTCCGGAGTCGCCGGCAAGGGTAGAAAACGCTGCCGAAGTCATCCCCGGGCGTGGAGCCCGTCGCGCTCGGCCTGGCCTGGGTGGTCGCCGCCTCGGTCGTGGCCTTCGCGCTGGCCGCCCTCGACAAGGCGCGCGCCCGCCGCGGGGCGAAGCGCGTCCGCGAGCGCACGCTGCTGCTCTGGGCCCTGGCGGGCGGCTCGCCGGGGCTCGTCCTCGCGATGCTCCTCGTGCGCCACAAGACGCGCAAGGCCGCCTTCCTCGCGCCCCTCGCGCTCATCCTCGCGGCGCAGGGCGCCCTGGCCTGGTTCGTGACGACGCGCTGAACGCTCGTCAGGCGGTGCGCGTTGTCGAGGCCGCTTGTGAGAGACCGCTGTTATTTTACTTGGCACGCCGTCGCGGGAGCGGGGAGTCCAATCATGCACCGACCCGTTCGCTTCCTTCCCGTCGTCCTCGTCCTGTGCGCCGCGAGCCCGCTGGGCCTGCCCGCACACGCGGCGATGACCTACACGCCCTGCCTCGCCGACGCGCAGGCCAACGACCTCTCGCCCTCCTGCGTCACGGAGTCGAGCCTCGGCCCCGTGACGAGCCCGCCGCCTCCGGGCGAATACCTGGACCCGATCACGGGGCTCGTGTACGCGCAGACGAACCAGGGATTCGTTCCTGTGGGCCTGGGCACGCTCGCGCAGTTCGTCGAGCACGCCGGCCAGAGTCCCTTCGGGTGCAACGCGAGCGACGTCCTGAGCTGCCCGGATGCGGCATGCAGCGCGATGGGCTACCCCGCGACCATGCTCGCTCCGGTGAGCGCCGCGAACAAGGGCGGAGCTGGCGCCTCGTGCCAGGACACGCACGTCGCGCTCGTGGGCTGCTACGACGTCGAGGTGGACTACAAGTTCTCCAGCGCGGTCGACTGGGGCTCGGCCACGACGTGGATTGGCAGCTCGTACTACTCGGGCTGCACGCCCGTCTCGCACCCGGCCCCCTTGCCCGTGGGCGCTCACGGGAACGCGGGCGCGCCCTCGCAGGTCGTGTGCGTCCAGCCCGGGGGGCCCTGCCTGCCCACGAGCCCGGCGGAGATCGTGCGAGCGGTGGAGCCCAACGAGGTGGGCAGCACGGATCAGACGCCGTACACGACGAGCATCGCCGACGCGGTGCCCGTCCAGGCCGCCTGTTGGTACATGCACGCCGATGGAACCATGAGCCAGGACCCGAACTACGGCTGGCCCATGCAAGCGACGATGACCGCCGTGCTCCACGTCTACGAGCCCGGGACCCAGACCGACGTCGTCCCCAGCGTGCTGAGCTACGTCGAGGTGTGCTGACGTGCGCGCGCTCCCCGCCCTCACGCTCGCGCTCCTGGTCCTCGTGCCCCTCGCCACCCCCGCGCGCGCAGGCAGCGCCACGAACCCGGAGATGCAGGGAAACCCCAACGAGCTGCTCAGCACGAGCGGCACCACGACGATCGGCACGCCCGAGGCCCGCCTGGCGGCGGCGTGGTTCGACGAGCCCAACGACACGACCGTCCGCGTCACCTGGCAAGTCGTCGACCTCGCGCACCGCCTCCGGCCCGACGAAGTCCTCTCCTTCGAGGTAGGATGCGGCTCTGCCGGCCAATTCGTCTCCGTCGTCGTGTCGGTGGGCGGTCCCTTCCCGCAGCCCGTGGGCTGGTTCTCCAAACCGGGCGCGGCCGTGGACGCGACCGTCACGACCAGCGGCAACACGATCTCGGCGACCATCCCGCGCGCGGCCTGGCCCGCGCCGGAGTGCCGCGGCCCCGCAGCATCGACGAGCGTCGCGTTCAAGAACCCGACGTGTCCGTGCTGGAGCAGCGGCATCCCGGGCTGGGGCCAGCGTGCGCCCGACGCGGGGACCGGCCGGTCGTTCACGTTCTGACGTCCAGGTGTCCTCATGCTCCGCCTTGGCGCTCTCGTCGTGGCCGCGCTTCTTCTCGCCGCCATCCAGGCGACGGCTACGGCCGGGTCCTCCTCAGACCCCGACATGAAGGGAAACCCGAACGAATTGGCGAATACCGACGCCAGCACAACCGTTGGAGCGCCCGAGGCGAGGCTCTATGGCGCCTGGTTCGGCGAGCCCAGCAGCACCACGATCAGCGCCTCGTGGCAGGTCGTCGACCTCTCCCACCGCCTCCAGAAGGACAAAGCCCTCTACTTCTGGGTGGGCTGCGGTTCCGGCGGCGCGCGCATGTCGGTTGGGGCCCAGATCGGCGGCGGCCCGCAAGGCGTGGCTGACATCAGCATGAACGGCGTGACGACGTACCACGGCACGTACAGCACGAACGGCAACGCAGTCACCGCGATCGTGCCGCGAGTGGCCTTCCCGGCCCCCGAATGCGTCACGCCCGCGGGCGGGTTGCTCGTCATGTTCAAGTCGGCCACCTGCCCGTGCTGGAGCAGCACGTCGCCGGTCTGGTGGGGCCAGCGCGTCCCGGATGCGGGGCCAGGCCGCAGCTTCTACTTCTGAGGCGCCCTGATGCTCCGCCCCTTCGCCCTTCTCGTCGCGCTCGCGGCCGTCCTTGCGCTCCAGCCCTTCGCGGGCGCGGGCTCCTCGTCGAGCCCGGAGATGCCGGGCAACTGCAACGAGCTTGCGAACACGGGCGGCGGGACGACGCTGGGCGCGCCGGAGGCGCGCTTGTGCGCCGCGTGGTTCAGCCAGCCCGATGCGAGCACGATCGCCGTCTCGTGGCAGGTCGTCAACCTCGCGCACCGCTTCATGCCCAACGAGTCGATGACGTTCTGGGTGGGCTGCGTGAGCGGCACGACGAGCGTCGTCGTCGACGTGACGCTCGGCTGGCCATGGCCGCAGGGCGATGGCGACGCGTTCACGCCGGGCACGGACCCGGACCCACACACGCACTATCCGGTCGTCACGAGCGGGAACGTCGTTACGGGGCTCGTGCCGCGTAGCTTCTGGCCGGCGCCGGAGTGCAGGACGCCCGTGGCCGGGACGCTGATCGCGTTCAAGAGCCCGACGTGCGCGTGCTGGAGCAGCACGTCGCCCATCTACTGGGGCCAACGCGCACCGGACGCGGGCGCCGGGCGGAGCTACTTCTTCTAGCGCTTGCGCGCGTAGTGCGTCGAGGCGTAGGCGAGCGCGGCGCCGAAGGCCAGCATGCCGGCGAGCACGAGAAGCCCGACGGCGATGCCCGGCGCGGACTCCGTCGACTCGGTGGGCCCCACGGGCTTGCCGTCGTTGCCGTTGCCGATCGTCGGCGCCGTCGCGTTGTTCTGCGCCGCGCCGAGCGGGACGAGGAGCGCCGCGAGGAGGAGCCCGCGCAACATGCGCCTCCTCCCGCTTCGCGCCCCGCACGGCCCTTCTGGCCGACGCGTCGTTGGCCCTACGTGGGTCCCCCGCGGCGGCACGTCGCGCATAGCGTGAAGAGCGCGCCGCTGCTGAACGCGACACGCATCCGCGTGGGGCTGCCGCACGCGAGGCACGGCGTCTCGTCGGGGAAGTCGTAGAGCACGACGTGCGCCAGCCCTGTGCGCAGCACGCCAGGCCGCCTGTCCATGTCCCGCAACGCCACGCGGCGCGAAGGCGCGTCCAGAGCACGAGGGACACGGGAAGGGCGCGCCGAAACGGCGGCGGAATCCTTCTCCTCGTGCGCTGCGACCACTCTCGTGCTTTGCTTCCCTCAGCACACGGAGTAGCCACACGAAATGCACTTGATGCATCCTTCTTGCAGCAGAAGTCCTTCGCGGCAATCGGGGCAGGCCGGAGTATCATTCTGCTCGCCTAGCTGAAGCGCCTGCCTTGAGTGGCTCGCACTGCCGCTTTGCGGCACGGCTGGATGCATTCCGATGACCCACTCAGTCTCAGTCTGTCGCATACGTTCGTCCCTCCGCGCGACGACCCGAAGCCAACTTGGGGGGCAATAGAGAAGATGGCTCGTGTGCTCCGTATGGATCCATCAGCCAGAGGTTGGCAAGCCGGGCGCGATAACGTTCTTCGTTTCTTTTGAGCAACCACGTCACGGTGTCAGCGAGTTGGAGGCATGGGGTCTGGCGAGGCTCGCCGAATGAGACTCCATCTGAGAGACGTTCGAGTCGGCGGCCTTCAAAGGGCAGCCCCGAGGAACCGATCCGAGTCTCGGACTGTACCTTGGTGATGAAGGCCAAGATATCCTTTTGGGAGACCTGGTTCCCCGTGGCCAGGATAGCCTGGAATGTTGACTCTCCCTTCCTTGATAGCAGGTCGACCTGCGAAAGCGCGGACTCAAGTGTGCAAAGATACGGGACGTCCCGACGACCGCGCCTTTTCTCAAGGTTGGCGAGGTTGTTTCGAGCGCCGACGATCCGAATCTTCCGCGATTGGATGAACTCGATTGTCCTCTGTATGCAGAGGTCCGCATCCTGCCTTGACAGGCCACGATACGCTTTCTCGCACTTCATGAGATCGGTTGTGTGAATCCACGTTACTTTTCGGCCGACCCTCTGGGATACGAAATCCACGAGTTGCATGTTGAAGTGCCGGACGCTCTGGACTTCTTCAGGATTGATTAGAATGCCGCCAACGTATGCCCAGAGGGATTTGGGGTTACGCAGCGATTTCGCCGGCGGCCAGATTTGCTCGCCCGACTCGTCGAGGAATAGGCTCAGCGGGCGCCTCATCGCCATTCAACTCGTTCCTCAGCACTCGCTATAGCCGCAGCTCAAGCACTTGATGCATCCTTCTTGCAGGCTCAACATGTTGTTGCACTCGGGGCATTCGGGGTTGTCGCCGCGCGCCACGATGAGCGCCGCGCTGACCTCGTCGTCGGTGACGAACTCGCGGTCGCCCTCGCTGTCGGTCTCGACGGCGAGCTTGGCCTGCGGCGCGGGCTTCACCGGCTTCAGCCCGCCCACGCCATCGAGGCGGCTCTGGATGCTCTTGTGGAGCTCGCCGCTGATCTGGCGCTTGAGCGCCTTGGCGAGGCCGTCGGGCACGGAGTAGACCTTCTCGCGGTGGTCGTAGGCGAGCTTCGGCGAGCGGATGCCGTCGAGCTGCTTGACGATCTCCTCGACGGGGATGCCGCTGCGCAGCGCCAGCGAGGCGAGCCGCGCGACGGCCTCGGTGAACGAGGCGGTGTAGCCGCCGCCGCGGCCGATCTGCGCGAAGACCTCGAAGAGGCCGTGCTCGTCCTCGTTGATGGTCACGTAGAGCGAGCCGTAGCCGGTCTCGATCTTCTGCGTGGTGCCGCTGACGACGTCGGGGCGGGCGCGGGGCTTGAGCACGACGGGGCCGGCGGGCGTGGCGCCTTGGATCTCCTTGCCGGCGCTGGTGCGCGGCTCGGCCTCGGTCTTCTTTCCTTCGAGCTTCTCCGACTTGCCCAGGTTGAGCACCTGGTCCTGGCGGCTTCCGTCGCGGTAGACGGTGATGCCCTTGCAGCCCGTCTCGTACGCGAGGAGGTACGCCTTCTTGACGTCGGCCTCGGTGCTGTTCTTGGGGAGGTTGATCGTCTTGCTCACGGCGGCGTCGACGTGCTGCTGGAACGCGGCCTGCATCTTCACGTGCCACTCGGGCGAGATGTCCATCGCGGTGGCGAAGACCTTCTGCCACTTGGCGGGGACCTTGGTCAGGCCGCGCGCGCTGCCGTTGTTCTTCAGCACGTCGTCCATGATGCCTTCGTAGTAGAAGCCCTCGCGGCGCGCGACGGTCTCGAAGTAGTCGAGCACGTAGGGCAGGTGCGTGCCGTCCATGACGTTCTTGTACCAGATGAGCGAGAACTCGGGCTCGCAGCCGCCGCTGGTGTCCGAGATCATGCTGATCGTGCCGGTGGGCGCGATGGTCGTGACGTACGAGTTGCGGCGCGGCGTGAGGCCCGCCTGCTGGTGGCGCGAGCCCTCCCAGAAGCCGTACGGACCGCGCTCCACCGCGAGCTGCTCGGAGGCGCGGATCCCTTCGTCCTCGATGAACTTCATGACCTGGCGGGCCATGTCGAGCCCTTCGTCCGAGTCGTACGCGATCTGGAGCTTGAACAGCATGCGCGCGAAGCCCATGATGCCCAGGCCGATGCGCCGCGTGCCCTTGCTCATCTCCTCGATCTGCGGGAGCGGGTAGTTGTTCATGTCGATGACGTCGTCGAGCAGACGCACCGACTGGTGGATGGTCGCGCGCAT
Organism: Thermoplasmata archaeon; assembly: GCA_034667685.1. Lineage (GTDB taxonomy): Archaea > Thermoplasmatota > SW-10-69-26 > JACQPN01 > JAJPHT01 > JAJPHT01. Next base: position 12,535 of record JAXDQU010000095.1, on the reverse strand, counting down.
CGCGTTCCAGTCCACCTCGAACTTGCCAGGCGCGACCTCGCGCATGTGGTTGTCGAGCACGATGCTGCCCAGGTTGCACGAGTCGTAGGGCATCAGGTCCTGCTCGCCGCACGGGTTGGTGGCCTCGATGGGCGCGATGTGCGGAACGGGGTTGGTGGCGTTGGCGCGGTCGATGAAGAAGAGGCCCGGCTCGCCCGAGAGCCATGCATTGTGCGCGACGCGGTCCATGACGCTGCGCGCGTCGAGCTCGCCGACGGGCTCGTTGTTCTTGGGGTTGCGCAGCTTGTACGTGGTCCCCTTCTTCCACGCCTCCATGAAGTCGTCCGTGAGCGCGACGCTCACGTTGAAGTTCGTCATCTGCGCGAGGTCCATCTTCATGTCGATGAACTCGAGGACGTCGGGGTGGTCGACCTTCAGGATCGCCATGTTGGCGCCGCGGCGCGTGCCGCCCTGCTTGATCTGCTCGGTCGCCGTGTTGAAGATCTTCATGAACGAGATCGGGCCCGAGGCGATGCCGCCGGTGCTGCCGACCGTGTCGTTCTTGGGACGAAGGCGCGAGAACGCGAAGCCCGTGCCGCCGCCCGTCTTGTGGATGATGGCCTGCTGCTTGATGGCCTCGAAGATGCCGGGCACGTCGTCGGGGACGGGGAGCACGAAGCACGCGGAGAGCTGCTGGAGCTCGCGGCCCGCGTTCATGAGCGTGGGGGAGTTGGGCAGGAACTTCGACTGCGACATGAGGTCGTAGAACACGCGCGCGGTCTGGACGACCTGCGTCTCGTGCGCGCCGTACTTGCGCTCCGCCTGCGCGAGGTTCTCCGCGACGCGCCAGTACATCTGCTTGGGGTTCTCCACGACCTTGCCGTGGCGGTCCTTGCCGAGGTAGCGCTTCTCCAGCACCTTCAGCGCGTTCGCCGTGACCTTGGGCTCAGGCAGGTCGCCTGGCATGTTCGATCGCAGTTCCGTCCTCACGTTCCCGTTCATCATCTCGATCCCCATCCACGTTCAACGCTTGCCCCGGCGAGGCGCGGCGTCGCGCCCCTGCACCTTCTCCAGGCTCTCCGCCAAGGTCTCCTGACGGAGCTGCTTGAGCTCCTTCTCGAAATGCGAGACGTCCCCGAAGTCCTTGTAGACCGACGCGAAGCGCAGGTACGCCACCGGGTCCAGGAGCTTGAGCTGCTCCAGGACGATGGCGCCGATCTCGGTGCTGGGCACCTCCGGCGACTCCAGCGCGCGCAGCTTCTCCTCCACGGCGTCCAGGAGGCCCACGATGTCCTCGCGCGCGATGGGGCGCTTCTCGCACGCCTTCATCACGCCGATCTCGATCTTGTCGCGGTCGAAGTCCTCGACGCGGTCGTCGCGCTTGCGGACGCGCAGGTCGGGCACCTCGTAGCGCTCGTAGGTCGTGAAGCGCTTCTCGCACGCCACGCACTGCCGACGGCGCCGGACCGCGACGCCCGCGCTGGCGTCGCGCGTCTCGCGCGAGTCGATGACCCGCGTGTCGTGGCAGTCGCAAGAGGGGCACTTCATCGGTCGATCCGTCCGTGGGCGCGGAGCGCGCGCACCACAAGGAATGGTGGTGAGCCGCTCGTTGCCTTTCTTCTTTTCGGTTGGATCCACAACGCATGGGGGTCATGCATCGGGACGGCTCCCGCCCGTGCGCACCGCGGGCGGACACCGGCGACCTGGGCGGACGTCGGATGCCACGCGCGACCGCCACGAGTCGGGATAATCCCATCGGTCCTGCCCTCCGCGAGGGCCGCTGCGCGCCCTTCCGATGGAGCGGGTGCGTATTTCCGAACCCGTGCGGTTGGGCCCCCGTGCGCGCGCCTTGGCCGCCTGGCTTCCAGCGGATCCCGGACGAGGATTGGACCCGCGCGCCGGTCGACACGCTGGCGGTGAAGTACGACGCGGTCGAGAAGCACGGCTGGTACGCGAACCTCGACCCCACCGTCGAGGCGCTCCTCGCCTTCACGCGCGAAGGCGCGGTCCTCGTCGACTACTCGGGCGGCACGGGCATCCTCATCGACCGCCTGCTCCGCGCCGCGCCCACGCGCAGCTTCGGCATCGTCAACGTCGACTCCTCGCCCAAGTTCCTCGCGCTCTCGCTCGAGAAGCTGCGCGCCGACGAGCGCACGGCGTTCCGCCTGATCCGCTACCTCAAGGACGAGCGCCGGCTGCAGACCGTGGACGAGGTGCTCGGCGACGCGCTCCTGGGCCGCGGTGTCGACGGGCTCGTCAGCACGAACGCCATCCACCTCTACTACGACCTGGTCGAGACGCTCGCCTCGTGGCGGCGCGTGCTTCGGGACGAGGGGCGCGTGTTCGTCCAGTCGGGGAACATCCGCAACCCGCAGGCGCCGTCCGGCGCGTGGATCATCGACGACACCGTCGAGGCGATCCAGGGCGAGGCCCAGCGGATCGTCCGGGACAACCCGCGCTATCAAAAATACGCGGACGCGCTCGACGAGCCCGCGCGCATGGAGAAGCACCGCGCGCTGCGCGAGAAGTTCTTCCTCCCGCCCCGCCCGCTCTCGCACTACCTGGAGGCGTTCGACCAGGCCGGGCTGCGCGTGCTCGACGTCACGACGCAGCCGGTCGCCGCGCGCACGCACGAATGGCTCGACTTCCTGCGCGTCTACCACGAGGGCGTCTTGGGCTGGGTGGGCGGCACCGAGCGCATCGAGGGGCGCCCGCCCACGGACGAGGCCGTGCAGGACCGGCTCGCCATCATGGGCGATGCGCTCGCGCGCGTCATGGCCGACGAGAAGCGCTTCACCGCGACGTGGACCTACGTCACGGCAGCAAAGGCGTAAGGATCTCGGGGAGCGGGCCGCACGCCGAGTTCCACGCGATCTGGCCGCTGAGGTACACGCAGGCGATCCAGTTGCCCGGGATGCCCACGGCGAGGCGGTCGAAGCACGCCGTGGCCACGTTCTCGGGCAGGCAGATGATGGGCACCGGGAGCGTCGCGTGCAAGATGGCGTCCGCGACCGGGCCGGCGAAGGTCAGGAGGACGAGCGAGCCGACGAGAAGCGCCGTGGGCATGCGATGCCGGGGGCGGATGGGGGATCATAAGCATTCGCGCGGACCCCTTGCTGGAGCGCTCCGCCGCGGCGCGTGACCTTGATGACGCCACCGGCCCCTCGCCGCGTCGAGGCCCGCCTTGCGCTCCTTCCTCCTCGTGGTGGCCCTGCTGGCGGTGGCCTCCGGCGCCGTCGCGTCCGCCCCGCTCTCGGGGGAGCTGCGCGCCGACCCGCCGCTGCGCCTCGAAGGGGACGTCCGCGTCTCCGCGGCCTCCGCGGTCCTGGACCTGGCGCCCGACGTCGGCGCGGACCCGCCCCGCGTCTCGTGGGACCGCGCGTGGGGGTACTCCGTCGACCTGATGCTCAACGAGACGGCCGTGGTCCCGACGCAGTCGGGCGCCCCCGTCGCCAACGACTCCATCGACTGGGGGCCGGGCAGCTTCCTCCCCGACCGCTGCGCGCCGCATTGCCTGGTGCTGGCGCTGGCCGAGGGCAACGGCACGCTCGCCCTCCAGGGGGCGGCCGAGGGCCCGCTGGGCCTCACGGTGGCGCCGCAGGACTTCGGCGCGATGAACACCACGCGCTCGCAGCAGTCTCCCGACGCCTTCGGGCTGCGCGTCCCGGAAGGGTGCCTGTGGGCCGGCGCGGGCGCCCCCTTCCAGCGTGCCCAGCCCAATGCCACGGGGGAGATCCACCTCGTGCTCTCGCAGGTGGACGGCATCCTCACCACGCAGGAGGGCTCGCGCCGCCTGGAGACCGCCTCCTACGAGGAGCCCTACCGCCCGGTCGCCATGGGCCCCTCGCTGGGCAGGACGATCCACGACCGGTTCGTGTACCTCACGCTGGAAGGGGCGAGGATCGACGCGGGCCCCGGCAGCGCCGCCCGCCTCTTCGCGCCCGCCGCGGACCTGCGCGTGGAGGGCGTCCTCTCCGCGACCGTCCTCCACGGCTGGATGAGCGCGGGCGACGCGCGCGAGGAGCTGGCCCACGAGCCGCTCGTGGTGGAGGGCGCGCTCCGCCTCGTCGCGGCCTCGCCGGACCCCGCGCTGGCGGCCGAGCCCGGCGTGCGCCTGACGCTGGGCGGCGAGGCCGACCGCGTCGTCACGCACGGGCTGGTCATCGAGACCCAGGGCGGGGCGCGCCTCGCGCGGGCGGGCGTGGCGGCGGCGCTGCTCGCGCTCCTGGCCGCGCTGGCGGCGCTGGCGTACCGCCACGGCATCCTCTGGTCGCTCTACTCGCGGCTGCGCGCCGAGGACATCCTGGCCAACGCGAACCGCGCCCGCATCCTCGCCACGGTCCGGGCCGAGCCGGGCCTCCACGTCACGGCCCTGCGCCGCCGCGTCTCGCTCTCGGAGGCCGTCGTGCGCCACCACCTCAACGTGCTGCGCGCCCACGGCTGGGTCCTCCTCCAGAAGGACGGGCGCGCGCGGCGCGTCTTCGCGGTGGAGGCGCGCCAGGCCCTGGAGGAGCACGGGGCGCGAAGGCTCCAGGGCGCGGGCGGGCGCTCGCTCGTGGCCCGCGCGCTGTGCGCCGAGCGCGGCGGGCTCACGCAGCGCGAGCTCATGGCGCGCACCGGCCTCGCGCAGCGCCTCGTCTCGTACCACCTCGCGCGCATGGTGGACGAGGGCGCGGTCGAGCGCGCGCCGGGGCGCCCGCAGCGCTACGCGGCCTCGGACGCGCTGCTGCGCGCGGCCGGCGCCGGGTGAGGGCCGCGCCTACGAGCAGGTCGCCTCGTCCGCGCCCGCGATGGGCGTCCACCCGCCGCTTGGCACGGCGCCGGAGAACGCGGCGTGGCGGCCGCACGCGCGGGACATGGCGTCGTACGTGAGGTTCACGACCACGCTCGTGGGCGGCGCGGGGTTGGCGTCCACCATCACGCGCAGCGCGTGGGGGCGCAGGTCCGCGGGGCTCGTGGTCCAGCGCGCGAAGAGATAGCTTTCCGCCGTGAGCGTCTCGGGGTCCGGCGAGGTCGTGCGGGTCGCGCGCAGCGTCACCGGCCCGCTCGCGTTGACCAGGAGGACCGGGCCCTCGCCGAAGTCCTCGGCCAGGAGCGTGCCGTCCCCCTCGATCGTCGCGTTCGCGGCCCAGTCGCCCAGGAGCCGGCGGAGCCCGAAGGCCGGCGCGGGCAGCGCGGCGTGATATCGTTCTGGGCCTGCGGGCGTCAGCGTGACGTTCAGCCATTCCAGCGCGCAGTCGGGCCCGGCCGGCACGTCGCCGCGCCCCGTCAGGCTGCACGCCGGCGCCGCGAGGGCCGACGCGGGCGCGTCGCCCGGCCTGGCGCAGCCTGGAAGGAGCAGGATGAGGAGAAGGAGAAAGCCGCGTCGCACGCGCATGGCGTGGCGCGGCGGATGCTTGGTTACTTCGCGGCCTTGCGGCGCTTGATCTCGGCGGCGACCGCCGGGAGGATCTTCGTCGCGTCCCCCACGACTCCGATGTCGGAGAACTGGAAGATGGGCGCCTTCTTGTCGTTGTTGATGGCGACGATCGTCCCGGCCTCCTGCATGCCGGCGAGGTGCTGGACGGCGCCGCTGATGCCGCACGCCATGTAGAGCTTGGGGCGCACGGTGGTGCCGGTCTGGCCGACCTGGTGCGTGCGGTCGATCCAGCCCGCGTCGACGATCTTCCTGCTCGCGCCCACGGCCGCGCCAAGCTCCCTGGCGACGTCCTCGACGAGCTTCAGGTTCTCCTTCTTGCCCAGGCCCATGCCGCCGCTGACGATCAGCTCGGCCTTGTCGATCTGGACGCCGCTGTGGGGCAGCTCCTCGAACTTGATGACGCGGCTGTGGTACTTGCCCGTCATCGGCACGGTGGTCTGCTCGACCTCGCCCTTGCGCGTGGGGTCGGGGCTGGGCGCCTGGAACGTGTTGGGGCGCGCGCTGGCGATCCACGGGCGGTGCTTGGGGCACACGATGCCCGCGAGGATCTTGCCGCCGAACGCGGGGCGCAGCATGATGAGCTCCCACTCGTTCTTGGCCTTGGCCTTCTCCATGTCCCACTCCAGCTTCGTGGCGTCGGCCGTGCAGCCGGTGTGGTTGCGCACGGCGATGCGGCTGCCGAAGTCGCGGCCCGTGTGGCTCGCGCCGATGAGGAAGACCTCGGGCTTGCGCTGCTCGACGAGCTGCGCGCAGACCTCCACGTAGGGCTCCGTGCTGTAGCGCTCCAGGTGGGGGGAGTCGACGTAGATGACCTTGTCCGCGCCGTGCTGGATGCACGTCTGCGCGAGGTGCTTCTGGTTCAGGCCCAGGAGGATGCCCGTGAGCGAGACGCCGCGCTGGTCGGCCAGCTCGCGCCCCTTCCCGAGAAGCTCCAGCGAGACCTTCGCGATCTTGCCCTGGTGGTGCTCGATGAACACCCAGATGCCGGTCCACTCGGCGACGGCCTGCGGGTCCTTGGCGTTGATCTCGGGCATGCTGAACGGGCGGCGAACGCCCTCGTGTTTTTCAAAGTTTCGCCGGCGCGCGGGGTCCAGCGCCCGGCCACGAAGGTTAAGAGCCCTCAGCCCCGGTTGACCCCCATGTTGCGAGAGGAGGCGCGGGTCACCCGTGCGCCGGACAACGACCTCGTCCTCGCCTTCGAGACGCTGGCGAGCCCGCTCCGGGTCGCGCTGCTGCACCGCCTGGCCTCGCCCGCCTTCGCCCCGGACCTCGCGCGGGAGTTCGGGATCACCCGCCAGGCGCTCCGCCGGCACCTGGAGGCCATGGAGGCGGTCGGCCTCGTCGCCACCCGCCAGGCCCGCCGCGGCGCCCTGCCGGCGACCGAGTACGCTGCCAGCCCCCAGGGGCTCTTCGCGTTCAAGGAGAGCGTGCTGGCCCTCGCGCTCCCGCCCGTCTCGCAGCGCAGCCCCGCGACGCACACCGTGGCCGGGGGCGCCGCCTCGCCGGGCCCCTCGCGCCAGGGGCCGGGGCTCCTGCTCGCGCACGGCGACGCGCCGGGGCGCTGGTTCGCCCTCGCGCGGGGCAAGAGCTGGATCCTGGGGCGCGACCCGCGCGGCGACGTGCCGCTCGCCTACGACCCGTTCGCCAGCGCGCGCCACGCGATGGTCTCCCGCGAGCCCACGGGCTGGACGCTCACCGACCTCCACAGCACGAACGGCACGTTCCTCGACTTCGACGCGCTCGCGCCCGGCGAGACGCGCCCGCTGCGCAACGGCGCGCTCGTCACGGTGGGGCGGACGCGCCTGCTCTTCCGGGACGGCGCGTAGATGGTGGACGCCGTCGCGCTGGCCTCCTCCGCCGACGCGCTCCTGGGCGCCTTCCTCCTGCTCTTCGCGCTCGCCCTGGCGCGCCTCTCGGCCGACCGCACGGTGCGCACGCTGCTCGCCCTCTTCGTCGCGCTCGTGGGCGTCAACTACCTCGTGGACGGCACGCGCGCGATCCTCAACCTCGCCGGCGTCGTCGACCCGGGCATCTGGCGCATCGCCACCTTCGCCACGCACGCCGACCCGCCCGTCCTGCTCGCCTTCGCGCTGGCCGCCACGCGCAAGGTCCTCCCGCGCGGCGTCGTGCCGGGGCTCCTGGCCTACGCCGCCGTCTCGTCGTGGGTCTTCTCGTTCCACGGGACGCCGCAGACGGGGCCGCTCTTCGTGGCCGAGATCGTCCTCGCCTACGGCGGCTCCTTCGCGCTCCTGGCCGCGGACTACCTGCGGGCGCAGGACGATCTCGACGCGCGCGGCTCGCTCGTCGTCGCCTTCGCCCTGGCGTGCCTGCCGCGCATCGCGCTGACCTACCTCGACCTCGGGCTCGTCCACGGGGCGGGCGGGCGCGCGCAGGCGCAGACGCTCGTCATGGAGGCGCTCCTGGCGGCGGCCTTCGCCGCGTTCTTCGTGGCGACGCGGCTCGCGCGCCCGCCGGCGAAGGCGCACGTCGCGCGCACGACGCTCGCCATCGGCGCGCTGCTTCTGGTGGTCGAGCTGACGTGGCTGCTGCGCTTCGTGCCCGGCGTCGCGTACGTGGCGTTCGGCTTCGCGTACTCCGCGCGCTGGTTCCTCGTGCTCGCCGTCGTCGCCGCCGCGCTGCCGCGCCACGAGCTTCTCGGCGTCCCGACCTCCGTCGCGGGGCCGCTGCGCGTCGCGCTGCTCGCGGTCGTCGTCGCCGTGGCGGCCACGCTGACCGCGGGGCTCCTGGGCGGCCTGCTCGACGTCGACCTGCTCCACGCGCTCGTGGGCGGCGCGGCCGTCGCGGGGCTGGGCACGCTCGGCGTCGTCGCGGTGCGCCTGGCCCTCCCGCGCGCGGAGGGCGACCTGGCCTGGCGGCGCGCCTCGGTCCTGCGCTCGCGCGCGCTCCTGGGCGCCACCGACGCGGAGCTGGAGGACCTGCGCGTCCGCCTGGGCCTCACGCCGGTCGAGGCGCGGCGCGTGCTGGAGCTGGCGCGGCTGGAGGGCGGCGTCCCCCCGTCGGCGCCGCGCATGGAGGAGGGGGCGGTCGTGGCGGGGCGCTACGTCGTCCACCGCGCGCTGGGCGCCGGCACGTTCGGGCGCGCCTTCGAGGCGACGGACCGGGCGGATGGCGCGAGGGTGGTGCTCAAGGAGCTGCGCCCCGAGTGGAGCGCCGACGCGGCCGCGCTGCGGGCGTTCCGCCGCGAGGCCGAGGTCGCGCTCTCGCTCTCGCACCCGAACGTGGTCGGCTTCCGCGCCGTGGAGCCCACGCCCGAAGGACACCTGCTCGTGCTCGACCACGTGGAGGGCGAGACGCTCGCGGCGCGGCTCGCGCGCGGGCCCATGGGCGAGGAGGACGCGCGCCGGCTCGCGCGGGGATTGCTATCAGGCCTGGGCGCCCTGCACGAGCGCGGGATCCTGCACCGCGACGTGAAGCCCGCGAACGTGGTGATGGCGCCGCGCGGCCGCGTGGTGCTCCTCGACATGGGCGCGGCGTCGGCGCGCGACGCGACGCGGCCCGCGGGCGCGCACCCGGGCTCGCCCGCCTACATGAGCCCGGAGCAGGCGCGCGGCGAGCCGCTCACGCCCGCGAGCGACCTCCACGCGGCGGCGTCGGTGATCTGGGAGGCGATCGCGGGCGATCTTCCGCCGCGTGGCGCGATCCCGCCGCGCTGGCGCGAGGCGCTCCTGCCCGCGCTCGCGGCCGATCCGGCGCGGCGGCCGCAGAGCGCGGCGGCGCTGCTCGCGCGGATCGATTCCGCTTGACCGATCACGGCCCGTCGTTGAGGCACGTCTTCTCCGAGTTGGTCACGCAGATCGGGACGTAGCAGCCGCTCGGGTCGCAATAGGGCTGGCCGGTGCACACGAGGCCCAGGTTCGGCTGCACGCCGACGAGGCAGTTCGACGGGTAGCCGTCGGGCGCGTTGAGGACGCACGGGCCGGTGGGCGTGACGCACTCGGGCGTGCCGCAAAGGCCGTCGTTCGTGCACCAGGGCTGCCCTTCGCAGACGAGGGAGAGCCGCGCGACGACGCAGCTTCCGGCCGCGGCGCTGGGCATCGCGGGAAGGAGGACGAGGCCGGCGAGGAGGGCGAGAAGGACGAGGCGCATGGAGACTCCGGGCCTCCACCGCGCGCGGACGCGATGAGCCTTCCCGGGTCGGCAACGCGGGGCTTGCCTACAGCAGGCCGCGCGCCGCGAGCTTGTCGACGAGCTCCTTGGCCGCGGCCTCGGGGTTCGTCGTGCCGTCGATCCACTGGGTGTCCTTGCCGCCCACGTCGATCGTGAGGATCTTGCCCACCACGGTGGGCGAGCCCTTCAGGCCCAGCTTCGCGGGGTCGATGTCCTTGAGGGCGTCCTTCGTCCAGTAGGTGATCTCGAACTGCTTGGTCGCCATGATCTTGCGCGCGAGCTGCGGCGCGCGGGGCGTGTTGATGCCCAGGTTCACGGTGACGACGGCGGGAAGCTCGGCCTCCCAGATGCTGCGCGCGCCCTCGAGGTCCTGCGTGCAGTGGATCTTGTTGCCCTCGACGACCTTGAGGTCCTTGATGTACGTGACCTGCGGCCAACGGTTCCACTCGGCGATGCCGGGGCCGGTCTGGCCGGTGCTGCTGTCGGTCGTCTCCTCGCCGCAGATGACGAGGTCCACGGGGCCGAAGACGGTCTTCTCCTTGCCCGCGGTCCAGGGCGCGTTGGGCGGCGTGGGCTTGCCGTCGGGCTGCGTGGGCGGGGGCGGGACGCTCCCCTTGTACTCGCCCTGCTTGAGGGCGCTGATCGCGCGCACGCCGGCCGCGAGCGTGTACGAGGTGGGGTAGGTGTCGCTGCCCGCGAAGGCGCGGTCGGAGAGGAGCACCGCGTCGTCGGCGCCCATCGCGATGCACTCGCGGAGGAAGGGCTCGCCGAAGGGCGGGCACATCGAGAGCACCGTGACCTTCGCGCCGTGCTTGTCCTTGAGCTGGAGCGCCAGCTCCAACGCATTCAGGTCCGGGGGGTTGATGACGTTCTGGGCGTCCTTGCGGTCCAGCGTCTTGGTCTCCGGGTTGATGCGGATGTCCTGGGCGTTGGGGACCGGCTTGAGGCAGACGACGATGTGCATGTCAAACGCTCCCGATCGCGCGGTGCGCGGGGACTGCCCCCGAAGGGGTTCTCGGGCCGCGATACACACGACCCTTTGTTAAGCGTTTCCGCGCGCCCGGGCGGACGCAATCTTCACGGGTTCCGTGAGCGGGCGCGGGCGGAGGCGGCCCGGCGCGCGCTCAGAGCAGGGGGAGGAAGGGCTCCTCTTCGTCGGCGCCGATCGGACCCGTCGTGGGCGTGGAGACGCGCGCGTGGGCGACGAGGAACGCGTCCGTCGAGCCGGCGCAGAAGCAGTCGCCGTGCCAATCCTGCACGTAGCCTGCTTGCAGCCGTGCGGTCGTCCCGTCGAGAGCCGTTCCGGTGCCTGAGATGGCGAGCGCGCGGTCGGGGCCATACAGGCAGTGCCAGCCGGGCTCGGGGCTCGCCTCGCTGTGCGTGTGCGTCGGGGCGCCGTCGAGGGCCCGGACGTCGTGGTCGTACGACGAGGCGTCCGCCCGGAACGTGCAGGATTGCACGCTCCCATCGACGCCCACCGCCTCGGGGCCCTGCTTGCAGTTCTGCTGACCGGCCCACGTCGTCGTCTCGACGTCATCCCAAACGGTCGGGTACGCGCCCGCGTATGCGCGGATCGAGTGGTTCGTCGACGTCTCGTTGCGCCACTGGTAGTCGTGGCAGCTCCCGAGGTAGAGATACCCCGTGGTGGGCGAGCTCAGGCTGGGGGCGAGCTGCGACCCTTTGGTGTCCAGCACGTCCGTCGTGTTGTGCCAGTACCACGATTCGACGCCCGTTCCGCTTCCGCAAGGGACGAACACGTCGCGCGAGTGGATCAAGTAGGTCTCGACCACGTGGTAGGGTTCTTCACTGCCCCAGACCTGGGCAACGTCCCCTGCGACGGGCGCGCCCACCGTCTGGTGGTCGTCCGTGCAGCGGATCTCGCGACGCGCCGCAAAGTCATAATCGGATCCGTTCTGCGTCGAGGTGGATGTGGTCGTGTCGGAGCAGCTGCCCGGATGGTCTTCCCCGATGGGCGCGGGAATCGGGGCGACCGCGCCGGTGGGCGCGGTGAAACAGAGGAAGATGAGTCCGACCAGGACGAAGCGTAGCACGTGAAAGCCTCCCGGGGCGCGTACGGCGCGTCGAGGGCCAAAAACACTTCGGCCCGCCGGGGACAGACCTTCGCGCGCGTTACGTCACGACGATCGTGCCCGTCATCGACTGGCCATGCACGGGGCAGTGGTACGTCCACGTCCCCGTCGTCGTGAACGTGCGCGAGCCGGACGCGCCGCTGGACACGACGCCCGTGGTCCAGCTTCCGTCGTCCGCGACCGCGCCGTGGGGCGCCGCGTCCAGGTCGTGCCAGACCACGGTGGTGCCCACGGGCACGGTGAGCGTCTCGGGCGCGTAGGCGAAGCCCTGGATCGTCACCGTCTGGTCGGGCGGCGGCGAGGGCGAGGGAGGCGTCGAGGAGGCGGGCGGCGTCGAGGACGTTGGCGTCGGGCTGGACGGCGTCGTCGGGGCGGGGGGCGTGCTGCTCGGCGTGGGCGTCTGGTTCGTGACGTTGCCGATCGTGAGCGAGCCGTGCATCGAGGCGTGGATCTTGCAGTGGTACGCCACGACACCGGCCGCGGGGAACGTGTGGTTGAACCACGCGCCCGGCGCGAGGGGGCCCGAGTCGAAGCTGCCGTCGTCCGCCGTCACGGTGTGCGTGGTCGTGTCGAGGTTCTGCCACGAGACGGTGCCGCCAAGTTCCTCGGGGTACGAGGCGGGGCTGAACGCGAAGCCCGCGATCGTGATATCAGCCTGCTCCTCGGCGGGCGTCGGGGTGGCGGGCGTCGACGAGACGGGCGTCGAGGACGCGGGCGTGGTCGTGGAAGGGGTCGTGTCGGGCGACGCGCAGCCCGCCATCACCGTGGCGAGCGCGACGAGCAGGAGGAGCACGCGCATGCGGCGGGCACGGCGCGGCGACGGAAAGCGTGTTTGCCCACGCGATGCCCCAATCTGATGACGGGGGGAGGCGGAGGGAGGCGCGGGGAGGCTGGGGGAGCCGAAGGGAGGCGGAGGAAA
>JAXDQU010000094.1:0-6538 GCA_034667685.1 Thermoplasmata archaeon | reverse complement strand
AAAAGAAAGACCTCGCGGCAACGGAGGAGGTTTGAAACAGGTTCTAGGCCAGCAGGTCATGACGAAGATCGTGGCGCGCATGGCGCCGCTGGCGGTCTGCGGAGGCGCCCCCGCGTGTACAACGAGCTTATGCTTCCCGCAGCGCCCCCCGCCTTCCATGCGCCTCGTGCTCGCGCTCCTCGTGCTCGTCGCCGCGCTTCCGACCGCCTCGGCCGCCGTCGCGCTGCGCGCCGATCCTCCCGCGCTTCTCCTGACGCCGGGCGGCGCCGCCACCGTCGGGCTCGTGGTGACGAACCTCGATCCCGCCGCGCCCGTGGAGGCGCGCGTCACGTCGCGCGACGTGCGATTCCCGGCGGACGGCGCGCCTGGCGACGGCATCTCGGTGCGCACGGGCGACGAGGCCGCGATGAGCGTGCTGGTCCCGCCCGGGGGAAGCGCGCGGGTCGAGGCCCTCGTGGGCGCGTCGTCGCGCAGCGCGGCGGGCGGCGTGGGCGACGTCGTGTTCGTCGCGACGACGCGCGAGGGCGAGAGCGCGACGGCGACCGTCCACGTCGAGGTGGGCGACGTGCCGCCCGCGAAGCGCGTCTCGCAGCTCCTCGCCGCCACGGCGCTGGGCGGTCTCGCGGCGGCCGCGTCGGGGGTCATCGCATTCTCGCCGGCGCCGCTCTATTCGCGGCTCCGCCGGGCCGACGCGCTGGCGCAGCCGACGCGCCGCCGCGTGTACGAGGCGATCGCGGCCGAGCCCGGCATCGGGTACGCGGCGCTCATGGCGCGCACGTCGCTGGGCGCCGGCCCGCTCGTCCACCACCTGCGCGTGCTCGAAGGCGCGGGCCTCGTGGCGAGCCGGCGGCAGCGCGGCCGACGTCGCCTCTTCCCCGTGGGCTGAGTCATTCGGCCGCTTCGACGGGCTCTCCGGTCGCGGCGGGCCGGCGGCGCATGCGGGGCGGCGTCGCGTCGAGCATCCACATCCCGACGAAGAGCACGCCCACCATGGCGAGCGAGATGCGCACCGGGACGTCGGACGGGTCGAGCCCGTGGAGGCCGATCCACGTGATGCCGGCGAGCGAGAGCGCGACGCCTGTCAGCGCGCGGCGGCGCGACTTGTGCAGCGTCTCGGCGGTGGGCCACGCCTCGACGCGGCGGAAGAGGAGGACGAGGAGGGCGAGCACGACGCCGATGAGCGCGAGCCAGAGCGGCTTCACGGCCCAGCGCGAGCCATTGATGTCGGGCGCCTCGGGCCAGTTGCCCGTGCCCCACGCGACGACGGCCACGAGGAGGATCGCGGTCATGTGCCAGAGGAAGACCGTCATCGTGAACTGGCCCACGGCGCCGACGGACTTCTGCGCGCTGGGCTTCTGCATCCAGCGCGTGAGCGGCTTGCGCAGCGCGACGCAGAGGCCGATCTGCGCGAGGCCGAGCATGAAGAGCGCGAGCGAGGGGGGCGCGGCGTTGTTGGGCGCGCCGGCGTCGACGACGACCATGCTGATCGGGTAGCCGCCGAAGTCCACGAGCGCGAGGAGCGCGACCAGCGCGGCGAGGGCGACCGCGGAGCCCGCGAAGCGCGAGCTGCGGAGGTAGCGGTCGTGCCAGAAGTACCCGATCTGGTGGATGGCGCCCCAGACGAGGACGACGTTGACGTCGCCCACGTACGTGTCGCCGCGGTGGACGAAGGCGTCGGCGATGGCGATGGGCGCGACGAAGAGGGCGACGGCGCCGAAGCCGAAGCGGCGGTGGAGCGCGTGCGTGACCGGCGTGAGCACGACGACGGCCAGGTAGGCGCCCAGGAACCACGCGGGGACGACGGCGGTGAGCGCGGCGGCGTGGACGAAGTCGCGCGGCACGCCCAGGTAGAGCAGGAACGGGATCAGGAGCAGCCAGAGGGCGACCAGCGGCGCGAGGGGCATCAGGAGGCGCTGGGCGCGGCGGCGCACCCACACGGCCCACGTCTCGCCCCGCTCCTGGGCGCGCGTCCACGACGCGGCGTTGAGCGAGCCGCCGACCATGAAGAAGATCGGGATGACCTGGAAGACCCACGTCAGCCAGGACGTCCAGGCGACGATCGGCTTCAGGTGGCTCGTGATGAGCTCCAGCCAGTGGCCCAGGACGACAACCCCCAGGGAGAAGGCGCGCAGGAGGTCGGAGTAGAGGTCGCGCTTCTCCAGGTCCATGCCGGAAGCCCCTCGCAGGCGGCCGACGGCGCTCCCGGCTCTTGCCTCTTTCCCGCCCTCCGGAGTCCAATTGCGCAAAACCCTCCACCGTTGTCCTTGGCTGACGGGATCAGAATATCTTATTCGCTCAAGGTGTTACGGGCCCGAAGGCGCCCCAGCCTCCCATTGTGCCCACAATGAAGCGGGGCGCCTTCAGCCTCCTCCTTCCAGCTCCGCCACGTCGGCGGGCGCCAGGCGGAGCTTGCCTGCGGCCGCGTTCTCTTCGAGGTGCGCCAGGCTCGTCGTGCCCGGGATCGGCAGCATGACGCGCGAGCGGTGGAGCAGCCAGGCGAGCGCCACCTGCGCGGGCGTCGCATGGAGGCGCTGCGCCACGGGCGCGATGCGCGCGAGCAGGTCCGTGCCCTTCCCCAGCGGGTACCACGGGACGAACGCGATGCCGAGCCGCTCGCACGCCGCCAGCACGTCCTCGCTGGCGCGGTCGCCCAGGTGATAGCGATTCTGCACCGCGGCGATCGGCACGATGGCGCGCGCCTCGTCGAGCTGCGCGACGGTCACGTTGCAGAGGCCCACGTGGCGGATCTTGCCTTCGTCGCGCATCTCCGCGAGGGCGCGCACCGACTCCGCGAGCGGCACCGCCGGGTCGGGCTTGTGCAGGTAGTAGAGGTCCACGCGCGCGACGCCCAGCCGCGCGAGGCTCGCCTCCAGCGCCGCGCGCAGGTGCTTGGGGCTCCCGTCCACGCCGCTGCCAGCCGGGCCGCGCGTCATGCCGCCCTTCGTCGCGACGACCGGCTTGCGCGGCAGGTGCGGGAGCGCCGTGGACGAGGCTTCGGCCTCGTCTCGGCCCCGCCGAGCAAGCTCGGCCAGGGCGCCCCCGACGCGCGCCTCGCTCTCCTTGTCGCCGTAGACGTCCGCGGTGTCCACGAAGTCCACGCGCAGGTCCGCCGCGTGGGTCAGCAGGCGCGTGGCGTCGGGCTGCGCGAGGTTCTGCAGGCGGTTCGTGCCCAGCCCGATGCGGCGCACGGGGAGGTCGCCGCCGAGGCGAAACGTCTCGTCCATCGCGCCCGCACCGGTGCCTTGATGGAAAAAGGCCGCATGGTGCGCTCCGTGGACGACACGGACTTCCGCCTCCTCCAGGCCATGGGGTTCATGCCTTATCTGCCGGACCTGCCGCCCGCGGACGCGCTGAAGCCCTCGCGCCTCGCCAAGCGGATCGGATTGGGCGTCAAAGCGACGAAGGAGCGCATCGCGCGCCTGGAGGCCGAGGGCGTCATCGCCGGGTACGACGCGTTCCCGAACCTGCGCCACTTCCCGCTGGAGTGGAAGAGCTTCCACTTCCGGATCCCGGAGGAGCGGAAGCCAGCCTTCGTGGAGGCGGCGCAGAGCGTGGACGGCGTCGTCTCGCGCTTCGAGTTCGTGGGCCGCGACGTCTGCGTCGACCTCTGCTATCAGGACGACGCCGAGATGGCGCGGCGGCTCAAGCTCCTCGTCTCGCTGGCCGGCGGCGTGGCGCCCTGGGAGTTCTACGAGAACCACCGCCCGCCCGTGGCGCGCGCGCTCACGCCGCTGGACTGGCGCATCGTCCGGGCGCTGAGGCACGACGCCAAGCGCCCCTTCGCGGACCTCGCTCGCGAGCTGCGCGTGAGCCAGCGCACGGTGAAGGACCGCTTCGACCGCATGGCGCGCGAGGGGAGCCTCTGGGTGGTGCCGCGCATCGACCTCGGTCGCATCCAGGGATTCATCCCCTTCGGCCTGCTCGTCTTCGTGCGGCCCGATGCGCAGCGCGGCGCGCTCCGATCCGTCCGCGCGGCCTTGGCGCCCGACGCGCTCTACACCTGGACGCCGCCCGCCGCGGAGCTGGGCGCCCTGGGCGCGTTCCTCCGCGCGCGATCCATGGCCGAGCTGGAGCAGACGCGGCTGCGCGCGGCCGGGCTGGCCGGCGTCGAGCGCGTCGAGGTGCTCATGCCCACCGCGGTCCACGCGACCTCGGCGTGGCTCGACGAAGCCGTGGCCCGCCGCGCGGCGTCTTCCGAAACCGGACGCGCCGCGCCCGGAAACGGAAGCCCGGCCGCCCCCGTGGCGCGGAAGGGCGCCCCGCGCGAGCGGCAGGCTCGTCAGCCCTGAGCGCGTGGAACGCTTGGGTCGAATCCGATGCCCAACGTCTACGGAAAAGAAGTCTACAGCGTGAAGGAGATCGTCGCCGCGTTCCGCGAGTTCGGGGACAAGGTGCGAGGCACGTACCGCGTGCGCTACGTGTTCGACGCGATGCAGCAGGACCCCTACGGCGGCGCGAGCCTGGAGCGCCCTGAGGTATTCGCCGGCATGCCGCGCGGCGCGGTGTTCCCGTGGGAGGCGATCTACGTCGCGGCCGCCAACTGCGCCGGCTCCGACTACCCGATGATCGCGGAGCACGAGGGCATCCCGATCGATCGCGTGGAGCTGGACCTCTCGGGCGTCTTCGATCCGCGCGGCGAGTTCACGGGCCTCGATGGCTGGACGGCGCCCGCCGACGCCAAGGGGTGCTATCTCTCGCTCCACGTGCGCACGACGCTGACCTCCGACGCGCCGCGCGACGTCCTTCAGCGGCTGCACGACCGCGTCGTGTCCCACAACATGGTGCTGGGCGCGCTGCGCGGCGTGCCCCTCACCCACGAGCTGGTCGTCAAGAAGCCGATGCGGGGGCAATCTGGGAAAGAGGTTCATGCGTAGGAGCGCGCTCTGAGCCGCGATGAGAGAGACCGCGGTCCTCGGCGGCGGCTGCTTCTGGTGCCTCGAAGCCGTCTTCGAGCAGCTCCAGGGCGTCGAGAAGGTCGTGAGCGGCTACGCGGGCGGGCACGTGCCGCGCCCCACGTACGAGCAGGTGTGCAGCGAGACCACCGGCCACGCCGAGGTCGTGCAGGTGACGTTCGACCCGAGCGTCATCTCGTACCGCGACCTGCTCGAAGTCTTCTACACGATCCACGATCCCACGACGCCCAACCGCCAGGGCAACGACGAGGGCACGCAGTACCGCTCGGCCATCTTCTTCGCGAGCCCCGCGCAGAAGGCCGTCGCCGAGGACGTCACGCGCGGCTTCGTGCCCTCGGTCTGGGACGGCAGGATCGTCACTGAGATCGAGCCGCTCGCCGAGTTCTTCCCCGCGGAAAGCCATCACCAGGGCTACTTCCGCCGCAATCCGGGGCAGGGCTACTGCCGCGCCATCATCGCGCCCAAGGTGGCGAAGTTCCGCAAGGCGTGGGAGAAGCGGCTGAAACCCCCAGCCTCAGCCTGAGCCCCAGCCCGAGCCTACCTTTCCGTGTGAGGCTGAGGATAGGGCTAAGGCTGAGGCCAAGGACGCGTGATCGCCCGCATGTAGGTCGCCTGCATCGACGCCTGCGCGAGCACCTTGCCCTGCATCGCGGCGTCGAGCTGCGCGCGCGTGGCGCCCGCGGGCACGTCGAGCGGCGCGCGCATCGCGTAGGCCGTGAAGACGTAGCGATGCGCGGTGGAATACTGCGGCGGGCAGGGCGGCGTCCAGCCGTTGCCGCCCCCGGAGCTCTGCCCTTCACGCGCGCCCGCGGGAGGCTTGCCCGCGTCGAACGTCACGACGCCCGCGACGGGCGCGAGGTGCCAGACGGCCCAGTGGGTGAAGTTCTGCTGCGGCGCCTGCGGCAGCGGCGCGTCCGGGTCGCCCACCACGAGCGCGACCTCGGCCGCCTCGGCCGGCACGCCCGCGATGCGCAGGGGCGGCGAGGTCCCGGCGCCGTCGCAGGTGAAGTCCTTCGGCAGCGTCGCGCCATCCTGGAACGCGCTGCTCGCGATCGTGAGCGGCCCGGCGGAGCCGGGCGCGGGCGTGCTATCGTTCTGCGGCGCGGGCGAGGCGCAGCCGGCCAGGAGGAGCGCGAGCGGGACGAGCAGGAGCCGCACGGCCGCGGAGCCGTCCCGTGACGCTTAAGCGATCCGCGCCGCGTGCTTGCGCGTGCGCCGCTACGCGACCACCCTGGCCTGGCTCCAGGGTGCCTACTACGTCATCACAGGCGTCTGGCCGCTGGTGAGCCTCGCCTCGTTCATGGCGGTCACGGGCCCCAAGACCGACACGTGGCTCGTGCAGACCTTCGGCGTGCTCGTGGCGGTCGTCGGCGGCGTGCTGATCCTCGCGGCGCGGCGCAGGGCCGTCGACGGGCAGACCGCGCTCCTTGCCGCGGGCGTGGCGCTCGCGCTCTCCGTCTGCGACGTGATCTTCGTCTCGCTCCACAGCATCTCGGCCGTGTACCTGCTCGACGCGATCCCGGAGGTCGCGCTCGTCGTCCTCTGGGGCCTCGCGGCGCGGCGGGAGAAAGGGCATTAGCTGTCTTGGTGACCCGATCATCAACCCGAGAACCCGCGGACCCGAA
>JAXDQU010000093.1:0-10115 GCA_034667685.1 Thermoplasmata archaeon | reverse complement strand
GATCTAGCTGAGACGTGCGTGCCGCGTCGTTCACGTTCTCGTTCACGACTCACGTTCCACGTTCACGTTGCACGGCGCACGTTTCACGTTCTACGTTCACGTTGCACGCCGCACGCCGCACGTTTCACGGCTGGCGCGTCGGCGAGATCGTCGTGAGCGGCGGGCCAGCCCGGCAAGCCCTCGTCCCCCTGGTTGCTATCATTCGTCCCGCCTTCGCTTGGCGTACCACTCCCGTTATGTGGCGATAGACGTCCAACGTCATGCCAATGGTCCATCTCGAGGTGGCGCATTGGCGCACAAGCTGCTAGAGCGCGGCGAGCTCATGGACAACACGCTGCGCGAGCGGATCATGGATCTCCTCGTCCAGACGCCGGGCAGCTACCTGGGCAAGATGGGGCGCGACCTGGGCGTGCCCACGTCGACGCTGAAGTACCATCTGAACATCCTGCGGAGCTTCGACATGGTGACGACGGTGAAGAAGGGGCGGTGCCGCCACTACTTCCCGAAGCGCCGGCGCTTCACGGACCACGAGAAGCGCATGTTCTCGGCGTTGGAGCACGCGCCGACGCGTCGCATGGTCGAGCTCGTCCGGGGCCACCCGGGCGTCTCGCAGGCCGGCCTCGTGCAGATGACGGGGCTCTCGCAGAGCACCGTCGCGTGGCACATGGGCAAGCTGGAGGAGATGGCGCTCGTCGCGAGCCAGCGGCGCGGCGTCAAGGAATACTACCTCGTCCCCGAGTTCCGCCAGGTCCTCGACGCCGTGATGGGTGAGCCGCATGCCAGACCAATCGACCTCAACGAGATCGAGACCGCTCCCGCTTCCGAGCCCCAGCCTGAGCCCGAGCCTCGATCCGAGCCCGAGCCCGCCCCGTCCGCCTGGAACTGAGGGCGGCGGCGCGGGCCTCCTCGTCCCCGCGCGGGGCACGCCGCTTGCTGGCGCGCGATTGCTGTCCGGCACGGGGGAGGATCTCGGCGTCGTCGTGGGCGTCCAGGCCGACCGCTTCGGGAACCCCAAGTGGCTCGCGTTCCAGGAGGACCCCGAGAGCGGGCTGCCGCCGCGCCTCGCGCCGCTCAAGTTCGTGAAGAGCTTCGAGGCGGGCGTCGTGCGGCTGAAGGGTCCGCGCGAAGGCTATCACATCACGCGCGTGTGGCGATAGCTACTTCGCCACGGTTCGGCCGAACGATTCGGCCTCCCGCGACCAAGTTCGCCTGCGGGCTCACTTGGCCACGGTATCCCCGAACATCGCGCGGATGGCGGCGAAGTGCGAGCCGTCGGCGACCATGTGGATCAGCGTGAAGACGACCACCAGGATACCCATGGCGAAGTGGACGTAGCGCCAGCGGTTGAAGCCCCAGCGCGCGACGAAGCGCCGCTGCGTGGCGCCTGTGACTCCGAGGCCCACCATCGCCGCCAGCGCGAGGCCGCCCCAGACGAGGCCGGCGCTCCAGACCCAGAACGCCTCGTAGAAGTAGATGAACATGTGGAGGCTGGCGACGCCCAGGAGCCAGAAGCTCATGCTGTTGTGGAACAGCACGCGCCGGCGCGGGCCGCCGAACCACTTGTTCATCCACGTGACCGAGCCGCGGCCGAACGTGCCGCCGAAGACGAGGCTCGGGATGATCAGGAAGCTGCCCGCGAAGCCGAGGACCTGGCCCCAGCGGCGCAGCACGGGCTCGAAGACGCTGACACCGCCCGAGCCCTGCGTGTCGACGCCGCCCTGGCCGTAGCTGAGCTTGGCGCCGGTGTGGAGCTCCATCGTGCCCCACTTGTCGTAGAGGCCGTCGTCGCCGATCGCGCGGTCGGTGTGCACGTGGTGCGCGTCCGCGCGGCCGCCGTAGCGCATGCGCTGGAGGCTCTCGACGTTCTTCGCGATGACCTGGAACTTGAACGTGTAGCTCTGCCCCGGATCGAGGAGCGCGGGCCCCTTCATCACCAGCTCGGTGTTCTGGCTCGCGTTGTAGTACGTGGCCATGTAGAGGTCGTAGGTCGTGCTCACGGCGCTGCCGTGCATGACCGACGCGGTCCACTCGCCGGGCCCCGCCGCGAGCAGCGTGCTCGTGTTGACGTGCGCGGCGACGATGCGCTGGTGGTCCTGGCTGTTGATGTCGTACGCGGCGGGCGTCTTGGGGTCGGCCTCGACCTTCGCGCCGCCCGGCCCGGTGAACACGATGTGGTAGTCGCTGTTGTTCGCGACGCGGCCGGGCTGGAGGATGCCGCCGGGCACGGTGGTGGGCGCGCCCACGACGGAGGCGTAGATCTCCGTGGCGCCCGTGAGCGCCTGCGTCTTGTAGTCCGTCTTGCCGTAGGCCATGCCCTGCGTCGTCGCGCCGGCGGCCTCGCCGGTCTTGTTCAGCTCGACGGGCGGCTTCGCGCCAGGGAACTCCAGGCCGGGCGCGTCGCTGATGTTGACGTAGGCGCTGACGTCCTTCAACTGGTGGAGCCACGGGTTCTTGATCGTCAGCTCGACCGGGAACGCCTGCCCCTTGGGGACCTCGTCGAGGACCTTGGGGAAGAGGTCCATGCTGCGGAACCCTTCCTGCTTGTGGTGGCCGTAGCAGTCGGCCGTGGCCAGCTCGCCCTGCGGGTCGAGGAGGCTCTGGCCCAGGCTCGGCACGCCGACGAGCAGAAGGACCGCAAGCGCCGCGCCTCCCAGGAGCAGCAGCTTGCGCGTGGGGATGCCGCGCACGTGCGCCGCATCGCGAAGCGCAGCCTATGATGCTTTCGACGACGACCTCTCAGGATCCGCGCCGGAGGCGCGGCTAGCGCGGCGCGGTGTCGTCCGCGCAAGGGCGCGGATAGGCCGGACAAGCGTCCGGCCGCGCAGGCCCGGCGCGAAAGCGCCGGAGCCGGAGACCGCGCGCGAAGCGCGCGTTTCGCGCCGCGCTATGGGAGAATCAGCTTCCGCACGCCCGCCATCGCCTGGTGGACCGGGCATTGCGGGCAGTAGGCGTACGCGCCCATGGGGCAGCCGGTGAGCCGAAGCGTCAGGTCGCCGCTCGTGGGGTCCTTCTCCATCGCGACGCGGGCGTCGGGGCACGGGTAGGGGAGGGCGCCGGGCTGGGGCTGGGGTTGGGGCGCGGCCGCGGACGCGGCCGCGTGCGGGATCTCCACGCTCCAGATGCGGCGCAGCGCGTGCCGGAACGCGCCGGGGAGGCGGCGGTAGGCGTGCAGCGCCTCGCGTCCCGTATCGGTCAGGGCGTAGAGCGTGCGGTTGCCGCCGGACTCGGAGACCTCGCGGATGTATCCGTCGCGCACCATCTTCGCGAGCAGGGGATAGAGCCGGTTCCGGTTGGGCTCGCTGCCGAAGGTCTCGGTGATCTCCTTGAGGAGGGCGTAGCCGTGCTTGGGCTGCTGGTCGAGGCTCTCGAGGACGAACACCTCCAGGAGCCCCTTGAGGAGCTTGGGTCCCGCCTCGGCCATCCCTTCCAGAGCGGGCGCCACCTCTTCTAAAACATTCCTTGGACCGCACGGGGGAAACTGGAACACTTGGAACCCGCCGGCTGCACCCCTTATAAGGACCCTCGACCCTGCATCCGGAAAAATGTCAACTCCTGGGCCGCACCTCTGGATATGTCCAGAGTCCGCACGAAACGATACTCATATTCCAGTCCAATCGTGTGGAGCCGTTGCAGCCGGTGCAAGCCGGTTGGAGGGAAGGCAAATGATGATCGAGGCTGAGAGGCAACGCGCGGAGCACGGGAAGGAGATCAAGGTCAAGATCCCGGTGGGCTACCACATCAAGCTCCACACCCTGAAGGTGCTCAAGGGACAGAGCATCAGCGACACCGTCGAGATCGCGCTGGAGCGCTACTTCCAGCAGAACCGGTTCCCCGAGCTCGCGCACCTGCAGGGCCCGGCGACGCCCGCCCCGGCTGCGCCGTAGCGTTCCAGTTCCGCGCGACGAACGGGCCTGGGGAAGTAACCGCCCCCCTCACGGCCGCCGCCCGGATCGAGGGCCGATGCCCTTCGAGACGACGCTGACGGTCCCCACCCGCCACGCCCGCGACTTCGCCCAGCGGCTCGCCCACGCCGGCTTCCTCGTCCTCGACCGGGGCGAGCGCCTCATGACCGACGAGGGCCCCGACGCCGAGGCCACGCTCCACGTGCTCCACCTCCGATAGGGCTTTCCGGGGAGTGCCCTCATGGCGCGCCATGCGTCCGACGCGCGTCGCGCCGAGCATCCTCTCCGCCGACTTCGCCGACCTCGCCGGCGGCCTCCGGACCATCGAGGAGAGCGGCGCGGACTGGGTCCACGTGGACATCATGGACGGCCGCTTCGTCCCCAACATCACGTTCGGGCCGCCCGTCGTGGCCGCGCTCCGCAAGCGCACGCGCCTCCCCTTCGACACGCACCTGATGATCGTCGAGCCCGAGCGCTACCTGACCGCGTTCGCCAAGGCCGGCGCGACCGGGCTTACCGTCCACGCCGAGGCGTGTCCGCACCTCCACCGCACGATCCAGGAGATCAAGGAGAACGGCTGCCGCGCCGGCGTCGCCATCAACCCCGCCACGCCCCTGAGCGCCGTCGAGCACGTGCTGGGCGACCTCGACCTCCTCCTCGTGATGACTGTGAACCCGGGCTTCGGGGGCCAGTCGTTCCTCGCCAGCATGGTGCCGAAGATCGAGAAGGCGCGCGCCATGCTCGACGCCGCCGGCAGCCACGCCACGCTCGAGGTGGACGGCGGCGTCAACGCCGAGACCGGGGCGCTGTGCCGCAAGGCCGGCGCCGACGCCTTCGTCGCGGGCAACGCCTTCTTCGGCCACGCGGGCGACAAGCGCACGTTCGTACAGGCGCTGCGCGGCTGATCTCATGCCCCCGCTCACGCGCGACCAGTACGACCTGCTCGTGCTGGCGGTCGCGTGGCTGGGCGGCTTCGCCCCGATGGCCTGGCGCAAGGAGTGGACGTGGATCCAGGCCATCGGTCTCGGCCTCGTCCTCACGCCGTTCGTCCGCTTCGGGCTCGACTTCTACGGCACCGTCGTCGTCGCGGGCGTCCTCTTCCACTTCACCGTGCTCGCCGCGCCGCCCGTCTCCGCCTTCTGGAGCCAGGCGCTCTTCGACGCGGTCTACGACGTCGGCCTCCCCTTCGCCGGGCTCCTGATCCTGCACAATGCCGTGCCGGGGTTCCCCTCGCGCCGCGCCCCCCGCGAGCCCCTGCGCGACGCGCTCGCCGCCCACGACCTCGCCCCCCGCGCCACGTGGCGGCGCGACCTCGCCCGCGGCGCCGCGCTCTTCCTCTTCATCGCCGCCGCCTACCTCGTGGCGCTCCTCCTGGAGCAGACGGCCCTCGCCGCCCTCTCCGCGAACGGCGACGAGACGCGCTACTGGCAGAACATCACGATCCCGCTCGTCCTTTTGCTATCGGCCCTCGCGGGCGTCGGCGAGGAGATGCTCTTCCGCGGCGTCCTTCTGACCTGGCTCTCGAGGCGCATGCCCTGGCTCGCCGCCGCCCTCCTCCAGGCGCTCGCCTTCGGCCTGATCCACAGCGGCTACGGCACGTGGAGCCACGTCGTGGGCCCCTTCGCCTTCGGCCTCGGCATGGCCTGGGTCGCCCGCCACCTGGGCGTCTGGGTCACCGCCGTGCTGCACGCGAGCGTCGACGTCGTCTCGCTGGGCCTCAGCGTCGCGCCAGACTACGTCGCCACGCACGGCACGGCCGGCGCCCTCGCGCTGGGCGCGGTCCTCCTGGCCCTCTGCGCGCTCTCCGTCTGGGCCCTCGTGCGCACGCGCGGGGAGCCCGTGCGGATCCTGTGGGCCGACCTGGGGCGCCTCGCGGGGCGGGGGCGCGGTCCGACCATGCACAACAAAGGTTAAGTCCGGTCGTTCGGAAGCGAGCGCCAGCCATGGTTGCCAGGCTCCGCACCGGAGGGTTCGTCCTCCTCGCGTTGACGCTCCTCGCGCCAGCCTTGGCTCCGGTGGGCGAGGCGCAGGTGTCGGGGAGCCCGACGCAGCCTTCGTACGCGATCTGCTTCTACGGCTATCACCTGCGGCCGGGAGACACCGCGAACGATTGCCCCAGCGCGTCGGCGTCGAGCAGCGGTCCCAGCACGGGGCTCAATCCGGGCGCGGGCTCGCCGGCGCAGCTCGACGAGGCGAACTATTTCGAGGGCGAGAGGGTCGCGATGACGCTCAACGCGAACACGAACGGCGCGATCACCTTCGACGTGGAGTGCGCGACGCGCTGCAAGCACGTCAACGGCGACACGGAGGGCCGCACGTTCGAGGGGACGTGGGACGGCAACGTGGCCGACCGGCTCGTGTTCCCCGACCAGTTCACCGATCTCTCCACGGGCCTGCCCGCGGGCGCCGAGGGTGCGGGGACGTACAACAGCACGTGGGTCGTGACGGCCTACGTGGTGCGCGGCGCGGTCCAGCCGCAGCGCGGGTTCGGCACGTGGCTCCAGGACTCGTTCGTGGGCGACAACGCGACCGTGTCGCCCGGCGAGCACCACGAGATCCACATGTACGGCTACTCGGACAGCGCGCGCCTCAACCTCACGGTGGAGCGCCGCGAGGGGTCGCGCTACGTGCCCGTGTCGCTCCAGGAATTCTCGTGCGTCAAGCAGACGACGGGGCAGTTCTGCCGCTTCCGCTACGCGCCCGACGAGGCGGCGAACTTCGCGGGCTGCGGGAGCGACCTCGTGCATTGCTATCGCGTCAGCGCGAGCGGCACGGGCAAGGACGCCGAGTCCGTCGACTTCCAGGTGGCGCCCGCACACCTGACGTCCGAGGGGCAGGTCTTCACCGCGCCCGCGGCCGCGGCGACGCCGCCCTATGCCCGCGTGGAGCGCACGCAGAACGTCACGGTGGGCGTCCTCCTCGCCTATCCGGGCGGCGACCAGGGCTTCCGCGTGCCGCTCACGGACGCGCGCGTGCCCGTGGACCCGCTCACCGGCACGCACGTGCTGCGCGTGAACGTGATCCGCCAGGACGTGCCCACGCCCGCGACGGTCGCGCAGGTGCTTCTGGCGTACCAACCCGACACGCAGCGCTGGCAGGGCACCTGGACGCCGCCGCGCGACGCGGCGACGAACGGCTCGCTCGTGGCCTACCAGCTCGCGCTTTCGCAGTCGCGCGACCGCTACTCCAACGTCGTCGACGCCTTCCCGCTCGCCAACTACACGCTCCAGCCCGCGACGCTCGACGTCTCGGTCGTCAAGGGGCTCGACAGCGTCGCGCGCACCGACCCGGTGGACGTCCAGCTCGCGATCCGCTATCACGACGGGGAGCTCTTCGACGACAAGGTGAACGCCTCGCCGCTGACGGGCTGCTTCATCCGCGACGCGCAGACCGGCGGCGACTGCACCTCGGCCTCCAGCGACCAGCTCGTCACGCTCTCCTACAAGGACGGCGTGTGGCACGCGCGCCATCAGTACGCCCGCGACTACGCGACGCTGGGCGCGCACAAGCTCGTCCTCCAGCAGGACAAGGACGCGTGGAACAACACCGTGCCCAACACGCTGACGATCCCCTTCCAGGTCGTCGTGGGCTCGCCGCGCGTGACGTTCTCCACCGTCTTCGAGGGCTCGCGCGGCGATCCGATCGTGCGCGCGGACGACACGCTCTTCCTCAACGCGGACGTCTCCTACGGCGACGGCTCGCCGTTCAACAACACCGCGGTGCCCAACCCCGACGGCCACACGCGCACGCTCACCGCGCTCGTCACGAAGCGCACGACCGACGGGGGCGCGGTCACGACGGTGCCCGTGACGCTCCTGGGCGATCCCTACAGCGGCCACTGGTACGGCTCGCTCCCGATCCGCTCCAACCAGACCGACTCGCCCCTGGGCGCGTGGACGTTCGCGCTCGACGTGGCGGACAACGTCACGCCGCCGAACGTCAACCACACGTCGTTCAACCGCACGTTCATCGGCTCGCCCCTGGAGTTCCGCGAGGAGGCGCAGCCCTTCGACGCCGAGATCGGCAACAAGACGCACTTCCGCTTCTCGATCCTGCGCCAGAGCGTCGACGACAGCGCCGCGGTCGACGTGGGCCCCACGCTCGCGGTCTACCTGATGCGCTGGGACCCCGTCACGCGCGCGCCCACGGGCGATCCCATCGCCAAGCTGCTGCCGCCCTACAACGGCGACTATCACCAGTACGCGGTGGACTACCAGGTCCCCGTGGACCTCTTCGAGGGGACGTTCGTCTTCGTCGTGCGCGGCGGCGACCGCGACGGCAACATGCTGCTGGCGGACGGCGTCTCGCACCCGTTCCGCACGTTCGCCTCGGCGCGCCCGCGCGGCGTCGTCTCGCAGCCGCCCGTCACGCTCCAGCGCGGCGACACGGCCAGCGTCGTCTTCGACGGCATCGTGGGCGACACGGGCCTCGACGGGACCGGGCTGCCCACGATCCACGTCGACTACTTCGACCCCGTGGGCAAGCTCTGGGAGCGCAAGGCCGACGACGTCCTGGAGCTCGACTCGGAGCCCAACCACCTCGGCCTCTTCCCGATCACCATCGACACGAACGTGGGCGTCTACCGCTTCGTGCTCCAAGGGCGCCAGCAGGACCGCCACGCCGTCGTGGGCGTCTCGGCCAACTTCACCGTGACGCCCGCGGACGTGGGCCGCATCTTCTTCGTCGACCCGCCCGAGAACGTCTCCAAGGGCGAGTCGTTCGCGTTCTCCTTCGAGCGCCAGCCCGGTGATATCATCTTCAGGCGCGCCGTGCTCTACGAGGGCCGGCCCAGCTCCGTCCCGCCGCCCACGCTGGTGAGCGAGGACCTGCTCTTCAATGCGAGCTGGGGCGTGCCCTTCGACGCGCCCAGCGGCCGCTACTCGCTGCGCCTGGAGGGCGCGGACCGCAGCGGCAACCACATCGACGTGCTCGTGCCGCCCATCGAGGTGCAGGCGACGCAGCTGGCGGGCAAGATCATCGGCAACCCCGCGCGCGCCGTCGCCCGCGGCAGCGCCGCCACCGCGCTCTTCGGCATCACGTACCCCAACGGCGAGTTCTACCTCGACACCGCGACGCCGAAGGCCACGGTCTTCAACGCCTCGGGCATCGTCGCCGACGCGCAGGTCACGCGCGAGGGGCTCACCTTCAGCGCGAGCTGGCCCCCGCCCCCCGACGCGGACGCGGGCGCGGACTACTGGTTCGAGATGAGCGGCAGCGCGGTCGCGGGCGACAGCTTCCCCACGCTTCGCTCCTCCACGTTCAAGCTCGCGCCGGGCGCCTTCTCGCGCGGCGTGGCGACCGACGCGCCCATCGACAACGTGCGCGGCGACCTGATCGTCGTCGAGGTGCCCGTGGGCCAGGACGACACGT
The DNA here is from genome assembly GCA_034667685.1 of Thermoplasmata archaeon. Taxonomy (GTDB): domain Archaea; phylum Thermoplasmatota; class SW-10-69-26; order JACQPN01; family JAJPHT01; genus JAJPHT01. The sequence goes on along the minus strand of JAXDQU010000093.1, from coordinate 843 downwards.
CCGCGCAGTTCAGCCTCGCCTACTACGGCCCCAACGGCGACGCCTCCTCGGGCTCGCTCGCCGGCCACGATCCCACGAGCGTCACGCTCCTGGCCAGCACGGTCAACCCGACCACCGGGCGCTACGTCGCGCGCTTCGTCACCGACGCGCAGACGCCGCCCGGCTCGTACCTCGTCACGATGAAGGGCGGGGACCGCCATGGCAACCAGATCAGCGCGCAGAGCCGCCCCTTCATCCTGCGCACCTCGACGATCCTCGCGCAGTGGGACTCGCCGATCCCCACCGAGTCGCTCCGCGAGGGCCAGGTCCTCACGACGAGCTTCACCGCGCGCTATCAGAACACCAACGCGCTGCTCGACGACGTCAAGGGCAAGCCGAGCGTCGCGCTGCTGGTCGACGGACGCGCGAGCAGCGTCAAGCCCGACGTCGGCTACCAGAACGGCCACTGGGTCGTCTCGTGGCAGGCGCCCGCGACGCTCCCGCGCGGCACGTACGTCTTCGTGCTCGGCGGCAGCGACTTCGCGGGCAACCAGATCCTCACGACGCAGCAGAACGCCGTCGTCTACGATCCCAGCTTCGGGCAGAGCGTCGCCAAGGTCGTGCCGCACCTGCTGCCCGGGCCGGAGCCCGCGCTCGTGCTGGCGGGCCTGGCCGCGCTCGCGCTCGTCCTGCGGCGCGCGCGACGATCCTGAGGGCGGCCCCGCCCGCCTAGATCCTGTTTCACAACCTGCTGCATGGCTGCGAGGTCTCTCTCTTTTCATTTTCTGCGTGGCGCTTCGCTTGCCGCCATCACGCCAAGACGCCAACACGCGGCGTGTTGGCGTCTTGGCGTGATGGCGGCAA
>JAXDQU010000092.1:0-5652 GCA_034667685.1 Thermoplasmata archaeon | reverse complement strand
GGAAGAGGAGAGCAAAGAGCTGAACGACTTGCACTACACCTGAAGCTGAGGCGCGAAGCGCCTCAGCTTCAGGTGTAGTGCTCTGCCGACGGGCCACGCTTCGCGGGCCCTACGGCGACCTCGCTCGCTGCGCTCGCGAGGTCGTGCTGCGCGGGGGCGCTCGCGGCCTTCGGCCGCTCGGCCCCCGACAACGCTAGCCTGCCGGATGGCGGCTCTGTTACTCTTCGAGGTCCAGCTCCGCGTGCGGCCAGGTCTTCGCGGCGGCCTCGACCAGGTCGTGGGCTTCGGCCTCGCGGCCCTGTCGCGCCAGGAGCCGCGCCGCCAGGAGGCTCGACTCGGCGTCGGCCGCGGCGAGGTAGGACGCCAGGGCTTCGTCGCAGCGGCCCACCTGCTCCAGGAACCAGCCTTCGTTGGCGCGCAGCTCCCGCGAGGTGGGCGCGCGGCGGAGCGCCTGCCGCGTCCAGAGGAGCGCGGCGCGGAACCGCGACCGCTCCGCCGCGAGGTCGGCGCGCGCGGCGCACCACTCCGCGCTCAGGAGCGTCCGTCTCGCGCCCACGCCCACCAGCGCGCTCGCGCCGGCCGCGCCCGCGAGGGTCAGGAGCGCGAGGCCCGCGCGTCGCGTGGAGGCCGAGAGGGGCGCCGCGGGCAGGGGGGCCCGCGCGACCTCGATGCGAAGCGCGGGGCTATTGCCCTCGCCGGGCTCGGGGGTCGCGTGGATCGTGTGCTCGCCGCCGATGACCAGGGGCCCGTCCACGCTCCGGCTGCCCCGGCCCGTGGTGACGGATCCCGTCGCGTGGGCCACGCGGACCTCGCCATCCACCTTGGCGTCGAGGTCCGCGAGCGCCGCCTGGACGCTCGCCGCCTCGACGCGCACCGTCGCGTTCGTCAGATGGAGGACGAGCCACGTGTCCGACGCCTCGCCTGCGCCCAAGACGGGAGGAAGGAGCGGGAGGGGCCGCGGGGGCGGCTGCTCTCCGGTCTGCTCGCGCGTGACGTTCTCGGCGGCGGCGAGCGTCGCGTCGTAGCCGTAGATCCCCACGAAGAGGGCGCCGCGGAGCCCCAGGTCCGAGGGACCCGTCCACGCGACGTGGTCCCGGTCGACGCTGATCGTGCCTGGGTCGTCGCCGCCTGACATCACCATCTCTCCGTAGAGGTTCGGCCCGCTGGCCTTCACGACGACCGGGCCGAGGCTCGCGAGGCGCGCCTCGCCGGAGCCTTCGACGCCCAACCTGAGCGTCTCGTTCTGGGGCGAGGCCAGCGTCACGCTCAGGTTGGTGACGCGCCACGTCGAGACCTCCTCGGACGTCACGGGACCGGGGACCTTCGAGACCTGCTCGTAGCCCGCGCGGTGGCGCTCGACGAGGGCGGAGGCCGCGTGGATGACCCACGCCGACGAGACGCCCTGGCGCGTCAGGACCGCGCCCAGGAGCGGGCCGGAGGCGATCGTGTGGCCGGGGAGGTCCACGCCCCCCGGAGCGACGATCCGCGCGTCGACGACGTCCCCCTCCTCCGCCGCCGTCGCCAGGGACGAGCTTGCGAGGACGAGCGCGACGAGCGCGACGAGGATCGGACGCACGCGGCGTGATGCGCGCAGGGTCGCTTGGCTTCGCCGGGTGGATTCCTTGGAGCAACCTTCGCCAGAAACGCCCAAGGCCCGTCCGACCCATGCCATCCGCGCGCATGGACCTCCTGCTCGAACGGCTGCTCAGCGGCCTGGGGATGGCGCGGACGCCCGATCCCCGCACGCCCGAGCACGCGCTGCGCTCCTCGACGCGACGCGGCATCGTCGAGGTCCTCCACCAGGATGGGCCGCTCGCCGTCTCCGCGCTGCGCCTGAGGGTCGGCCTCGGGTGGGGCGCCTTCTACCACCAGCTCCAGCGGCTGGAGGACGTCGGCATCGTCCGCCTGCACCGCGTCGGGCGCCGGACCATCGCGCACCTCGCCTCCGCGGACCGGCCGCTCGACGAGCTGAAGGCGCGCGCCGTGCTCGCGAGCGCCTCCGCGCGCCGGGTGGCGGCGACGCTGGGCGGCTCGCCCCTGGGCGTCTCCACGGAGAAGCTCGCGGGGCAGTGCGCGATCAGCCCGCGGACCTTGTCGTACCACGCCCACCGCTTCGAGAAGGCGGGGCTCCTGGAGCGCGAGCCGCGGGGACGCGCGGTCCTCCTGCGGCCCACGCCGCTCCTGCTGCGCGTGTTGCGTTCCCTGGAGCGGCCGTAGCGTTGATCCAGAAACGGCTCCCCGCGTCGCGGGCCAGCTTCCTCCCATGCGATGGACGCTCGTCTTCGCCTTCGCCTGCCTTTCGACCCTCGCGCCCGCGGCCTCGGCCCAGCAGCCGGCCGCCGCCGCGACCGTCACGTTCAGCGCCACGGCCGATTCCCCCGGCACGTGGGAGATCACCGGCTGCACGTTCTTCGTCCACGGCCACCACGTGGGCGCGAACGGGACCGTCACGGTGCTCGGGTCGCCGGGACCCTACGACCCCGTGATCGCGAACCTCAACTTCACCGGCACGCCGGAGCCAGACGGCAACGGCTACAGTTTCGTCGTCGGGCCCGTGACGGCCTTCACCCAGTCCTCGCCGGACTCCGTGCCGTACAGCGCGTTCGTGACCTGGGGCGCGGACGTGAACGACACGTTCAGCGGCGACACGCTGGGCCAGTTCGTGAACGTCACCTGCATGGCGCAGCCGCCCACCGCGAGCGTGCCTTTCTTCCCGACGCCCGCGGCGACCACGCTGGCGCTCGTGGGGAGCGGCGCGGCCGTCGCGGGCGTCGTGGCGCTGCGCAAGCGGCGCTGAGACGCCCTCACCCGCGCAGCACGGGCGCGTCGGCGACGAAGAGGTAGGTCTCCGCCGTCGTGGGCACGCCCGCCCCCGCGCCGGTGTCCTCGAAGGCCCACCCGCCGGGTCCGTTGGGCATCATGTCGGCCTGCGGGTCCCCGGACCACGAGAAGTACGCCCCGCCGTTGACCCCGGCGGCGACGTGGCTGCCGGAGGGCTCGAACACGGAGAGCGCGTCCGTCGCCTTCGACGAGAAGAAGCCGACCAGCTCGTGCTGGACCGCGAGCGAGGTCGAGGCGCTGGCGCTCGCGCGCGCCATGACCGGCACGTCGCCGGCCACCGGGGCGGAGGGGGTCTGCGCCGCGTCCACGCTGAGGGGGCCGTGGAAGTCGTGGCTCGTGCGGAAGTACGCCGACGTCCCCTGGTCCAGGGCCACCAGCGCGGCGTCGGAGGGCGCGCTCGTCTGGAAGCTCCACGACTGCACCGTGCCGGCCGCCCAGATCACGAAGCTCGTCTCGCCGGGCGGGAAGGACCAGGTCCCCTCCATGAAGCCGGGCTCGTCGGGCGCGGCGCGCGAGTCGAAGTGGACGATCGGGAGGCCCTGGCCGTTGGGCTCCCCGGCGTGCACGAGGATGCCGGGGTCGTCCCAGAGGGCGACGGCCGCGTCGAGGCTCCGCCAGTGTCCGTTGGTGAAGGCCGAGCCGCCCTCGCCGCCCGCGCCCGAGAGCTCGATGCGGAGCGTCACGTCCACGGGACCGCTGGGGTTCGCGATGCGCGCCGAGATCCAGACGGGGCCGGACCCGGAGAGCGAGAGCGAGGCGGAGCCCTCGCCGCCGCGGGCGAACGGGAGGACGGGAAGCGCGAGGCCGAGGATGACCGTTGCGAGGAGAATGCGGGATCGCATGGCGCACCCTCCTCAGGCCTGGACGGGGATGGACCCGCCCTCCGAGCCGACCTGGTATTCCACGATCAGCAGGGGGCCGCCCTCCACCGAGGCCGTGGGCACCGAGCAGGTCGAGTCGCACAGGTCCACCGGCACGATCGACTCGGGCACCACGATGGGGCCGATGATCGTCGAGCCCGTCTGGGGCGAGGGCGCGGAGGGCGAGACGGCGATGCCCACGAGGACGCCCGGCGTCAGCGGGATCGGATCGACCGGGGGCAGGGTGCCCAGAGGGATCGAGGGGACGGGACCCACGCAGACGAGCCCTTCGGGAGCGCAGGTCTTGTCGAGGTTGGGCGTGCCCACCGGCTCGCCGCCCACCGGGCCCGTCTGGGTGGGGCCCGCCCCGACCGAGGCGAAGGCGCCGACGCTGCACGTCAAGGACGTGGTCGCATAGTCGTACTGGACGGTGCACCAGCCGGAGTCGGCGTAGAAGGCGGGGTCGGTGCTCTGGGCGCTGCACGAGCCCGTGTACGTCGTGCAGGAGGCGGACGAGCCGCCGCAGTAGAAGGAGCCCACGACGTACCCGGGCACGGGCCCCTGGGCGGTCAGCGAGACGGCCTGTCCAGGCGCGCAGCGGACCCAGCAGTCCGCGCCCGGCGTCGCGGTGCACGACGCCGGGGCCTCGACGCCCGGGACCGGGACCGCGCCCACGCCGGGGATCACGAAGTAGTCCCGGATGATGTCGTCCGCCGAAGCGAGCGGAAGGGCCAATGCGACGAGGAGCAGGATGCCGAAGGTTGCACGGGGGAGCATGCGACCGGCCCAACCCTCTCGGGGGTTTTGAGCGTAGCGGCGCGGCGACGGCGTTGCTCCAAGGAATCAGTCCATCTTGCGCGGGAGCCGCGCCGCCTTGCGCGTCCAGACGTAGGCGCCCATCGTGGCGAGCGCGGTGCTGCCCACCATGACGGCGAGGTAGAGGGCGGGGCTTTCGATGCGCAGCGCGGGCGGCGCGGCGGAAAGGACGGTGGCGAGCGTGTTGGGGACGAGGACGGCGGTGCCCAGCACGGTGAGCCAGGTGACGATGTAGGCGAGGCGGTTGTTGAGGGCCTGGAGCTGGTTGTTGTAGATGCTCTGCGTGACCTCCAGCCCAGATGATAGCACCTCGCTCATGTGCTCGCTGAGCTGGATGTGGCGCTGCACGTCCTCGCCGAGGATGGCGATGCGGCGCAGGAAGGTCTCGTCGTCGCTGACGAGCTCGGCGTCGCCGTGCTGGAGCGAGTAGATGGTGTCGATGCTGTCCCAGAGCGCGTCGAGGTAGTTGACGAGGGCGCGCTTGAGGCGGTAGATGTCCTGCGCGAGGGCGACGCGGTCGACCTCGAGCCTGGTGAACTGGCCTGATAGCTTTTCGCCCGCGTCCTCGATAGGGCGGATGCCGTCGAAGTTGCGCTCGTTGTTCTCGTCGAGGATGCGCGTGACGAGGATGGTGAGCTTGTCCTTGGGCGGCAGCTCGGGCGCGATCTTGCGCATGGCGGTCTCGGCGTAGCGGCCGAACTTGCGGAAGCGCGTCGCCTTGCCGCGCCGGTAGAGCGTGAGCACGAGGTTGCCCCGCAGGAGGATCAGGAGCGGCTCGCTGATCACCTCCAGCTCGGCGACGCGGATCATCGGCGTCATGACGCCCATCTCGGTCTCGCGGTCGTCGTAGGCGCTGCCGGCCTGGCGCAGGAGCGTCTCGACGAGGTCGGGCTGGAAGCCCAGCGCGGTGGCCGTTTGGGTGCCCTCGCGCGCGAGGTCCTCGACCTCGACGTTGACCCACGCGAGGTCGGCGCCGGCCAGCGGCGTGAGGAACTCGCCCGGGTCGGTGGCATCGACGCGGATGGCGCGGGCGCCGCGCAGGGCGACGATGAATCCCTCCGCGGGGGCGGCTTCGGGCACGCGCGCGCATCCAACCTCCGGCGTTTTGCTTTGCCGCTTGGAGCGGGGCTCGGGG
>JAXDQU010000091.1:0-18039 GCA_034667685.1 Thermoplasmata archaeon | reverse complement strand
GGAAGCGGCGCTTCCGATTCCGCTTCCTCTTTCCGTCACTTCTTGAACAGCCAGCAGAGCCACCCGAGATACCACGGCGCCTTGCACGCCATGAGCATCGCGCCCTGCTGCTGCGCCTTCGCCACCTGGGACAGCTCCTCGGGGGTGAGCGTGTCGGGGCGGTCGAGGATCTTCTGCACGCCTTCGGGCGAGAGGGCCTCGCGGAGACGGCGCATCGCTTCGCCGGTGTGCGCGCCGTCGACGACGCGGTGGTCGGCCGTGCAGCCCACGACGATCGTGTCGACGGGGCGGTAACGCCAGCCGGTCCACTGCGGCTTCTTCTCGACGCGGCCGATGATGATCTCCAGGCTCTGGCCCAGCGCGCCGGGCATCGCGCCGAAGCCCGCGTGCAGGCCGACCTTGCCCGCGTTGCTCACGGTGACGGGCGCGGCGACGCTGCCGGGCGGGAGCATGCCGGCCAATTCCTCATCGCGCAGCACGTGGCGCAGGGGCTCCTGCTCGGCGTCGGGCTGCGGGCGCGCGATCGCGGCGCCCAGCGCGTTCATGTTGGCGACGCCTTCGCGCACGATGCGGCGGATGTCCTCCACGCTGCGCTTGTCGGCCTGCGGCACGACGATGGTGGTGAGCGCCTCGCCCTGGTCGCCCAGCCCGGCGCGCACGCCGACGTTGACCGTCGCGGGCTGCCAGAGCTTGCCGCCCTGCACGTAGCGGTTGACGCGCGGGAACTCGGCGTACACCTGTCCGACCGCCGCGACCATGACCGCGGTGAGCAGGTGCTTCGGGACGTGGTCGACGCGCGCCTCGAACCAGCCGCTCATCGCGGGGCTGCGCGGCGTGTCCCAGATCTCCAGCGCGGTGCGGCGCCACTGCGAGTCGAAGGGGATCTCGCGCGCGGGAGGAAGCGTCTGCGTCGTGTCGATCTCGGCGAAGATCGCCTCCATCTCCTTCACCGCGGGCGCCATCTCCAGGCCCACTTCGGCGAGCGCGGCCTTGTGCGTGTCGAGGAACGACTGCGCGAGCTGGCGGAAGCGCTGCTCGCCCGCGAGCGCGAGGATCGGGAGCATCACGCGCGGGTGCTGCGAGAGGCGGAAGAGCTGCTCCTCGAACTCGCGCACCGCGGCGCCGACCCGCGTGATGTCAAGCCCCTCGGCGTGCGCGTGCGCCTCCTCGACGTGCCGGCTCTCGTCCTCCAGCACGATGCGGAAGACCTCGTCCGCGGCGCCCCACCCGACGGCCTGGTCGAAGAGGTTCTCGATCCAGCCTTCGGCGATGAGGTTGAGCAGCACGGCCGTGGTCTTGGGGTCCTCCTGCTGGCGGATCTCGTCGAGCACGCGCTCCGCCTCGGGGATCGGCGCGTCGAGGCCGCCGAGCTTCTGCGCGAGCGCCGCGAAGACCGTGCTGTGGAACACCTCGTCGGCGAGCTGGCGCTCCAGCAGCGGCACGACCTCGGGAGCCGCCGTTGGCAGAGCCGACAGCGGCACCTCGATGGCGATGACCTCGACCTGCGAGAGGAAGCTGAAGAAGCGGCGCAACGCGGCGCGGTTCACGCCGGGCGCCGGCTCGAACTGCGCGAGCGCGGCGCGGAGCCTCCCCGCCACGAGGCGCTGGCCCCGCTCGTCGAGGCGCGCCATGCCGCGGCGCACGTGCCGCATCGGGGGCCACGGAAGGCTCGCGATCTCGTGAAGCTCGTCCTGCACAACCTGCTGCATCGGGCGCGCACGCTCGAGGGCATGCACAAAGGTTGGGGAGGAGGGTTCCGCGGACGTTGGCTGGCTCCGCTCGCCTCCGGCGGAAAGGACGAAATCTCCGGATCACGGGATCTCCGCCCGATTCGGTGATTCGGAGATTCCGTGATTTTTCCCGCCGGAGGCGGCCCCGCGCCGGCATCGTCATCGGGCAGGAGCGCGCGCCCACACGACCTCGCCGCCGACTGTGATCCGGAGCACGCGATGGTACGGGATCGTGGCCTCGCGCGCCCCCTCGCCCAGGACGAAGGCCCACGATCCGACTTCGCGGACGTCGGCGCCCGAAACGATGCGCGTGTCTCCAGGAGCGCCACGGTGCACGTACTCGATCTCGCAGCGCGCCAGCGCGTGCTCGCGCCACTTGAGCTGGTTGAGCGTGTCACGCGGGCTGCTCACCGACGAACGCCTCCACGGCCACGGGGCGGTAACGCCGCAGGCGGCGCGCGGCCTCGGCCGGGGCGAGCCCCTCGGCGAAGCGTCCGCCCGCCAGCGCGCGCATGGCCGTCTCGTCGAGGCTCGCGTGCGCGCGGTCGATGGCGCGGCGGGCGCGCAGCTCCACGCGCATGGCGCTGGCGGGCGCGGGCACCTTGGGGCACGCGGGCGCGAGCGACATCGGGCTCGCGACCATGACGGGGAACGCGCGGCAGACGAGCGGCCGGTCCTCGTAGACCGTGCACTGGTAGTCGGCGTAGAAGGGGCAGACCTCGCGCGAGAGGTGCCAGTCGAGGACCACCGCGAGGCGGCGGCGCGTCTCCAGGAGGTAGGTGCGCGGGTGGAGCGGCAGGCGCATCCGGCGCTCGGCGGCGCGTCGGCGCAGCGCGTCGGCCTCCGCGTTCGAGAGCGAAAGCCCGGTCGTGACCGCGTCGCGGCAATGGTAGACGCCCATCTCGCGCAGGGCGGCGCGGAAGGCGCCCGTGGCGCGGGCTTCCTCGCGCGGCACCTGGCGCGTCAGGTGCGTGCAGCACCATCCGCAGTCGGGCGGGCACTGGAAGGCCATCAGGCCCGCGAGTCGGCGCGCTCCCTTAAGTCCTCGTCCGCGTGGCGCTCCGCCTGCTCGCGGGTCATGCCGGCGTCCATGGCGCGCCGGATGTGCTCCTGGCGGTCGTAGGCGCGCAGCTTCGTCAGCTCGGGCAGCTCCTCGTCGGGCATGGGCCCGGCTCGACGCCGCAGGGAAAAAGACCTCTGACCCTCAGGGGGTCCGGACGACGGCCTCGGGCGCGCGCGAGACGCCCATCGCGGGCGTCGGCATGCCCGCGTCGTCGAGGCAGATGGCCCACTTCTCGCCCCAGACGCGCATGGAGAGGAAGATGCCGTCCAGCTCGCGCCCCTTGTCGGTGAGGCCGTACTCGACGCGGATGGGGCTCTCGGAGTAGACGGTGCGCGTGACGAGGCCGCGCGCCTCCAGCTCGCCCAGGTTCTCGCTGAGGACCTTGGCGCTGATGCCACGAACCGCGCGCTTGAGCTCGTTGAAGCCCATCGGCGTGCGGGTCAGCTCGTGGAGGATGATGAGGTACCACTTCTTGCCGATGATCTTGGCCGTCTCCGTGACGGGGCAGAGGTCCACCTTGGGGCGGGTGGCGACCGCGAGGGGGCGGGGGGGAGCCATCGGAAATGACCACGGCCGATCCCGGCTTCAAGGTTACGTATCGTAATTAGGTGATTCGGCGTCACCGTGTCCGGGGCGCCCGCGTGGTCGGCTGCATGACCGCGGTTCGCGAATCTTTTTGCATGCCACGACCGTAGCGCGGGGCATGGCCCTCCTGGATCCCCGCCCGCCGGTGGACCGCGCCAAGGACATCGCCACCAACGTGCTTGAGCGCCAGTACCGCGAGGGCCTGAAGACCATCCAGGGGTCCGACTGGGCCTCGGACATCTACACGCTCATCCTGAACGAGTGCCCGCACCTTCCCGAGGAGGACGTCGTGCGCCTCTTCCGCCACCGCCACGCCAGCGAGGCCGAGACCGTCCTGGGCGAGGCGCTCTTCCGCGAGTACAACCTGACGCACAGCCGCAAGGGCCGCTGAGCGCGCGCGTCGACCCATCCGCCAGAAGGCCTATCCGCGAGCGCGCCAGGCCTGCGGGTCATGACCGACTTCGAGTGTTTCTGCGGAGAGGGCTTCGAGACCCGCGACGACCTGATCCAGCACAACGTCCAGGAGCACGACATGAGCGAGACGGAGTCCGAGTCGCGCGTGATGGAGAAGTACCCCGTCGGCGGCCCCTGAGCCAACCGCTAAGAGCCCCGCGGCGGCTGGGCGCGCCGTGGACCCGCCCCGCACGGACCGGATGCTGGTCGACCGGTTCGACCGGCACGTGAGCGACCTGCGCGTCAGCCTCACGGACCGCTGCAACTTCGCGTGCGTCTACTGCCACAACGAGGGCCTCGGCGACACGCGCGGGCCCGCCGCGCCCCACGCGGGCGAGATGGGCGCGGCCGAGATCGTGCGGCTCCTGCGCATCGCGCGCGAGTTCGACGTCACGCGCGTCAAGCTCACGGGCGGCGAGCCTCTGCTCCGCCGCGACCTGGAGGAGATCGTGCGCGGCGCCTCCACGTTCATGGAGGTCTCGCTCACGACCAACGGCAGCCTTCTCGCGCCCCGCGCGCAGGCGCTCGCCGACGCGGGCCTCACGCGCCTCAACATCAGCATCGACACGCTCGACGCGCGCCACTTCCGCGCGGTGCGCCGGGGCACGCTGGAGCCCGTGCTCGCCGGCCTCGAGGCCGCGCTCGCGGCGGGGCTCGCGCCGGTGAAGATCAACACCGTGCTCCTCGACGAGACGCTGGGCGAGCTGCCCGAGCTGGTCGACTTCGTCGCCTCGCGCGAAGGCCTGCACCTCCAGCTCATCGAGGTCATGCCGGAGATCCGCACCGACATGCTCCCGCGCCGCGTCGACCTCGACAAGGTGCGCGCCTGGCTCGCGCAGCGCGCGGCCTTCGTGGAGCGCCGCAGCATGCACCACCGCGCCGTCTACCACCTGGAGAACGGCGCCACCGTCGAGCTCGTGGATCCCGTCGGAAACGCGGACTTCTGCGCGAACTGCCACCGCCTGCGCGTCACGCACGAAGGCCACCTGAAGGGGTGCCTCAACGTGCTCGACGACGACGTGCCCACGCGCGGCCTGGACGACGAGGGCGTGCGAGACGCCTTCCGCCGCGTCGTGGCCCGCCGCGCCCCGTACTACGCGCACGACGCGCCGCCCCGCAGCGCGCGCGACCCGCAGCACCTCTACGCGAGCCTGCGGAGGCCCGCGACACGATGAGCCGGGAGCCCCCGCGGGCTGCGGTCGGCTGGCCCGCGGCGTTCGCCGTGCTCGGCGCCCTCTGCGGCATGGGCCTCAACGCCCTGAGCGCCGTCGACCCGGCGGCGCACCACCACAGCGGGAGCCTCGCCGCCGCCACGCACGCGCTCCTTCTCGCCGCGCCGTTGGCGTTCCTGCTCGCGGTGCTGCTGCGGCTGCCCGAGCGCGCGCTCTTCGTGGGGCTCGGGCTCGCGATCGGCGGCGCGGTGTTTGGGGCGCTGGTGTGACCCATCGTGAGGCCCGCGGGAACACGAAGAGCACCAAGGCACGAAGACACGAAGTCGCGGACTTCGTGCTCTTCGTGGCCTCGTGCTCTTCGTGTTCGGGCGGGCGCGGCGCGAAAGCGACAAAGGGGCGAGAGAGGGTGCGCCCGCATGCCCCGCGACTGGAACGCCCAGACCTACGACCAGAAGCACGCCTGGGTCTACCAGCGCGCCGAAGGCGTCGTCGAATTGCTATCGCCGCAGAAGGGCGAGCGCATCCTGGACCTCGGCTGCGGCACCGCGCACCTCACCGCGAAGATCGCGCAGGCCGGCGCGGACGTGATCGGCCTCGACGCCTCGCCCAGCATGATCGCCAAGGCGAAGGCCGAGCACCCGCGGCTCGACCTGCGCGTCGCCGACGGGCGCGACTTCCGCCTCGACGCGCCGGTGGACGCGGTGTTCAGCAACGCGGCGCTCCACTGGATGCAGCCGCCCGGCGACGTCGCGGCGTGCGTGGCGCGCGCCCTCAAGCCCGGCGGCCGCTTCGTCGCGGAGATGGGCGGGCAGGGCAACCTCGCCACGCTCCTGGGCGGCGTGCGCGCGGCCATCCTGTCGGCGGGCATCGACGCGCCGCGCATCGAGGACCACCTCTACTTCCCGAGCATCGCCCAGTACGCCACGCTGCTGGAGTCGCACGGCCTCTCCATGCGCGAGGCGCGGCTCTTCGCGCGCCCCACGCCGCTCGAAGGGGGCGAGGCGGGCCTGCGCAGCTGGGTCCTCCAGTTCGGCATGCACCTCTTCGAGGTCGTGCCCGAGGCGCGCCGCGTCGCCGTCATGGATGATATCACGGCGCGGCTCCGTCCGAAGCTGTGGGACGGGGAGCGCTGGGTGGCCGACTACTGGCGGCTGAGGTTCGTGGCCGTCAGAGCCTGATCTTGTCCGCGGGCCCATGCCAACACGAAGAGCACGAAGCCACGAAGAGCACGAAGACGTTCAGCTTCGTGCTCTTCGTGACTTCGTGGCTTCGTGTTCCTGCGGCCGGCAAGGATTTCAGATCTTGAGCGACCCGCCCGTCAACGCAAATCGCGCCAGCAGCGCCTCGATCTGGATGCGCTCGTTGGCGCCTTCGACGAGGCGGAAGTCGGCCTCACCCACGCGCTCGACGAGGTCGACCTTGATCTTGTCGGGGACCGTCAGGTCGAACACGGTGCGGTGGATCTGGCGGATGATGTCCTCGCCGCTGAGGCCGTAGCCGATGAGCAGCTCGTCGAGCTTGTCGCGCGCCGCGGCGAAGTTGCCGGTGAGCGCCATCTCGAGCATCTGCTTGACGTCCTCGGGCTTGGCGGTGGCGGTCGTGGTGAAGACGCTCTCCGCCGTGACGTGCTTGTTGCCGGCGCTGGCGACCTGCATGGTGTTGACGACGCGGCGCATGTCGCCCGCGGCGACGTAGAGCAGCGCCTCGAGCCCGTCGGGCGTGACGTCGATCTTCTCCTCGCGCGCGACCTTGCGCACGAGCTTCGTCATGTCGGGCTTGCCATAGGGCCGAAAGCGGAACAGCGCGCAGCGCGACTGGATCGGGTCCATGATCTTGCTGCTGTAGTTGCACGAGAGCACGAAGCGGCAGTTGCCCGCGTACTTCTCCATCGTGCGGCGCAGCGCCGACTGCGCGTCGTTGGTCAGCGAGTCCGCCTCGTCGAGGAAGATGATCTTGAACGGGATGTCCTGCGAGTGGCTCGCGGTGCGCGCGAAGTCCTTGATGCGGCCGCGCACGACGCCGATGCCGCGCTCGTCGGAGGCGTTCAGCTCCGCGAAGTTGTCGCGCCACGTCTCGCCGTACAGCTCCTTCGCCAGGGCGACGGCGCTCGTGGTCTTGCCCGTGCCGGGCGGGCCCGCGAAGAGGAGGTGGGGCATGTTGCGCTGCGCGACGTAGGCCTGGAGGCGCTTCGTGATCTCCTCCTGGCCGATGATGTCGCCCAGCTTCTGGGGCCGGTACTTCTCGACCCAGATCTCTTCCATAGGGCGCGGGCAGGGACCACTTTGGGTATTAAGGTTCGACCCGTCCCCGATTCCAACTCCTCTTCCGATTCCGCTTCCGACTTCCGATTCCCGGGTCGGAAGTCGGAAGCGGAATCGGAAGAGGAATCGGAATCGGAAGCGGGGACGGGTTCGAACACGGCCTCCGGAGAACGACCATGTGGTCCTCCGTGCTGCCCCGCGCATGCGCCTGCTCCCGATCGCCCTTGCCCTGCTCCTCTGCATTCCTCTCGCGGCGGCCGCGCCTTCCTGCGGCGCGCAGCCCGGCCGCAAGGGCACCGTCTACGGGTGCGACGTGGACGGCGACGGGCGCGCGGACGCCTGGGCCGCGACGACCTGCGGCCCCGCGAACCCGACCGCGTGCGCCGTCGCGTGGAACTACACGCAGGGCGGCGTCACCCACGAGGACTCGTGGGACGGGCAGGCGCGGCAGGCCAACTCGACGACGCACGGGCAGGCCTCCGAGGCGCCGATCCCGGGCGGGCTCGACCGCAGCGCGAACGGCACGTTCCACTGCGCGGTCGACGGCTGCGCGATCGTGGGCGACACCGGGCAGGGCCCGGCGGGCGCCGCGTACAACGTCACGCCCCACTGGACCGTGGACGCGGCGGGCCCGAACCTGGCGTACAACGGCACCGCCGCGGGCGACCTCGACGGCGATGGCGCGCCGGACGTCGCGCTGAGCGGCTCGTGCTGGCCCGCGCCGTGCTCGAACCCCGCGCTGGCCGTCACGTTCGGCCGCGACAAGCTGAAGGGCACGACGCGCGTCGCGAACGGGACCGCGGCCGCGGACCTCGATGGCGACGGCCTTGCGGTCGCGCGCGCCTTCGACGACGGCAAGGCGACGACCTTCTTCGTGGCCGCCGCGGGCAGCGCGCACGGCTGCACGGTGCGGCACGAGGCGTCGCAGCAGGCGATCTCGAACTGCAAGTGAGTTCCCGCCTGGCCGCGCTTCGCTTGCCGCCCACACGCCAACACGCCAACACGCCGCGTGTTGGCGTCTTGGCGTGATCGCGGCAAGCGAAGCCCAAGGGAGGCGAAAGGAAGCCTCGCAGCAACCGAGAAGGCACGTTCTAGGGCGTGGCCGGCAGCCGGAGGATCGGCTGCGCCTTCGGCCCGCCGTTCTTGTCGACGCTGGGCCCGCCGATCCCGACGCCGCCGACCTGGCCGGCGTACATGATGGTGGACTTGACGTAGCTGCCTCCGCCGGTGCCGTCGACGTACGCCATGTGGAGCAGGCCGTCCTTGTCGGCCTGGATCTGGAAGAAGTCGAGCAGGTTGCGCGCGTTGCCGCAGCCGCTCCCGCGCATGCAGACGGGGCCGTACTGGTTGAGGTCGGGGCTCGCGGCGCTTTCCTGCCACGTGGCGTTGGCGTCCAGGGCGTCGTGCGTGATCGCCACCAGCGGATACCACTCGCCGATCACGCGCTCGGGGTGGCCGACGAACTTGGTGCCGTAGAACGACACCGCGACCTGGCCTTCCTTGCCGGCGGTGATCCAGGGAAGGACGTAG
The DNA here is from genome assembly GCA_034667685.1 of Thermoplasmata archaeon. Classification (GTDB taxonomy): domain Archaea; phylum Thermoplasmatota; class SW-10-69-26; order JACQPN01; family JAJPHT01; genus JAJPHT01. The sequence goes on along the minus strand of JAXDQU010000091.1, from coordinate 9,245 downwards.
GTGCCGGGGGCCTGGTTGACCTTCTGCGGCTTGCTCCACGTCTTGCCCTGGTCCTTGCTGCTCGCCATCCAGACGTTGAGGCCGTGCGGCCCCTCGGGCGCCTTCGTATCGTCGGGGTTCTGCGCCTCGTCGCTCCAGGCGACGTACGCGTTGCCCTTCTCGTCGGTGGTGGCGACGACGAAGATGTGGGCGGGGAAAAGGAAGCTCGTGTTGGTCTTGCCGTCGCGCTTGGCGACCGCGTGCCAGGTGAACGAGAGGCCGCCGTCCGTGCTCACGCCCACGCCGGGTCCGTTGGCGTCGCAGCCGGCGAAGTAGAGCGTGCCGTCGGGCGCGCGGGCGAGGTTGCCGCGGAAGCAGGAGTCCTCCTTCATGCTGCCCAGCGCGACCCAGGCGTGGCCGCCGTCGCGCGTCTGGCTGACCGTGGCGCCGTTGGGCCCGTTGAAGGCGAGCCAGGCGTTCATGCCGCCGTCGAGGACGAGCCACTGGCGGTCGGTGAGCGGCACGCCGGAGCCGAGGGGCTGCGTGAAGAACGTCTTGCCCCCGTCGTGGCTCGCGGAGACGGCCTCGCCCAGGCCCTGGTCCGCGAAGTAGACGTCGTTCTCCCCGGAGACCGCGACGTCCGCGTCGCCTCCGCCGATCGGGTCCTGGCTGAGCGGGTCGGTGGGCTGCCCGTGGATCGGGACGAACGCGAACTTCTGGCCGTCCGTGCTGCGCCAGAGCGCGCTCTGCGCGTCGACGGGCGCGGCCACGTAGACGACGCCCTTGGGCGTCACCGCGATCGAGGGCTCGGCGGTGTGGCGCTGCGGGTCGACCACCACCGGCGGCGCGAACACGCTGGGCGCCGTGGGGCCGAACGGGGCGGGGCTGCCCAGCATCGGCAGGTCCAGGCTGCTCGCGAGGAGCGTCAGCGTGAACGCGACGGGCGCGTTGCCGCCCGAGAGGCTCACGGTGAGCGTGGCGTCGCGCGCCGCGGCCTGCGCGCCGTAGAGCGTGGCGAAGCACTCGCTGGTGGTGCCCTCGGGCGAGGCGGCGCCGCAGATCGGGCCGTCCTTGTCGTCCAGGAAGAAGAACAGCGCCGCGGACGTGTCGGTCCAGTTGATCCAGCCGTGGAGCAGGTGCGCCTCGGCGGGCAGGTGGACCTTGTAGGAGAGCGAGTCCTGCGCGCTCGCGACGAGCGGCGTGGAGACGGGCGCGTTGTTCGGCGTGAGCTGGCCGGTCCACGTCAGGAGCGTCTGGTCGCCCGAGACCGCGACCTTCGCCCCCTCCGAGGTCAGGGCCGGGGGCGCGTGGAGCGCGGGGCCGACCGAGGCCGTCTGGAGCGTGGGCTGGCCGATGCAGCCGGCAAGAACGAGCGAGAGGGCCAGGAGCCCCAGGAGCGCGCGCATGACGGGTCCGAGCCGGACGGACCGGATCAACGTTGTTGCGCCGCTATCCCCCATTCTTGTCGACGCTGGGTCCCCCGAGGCCGGGCCCGCCGACCTGGCTGGTGTAGAGGATGTCGGCGTTGCGCGCGTTGCCCCCGTTCCGGCCGTCGATGAACGTCGCGTGGATCATGCCATCCTTGTCGGCCTGGATCTGGAAGAAGTCCAGGAGGTTGCGCGCGTTGCCGCAGGCGGAGCCGCGCATGCAGACGGGGCCGTACTGGATCATGTCGCCCATCGTGCTCCAGCGCCACGTGGGCGTCGGGGCGGTGGCGTCGTCCGTCGTCGCCACGAGGGGGTACCAGTCGCCCACGATGCGCTCGGGGTTCGGCCCGGCCTTGGTGCCGTAGAAGGCGACGGCGACGTGGCCCGCCTTGCCCGCGGTGACCCACGGGAGGACGTACGTGCCCGGCGCCTGGTTGACCTTCAGGGGCTTGCTCCACGTCGCGCCGTGGTCGGTGCTGCTGGCGAACCAGACGTTGACGCCGTGCGGGCCGTCGGCTGGCGCGGCGTGGTCGCCGGGCGCGTCGGCCTCGTCGCACCACACGACGTACACGTTGCCGGCGGCGTCGGTGGTGGCGATGACGAAGATGTGCGTGACGAAGAGGAAGCCCGTGCTGGTCTGGCCGTCGCGCTGCGCGACCTGGTGCGTGGTCCACGTGAGGCCGCCGTCGGTGCTGACGCCCAGCAGCGGGCCCTTCTCGTTGCAGCCCGCGAAGTAGAGCCAGCCGCCGCCCGCGACAGGGACGCCGGTGGGGCTCGCGACGCTGCGCACGAGGTTGCCGCGCGAGCAGTCGTCGCCGCCCATGGTGCCGCGCTGGGGCCACGTGCGGCCGCCGTCGAGCGAGTGGACCACCGTCGCGCCGTCCTGCGAGTTGAACGCGAGCCAGACGTCCATGCTCCCGTCGGCCACGAGCCACTGGCGGTCCGCGCTGAAGACCGGCGCGCCCGGGAGACCCACGGGGAGCGGCGCGGGGCGCGGGATGCCGCCCGTCGAGGGCGGGCCGGCCGCGGCGGGCTGCGTGAACCACGTCGCGCCCCCGTCGTGCGAGCTGCTCACCGTCTCGGCGCTGCCGCCCTGCTGGTCCGCGAAGTAGAGATCGTTCTCGCCGACGACCGCGACGTCGGAGTCTCCTCCGCCGGTGGCGAACTCGCTCGTGGGGTCGCGGGTCGGGTTGTCGTGGATCTTCACGAGGCCGAACGTCTTGCCTCCGTCGGTCGAGCGGAAGAGCGACTCCTGCGCGCCGGTGGGCGCCGCGACGTACACCGTGCCCTTGGGCGTCAGCGCGAGCGAGGGCTCGCCGGTGTGCTTGTCCTTCGAGACGAGCGTCGTGGGCGCGAAGACGAGCGGCGCGTCGGCCCCCGCGGGCGCGGGCGAGTCGAGGATCGGGAGCGTCGCGTTCCGGAAGAGCAGCGTCAGCGTGAAGGGGATCGGGCCGGGCGCCGCGCCGTCGTAGGAGTTGGGCGAGACGACGGCCTTCCACTTCGACGGGTCGCCGAAGGGCTGGCGGTAGAACGTCGCGAAGCAGCGCGCGTCGCTCACGTTGCTCGGGAAGGGGGCGCCGCACCACGTGCGCCCGCTCTCGTTGTTGACGCGCAGCGCGAGCACCGCCTTGCCGTCGGTCCAGTTGAGCCAGCCTTCGAGGATCGTCGCGCCCGCGGGCCACGTGAACGGCTTCGTGACGCTTCCGGCCGGCGTCGCGGTCGGGTCGACGGGCAGCGAGGCGGGCGCCGAGGAGGAGCCGAACGTCACGTTGCCGCCCCACGTCGCGAAGACGCCGTCGCCCACCGCGCGCAGCGTGGCGCCCTCGGCGACGAGCGCGGGCGCGGCATTGGCGGGGGCCTGGGTCGTGGCGCCGGGCAACGACACGCAGCCCGCAAGGAGGCAGGTCAGGAGGAAGAGGGCGAGGACGCGGCGCACGCGCGGGGCACGCGGGCGCGGGAGCATGAAGCCTGTGCGCGGCGTCGAGTCCGACTTTTCCCGTGATGGTTCATCCGCGCCGTGGCGGCCCGGCGCTGCCGCCAACACGCGGACACGCCAACACGCCGGCGAAGCGGAGACGTGAAGCTTGGCGCCACGAGCCCGCTGCCGGGAGAGGGGCGCAAACGCCAAGCGGGACCACGAATTCCGGAGCCTGATGCCGCCGCGCCCCGGGCCGTTCAGCCGCCTCATCGAGGCGTTCCACACGCCCCCCTACGGGCGCTGGCTGGAGATCCTCTTCTGGGCCGTCGCGGCGGGGCTCGTCGCGCTCCTGGGCTGGTGGGTCTACCGGTATCCCAACGAGCCGCTCGCGTACCTCGTCTGGCTCGTGGCCGCGTGCATGCTGCTCTTCGGCCTGCTCCCGCAGAAGAAGACCGCGGCCCCCCCGCCCCCGCCGAAGGGGAAGCGCGGCGTCATCGCGCAGCAGGTGAAGGCGAGCAAGGCGGAGAAGCGCAAGGGGCCGCCGCCCCCGATCGGGTGACGCGATGTCGCTCCCGCAGGACGCGAAGAAGGCGTACGGCCTCGTCACCGCCGTCGGGACGAAGCTCGGCGAGCGCGCGAGGAGCGAGCCCGACCTGATCGAGGCGCTGCGCGCCGCGCCGGACCTCGACGCCTTCCGCGCCCTCGTGCGCCAGAGCTCCGAGGGCCTGCTTGCGCCCGCGCTCGTGGAAAGCTATCTCGCGCTCACCACCGAGGCCGACTGGAAGCAGTGGCGCTCGCGGCTCCTGCTGCAAGCGAAGCTCGTGCGCGACGGCGGCGAGCGCGCGCCGGGCCACGAGCACGGCAAGGGCATCGGGAGGCCGTGAATGCGATATCCCGTGTGGGACGACCATTTCCACCTCGATCCGGCGGGCCCGTGGGAGCAGTCGGTGAAGGACTTCCTGAACGCGGGCGGCACGCACGTCATGCTCGTCCACAAGCCCTACCACGAGGGCGCGGGCATCAACCGCAGCGTCGCCGACCACGAGCGCCAGTTCGGCATCACGCTCGACATGGCCGACAAGGCGCGCGCGCTGGGCCTGAAGGTCCACGTCGCCATCAGCCCGCACCCGGCCGAGTTCACGAGCCTGCTCACGGCGGGCGTGCCGATGGACGAGGCCGAGGCGATCCACCGCGGCGCGCAGGAGGCGGCCGCCAAGCTCGTGCGCGCGGGCAAGGCCGTCGCGATGGCCGAGGTGGGCCGCCCCCACTGGCGCCCGGTCCCGGATGAGATCATGGCGCGCGCCAACGCGCTCATGGAGCACGCCTTCGCCCTCGCGGCGGACGCCGGCTGCCCCGTGCAGATCCACGCCGAGACGACCACGCCGGAAAGCTTCGCCGACCTCGCTGCGCACCTGGCCGCCGCGGGCCTGCCGGCCGAGCGCGCGGTGAAGCACTACAGCGCGCCGATCCTCGACCCGGCGCTCAACCGCGGCCTCTGGCCCAGCGTGCTCATCGGCAAGGGCAGCGCGGAGGACGCGATCCGCCAGGGCACGCGTTTCCTCATGGAGACGGACTTCATGTGCGACCCGCGTTACCCGGGCGCGGTGCTCGGGCCCAAGACCGTGCCGCGACGCACAGCCGACCTGATCGCGAAGGGGCTCATGACCGAGGAGCAGGCGTGGATCGTCCACGCCGAGAACCCGAAGCGCGTGTACGGGGTCGAAGTCATGCCATAGTTTTATGAGCAGGTAGAATTCATACCACTTGGTATGACCGAGACCGCGCGGGTGGGAGAGAAGGGTCAGGCCGTCATCCCGAAGTCCGTGCGGGACGCCGCGGGCATCGCGCCGGGCGACACGCTCGCCTTCCACGTGGAGGACGGCAAGGTCATCATCGAGAAGGCGTTCCGCGGGCACGTCGTCGACGAGATGCGCAGCCTCGTCCCGCGCAAGCGGAAGGAGCCCGCGCGCATCGACTGGGACGCGGAGTACGGCGACCGCTTCGGCGCGAAGTGAGAGCATGCTCTACCTCGACGCCAACGTCCTGATCTATCCCGTCCTCCACACGGGCCCCAAGTCCGACGCGGCCGCGGCGCTCCTCGCGCGCCTCGAAGCCGGCAAGGAGCACGCGGCCACGTCCTCGCTCACCCTCGACGAGGTCCTCTGGGTCGTGGGGAAGAACGCGGGGCGCGACGTCGCGCTGCGGCACGCCGAGCTCGTCCTGGGCCTGCCGCGCCTGCGCATCCTGCCGGTCCGCGACGCCGAGGTCCGCGCCGCGCTCGACCTCATGCGCGCGCACCGCAAGCTCTCGCCGCGCGACGCGATCCACGCGGCCACGGCGATGGGCGCCGGCATCTTCACCGTCGTCTCGGACGACGCGGACTTCGATGCCGTCGACGGGCTGGAGCGCCGGCCGCTCGCGTAGCGTCTACCAGCGGAACTGCTTCTCGGCCACGCCTGGCGGCGGCGACTTCCCGGTCACGTCCTTGACGATGCGCCAGAACGTGGGGTTGTCGACGCCGTTGTGCTCGACGTCCCAGGCGCGATATCGTTCCACGAACGACTTGACGCCGCCTTTGGACTGTCCCTCGGTGTGCGCCTTGATCTTGTTGGCGATCTCCAGCACCTGCTCCTTCGGGACGCCGGTGAGGCCGTTCTTCTCCAGGCGGTCGGTGACGGCCGTGGTGCCGGTGTGCTTGCCGAAGACGAAGCGCCGCTCGCGGCCCAGATGCTCGGCCTGGATGGGCTCGTAGGTGGCGGCGTTCTTGATGACGCCGTCGGTGTGGATGCCGCTCTCGTGCGTGAAGGCGTTGTAGCCCACGACGGGCTGCGTGAGGCCCACCGGGATGCCGCTGGCCATCTCGACGGCGCGGCTGAGCTCCATGAGCTTGTCGAGCTTGACGTTGGTCTTGACCTTGTAGAGGTCGGTGAGCGCCATGACGACCTGCTCGAAGGCGACGTTGCCGGCGCGCTCGCCGATGCCGTTGATCGTGCAGTTGATGACGGGGATGCCTTCCTCGATGGCGGCGAGCGCGTTCGCGGTGCCCAGGCCGTAGTCGTTGTGGTTGTGGAAGCCGAACTCCGCCTTGCGGTTGACGCGCTGCTTGATCTGCGCGAACCACCAGCGCGTGGCGGCGGGCGTCATGACGCCCACGGTGTCGCAGAAGAGCGCGCGGTCCGCGCCCGCGTCGATGCAGCGGTTGTAGAGCGTGGCGACCACGTCGAGGTCCGCGCGCACCGTGTCCTCGGTCACGATGGTCGTCTTGAGGCCGTGGCTCTTGGCGTACTCCACGGACTTCACGGCCATCTCGATGGCTTCTTCGCGCGTCTTCTTGAGCTTGAACTTCAGGTGGACGTCGCTGATCGCGATGAAGGGCGAGACCTCGTCCACGTCCGCCTTGAGGCACGCGTCGATGTCGGACTGGATCGTGCGGCACGCGCCCAGCACGCTCGCGTTCAGGTTCTCCTTGGCGATGGCCTTGACCGCCGCGACCTCGCCGGGGCTGATGGCCGGGATGCCGCAGTTGAGGATGTCGACGCCGATCTCGTCCAGCATCTTGGCGAGGCGGACCTTCTCCTCCAGGGTGTAGTAGACGCCGGGCGTCTGCTCGCCGTCGCGGAGCGTTTCGTCCCAGAACACCACGCGCTCGGGGAGGTTCCGGGCCAGACCCGCCTCCAGGTTGTAGTTGTGGACGAGGATCTCGTCTCGCATGCCGGAGCATCATCGCGCGCCCTTAAGGGATTTCGGCCTCGCTGCGCGGGCAGGGGCAAGTGCCCATCCGATGTCCGTTTGCCGGCGCTCCATTCCCAGCACCGAGCATCCGAGGCATCCACGGATCCCGGGATTCGCGGTGTCGGGAAGGGAGCGCCACGAAAGCGAGCATGGATTCGGAGGAGCTTGCCGCGGCGCAAAGCGGGATCGCTGGTCACTGTGCCCAAACAGGAATGCTTATCTCGGTCACGGACCGCTTTGCAACATCAGCGGACAGCGCCAGGTGCTTCCTTGAAGACGATGCTGATCGTGGAGAACTCGCAGGGCCGCGAGCGCCTCTTCCGCGCGGCGGAGGAGTCCCTCGCCCAGACCGAGGCCATCGTCAAGATCACCGACACCATCAGCCTGGAGTCCTCCACGCTGACCGTCCCGCTCTCCCACAACGCCGAGGTCATCGCGCGCGAGGCCCCGAAGCTCCTGCCCGGCGGCGTCACCGCGCTCATCAGCTACGTCAAGGTCCCCGCGGATGCCCTCAAGGCCACGGAGTACCGCATGGAGGGGACGGAGATCGTCGGCTCCCGCGAGGTCAACCTCCAGGCCGAGCGCATGGGTCGCAAGCGGGACACCGAGACTTCTTGAGCCCGCGCCGGCATCGCCGCCGCGTTGCCTGACAAGCCTTTCTGGACGCTGGCGCGCGAGCGCTACCTCGCCCGCAAGCCGCCCGCCGCCATGCGCCGCCAGGCCGAGCAATCCCAGCTTTCCAAGACGCTGGGCGTCTGGGAGCTCACCGCGCTGGGCATCGGCGCCGTCATCGGCGCGGGCATCTTCACCGTCATCGGCGCCGCCACCGCCACCGCGGCCGGGCCCGCCGTCGTCGTCTCGTTCATCGTCGCGGCCATCGTCTGCGCCGTCGCGGGGCTCGCGTACGCGGAGCTTTCCGCCATGCTTCCCCTGGGCGGGAGCGCGTACACGTATGCCTACGCGACGTTCGGCGAATTGGTCGCGTGGGTCCTGGGCTGGGCCCTCGTGCTGGAGTACGCCATCGGCAACATGGCCGTCGCCAACGGCTTCAGCGGCAACTTCGCGAGCCTCCTCGACGGCCTCGGCGTGAGCATTCCCGCCGCGTTGCGCGCCGCGCCCGGCGCCGCGCCCGGCGGCGTGTTCGACCTGCCCGCGTTCCTCATCGTGATGCTCGTCACGCTGCTCCTCCTGCGCCCCGTGAAGGAGAGCGCGCGCGCCAACGCGGTGCTCGTCGTGCTGAAGCTCGCCGTCCTCGTGCTTTTCCTCGTGGTCGCGCTGCCCCACGTGGACGCGAAGAACCTCCAGCCCTTCGCCCCCTTCGGCCTCAACGGCATCTTCGCGGGCGCCGCGCTCCTCTTCTTCAGCTTCCTGGGCTTCGACGCCGTGAGCACCGCCGCCGAGGAGACGAGGAACCCGCAGCGCGACCTGCCGCGCGGCATCCTCCTCTCGCTGGCCGTCTGCACGGTCATCTACATCCTGCTGGGCATCGGCCTCACGGGCATCATCAAGTACAGCGACCTCAACGTGCGCGACCCCCTCGTGCTCGCGCTGCGCACCCTGGGCATGGAGAACCTCGGCCTCGTCATGGCCGTGGGCGGCATCCTCGCCACCGTGAGCGTCCTCCTCGTCTTCCAGCTGGGCACGAGCCGCATCTTCTACACGCTGGCGCGCGACGGCATGATCCCCACGTGGTTCACGCGCGTGAGCCCGCGTTTCCGCACGCCCACGCGCATCACGCTGGTGGGCGGCCTCTTCGTCGCCATCGGCGCGGCGCTCCTGCCGCTCACGTTCCTCGTGCAGCTCACCAACGTGGGCACGCTCTTCGCCTTCGCCCTCGTGCTGGGCGCTCTCCTCGTGCTGCGCCGCGACGCGCCCGACCTGCCCCGCCCCTTCCGCATGCCCGGCTCGCCGTGGCTCCCCATCGTGGGCATCCTCATGTGCCTCGGGCTCGGCTGGTTCCTGGGCACGCTCACCCTGCTGGGCTTCGTGGGCTGGATGGGCCTCGGCCTCATGATCTACGCGCTGTACGGCGCACGCAAGTCGAAGCTGCGCAAAGGCATCGTCCTCGTGGGCGAGCCGCCCGACGAGCCTGGGGCGATCGAGAAGGAGATCGCGCTCGGTGAGGGCTGAGGGAAGCTGGGGAAGTTGGGGAAGCGAGGGAAGCTGGGGAAGCGGGGACGGCCCCGCTT
>JAXDQU010000090.1:0-3901 GCA_034667685.1 Thermoplasmata archaeon | reverse complement strand
AAGAGGAATCGGACTCGGAAGCGGGCCGCCACGAACTCTATGGTCCTGCGCCGTGCTGCTCGGTCGCATGTCCTGGAGGCACGTCCTCACCGCCGCGGTCCTGGTCTCGGCGCTGGGCTACTTCGTGGACGTCTACGACCTCCTCCTCTTCAGCATCGTCCGCGTCCCGAGCCTGACGGGCCTCGGCCTCTCGGGCGCCGCGCTCCTGGACCGCGGCGTGCTGCTGCTCAACGTCCAGATGGCCGGCCTCCTCGTGGGCGGCGTCCTCTGGGGGATCCTGGGCGACAAGCGCGGCCGCCGCAGCGTCCTCTTCGGCTCCATCGCGCTCTACAGCGTGGCGAACCTGCTCAACGCCTTCGTCACCAACGTCGACCAGTACGCCGCGCTGCGCTTCGTCGCGGGCGTGGGCCTCGCGGGCGAGCTGGGCGCCGCCGTCACGCTCGTCTCCGAGATGCTGCCCAAGGAGAGCCGCGGCTACGGCACCGCCATCGTCGCGGGTGTGGGCATCCTGGGCGCCGTCTTCGCCGCGCTCGTGGGCCGCTGGCTCTCGTGGCGCATCGCCTTCGCCCTCGGAGGCGTCCTCGGCCTCCTGCTCCTGGTCATGCGCGTGCGCCTCGCCGAGAGCGGCCTCTTCGCCGCGCTGCCCGCCCATGTGCCGAAGGGAAGGCTGCGCACCCTGCTGGCGGACCGCAAGGCCGCGCTGCGCTGGCTCTGCCTCGTCCTCGTGGGCGTCCCCGTCTGGTACGGCGTGGGCATCCTCGTCACCTTCTCGCCCGAGCTTTCGGTGCCGCTCAAGATCGGCGGCGTGGTCAACGCGGGCCTCGCGATCCTCTGGTGCTACGTCGGCATCGCCGTCGGAGGATTCGCGCTGGGCGCCCTCTCGCAGCGCGTCGGCAACCGGCGCCTCTTCCTCGCGCTGGGCATCGCGGGCGTCCTCGTCGCCTCGCTCGTCTTCCTCGAATTGCGCTGGCTGCGCCTCTGGGCCTTCTACGCCCTCTGCGCCTGCCTGGGCGCCGCGACCGGCTACTGGACCGTGCTGATGACCAGCGCCGCCGAGTCGTTCGGCACCAACGTCCGCGCCACCGTCGTCACCACCGTCCCCAACCTCATCCGCGGCTCCGTCGTCCCGATGACGCTCGTCTTCACCGCCCTGCGCGCGCCCCTGGGCCTCGTGGGAAGCGCCCTCGCGCTCGGCGTGGGCGTGTGCGCGCTGGCGCTCGTGGCGCTCGCGGGCGTGCCCGAGACGCACGGCGCGAGCTTGGATTTCGTGCAGGGTGATAGCACGCCTCCGGTCGAGGCCAGCGCGGACGATCAGCCGATGGCAGGTTGAGTGGCGCTTCGCGCGCTCCGCATGCGACGACGCGACGAGCGCGATGCGCGCGACGGAACGTTGGGGGCACCGGGCCCGTCGCGCTCGTCGCGTCGTCGCATGCGGAGCGGCCGTCAGGCCCAAGTAGGAGCCAAGCGAATCGGCGTGCGATGACCGACCTGCTCTGGATGCCCGCCAGCGACGGCGCGAAGGGCACGACGGACAACCCGCAGTACGTCCGCAGCATGGACGCCAAGGTCCAGAAGGCGCTCGAGAACTGGGTCATGCTCGACAAGACCGCGTTCTACGCCGAGGGCGGCGGCCAGCCCAGCGACGTGGGCAAGCTGGTCTGGGACGGCGGCGAGGCGCGCGTGACGCACGTCAGCAAGAAGGGCGCCGTGAAGCACGAGCTGGAGGGCGACCTCCCGCCCCAAGGCGTTACCGTCCACGGGGAGATCGACTGGGCGCTGCGCCACCGGCACATGCGCATGCACACCGCGCAGCACATCGTCTCGGGCGTCATGTGGAGGACCATGATGGGGCGCACCGTGGGCAACCAGCTCCACGCCGACCGGAGCCGCATCGACTTCGAGCCCGCGAAGCTCGACGCCGCCGCGCTGCGCGACCTGGAGCGCGACGTCAACGCGATCCTCGCCGCCGACCTGCCGGTGCGCATCTACGAGGAGGACCGGAGCGTGCTCGCAGCGAAGCTCGCCGCGGACAAGACCAGCGAGCGCAACCTGCTCACCCTCGTGCCGCAGAGCGTCCGCAGGCTGCGCATCGTCGAGGTGTACGACCCGCAAGGCCCTCGCACGGTGGACGTCTGCCCCTGCGCCGGCACGCACGTCGCGCGGACCGGCGAGATCGGCGCGATGGAGATCGTCGCCCGCGAGAGCAAGGGCGCCAACCGCGAGCGGATCGAGTACGTGCTGAAGTAGGGGGGAACCATCGCGTCGCTGGACGACCTCGACATCATCTCGTACGGAGCGGGCAGCTTCGAGGCGATCCATGAGGTGTGGCCGATCTATCCCGCAGGCCACGGCATGCTCGTCGCGCTGGAGGGGCTGGCGAACTTCCCCCGCGGGACGCGTTTCCGTGGGGCCGCGGCCGTCGACCGGTGCGCGCTCCTGAGCGCGGAGCCGATCCCCGAGGGCAAGGACCCTCGCTCGCCCGACCTTCTGCTTGCCGCCGCGTGGGACGACGACCTTCTCGCGCTCCGCAGGGAGGGGGCCATCGAAGGCCTGATCGCGCTCACCGAGTACGAGCACGACCTCTTCGAATATCTCCGCTTCCGGCGCTTCGGGTTCTTGCGCGACGGCAAGGTTGTGCCCTTCCGGCCCCCAAGGCCGCGGCTGCCGCTCTACGAGGAGGCCGATGACGTGCGTGAAGGCTTCGTGGACCTCGACACGTACCGGCGTCACGCCCGCGTCTCGCAGGAAGGGCTCAGCGTGACCGCCGCAGGATGGACGCTCCTGGAGGCCCAGCCACCGGAGCCGCTCGCGCCGCCGCTGACGGGCCGCGTCGAGCGCCTCCTTGAGGCTGGCGACTTCGACGTGGCCGTGCGCGAGGCTGGCGTCCTCCTGGAGACGCGGCTGCGCGGCACGTCCGGCTCGCGCGCCCACGGCCAGGCCCTGGTTCGCGATTTCGTCGCGTCGGTGGTGGCCCGCGAGGGGCGAAAACACGCCTTCACGAAGATCATCGAAGGCGAGCTCCGCACGCTCTTCCGCTTCGTGCGCAACGAGTTCGCGCACAACCTCGTCGCCATGGAGGAGCCGCGCTGCCGGGCGATCCTGCGCCGCTTCGGGCGCGTCTTCGCCATACTCGACGAGCTGGATGGCCTCAGCGCAGCATGACCGTCGTGTCCGTGGCGTACGTCGCGGGCGTCTTGAAGTCCGCGCTGAGGGGAGAGCCCGTCTCGGGGATCAGCGAGAGCTGGACCGGCGTTCGCGTGGCGAGCGGATGCGCCAACCCGAGCTTCAGCTCGACGAGGTCGCCGGAGCGCATGACACCGTCGCCGCCGGCGCCCCGGATCCACGTCGCGGAGAAGCTTGGGGCGCTGGCGTACGCGTACGTCGCCACGTTCGTTCCGTCGCCGTAGCGCACGATCATCTTCGTCAGGTCGGCCGGGACCGCGCTCGCGGAGAGCTCGAGGTTGACGATGATCGTGTCGAGGTCGTGCGTCGTGTCGGGACGGGAACCGTAGACGCCGACGACCCTGAGGTTGGACGCGACCTCCTGCGTCGCGGGCGGGGGCGTGGGCGCGCCGGGGACCGCGCAGAGCGGCTTGCCCGCGGGGTCGACGCCTTGCAGGAACGCGCCCGCGGGGCACGAGACGCCCGCAAGGGCCGGCGCGCACGCGAGCCGCCCGTCGGCGCCCACGCCCACGACGGCTTCGCCCGCGCCGCAGCGGAATCCGTCCGCGGCCGCGGAGGCCGGAGCCGTGGGCGTGACGATCGCGGGGGCGGCGAGGCAGCCTGCGAGGATGAGGGCGAGGACCAGCAGCGGCGAAGCGCGCATGGGCCCTCCGTGCCCGGCGCAGGGGATAACATGCGCGGGCACCGGGCCAGGGCCGCGGGATGTTATCCTTCCCGC
>JAXDQU010000089.1:0-85071 GCA_034667685.1 Thermoplasmata archaeon | reverse complement strand
GCGGCAAGCGAAGCACAGCCAAGCAAGGCACGCCTCGCCGCGGAAAGGGAAAGAATTCTGCGCGACCGCGACAGAGGTTGTGAAACAGCCTCTAGACACATGCCGTGCCGCGCGGCCCGCGGTGTCCGTCGGGCGTGAAAGGCCGCGGCTGCCCCGCGACGAGGTGGAGCGTGCCGCCGTCCTCGCCGCCGCATCCGCCGAGCCCCGCACTCAGCACGACCGTCCAGGTCAGCGTGGCGTTCGCGCCCTGGATGGCCACGACTCGACGCCCATGCGCGCGCCACGCCTCCATGACGGGCGCGAGGTCCGGGGGCGCAGTGACGAAGGGCAGCGTCAGGTTCCAGGGCGCGTTGCCCTCCGGCGCGACCGCGCCGAGGAAGACGAGCGAGGGCGCGACGAACCCGAGCCACGTCCCCGCGGGGTGAAGCAGCCCATGCGTCTCCATGAGCCGGCGACCCATCGGAGAGGGCGGCCGCGAGGACGAGGCGCGCGCTCAGGCGCATCGCGCCGGGGCCGGGAAAGACGTCGGCCGCGTCTCAGAGCACGGTGGCGCCCTGGATCACGATGTCGGTCTTCGGCTTGTCCGCGCGGTCGGTGGGCGTCGTGGCGATGGCCTCGACGACCTTGCTGCCCTCGCGCACGATGCCGAAGACGGCGTAGTTCTTGTCGAGGCCGTGCTGCGCGCCGTGGCAGATGTAGAACTGCGAGGTCGCGCTGTTGGGGTCGCTCGTGCGCGCCATCGCGAGCGCGCCGTTCCAGTGCTGGAGCGTCGGGTAGTTGATCTCGAGCTTGATGGGGCTCTTGCCCTTCTTCGGCTTGCCCGAGACGTCCATGCCGCCGCCCTGGATCATGAAGCCCTTGATGACGCGGTGGAAGACGAGCCCCTCGTAGAAGCCCTCGCGCACGTAGGCGAGGAAATTCTGCGTCGAGATCGGCGCCTCCTTCGCGAGCAGCTCGACGGTGATGTCGCCGGCGGACGTCTGGATCTTCACGCGCGGGTTCGTGGGGTCGGTCGGGGGCGGCGTCGCGGCCATGCGGCGCGCAGACGCGGGCCCATGTTTGGAGCTTGCGGCGACGGAAGGGAAGACGGGAAGCTAGGGAAGATGGGAACTCGGGAAGAAGGGACCCTTGTTCCCGTCTTCCCGTCTTCCCTCGCTTCCCGTCTTCCCTTCGGCGTCTTCCCTTCGTCGGCGTCACATGCTCTCGGGCGCCACGATGCCCAGGATGCCCAGCGCGTTGTGCAACGCCTGCCGGGCCGCTTCCACGAGCGCGAGGCGCGCGTCGCGCAGCGGCGGGTTGTCCGCGAGCATGACGGGGCAGTCGCGGTAGAAGGCGTTGAACGCGCCCGCCAGCTCGACGGCATGCCCTGCCATGGCGTGCGGGCGCAGCTCGGCCGCGGCCGTCCTGATCTGGCCCGGGAAGCGCGCGATCGCCGTCACCAGGGCGCGCTCGCTCTCATGACGAAGGAGGGAAGCGTCGGCGAAGCCGACGCTTCCCGCCTTCGCGAGGATGCTGTGGGCGCGCGCGTGCGCGTACATGACGAAGGGGGCGCTGTCGCCCTCGAAGCTGAGCGCGTCCTCCCAGCGGAACGTGATGCTCTTCTCGCTCTGCACGCGCACGATGTTGAAGCGCAGCGCGCCGATGCCGACGACCTCCGCGATGCGCGCCTTCTCCTCCTCGGCGATCTCGGGGCGACGCTTCTCGACCTCCTCGCGGGCGCGCGCGACGGCCTCGTCCATCAGGTCATCGATGAACACGACGCGGTTGCGCCGGGTGCTCATCTTGCCCTCGGGCAGGGAGACGAAGCTGATCCAGAGGACCTCGGGGTGGCGCGCGACGCCGAGCAGGTCGAGCGCGATGTCGAGCTGCTGCATGGTCAGCTTGTGGTCCTCGCCGAGCACGTTGACGCAGCGGTCCGCGCGGCGGAACTTGTCCTGGTGGTACGCGAGGTCGCGCGTCGTGTAGAGCGAGGTGCCGTCCTTGCGCAGGAAGGTCCAGCGGCTGCTGCGGCCTGCGATGCCGTACGCGGCGAGGTCGAGGTACCACGAGCCCGTCTCGTCCTGGTGCGCGATGGGGACCTTCTTGAGCTTCTCGACGACCTCGGAGGTCGCGCCGTTGAACACGTACTCGGACTCCCACGAGTAGCGGTCCATCGTGACGTTCATGCGCGCAAGCGACTCGCGCATGCCGGTGAGCACGAGCGTCACGGCCTCGCGGAACGCCTGCGCGGTGCCGCGGTCGCCCGCCTCGAACTTGTGCAGCGACGCGCCGATCTGCGCGGCCACCTGCGGGTCCTTCTCCTGGAGATCGTTGGCCTTCTGGTAGTAGCCCACGTGCTGGTGGTCCACCTTGTCGCGGTCCGAGGGAGTGACATCAGCGGGCTTGAGGTTCTTGAGGCCCCAGTTGAGGATCGCGACCTGCTTGCCCATGTCGTTGACGTAATACTCCGTCGTGACCTCGGCGCCGGCGGCCCGCAGCACGCGCGCGGTCGTGTCGCCCACGATTGGGTTGCGCGCGCGGCCCACGTGGAACGGGCCGTTGGGGTTGGCGCTCGTGTGCTCGACGATCACGCGCTCGCCGGTGGCCGCGTGCGTGCCGTAGCGGACGCCCAGCGTCCGGACGGACTCCAGGGTCGCCCGCGCGAGGGCTTCCGGCGCCGCGCTGAAGTTCACGTACGGACCCTCGGCCTTGACCGCCAGGCGCGGGCTCGCGGGGATTGCCGCGGCGACCTGCTGCGCGATGGCGGCCGGCGCCTGGCGCATCGCCTTCGCGAGCGGGAAGACCGCGTACGTGAAGTCGCCCTTGCCCGCCGGCGCCGGCGCCAGCGCCGCGCGCGCGCCCGCGCGGGCCTCGTCCTGGCGAAGGCTGTGGAGCGCCTCCTCCAGGAGGAAGACGGCCTCGTCGCGGAAGCTGCCCAGCGGGTCGTGGGGCACGGTCATCGCCGCGCCGAGCGGGGCGTTCCTTGAAGAACGTTTCCCCGAGCCCGCTTTCGAGCCCCAGCCCGAGTCCTGCTGCCTCGCGCAAGCAGGGCTCGGGCTGGGGCTCGAAAGAGGGCTCGGGATGGTTCGACGCATGGCCTGGAACCACTATACCGACCCAGGGGAGCGTGGGTCCCAATGCGAACGCTTCCCCTGCTCATCGGCCTGCTCGCGATCGTCGGCTTCGCCTTCGCGGCAGGCTGCACCAGCAGCCAGAACAACCAGCAGAGCACAAGCAACAACACGAGCGCCGGCGGCGACCAGATCGACGGCGGCTTCCAAGCCGTCGGCAGCGGCAACAACTCGACGACCAACAGCACGGCGACGCCGACGCCCACGAGCCCGACCTCGGGCTGAACGCCATGTCGTCGCACCGGGCGCGCCTGGACGCCGCGCGCGTCCTGGCCGCGATCGACGGCGCGAAGGCCGGCGCGCGCGAGGCGCCCTGGCGTGAGGTCGCGCAGGCGGCCCGCGACGCGGCGATCGTCGGCGCGGCATACTCGGTCGCTTTTCTCGAGGCGCTGGGCGATGTGGCCCGCCACGGGCTGCGCCGCCTGCGCCGCCCCCTGGGATTGCCCAGCCGCCTCGCGCGAGAATGACCCCACCCGGCGCCAACGCGCTCATCTTCTCCTTCGCCCAGCGGGGCGCATGCGCCAGGCCCTGCTGCTGCCCGCGCTCCTCCTGGCAGGGTGCGCCGCGAGCCCCGGGGCGAAGCTCCGATGCGACTGCTTCGAATCCCGCTGCTTGTCCGGATACTCGGCCCGCCCGCAAGCGCGCCCCCATCGTTCCCGACCTCGCACCGTCCGAGCGGCCGTGGGGAAAGCGACGCAAAGGTTGAGAGATTTCCCCCTGATTTTGTGCGCGGCACCGGGATGCAAAAGTTACTTTCCGCCGAGCCAAGATCGGGGGCACGATGGTCGAACCAAAGCTCCCCCCGGAACGCATCCGGGAAATTCCCAACTGGTGGCCCCGGCCCACGACATTCTCGGACGTCATCAGGGCGACGATCGCGCTGATCGTCATTCTTGGCGGCGCCTGGTTCATCCACTACGCATGGGCCACGCCGCAATTGACGGCCCCCGGTGGAAGCACCTACCTGGACCGCACCCTTCTGATCACACCAGCATTCGGACTCATCACGTCCGTCATGGGCTACTACTTCGGGTCCAAAGGAACCGATGCGGCCATCAAGAAGGCCGCCGACGCCGAGGCCGACAAGAAAGCGGTTGTGAATCACGTCGACAAGGAGCTCAAGGCTCGCCACGACAAGATCGATGACCCGGACGTCAAAGCCCATCTTGAGTCGCTTCGGGAATCCATCACCAGCGAGTTCGGAAG
The DNA here is from genome assembly GCA_034667685.1 of Thermoplasmata archaeon. Lineage (GTDB taxonomy): Archaea > Thermoplasmatota > SW-10-69-26 > JACQPN01 > JAJPHT01 > JAJPHT01. The sequence continues at coordinate 80,755 of JAXDQU010000089.1, read as the reverse complement.
CTAACACATGGACGAGGGGATCCAGGTGTACGGCGACGGGTGCCTCAAGGTGGGCGACCCGGCGGCGACCGGGCCGGGCTGACTCAGCCGAGGAAGCAGGTCGTGGGCGGCGCGCACGGGTCGCGGACGCACTTGACCGAGCCGTTCTCCGAGACGCAGACGATCTGGGACGGGCAGCTGCCGTTGATCTCGGTGCACACGCCGACCTGCGGGACATGGTTCTTGATGTCCTGGACAGCCTGCGGGATCTGCTGGCCGGGCGCCGGGTCGCAGCCGTAGTCCGGGTCGGGGCACGCGTTCGCGAAGTGGGCCAGCGCCAGGAGCGGCACGGCCACGAGCATCAGGGACAGAAGGGCCGCCTTCATGCGGGCTCCGGACGCGGCAAGACAATCTTCGCGCTTGCGTGGGTGCAGCGAGGAGGCTACGCGACGCGGAACCGGAGGATGCCGCCCATTCCTCCGAATGCCTTGAAGAAAAGCTCCCCCTCGTCCGAGTTTCCGGAGATGATCTTGACCTTCGAGGCCATGCTCTCGGCCTGGACGGAAAGCTCCTCGACGATGTCGACCTCGCTGTCGATGGCCACCGACTGCTGGCCGCACTGCGCGCAGTTGGGGTAGCGCTTCTCGAACTCGATGGGGTCCTCGGCGGTGGTCTCGTCCTTGGTCCAGCCGCACGACTCGCACTTCATGACGAGGCGCACCTTGCGGAGCTTCTCGGAGAGGATCAGCGTGTCCACCGCACCGATGGTCAGCGCGTTGCGGACCTGCGCCTCACCGTAGGCCGCCAGGCCGCCGTCGGGCCTGCCGATCTCGCGCATGAAGCGGCTGATGACGTCCTTCTCCTCCATCAGGCCGAAGTCCCGGAGGAGCGGAGCGGCGTTCGCCACGAGGTCGCGCAGGCCGTACTCGTCGGTGTAGCCCGTGTCGACGGGCTGGCCCACGATGTGCTTGTGCAGCTCGTGGTTCATGTATTCGGTCTCGAGCCAGTACTCCTTCGTGGGCCCCGGGCCGCCGATGATGACGCCCTTCAGGTCCCCCTTGAGGAATTCGGGCAGGAAGATCTCATTGGCGACCTCGCCGATCTTCTGGAACCACTGCTCGGCGATGTTCTCCGTGATGCGCTCGAAACGCCGCGCCGACTGGCCACCCTTGCTGTGCTTGTTGGGCACCATCGACTGCATGTTCGTGACGACCTGGATGGCTTGGCCGCGCAGGAAGCCGATGGTGGCCTCCTGGCGGTCGAGCACGACGAGGCCGTAGTTGTTGTGCTCCTTGAGCATGGCCTCCAGCGGCTCCAGGAAGAACGCGCTGTCGCAGTGGTACTTGTAGAGCGAGATGGGCGTCGGCGGGACGACGACGTGCGAGAACATCTTCGTCTTCTCGGCGCCGATCGCGCGGTGGCCCACGAAGATGATGATGCCCTTCTCGCCGGGGTCCTTGAAGTTCTTCAGCGTCGACATCGCGCTTTCGAGGGCGCCCGTGACGTTCTTCATCGTCGCCTTCGACTTGATGTTGGACGCCTGCGAGTATTCTGACCGGAGCTGCGCCATGACCTCGTGGATCTGGCGGCCCGGGGGGATGTAGAGCGAGATGAGCTGCGTCGCGGAGCCCTTGATGTTGCGAAGCTCTTCGAGCCTGCGCTTGAACTCGTAGCGTGCGCGGTCGGCGGATTGGGTTTCTTGGCGGCCATCGGCCATGAGGATGTTCTCCGGAAGGGAGTCGAGCGGAATTCGGCGAGCGAGCGGACTGGCGTGGGCCCCTGTGCGGGGCGGAAAACTAGGCCAGGCGCTGGGCGGGCATCGTACGGGGAGGAGAGCCCTTTGAAGAAGAAGTTTGCGGGCTCGTCCCATCCGCGTGACTCTGGGCGAAACCCGAGAACCCGCGGACCCGAGAACCCGCGGACCCGAGAACCCGCAACCGGGTCTGCGGTCCGCGGGTCCGCGGGTTTCGCCCCGGGTCACGCGAGCCCGGAAACCTCAAGTGGAAGACTCTCGTCCGCCGTCACGATGGACGCGGTGGCGGTCAGCCTCGGAGGCTCCTTCCTCGTGGGCGAGAAGGGCGTCGACACGCAGCTCACCAAGCAGATCGCCGAGCTGCTGGAGCGCGCTTCGGCCTCGCGCCGCATCCTGGCCGTCGTGGGCGGGGGCGCCGTCGCGCGCACCTACATCCAGGGCGCCCGCGCGCTGGGCGCGCCGGAGACGACGCTCGACGAGATCGGCATCGCCGTGACGCGCATCAACGCGCGCATCCTGATCGCCGCCCTTCCGCACGCCTACCCGAAGCCGCCGCTCTCGTTCGACGAGGCGCTCCTCGCCTCGCGCAGCTACCCGATCGTCGTCATGGGCGGCACGCACCCGGGCCACACCACCGACGCGGTGACCGTGATGCTCGGCGACGCCGCGCGCGCGAAGCGCATCGTCATCGCCACCAACGTCGACGGCGTCTACAGCGCGGACCCGCGCAAGGACCCGAACGCGAAGCACCTCCCGCGCCTCTCGGCCGAGGAGCTGGTGCGCATCTGCTCGATGGGCGACGGCAAGGCCGGCGGCACGGGCGTCGTCGACGCGCTGGGCGCCAAGATGATCGCGCGCAGCGGCATCGAGACGGCCGTCGTCGACGGGCGCGACCTCAAGGCGCTCGAAGGCGCGATCACCGGCCGTACCGACTTCCATGGGAGCTTGATCCAGTGAGCACCATCCAGATCCCCAACCACGCGCACTGCGTCGTCTGCTCGCGCGCCGTGCCCTTCGGCGACAAGACGTGCAGCCCGACGTGCGAGGCCGACTACGCGGACCTCCAGAAGCGGCGGAAGCGGACGGCCTTCTTCATGTACGGCCTCCTGGCGCTCTCGATCCTCGCGCTGGTCCTGCTGCAGTTCGGGTTCTTCGGCGGCGGCGCCGGCTGAGCCCCTACGACGCGCCTTTGGTGCGGCGGAAGCGGCGGAGCACGCGGAAGCTGGGCAGGTAGCGGAACCCGGCCTCGCGGAAGAGCAGCGTCTCCAGCATAGTGTCGCTCTTGCGCAGGCCGAGCATCACGTTCTCGATGTGGCGCACGTGCGCGAGCGCGTGGTAGACGAGCCACATGCCCAGCAGGAAGAGCCCGACCGCCAGGACCATCACAGGCACGAGGAGCCAGAGGATGTCGAAGACGTTGTAGAGCCGGCTCGTGGCGACGAGGACCGTCCAGATGGAGAGCGGGACGAGCGAGACCGTCACGCCCGTGCGCAGGAGCGCGTACGCCGTGCGCTTCTCGGCCAGGAGCATCTGCACCTCGCTCATGAGGAGCTTCTGGTCGATCGCGATGGCCTGCTTCGCCTCCGCGGGCGCCTCCTTCACGTGCTCGACGACTTCGGCCGCGTGCTGCGCCTCGGGCGGCGCGGCGGGGGGAAGTGGAGCAGTCGGTTCGGCCACGCCAGAAGATGGGAAGGAGCGGCCATCAGGCTCGTGGCTGGATCGTCGGTGGGCGCGAGCACTCGATGATCTTGCCGCGCTCATCGAGCTCGCTTCGCTCACTCGATGATCTTGCCGTTCTCCTTGTAGGTCGTGACGACCATCATCGTCTTGGTGTCGATGATGCCCTCCAACGGCGCGAGGGTCTTGATGATGAAGTTCTTCAGGTCCTTGTAGGAGCCGAACTGCGCCTTGATGACGATGTCGTCCTCGCCCGTCACCAGGTAGGAGTGGCGGATCTCGGGGAGGCGCGTGAGGTGGTTGGCGATCTCGTCGGCGCGCTGCGTGTCCACCTTGAGGAGGATGATGGCCTCCACGTTGCGCTGCGCGTAGTACTGCGAGAGATCCTGCTCGTGGCCGTCCGGGGACATGGCGCCTACCGCGGCTGCACCCCGCGGACCCCACTTCAACCTTCCGCGCGGGGTTCGCCCGCGCTCCGCGAGCCAACAGCGTTATGCCGATCGTTCCCCTTCGCTGCGCGAGACCATGAACCCCCGCGAAGTCGCCAACTGGCAGTTCGACATCGCCGCCGACGTGATCAAGCTCGACGCGGGCGCGCGCGCCGTGCTCAAGAGCCCCAAGCGCGTGCTGAAGGTCTCGATCCCCGTGCGCATGGACAGCGGCGAGATCAAGGTCTTCCAGGGCTTCCGCTCGCAGTACCAGGACGCGCGCGGCCCCTACAAGGGCGGCATCCGCTATCACCCGCAGGTCAGCGAGGACGAGGTCGTCGCGCTCTCGGCGTGGATGACGTGGAAGACGGCCGTCATGGACCTGCCCCTGGGCGGCGGCAAGGGCGGCATCATCTGCGACCCCAAGTCGATGTCGCAGGGCGAGCTCGAACGCCTCACGCGCGGCTACGCGCGCGCGATCTCGCTCGTGGTCGGCCCGGAGACCGACGTGCCCGCGCCCGACGTCTACACCAACTCGCAGACGATGGCGTGGTTCCTCGACGAGTACAACCGCCAGACCGGCCGCCACGAGCCCGGCGTCATCACCGGCAAGCCCGTCGAGATCGGCGGCTCGCTCGGACGCGACACGGCCACCGCGCGCGGCTGCATGATCGCCACGCGCGAGGCGTTCAAGGCGAAGGGCCTCCAGACGAACGGCGCGACCATCGCCATCCAGGGCTTCGGCAACGCGGGCAGCTTCGTCGCGGTCCTCGCGCAGGAGTTCCTGCCGGGGAGCAAGGTCGTCGCGGTCTCCGACTCGCACGGCGGCCTCTACAACCCCAACGGCTTCGACGTCAAGAAGCTCGTCGAGCACAAGGAGAAGACGGGCAAGGTCGCGGGCTTCGGCAACGGGAAGGAGATCACCAACGAGGAGCTGCTCACGCTCGACGTGACGCTGCTCGTGCCCGCCGCGCTCGAAGGCCAGATCACGAAGGACAACGCGGCGAAGGTCAAGGCGAAGATCGTCGCCGAGGCCGCCAACGGGCCCACGCTCCCCGAGGCCGACGAGATCCTCTTCAAGAACGGCACGTTCGTCATCCCCGACATCCTCGCGAACGCCGGCGGCGTCACCGTGAGCTGGTTCGAGCAGCTCCAGGCCAAGACGGAATACCCGTGGAGCCTCAAGCTCGTGCAGGACCGCCTCGAGGAGCGCATGGTGAAGAGCTTCCACGACGTGCACGACGCGTCGAAGAAGTACGGCGTGCACATGCGCACCGCGGCGTACGCGGTGGCGGTGGAGCGCGTCGCGCGCGCGGCGAAGTGGAAGGGGCTCTGAAGCGGAGAACAAAGGGGCTTTGTAGGGTCCCCCCCATGGCTCAGGGTCAGCCATGTCGCCTCCGAGGAAGCGGGTGAAGGAGCGCTCGGCGGGGGCCGTCGTCTACGCGACGACGCCCGACGGGCCCGAGTACCTGCTCCTCCGCTACGGCGGCGGAAACTGGGGCTTTCCCAAGGGGCACGTCGAGGCGGGCGAGAGCGACGTCCAGGCCGCGCAGCGCGAGGTCGCCGAGGAGACGGGCATCCCGATCGACAAGCAGCGCCTCATCGCGGGCTTCGAGGACGACACGGACTACCGCTTCCGCCGCGGGCACACGCTCGTGGAGAAGGACGTCCGCTTCTACCTGATCGAAGCGCAGACGCGCGAGGTCAAGATCAGCCACGAGCACTCGGGCTACGCATGGCTCCCCTACGCGCAGGCGCTCGCGCGCGTGTCGTTCGAGGGGCCGCGCCGGATCCTCCAAGGCGCGCACGCGTTCATCCTGGAGCTGCGGGCCTGATCAGGCCACGAGCTTGCGGACCTGCTCGAGCATGCGCTGCGAATGCCCTTCGGTCCGCACGTTGCGGAACACGCCGGCGATGCGCCCCTCGGGCGATATCACGATCGTGCTGCGGATGAGGCCGACGAACTGGTTCCCCATCATGCTCTTCTCGCCCCACGCGCCATAGCGCTCGATCGCCTTGCGCTGCGGATCCGCCAAGAGGATGAAAGGGAGGCGGAACTTCGCGCGGAATCGCGCGTGCGACTCGGGAGGATCGGGGCTCACGCCGATGACCACCGCGTCGAGCTCCTCGAACGCGCGGATGTCATCGCGGAACCCGCACGCCTGCACCGTGCAACCTGGCGTGTCGTCCTCGGGATAGAAGTAGAGCACGACCGGCTGCCCGCGGAACTGCGAGAGCTTGACGGGCTCGCCCTTGTCGTCGGGCAGCGTGAAGTCGGGCGCCTTGTCACCCACTTGCAGCTCGGCCACAGGGGCGGCACGTCGCGCGGAGGCTTGAGCCTACGCCAGGGGGGACGAGGAGGCAAACGGCTCGTGAGCGCCCGCATCGGCGAACGTCACGCGGCCACGGCGGCATCGTCCGCCCACCCGAGGAGGACGACGTCGAGGGGCTCACCGTGGCGCCCGTCTCTTGGCCCGGTCATGCGCCACGGCCTCGCCCGGGGCGAGACTCGCCTCGACGTCCTCCCAGCGGAGGCCGGGCGGCGGATCGCGGAGGGGAGCGAAGGCGGCGCGAGCTCGAAGCTCGGGCAGAAGAAGATGAGATGGAAGGGGAAGGTGGGTGACAGCGTACTCGCTTTCCCGGAGGGTCTCCCACTCCAGTACACGACGAATACGCGGACGGGCTTAACTTCCGGGTTCGGAATGGGACCGGGTGGACCCCGTCGCTATGGCCGTCAAACCACCTTCCCTTTTCCTGGGAAGGCAGACTGCGTTCAACGCATTCTGCGTTTGTGATCTGCATACGCAACCTGTTTGAGGGTCGAGTTACACGTCGAATGACGACAACGACCGATTAGTAACGGCGGACTGAACACCTCGCCGAAGCTTGGTGCTTACATCCCCGTCCTATCAACCCCATCTTCTATGGGAAGTCAACTGCCTCGTCTTAGGGTTCGTTTCCGGCTTAGATGCTTTCAGCCGTTATCGGTTGCGGCGTAGCTGCTCAGCGTTGCCTTGTCAGACAACTGATGGACCAGAGGCCACGAGACCTAGTTCCTCTCGTACTATAGGTCCCTTCCCTTCAGGCAGTAACGGCTCCAAAAGATAGCAACAAACCTGTCTCACGACGGTCTGAACCCAGCTCACGATCCCTTTTAATGGGCGAACAACCCCACCCTTGGCAGCTGCTGCACCACCAGGATAGGGAGAACCGACATCGAAGTAGCAAGCCTCCAGGTCGATATGGGCTCTTGCTGGAGACGACTCAGTTATCCCCGTGGTAACTTTTCTGATATCTCTCGGCCTCACCAGGAAGCACAGAGAGGTTCGCTAGGCCCTGCTTTCACAACGCGGATGGTTGTTGGGCTCATCCGCGTAAAGCCACCTTTTGCCCTTGCACTCTACGAACGATTCCTGACCGTTCTGAGGTGGCCATTGGGCGCGCTTGATATCTTTTCGAGCGCGTGGCGCCCCACCCAAACTGCCCACCTACAGGTGTCCTGCCAAAAGCAGTAAGCGGTACGGAATCTCAAGGGCGGTGTTTCATCGTCCCCTCCACCCCGGCCAGAGCCGAGGCTTCGACGGGTCCCGCCTACCCTACGCATGAAATTCCATACCGCAGCCGCAGGCTGCAGTAAAGCTCAACGGGGTCTTCGCTTCCCTTTGGAGCGTACTAGACTGTGCGCTAGTACTGTTATTTTCACCGGCTTGTTTGTGGGGACAGTAGCGCCCTCGTTGGACCATTGATGCAAGCCGCCAATTAAGCGGCAAGGTATTACGCTACCTTAAGAGGGTCATAGTTACCCCCGCCGTTTAGAGGTCCTTCGTCCGGTTGGACCCGGTTTTCAGATACCTCCACTGGGCAGGATTGAGCCTCCATACTCACCCTTACGGGCTTGCGGAGACCTATGTTTTGGTTAAACAGTCGGAGCGCCCTTGTCACTGCGACCAGTCACTTTCGTGGCTGGCACCCCTTATCCCGAAGTTACGGGGCTAATTTGCCGAGTTCCCTCACAAACGTTAAGCCCGACACGCCTAGGCCTTCTCAGCCAGGGGCACCTGTGTCAGTTCTTGGTACGGACACGACGGTGGCTCTGAACAATTTTTCACGGGCACCTGGCATCACCGGAACCCGCCCGAAGGCAGGATCGTCGGCATTTGCCTCCCTTCTCACCATGACGGTTCTCCAGGAGGTTATAGACTTGAACACGGCGACGGCCGTGCTCCGGTTAGCCACATGCGTCATCATTCAGACAGGGCCGTCCATGGTTCAGGAATATTAACCTGATTCCCTTTCGCTTCACCTACGTTAACGGTGAGCTTAGGACCGACTAACCCTCGGCTGACGATCATCGCCGAGGAAACCTGGCCCTTTCGGCGGTGTGGATTCTCACCACACTTTGCTGTTACTCATACCAGGATTCTGATAGAAACGCGCTCCATCGGAGCTCAAGCCCCGACTTCGACGCACGCATCTCCCCGCTCTACTCCAATCCCGAAGGATGGGCACGGTATCGGTGGCTGGCTTAGCCCCGTCCATTTTCCAGGCCCGTGATCTCGACCAGTGATCTGTTACGAACTCTTTAAAGGATTGCTGCTTCTAAGCACACCTTCTAGTTGTTTCAGACCACGGACACTGTTCGATTTTTAGCACTTAGCCAACACTTTGGGACCTTAACCGCACGCTGGGTTATTTCCCTTTCGGACCCCAAGATTACCCCGGAGGCCCTCACTGCCCTCCATCTGCGACGCGTGCACGTTCGGAGTTTGTGAACCCACCGAGGACTTTCGCCCCCTAAGTGGGTAATCAGTGCTCTACCGCACACGCTATCTCCGGAGAGGTCTGCCTGCGAGCAGTCTCGAGCGGAACCAGCTATCCCCAGTCTCGATTGGACTTTCACCCCTTTACCCAGCTCAACCCAATGATTTGCACATCAACAAGGGGTCGGACCTCCACCCCACTTTCGTAGGGCTTCATCCTGGCCAGGCAAAGATCGGCTGGCTTCGGGTTTCCCTCCAGTGACTCCGGGCGAGCACACCCGGCTCCTCGTGGATACTGCGAGCATCTTGCTTTCGCTTCGGCTCCGGCGTTGAACGCCTTAACCTCGCCACTGGATAGAACTCCCTGGCCCGTTTTTCAAAACGTACGCGTGGACAGTGCTCCACGGCCCTTCGGCCGCTTCGACGCTTTCCTGCCTCACGCCACCTGTGGCCGCATGGTTTCAGGGTCTTTGCACTTCCCGTCAAGGGTGCTTTGCAGCTTTCACTCACGCTACTACTGCGCTATCGGTCTCAGGACGTGTTTAGGGTTGGAGCATGGTGCGCCCCAATTCGCGAGCGATTTCCAACGCACGCTACTCAGAAGACCCGCCATCACCCACCACTGTACCCTTACAGGACTATCACCCTCTCTGGTGCTCCGTTCCAGGAGACTTCAGGTTTGGTGGTTGGGGTGGACGCGGGTTCGCAACTCCACATTTCCACAAGATTACTCCTGCGGATTCGGATTGCCCTGTTCCCTCTTCGATCGCCTTTACTGAGGGAATCTCTGTTGATTTCTCTTCTTCTGGCTACTAAGATGCTTCAATCCGCCAGATTTCCTTACCCTAATGGGTATGCAGACCGGAGGTCTGCAGGATGTCCAATTCGGTGATCCTCGGATCATAGTCTCCATGCGACTACCCGAGGCATATCGCAGCTTGGCACGACCTTCTTCGGCGCCTGAGCCGAGCCATCCTCCATGCGGCGTAACAGCCGTCTACTAGACGTGTAACTCAACTTGCGTCCAGGTTGCGTATGCGTCCGACCGTCATCGGAACGCGGGTCGAAGAACCCGTCTTACTTCCTGGGCCGTTCCAGCTGGCTCTTGGCAAGAGCCGGCGGGATTCAATCGTGAACCGCCTCGAGGGCGGGATTGAACTTGAAGCGAGCGCGCGGTTCTACACCGCCTCGCAGGTGGACGCGGTGGGATCTGCAAATCGTTGCAGAGACACCGTGGCCTCGGCCGATTTCGGCCGATGGACGCGGTGGGATTTGAACCCACGGCCTCTCCCTTGCAAGGGGAGCGATCTACCGCTGATCTACGCGCCCCGGTGGACCGGGGCGCGGCGATGCGTGCTCGCATATTTGAATGATTCGAGCCAGTTGCCATCGAACGCAGATGGACTTAGGTGCTTGCTTCACTCCGTCAACGCTCTCCCACTGGACAGCGTCCAGCAGGCCAAGCGCAAGGTTTTGTTTTGTGTAGGAGGTGATCCATCCGCAGGTTCCCCTACGGATACCTTGTTACGACTTAACCCTCCTTGCAGAGCCCAAGTTTGAACGCCCCAGGAAGAGGCGCCCTCACTTGGACCCTACTCAGATGGTTTGACGGGCGGTGTGTGCAAGGAGCAGGGGCATATTCACCGCGCCATTTTGAGACGCGATTACTACGGAATCCAGCTTCACGAGGGCGAGTTTCAGCCCTCGATCCGAACTACGAACGGGTTTCGGGATTGCCTTCACCTCTCGGTGTCGATACCCATTGTCCCGTCCTTTGTAGCGCGCGTGTAGCCCGGAGCATTCGGGGCATACTGACCTACCGTTGCCCTATCCTTCCTCTGACTTAGCGCCAGCGGTCTCCCCAATGTGCTGACGATCCGGAGATCGCCGTGGCAATTGAGGATAAGGGTCTCGTTCGTTATCTGACTTAACAGAACGCCTTACGGTACGAACTGACGGCGGCCATGCACCACCTCTCCATAATTCAGGCAAGCCCATCAGACTGGCCCACATCAAATGGTCGACTCCGGTGAGCTTTCCGGCGTTGAATCCAATTAAACCGCACGCTCCTCCCGTTGCGGTGCTCCCCCGCCAATTCCTTTAAGTTTCAACCTTGCGGCCGTACTCCCCAGGCAGCGGTCTTAACAACTTCTCTCCGGCACCGAGTGCCCGCGTAGGACTCCCGACACCAAGACCGCAGCGTTTACACCCTGGACTACCCGGGTATCTAATCCGGTTTGCGCCCCAGGGCTTCGTCCCTCACCGTCGGAGCCGTTCTATCACGACGCCTTCGCCACCGGTAGTCCCCCGAGGATTACAGAATTTCACCTCTACCCCCGGAGTACTTCGTGACTCTCCCGGTCCCAAGCTGAGCGGTCTACCCGCAGTTCGAACGGTTAAGCCGTTCGATTTACACAGGCATCTACTCAGCCGGCTACGGACGTTTTAGGCCCAATAATAACGGCCACCACTCGGGCTGCAGGTATTACCGCGGCGGCTGGCACCCGTCTTACCCAGCCCTTACTTCCTATGTTTTTTAGACAATGGAACAGCCGGCACTTGGTGCCGGCACTTGGAGTTCCCGCATCGCTGTTTCCAGCATTGTGCAGTTTTCGCGCCTGCTGCGCCCCGTAGGGCCTGAACTCGTGTCTCAGAGTTCATCTCCGGGCGACGTCTCTCAACGCCCGTACCCGTTGTAGGCTAGGGAGGCCGTTACCCTCCCTACGACCTGATAGGTCGCAGTGCCATCCTAAGGCTCCGGAGATTTCGTCCAAAAGGCATTCCAGCGCTCTTGGGCTATGGGGTATTAGCCTCAGTTTCCCGAGATTATTCCCCACCTTAGGGCAGGTTCACCACGTGTTACTGAGCGGTCTGCCGAGGGCCGAACCCTCTCGACTCGCATGGCTTAAGCGAACTCCAATAGCGGTGGTCTCTGGCAGGATCAACCAGAATTGGCGGAGTGAAGCAAGTTTCACCATCCATCTGCGCACGTGTGCGCAGGGCGGGAACTTGTCCGCTCCTATGTCCTTGCAATGCTTCTCGCGTTGTGCGAGAGCTGCTATTAGGGTCTGTGCACGTAGCAACTTGGCTCGAATCTCAGCTGTGAGAGGTCACGTTTCCGGCGCGCCGAAGCGCGGGGAATCGGGTTTCTCCCAGCTTCACATGAATGCTATCGAGTCAGCGACTCGCTGTCCCACGGATTGGATCTACGCTGTCAACGCAGCTTTGACAAGCCGCTCGGCGCGTCAGCGTCCATGGTGCCAATCGGCCCCGCACAGGGTCCGAACGGCTCGGGCGAGAACGCGGTTCTCGTATTTGAATCCTCGTTGAGCCCGGTGGGCCCAAGGATCCGGATTGCAGCGGACCGAAGGTCCGTGATCGCGCTTTGCAGCGCTTCTCGCCCAGGTGGGCGAGGTGGCGACGAATGCACGCCCCCTATTTCAAGGTTTCGCGCACACAGGTCGCGCCCGCGCGCCGGACAGATGCCGGAGCGGGCAGCCCCTGTACGCACATCCCCCATATGTAGGTTTCGTGCGCCACGGTCGCATGGCGGCCGGGCCGCCAGAGGTCGGGTTCGATGCCCGACAGCGCCCAGCTTTCCGGGCGCGGTGCCCCCTCAAGCAACATCCCCTATTTCATGGTTTTGTCGGGGCGGCTCAGGCGTTGACCCCGGGCGCGTGGGGCGCGCCCACGGCGAGGCCCGATTCCGCGGTCTCCACGAAGCGCGCGAGGTCCGCGGCGGGCAGGTAGCGCACGTAGCGCCCCTCCCGCGCCTCGTCCACGAGCCCCGCCTTGCGCAGCTTGCGGACGTAGTACGAGGTGGTGGGCTGCGGGAAGCCGGAGGCCGCCACGAGCTCCTCCTGCGTGACGCCGGGGTGCTCCAGCACGACGCGCGCCAGGGCCAGCGCGCGCGGCGCCTGGAGGCAGGCGAGCTGGACCTCCATGCCGCGGTACTTGCCGTGGTTCTCGTAGTAGTTGCGCGTCCGGCCCAGCGTGCGCGAGACGACGAGGTGGTGCCGCTCGAGCTGGCGAAGGTGATAGACGACGGTGCCCCAGCTCTGCGCGCTCTCGCGGTGCACGGCGCGCGCGCTGATGCCGGGGTTCGCGCAGATGATATCATAGATCCGGTTGCGCACGCCGTTGTCGAGGATCTCGGGCTGGCGCAGGCGCGTGTAGAGCGGCGCCGCCAGCGCGGCCGCGTGGAACGCGAGGAGGGGCCAGTAGTAGGCGACCGCGGCGGCCGCGGCCACGCCCAGCGCGGCAAGCCCCGCGGCCTCGGCCGGCGCCTGCGAGAGCACGGGCGCCTCGTGGAGGTTGATCGTGGCGACGTCGCCGGCGACGTCCGCGTGGAACCCGTCGGCGTAGACGACGCGGTCGTCGTCGGGCAGGGACGTGGGCCGCGTCAGGCTCGCGAGGGTGAGGCGGAGCGCGCCGGCGGCCTCGATGGCCTCGCCTTGCGCGTTGTACGACCTGCCGCCGACGCGCAGGTTGCCCGTGGCGACCGGCATGCTCACGGCGGCGCCCGTGACGTGCGGCGCGTCGAGGTACGCGGCCTGCGTGCTCGCGCGCGAGAACCCGCCGGTGGCCTTCTGGATCGTGACGACGACCCACGTGTCGTCGACCTGCGTCGTCGCGCCGTTGGACTGCTCGGTGTGGCCCGAGGCGTAGGTCGTGGTGGCGCCCTGGTCGTCCGTGACCTGGAGGACCGGGCCGCGCAGGAAGAGCGTGACCGTGCCCGAGACGATGCCCGCGTCTCGCGCGCCCGCGACCTCGTAGGAGCCGAGGCCCGCGAGGCAGCGGGTCGCCGAGCAGTGCGCGGCCTGGTGCTGGAGCTGCGCGTCCAGGGTGATCAGCGGGGCGGCGCTGACGCCGCGCAGCGTCGCGTCGGTGGCCTCCAGGCGCGCCATCCCCTGCACGCCGAGACCGACGACCTGCGCCCCCGCGCCCGGCGAGAGCGTCAGGCGCCCGGCGGCCACGTCCGCGGTCTCGTCGACGTCGCGCGAGCTGAGGCTCACGCCGGGCCCCAGGGGGGTCTTCCCGACGGTCTCGCTCGTGCCGGAGCGCTCGATGTGGAGGGCGCTGCCCTGCAGTTGGAGGTCGGGGGGCGCCGTCCCGTTCCAGAAGAGCGCCGCCGTCCCGGCGTCGGCCGCGAGGTTGCCCGCGAACCGCATCGGCCCGCCCACGTCGAGCGCGCCGCTCGCCGGAGCCGCCGCCGCGAGCGGGAGGACGAGCACGAGGAGGATCACGCTGAGCGCGAGGCGGAGCGCGGCCATGACGCGCCGACTTCCGTGGAGGCCGCCATAAGCTTTGTCGTCCAAGGTCTTCGGTCGCGGCCGATCCCTTCCGCGCCGGCGAACGCCCCCACGACAAGCCTTATCATTTCGGCACAGGGCTCCGGGTCCGGAGGCCATCTCCTGTCTGCTCTCGCGCGCGCCGCGCTCATCCTGATGATCCTGGGCGTGTCCGTCGCGCCCCTCGCGGGCGCCTCGCCGGCGCAGTGCGTCAACGTGGACTCGGCCCCGCCCGACGGCCAGACCGGCGTCACCCCGTCGCTGGACAGCGAGGTCGGCTTCGTCGTCACGGAGTACGTGGACGGCGGCCGATCCTACGCCGTGATGATCGACCCGGCGCAATGCGTGCCCAATGTCTTCTCGACGCTCGTGGGCTCCACGACGCAGTCGGTGGGCCAGCAGGTCCCCGACCCGACGCAGGGGCCGCCCGTTCTTCCCTAGATCAGGGCAGGCGCTCCACGACCAGCGTCTCGGTCGCCAAATGGCCTCGTTGGTACGTCCGTTCCTCGCGCAGGAGCAAGGCTCCCCGCACGCTGAACCTGGCTTCGCTGGTGCATCCCATCTGGCGGAATCAGCGCGGGATCCTCGTATGAGCCTTGCTTGATTTTTCGGCTTGGAGCCTATCCCGAAACCTGCGCGGGGCTGCGGCCGACGATGCGGGGGCGTCTGCTTCGTTGCGCGACGCCTCGAAAGCGCGCTGCGATTCCTTCGGGATCGCGCGCCTCGCATCCACCCCCGCCTCGTCGGCCTCGCCTGCCGCGCAGGTTTCGGGATAGGCTCCTAGCGGCGCCGACGCGCGGCGAGGGCCGCCAAGGCGACCGCGCCCACGAGGAGCGCCAGCGCGGGGCCGGGCGCGGGCTTCGTGGCGCCCGCCTCGCCGGTGGGCGTGGGCGTGCCCGCCGCGCTCTCGCTGTAGGGCGGGAGGCCGCCGCCGGTGCCGCTGTAGGCCTGCGCGCCCGAGCTCGACGCGCCCGACGCGCCGCCCGCGGTGGGCGCGGCGCTCGCGGCGTCGCGCGCCGAGGCCGGCGAGGGGGACGCGGCCGTCGGGGCCGTGGCGGGCGCGGCGTCCGGGGCGGACGAGGCGGCGATGCCCTTCTCGTACATGATGGGCCCGCCGCACCCTTCGTCGCAGGGGGCGTAGCGCGGCGCGCCCTTGACGACCTGGACGTCCTGCCGCGCCTGGCTCGGGTCCGCGCCGAGGACGAACGACTCGGCGCCGCCGAGGTAGCCGTCGGCGTAGGCGTTGATCGTGTAGTGGCCGGGGCGCACGAGGATCTTGTAGGAGCCCGTCGCGTCGGTCTGCGCGTTGCCCCACTCGCCCGCGTCCTGGTTCCAGACGTTGACCCACGCGCTGGCCACGCCGGTCTTCGCGTCGTGGTCCACGACGTAGCCCACGAGCGCCACGCTGGGCGCGGGCTTGGGCGCGAGCTTCACGTCGACCGGGTTGGAGCCCGGGACGAGGCTCAGCGCGTGCTGATACTGATAGTAGGCGGGGCCGGCCTCGCCGCCGGGCGCGGGGAGGGGGCGCGCGACGATCTTGTCGTCCGTCGCCATCGGCTCGGGCACGAGGCGGTTGGCCTCGGCGCTGATGGTGATCTGCGACCAGCCCGGCAGCGTGGCGACGCGGAACGCGCCCTTCTCGTCGGTGGTCGTGAAGTTGCTGCGGCTCCAGGCGAGGTTGGAGACGTAGACCTGCGCGTTGGCGACGGGCAGGCCCGTCCTGGCGTCGACGACCTTGCCCTCGACGATCGCATCGGCGGCCGGCACGCGCTCCAGCTTGACGTCCTGCTTCACGGTCTCGTTGTCCTTGGCCTCGACGGTCTGCGTCGTCTGCGCGAAGCCCTTGGCCCACGCGGTCATCTGATAGCTTCCGCCGTAGGTGGCGAAGCGGTACGCGCCGTCCGCGCCGGTGGTCACGGGGTCGGGGAAGTCGCCATAGTAGGGGCCGGGCGCGCGGATCGGCATCGCCGAGGTCGTGCCGCTGCTCGCGCTGTCGCTCTCCGCGGTGGTGGGCGCCGGCGTGGCCGTGGCGTACGCGATGCAGCACGCGTAGCCCAGCGACACGGTCGCGCCTTCGACGGGCGCGCCGTCGGGGCCGAGCACGCGCCCCTCGACGATGGCCGTCTTGGGGGGCGGCGTGACGAGCTTGAAGTCGACGCCGGTCAGGTTGGCCGAGACCGTGACGTCGCGCCCGGCGGATGCGCGCCAGGGCGCGTAGTAGACGTTGACGTTCCCTTGCCCCGCCGGGAGCGAGAGCGTGTAGGCGCCCGTCTCGTCGGTCACGGTCTGGTCGTTGGCCCCGTAGCCGTCGGCGGAGACGTAGGCGCTCACCTGCGCCTTCGCCAGCGGCTCGCCGGCGTCCGACAGGACCACGCCGGAGACGGCGTAGCGCTCGCCGCCGGCCGCCCAGGCGCGGGGGATGGCGGGGACGACGGCGGTCGCGAAGAGGACGAGGACGATCGCGAAGGGGAGGACGCGCATGCTCTCAGGCCCGGATGAAGGCGGGAAGGAGGATAAGGGGTGCTTCACGGTTGGGGATTTCCCGAACCCCTCTCGACCCGCGCTGGACGGACCACGCGCGCGTCGGCGCGGGCCGGATCAGGAGACCTCCAGGGCGGAGGGCTCGACCTCGCGCTGGCTGAAGCGTCCGGAGATGCGCGTGGGCGTGAGCCGGTAGGTCGCGGCGCCCTCGCCCCCGCGCCGCGGCTCGCCCGCCTCGCTCACGCCCCACTCGGGGGGAAGCGGCACGGCCATGAGCGCGTGCATCGCGGCGAGGTGCGAGGGCGTCCCGTCGACGCGTTCGAGCACGCCGAAGACCATGATGCTCGCCCACTCGTCTGTGCTCCGCGCGGCGACCAGCGTGAAGCAGGCCTCGCGCGTCGCGCCGATGTAGTCGCTCTTGTGCCCGGGGTGGGTGTGGAAGTAGAGGTGGCGCCCGTCGAACGCGTAGTAGACGGGGAGCCCGTAGGCGTCGCCGCCGCGCGCCAACGCGAGCACGCCCACGCGCCCCTGGCGGAGCATCGCGCGGGCGTCCTCCGGCCGCATGTCTCGCATGGAGGACCATCGAGCCCTTCGCCATTCAGCTTGACGCCAAACATGTGCGGCATCCGCCAGCCCCCGCGCATGCCCGCGTCGGTACGTCGCAGATCCAGACGTAGTCGCCGGCGGCCTGCACCAGGCCATCGTCGCATCGTGCGCGGGCATTGCCATGTCCAGGCAGAAGTCGCGCGTCCCCGCGGCGGCGGCGGAGGGCGCGAGCTGGCCCCGGCTCTCCGCGCGCTCGATCAGGCCCGGCGCGCCGCCCGGGTTGAGGTGCTCGCACTTCGCCCAGATCGTCGCGCCGCCCGCGGGCGAGAGCCTTCGGAGGCGGACCATCGGCGTCGCCCCACGGCGTCGAGGATGCTATCGAACGGAGCGGGCGCGCAGATATCCGTGTCGGACATGCGTGGTTCGCCTCCAGGCACCGCGTGTATCCGTTACTGGAATAATCCTGTTCCTGCTGCACATGGACGCCTTCGGCGTCAGGGAAGACAGGAAGAGGTGAGACGAAAGTCCGCTCGTCTTCCCGTCTTCCTCGTGGGCGCGAAGCGCCTGGGCTACGTCGTCTCGCTGCAAGGCAGCCGGATCACGAACGTCGCGCCCCCGCCGGGCGTGGGCTCGTAGGTGAGCGTGCCGCCGTGCGCCTCGACGGTGCGGCGGCTGATGAAGAGGCCCAGCCCGGTGCCGTCCGGCTTGGTGGTGCGGAAGGGCTCGAAGAGCTGCGGCGCGAAGTCGGGCGCGACGCCGGGGCCGTGGTCCACGATGCGGATCTCGGGCGGGACGGTCGCGTTGCGCGTGCTGACCTCGATCGAGCCTTGGTGGCCGATCGCGTCCGCCGCGTTGTTGAGGAGGTTGATCAGCACGTTCGCCATGTCGTCGCGGTCGAGCGCCACGCGGTGCGTCGCCTGGAGGTCGAGCGCGACGCGGACGCGGTCGCCGTCGGCCGCGCGGAACGTCTGCACCGCGTCGAGCACGAGGTCGGCGAGGTCCACGGCCCGCAGGCGCATGGGCCGGTTGCGCGAGAGCGGGCGAAGCTCCTGGAGCACGTGCGCGAGCCGGTTGACGCCCTCCTGCGCGGTGAGGTTGGCGGCGAGCGCGTCGCGGAGGATGGCCTTCGCGTCGTCGGCGTTCCCCGAGGCGTCCTCGAGGCGCGCGCGCTGGATGGCGAGGTTGTTGGCGACGTAGGTCAGCGGCGTGCGCAGCTCGTGCGCGACCCCCGCGATGAGCTTGCCCAGGTCGGCCATCTTGCGGTACTGCGCGGCCTCGGCGCGCATGGCCTCGTCGCGGCGCGTGCGCTCCGGCGTGAGGTCGCGCAGGAGGAGCACGACGAGGCGCCGCCCGTCCATCACGGGGAGGAACGTCGCGTCCACGAGCCCCTGCGCGAGGCCGAGCTCCAGGTCGGGCGGCGCCTCGCCCCGGCGCAGGCTCGCGGTGAAGGCGCGCTCGAAGTCGGCCAGCGAGCCGGGCGCCAGGCGCGCGTCGAGCGGGGCGCCCACCAGGACGTCCGCGGGGGCGTTGAGGAGCGCCTCGGCGCGCGCGTTCGCGGCCATGATGCGGCCCGATCCGTCGAGCACCACGACGGCGTGGGGAGCGTCGTCCAGGAGCGAGCCCAGGTCGATCGGCTCGTCACGCGGAAGCGAGGAGCGGCGGGCCAGGGCCTCGTGGGGTTCGGGTCCGGTCTGCATCGGACTGCCCGCGGAGGGGCGCATGGATGGACTTCAGCATTTCGCCAAGAACTACGAACGAACCTCGGTGGCGAACGCCGCGACCTGCGTGGTCCAGCCGCTCCCGACGTTGTACAGGACGACCTCGACTTGGCTGGCCGTGTTGTTGCCGGCCGTGTAGCAGAAGTCCTTCGCCGAGACGAAGCCCTGGCAGTCGGCCCGGAAGGCGCCCTCGCCGCGCAGGCCGGAGGCCACGAGCGTCCGGTTGAGCGCCGCGCGCCACGCGCCCGCGTCGACGCCCTGCGCCTGGATCGTCACGTTGCCCGCGGCGTGCGTCTGGTTCGTGACGCCGGTGAGCGTGCCCGCGACGAGCGCGTTCCCGTTGCCGCCCGCCTGCTGCGGGCCCCCCGTGACGTTCGCGGCCTGGATCGCGAGCGAGATCGTGCCGCTCGCCGCGCGCGAGGCCGAGACGAGGCTGCGCAGGTCCACCCACGAGCCATCGCTCTGGTCCACCTGCAGCGCGCCCAGCGCGTACGTGATCGTCTGGTTGGGATAGCGCAGCGTGTGCGTGGTGAGCGACACGCCCCCGCCCGCGAGCAGGACTGGGAGGCTCCTCTGCGAGACGTTGAGCGTCGGCGTCGTCGCCAGCGAGATCTCGCCCGACGAGGCGCCCGTCCCGAGCATCGGAAGCCCCGAGACGCCCAGGGGCGCGGTCACGCTCCACCGGGAGCCCACCTGGTCGCGCGCCGCGTGGTCCTCCGCGTCGATGGCCCACGTCGCCATGGCGTCGCCCACGTCCGCGGCGTGGCTCGACTCCTTCGACTCGACCCACGCGGGGACCCACGTCGCGTTCATGTAGACCAGGAACGCCACGATGGCGCCCAGCATGATGATGGCCGCCACGACGCCCGCCGCCGCCCGATCGTTCGCGCGCCGCATGATATCACCGGAAGATGAAGCAGTCCGCGGTGCCGCTGCGGCCACCGTTGCCATACGTGATGACGAAGCTCGTCGTGGTCTTGCCGCTGATGATCGGGTTCTGGCTTGCCGCGTATTGCGGCTGGCACACGACGCCGTAGCTCGTGTCGGGCTGGCTGACGCTGATGGTCTCGGAGGTGCCCGTGGCGGGGAAGACGTGGTTGATCAGCCTCGTCCCGTCCGACGCGGGGAGCAGCAGGGACGCCGAGCCTTGGCCGCAGATGCGCAGCGCGTGGAGCGTGCTGTCGTAGTAGAGCGAGCCTTCCAGGCCCGCCGTGCACGTGGGGATCGAGGCGCTCGCGGTGGGCGTGAGACGCATGCCGAGCGTGAACGTCTGCACCGCGGTCCACGAGTTGGCGGCGTTGAGCAGCGCGACGTTGCTGGAAAGGCGCGCGTCCGCGAACGTGCCCGTCGTGATCTTGGAGGCGTCGAGGCTCGGGATGTCGCCGGCCGCGAGCGCGCTCCACGAGGGCGCGGCGCTGACCGCGCCCGTGCCGGTCTGCGAGAGGAACATCTTGGTGGACGCGGTGTTGCCCGGGAGCTTCGCGAGCGTGTTCGCGGCGCTCGCGTAGAGCGTGTCGCCCAGCGTGTAGGTCGATTGGCCCGTGCCGCCGGTGGTGGGGCCGATGCTGCCGCTGACCATGGCGGAGTTGAGGTTGACCTGGCCCGCGGTCCACGTGGTGCCGTCGGTCGTGACGAGGACGCGGTTCGCCGTGCCGCCCGCGCTCGTCAGGCCCGTGCCGCCGTTCGCGATCGCCAGCGTGCCGGTGACGGCGGCGCTCTGTGACACGTCGATGGCCCCGAACGCGGGCGCGCCGCCGCCCGAGGGGATGCGCAGGACTTGGTTCGCCGCGCCTGCCGCGGTGGTGGAGAGCGTCGCGCCGCCCAGCACGACGCCGTTGGTCGTGAACGAGGTCGCGCCGGTGCCGCCGTTGCCCACGGGGAGCGTGCCGGTCACGATGCTGCTTCCCCCTGCGAGGTTGAGCGCGCCGTAGGCGGCGTCCGCGCCCGCGCCGCCCGAGAGGAGCGCCTGGCCGGACGTGCCCGTGCGCGCGAGCTTGCTGAACGCGATCGTGTTGGCCGCGAGGTCGCCGTTCACGACGTTCCCCGTCAGCGCGAGCTTGCCGTACGCGATGCTGCTCGCGTTGAGGTTGAGTTTCTCCGCCGTGACGCTGGCGGCGGCGAGGTGGCCCGTGAGCACCTGCGCGTTCTGGTTGAGGATGAACGAGCCGTTCACGGCCGCCGAGAGGTCCGAGGGCTGGATGCTGCCCGCCAACGAGAGCTTGCTGTAGGGGATCGAGCCCGCGAGCTTGGCGGCGGTGACGGAGGCGTCCTGGAGGTCCGCGGTCGGGATGCTGTTGCTCGCGTTGACGAGGAACGAGCCGTTGACGGCCGCGGAGAGGTCGGAGGGTTGGATCGCGCCGGTGAGCGCGAGGTGGCTGTACGCGAGCGTGCCGGTGACCGCGCTCGCGGAGCCGAGGTTGATCGCGCCGAACGTCGGGTCCGCGCTGCTGCCTTGGCTCACGAGAGGCACGCCGCTGGTGGCGCTGGGCGCGAGCACGTTGAGCGTCGCGGCGCCGCTTCCCACCACGAGGTCGTGGATCGGGACCGCGCCGGCGGTGGAGAGCAGCGTGCCGCTCGTGGGGAGTGTGACGCTGGTCGTGCCCGTCGTCGCGAACGTGAGCGCGTTGGCGCCCGTGGTCGTGAACGAGCCGCCCAGCGCGATCGCCTGGCCGTTGAGCTGGAGCGCACCGCTTCCCTTGCTCGCCAGGTTGAGCGGGACGTTGGCGTCTCCGCCCGAGGCGCCGATCGTCACGGTGCCGCCGCTCGCGGCGTCGGTGATCGTCAGGCCGTCGATGGCGTTCGCGGTCGCGCTGAGGTTGAGGATCGCCTTGCCGTTGGCGTCGTAGAGGTCGGCCGCGCGCAGCGTGCCCGAGGCGAACGTCTTGTTGCCCGTCACGGTCTGCGCGCCGCCGAGATCCATGAGCGTGCCGTTGCCGCTGGGCAGGAGCAGCGTGCCGTTGGGCGTGGCGAGGTTCGTGACGTTGAGCAGACCCGCGCCGTACGTGTTGAGGCCGGTCCACGTCTGCGCGCTTGATAGCAGGCCGAAGACCTGGCTGCTGCCCGAGACGCTCACCTGCGCGGCCGCGGGCTGCGTGCCGTTGGCGAACGCCATGACGAGGGCCGCGCCGCCGCGCCCGTCGTGGTACTTGAACGAGGCGCTGCTGCTCGACAAGGACAAGGAGGAGATGACGCTCCCGCCCGTGTCGGTGAAGTAGCCCACCGTGCTGTTCGTGCTCAGGTTCACCGTCATGGTCCACGGGGGCACGACGGGCTGGTCGAAGACGTCGCGCAGGGCGACGGTGAAGCCCGACACGTCCGCGCCGTTGGCGATGGGCATGGCGGGGAGCGCGCTGAACGTCAGGTGGTAGGCGAAGGTGCGGCCGCTGTTGAGCGAGACCTGCGCGAGCGTCGAGGCGGGGATCACGCCCTCCGACTCCGCGGTGAGCGCCGAGGTGCCCGCGTCGCGGTAGTCGCGGTAGTAGAAGGTCGCGGCGCTCTGGCCCGCGAGGATCGTGACGCTCGTGACGGGCGTGGCGCCCGTGGGGTCGGAGAAGAACGAGCCCGACGTGCTGTTGGTGGCGAGGTTGACCACGGTGTTGCCCGTCGCGTTGAGGGCGGTGCCGTTGGGGTCCTTCAGCGTGACGGTGAGCGCGGTCGAGAGGACGCCCGAGGAGAGCGAGACGCCCGAGGAGAGCGAGAGCCGGTTCGACCCGGTGGCGCCGCCGGTGGAGGCCGGGAACGCCGAGGTGGTGAAGCTGAGGATCGAGGAGGCCGCGGCGTTGCCGTTGGCGTCCGTCGAGACGACCTCGAAGTCGTAGAGCTGGTTGTCGGAGAGCGTCGAGAGCGTGGCGCTGTGCGACGTGCCGCCCGAGGGCGCCGAGACGACGATGCCCAGGCCGGGCGTCGGGCCCACGTCGACGAGGCTCGTGGCGGCGGGCTCGTCGGTGGTCCACGTGATGGTGGCGCCCGCGACCGAGACGCTGCTCGCCGCGACGCTGGTGATGCCAGGCGCCACGCCGTCCGAGGCCACCACCGAGGCGGTGGCGTTGAGCGGGTTCCCCGCGAGGTCGGAGGTCCACGCGGGCGAGGCGGTCGCGTTGACGTAGGGCGTCGCGCTCGTGGGCATCGCGCTCGCCAAGGTCATCTCCGCGGACGAGCCGTTCGCCAAGAGGCGAACGGCCGTCACCGTGTACGTGATGCCCGCGTTCTGCACGGTGAAGTCCAGCGGGCTGATGACGACGGAGGCCGGGTCCGTGAGGTTGCGGATGGGCTCCGTGAAGTTGACCTGGATCGTCGTGGTGGTGAGCGTGCGCGCCGAGACGAACGTGGGCTTCGCATTGTCCTTCGCCTGCACGGTCGTTGGAGCGAGGGCCAGCGCGGCGCCCAGGCCGCCCGTCGTCGCGCCGTTGACGACCTGCACGCTCGCGTCGGCGCCCCACAGCGCGGGCGCGGTGTAGATCGCCTGGTCGCCCGCCGAGAAGCTGTCGCCCGCGGCCTTGGCCGTGCCGTTGGGCGCGAGCACGGTCCACGTGCCGCTCGTGATGCCGGCGCCCACGTTGAACTGCGTGAGCGTGCCGTTGACGCGCACCGCCGCGGTGAGCGAGCCCAGCGGGATGGCGGGGCCGCCGCGGTGCTCGATGACCAACTGGTCGGACGCGGGCGGCGTGAACGCCTGGAGCGTCGCGTGCGAGGAGGGCAGGGGCGGCGGGAGGTTGAAGATCGCCAGCGCGAAGACGCCCGCGAGCGCGACCGCGATCGCCAGGAGCAGGATCGTGCCCGTGGTCTCGGAGGCGGCTTGCCCATGACGCAGACGGTGGCCTTGGCGCGGCATTCCTGGACGCGGCAGGTCTGTCGGGGGCACGTATATCAATCGAAACGTGACCGCCGAATGTCTTCTCCGCCCGACCCGCGGACCGCGGCGGTTTGGCCGCTGTGCGCCTTCGCCAGGGTTATATAGCGCCAAACCGCGGAATCGAGTTGATCCCGTGAGCGCTTCCAAGATCCCGGGGGGTTTCCGCAAGTCGTCCCCCAAGGTCGATCCGCCCCCGGGCGATGCGCCCACCGACGACCGGGAGCTGGAGTCCATCCTCTTCGGCGCGCCCGCGCCCACGCCGCTCTCGGAGCTTGCGCCGGTGCCCGATGCGCCTCACCCCGCGGCCAAGGCGCCCAGGGGATTCCGCGGCTTCGTGGCGCGCCTGCGCGGCGAGGAGCCCGAGCCCGAGGTCCAGTTCGAGGAGCGCGAGGTCACGGCGATCCCGCCCCCCGCGCCGCACGAGCGCGTCGTGGAGCTGCGCCCGATCCGCCCCCCGTACAGCTACGTGCGCATCGCGTACGACGAGCTGACCAACGCCTACCGCTACGAGGTCTTCGAGCCGCAGATGACGGCCGAGGAGCAGGAGGCGTTCGACTTCGTGCGCGACGCCTTCCTGCGCACGCTCGACGTCGACATCGACGCGCTCGACCGCCGCGGCGCGCGCGCCTACCTGGCCGACCGCTTCGACGCGCTCGCCAAGCGCCACAAGGTGCACCTGGGTCCGCTCTCGCGGGCGCGCGTCGCCTACTACCTGGAGCGCGACTTCCTCGGCTACGGCCGCCTGGACGTCCTCATGCAGGACCCGAACATCGAGGACATCTCCTGCGACGGCGCGAAGCTCCCCGTCTTCCTCTACCACCGGCGCTACGAGAGCATCCGCACCAACGTCGTCTTCCCCAACGACGACGCGCTCGACGGCTTCGTCATGCAGCTCGTGCAGCGCTCGGGCAAGCACATCAGCGTGGCCGATCCGCTCGTGGACGCGACGCTCCCCGACGGCTCGCGCCTCCAGGCCTCGCTCTCGCGCGAGGTCACGACGCGCGGCAGCACGTTCACCATCCGCCGGTTCCGCAGCGACCCACTCACGCCGACGGACCTCCTGATCTACGAGACGATGAGCCCCGAGATGATGGCGTACTTCTGGCTCGCCGTCGAGCACGGCGCCAGCGCGCTCGTCTGCGGCGGCACGGCGTCGGGCAAGACCACAACCCTGAATGCGTTGTCCCTGTTCATTCCGCCGCAGAAGAAGATCGTGAGCATCGAGGACACGCGCGAGCTGAACCTCGTCCACGAGAACTGGATCCCCGGCGTCACGCGCGCGGGCGGCGGCGCGGACCACGCAGGCAAGCGCGCGGGCGAGGTCGACATGTTCGACCTGCTCAAGGCGAGCCTGCGCCAGCGCCCCGAGTACATCCTGCTGGGCGAGGTGCGCGGCGCCGAGGCGTACGTGCTCTTCCAGGCGATGGCGACGGGCCACACGGTGTTCAGCACCATGCACGCGGACTCGGTGCCCAGCGCCGTCCACCGCCTGGAGTCGAAGCCCATCGAGATCCCGCGCAACATGCTCGCCTCGCTTGATATCATCGCGATCCAGGCCGACCTGCGCCTGCCCACGGGGCGCGTGCGCAAGATGCGCGAGATCGTCGAGCTCACCGGCGCCGACCCGCGCACGGGCGAATTGCTCACCAACCGCGCGTTCTACTGGGACGGCAACGAGGGGCGCTTCCGCTACTCGGGCGCGTCCTTCGTGCTCGGCGAGGTCGCGGAGGAGCGCCACCTGGCCGAGGCCGCGCTGCGCGCCGAGTTCGACCGCCGCGTCCGCATCCTGCTCCTGCTCAAGGAGAAGCGCATCCGCGACATCGCGAGCGTGTCGCGCGTCATCAACGGCTACGCGATCGACGCCGCGCGCACGCTGCGCGACCTCGAGGTGGCCCCGGTTGCCTCGTGAGAGCAACGCCGACGGCTTCGTCCGGGTCGCGCTCGCGCTCTTCGGCGCCCCGGCCCGGCGCAGCGCGGCGCGCGCCGACAAGCTCCGCTTCTCGCTGGAGCAGGCGCACATCGCGATGCTGCCCGAGGCGTTCGTCGCGCTCACGTGGCTCGCGACGCTGCTCGTGCTCGTGGGCGGCTACGTGCTCGTCTTCCTCCTCTTCGGGCTCACGGCCGTCGCGTCGGGCCCGCCCAGCACGGCGATCGCCGCGGTCATGATCATCCTGCCCGTGATGCTCGCGGGCTCCACCTACGTCGGGCTGCAGGTCTATCCGGACTACCGCGCGGGCGAGCGGCGCCGCCGCATCGACAGCGACCTCCCCTACGCGGTGAACTTCATCGCCGCGATGTCGAGCGCGGGCGTCGTGCCCACCGTGCTGCTGCGCGACCTCGCGCGCGAGACGACCTACGGCGAGGTGGCGAAGGAGGTCGCGTGGATGGTGCGCGACGTGGACCTCCTCGGCATCGACCTCGTCACCGCCATCAGCCGCGCGATCGGGCGCTCGCCCAGCCTGCGCTTCCAGGAGTTCCTGCAGGGCGCCAAGACCACGATCCTCTCGGGGGGCGACCTCAAGGCCTACTTCGCGAGCAAGGCCGAGCAGTACATGACGGAGAACCGCCGCGTGCAGCGCGAGTTCCTCGAAGGGCTCGGCGTGCTCGCGGAATCCTACGTGACGGTCGTCATCGCGGGCCCGCTCTTCATGCTCGTCATGCTCAGCATCATGCTCGTCGTGGGCCGCTCCACGGGCACGTCGCAGACGTTCCTCTTCCTGCTCGTCTTCCTGCTCCTGCCGCTCACGCACGGCGCGTTCTCGTGGGTGCTCAAGAACATGGCCCCGGAGGGGTGAGCCTTGACCTCGATCCCCCCGATCCACCACGATGATCGCGAGCTGCCCGTGCAGCCGCTTCCGCCCTTCGTGCGCGAGGCCGTCGAGCAGGCGCCGCAGCCCACGCGCCCCACGGGCACCGCGCGCACCGTCTACCTCTTCCTGGGCCTGATCCCCGCGCTCCTGATCGCGATCGTCGTGCTCGTGCGCGTGGGCATCCTCACGAACCCGAGCCGCGGCGCGCACACGCCCTGGGACCTCTCGCTCCTCTTCATCGGCGCCGCCACCACGATGGCGATGGCCGCGCTGGTCGCCTCGCGCGCGCCCAGGCTCTACGAGCGCGCGCGCAGCCTCGGCCTCGACAACCGCGCCGCGGCCGCCGAGATCACGACGCTCCTGATCACGATCCCGCTCGCCGTCGTCGTGGTCGGGCTCTCGTTCCTCGTCTGGGGCGGCGCGTTCGACCGCGCCTTCTCCACCGCCACGCGCCCGATGACGGCGCCGCTGCTCTCGGGCGTCGCGATCCTGCTCGCCTGCGCGCCCACGGCCTACTTCAGCTTCGTCCGCGACCGCAACATCCAGCAGATCGAGGACCGCTTCCCCGACTTCCTGCGCGACCTCAACGAGTCGCACAACGCGGGCATGACGATGGCGCAGGCGATCCGCGTCGCGGCGCGCGGCGACTACGGCCGCCTCAACGACGAGGTCCGCCGCATGGCGCACCAGGTCAGCTGGGGCACGCCCTTCCAGGACGCGCTGCGCATGTTCGCCGAGCGCGTCGGCACGCCCCTCGTCACGCGCTCCGTCGCGCTCATGATCAAGGCCACGCAGGCCGGCGGCAACGTCAAGGACGTGCTATCAGCGGCGGCCCGCGACGCGCGCGAGCTGAAGGCCGTGGAGGCCGAGCGCCGCGCCGCGATGCGCCTCTACGTCATCGTCGTCTACGTCGCGTTCGGCGTCTTCCTCGCCGTCACCGCGGCGCTCCAGGGCCTCCTGATCCCCAGCGTGCTCACCAGCACCAGCCAGATCGGCGGCAACCTCGCGGGCGGCGGCCTCCTGGTGAGCCACCAGATGACGCTCACCGACTTCCGCTACGTCTACTTCGGCGTCGGCCTCGTGCAGGCGCTGGGCAGCGGCATGGTCGTGGGCGTGATGAGCGAGGGCAACTTCCAGGCCGGGCTCAAGCACTCCGCGATCCTCGTCGCGATCGCGATCCTGGGCTTGGGCTTCCTGTAGCCCGCGGGCACGGGCAAGGGCAAGTTCCTCCACCGTGCTCGTCTTCGTGGCGCTCCCTTCCCAACACCGAGAATCCCGGAATCCGCGGATGCCTCGGATGCGCGGTGTTGGGAAATGAGCGCGCCGGCAAACAGCGTCGGGATGGGACTTGCCCGTGCCCTTGCCCAGAAGAATCAGCGAATCCGCCCGGCCGAGAACGAGCCTGTCACGTCGAACAAACGTTCGGTGAAGCGGTACTCGACCCAGCCGCGGTTCTCCGTGACGCCGATGCCGGCCACCTGCA
The DNA here is from genome assembly GCA_034667685.1 of Thermoplasmata archaeon. Taxonomy (GTDB): domain Archaea; phylum Thermoplasmatota; class SW-10-69-26; order JACQPN01; family JAJPHT01; genus JAJPHT01. The sequence goes on along the minus strand of JAXDQU010000089.1, from coordinate 52,977 downwards.
GGAAGTTGCTCGTGCCCTCGGCGCGCACCTCGATCATGCCGTCGCTGAGGTGCTTGAACGTCTGCACCTCGGCGTCCGTGTGCATGCCCTGGTCGAGCAGGAGCATCGTGGTCGCGCCCGCGCGCTTGGCCTTGCCCACGAGCACCTGGAGGAAGCGGAACGTCGTCTGCGCGTTGGTGTACGTGGTCGTCGTCGAGACGCTGTCGTAGACGAGCCGGTGCGTCGCGTGCTCGGCGATGATGCGGCGCTGCGCGTTGTTGACCGCGAGGCTGACCGCGTTGAGGTTGACGGGGCCGTCCACGTACTCGGCCTGCGCGAAGTCGTCCTCCGCGCCGATCGACTTGCTGTACGTGTCGACGAAGCAGATGAGCCCCTGGCGCTCGTACCCGGGGTACGCGGGGTCGATCTGCGCGAGCTGGGCGCGCGCGTCGCTGGTCGCCTGCCCCGTGAGGACGAGGATGCCGGGCACGCCCTGGCGCAGCCCCTGGAGCAGGAAGAGGCGCGATAGCAATTCCTTCCCGAGGAAGGGCGGGCCGTACAGCAGCGTGACGCTGGTCGGAGGCACGCCGCCTTCGAGCAGGTCGTCGAGGCGCCGCACGCCGGTCTCGACCTTGGGGGCGGGCGCGCCGCCCGGGCTCGTCGCGCTGGGGCCGAGGCCCGGCCCGGCGCCGGCTCCGCTCATCACGCGCTCACCACGTGGGCGAGGATGAGGTCGATCAGCTCGCGCAGCACGCGCCGCGCGCTCTCGCGGTCCTGGCCGCTGCACGGCACGACGCGGATGCCCTTGGGGATGGTCATCGTCTTCGCGATCTCCTCGGGGGAGAGCGCTCCCGGAAGGTCCTGCTTGTTGGCCGCGACGACGCCGGGGAGGCCCTGCTTCCACGTGAGCGCCATCATCTCGGCGGCGCGCGCGAACGACTCGGGCTTCGTGCTGTCGACCACGACGACGACGCCCAGCGCCTGGCCCGCGACGACGCGCAGGATCGGGTCGAAGCGCGACTGGCCGGGCGTGCCGAAGATGTCGGCGGTGAGGCCTTCCATGGTGACGCGGCCGTGGTCGAGCGCGACGGTCGTGCCCAGCTCGTCCACCGAGACCGCGGTGTCGGAGACGGCGTGCACGAAGGAGGATTTGCCCGCGTTGTAGGGGCCGGTGATGACGATCTTCGGGATGAAGACGTGGACGCCGCCGGGCTTGAGCGCGCGGTAGAGGCGGGGCTTCGTGTCGACGTCCGGGCGCCAGCGCGCGCGCTCGACGCGGAAGTACTGCGAGATGGTGATGCGGTCCTCGACGCCCTTGAGCGTGACCACCGCGTCGAAGTCGTCGAGGAGGCGCATGACGCCCTCGCCGTAGGGCCACTTCGTGAAGAGCGACTCGGACCAGCGGAAGCGCGCCATGGCGCCCTGGATGCGCGGCCAGGCGGCCTCGAACTTCTCGGGGCCGGCCTGGTCGACGAGCGTCGAGAGCCCGTCCACCACGAGCATCGCGTCGGGCGCCTCGCGCGCGGCGGCCTCCAGCGTGCGGGCGAAGTCGAGCGGGTTCGAGGGCTGCTGCACGACGTGCTGCGCGCTGGAGGGCTGCGCCATGTGCGCGGCGAACGCGTCGACGAAGATGAGCTGCTCCTTGTGGCTGAAGACGTCGAGCCCCAGCGCCGACATCGCGGCGAGCACGCTCTCGGGCGCGCGGTTGGTCACGGCGTAGACGACGCGCCGGCCCGCGGAGAGGTGCGCGTAGGCGCCCTGGTAGAGGAACGCCTCGGCCTCGACGCCCGGATCGTTGACGAAGAGGACGGAGCTGTGCTCGGGCATGGGGCAGATGAGCCGCTCCAGCTGGGGGACCCCCACCGCCTCCACGCTCGACATCAGGCACCCGAGAGGATCTTGGCCAGGCCGCGCGCCGCCTCCTCGACGCGCGCGACGAGCGGCGCGAGCGGGACGTCCGCGCGGGCCGAGGCGACGAGGAGCATCTCGCGCGAGGCTCCCACGATGATGATGCAGGCGCTCGGCGTGGCCGCGACGATGGACCGCGCGGGCGCGTTGTCCAGCTCGCGCAGCGCGATCTCGGCGGCGCCCATGAGGGTCGCGCTCATCGCGCTGAAGGTCTCCCGCGAGACCTCCGAGCGTCCCGCGGCGCGCACGCAGAGCCCGTCGCGGCTGATCAGCGAGGCGCCGGTGAGGCCCTCGTGCTTGAGCAGGTCGGCGAGGGCGACGTCGACGCGCGAGGCGTGGTCCATCACGCGGCGGCCCTCCCGTGGTTGACGTCGCGCCCTTCGAGCAGGCGCACCGCGAAGCGCGCCCCGGGCTGCGCCTGCGCCTCAGCGCGGCAATTCAGCGCCTCGCCGAGATATCCCGCGAGGAGCCCCGAGACGTAGGAGGAGGCCGCGGCCGCGTCGCGCTCGTCGAGCGGGCGGAACGCGAGCACGCCCTGGCGATGGAACCAGGACTCGACGGAGACGGAGCCCAGGCCCGAGGCCAGGAGCGTCGTGGAGAGGATCGCGACGGCGCCGGGCACGTTGTCCTCGTAGCAGCGGCGCGCGTAGACCTCGCGCCCGACGCGGAGGCCCGCCTCGCGCGCCTGCGCCTCGTCGGGGCGCGCGCGCAGGGCCGCGAGCAGCGCGGCGTCGGCCTCGTCGCCGAACGTGGGGCGCGCGCGCTGCGCGTGACGGCGCGCCAAGAGGCGCTGCGCGGCATCGCGCACGTCCTCGGGGCTTGGAGCGTGGGCATCGGCGGTCGGCACGGTGCTCGCTCGAACATGGGGGCCGCCCTCTATTAAATGGGATGGGGAACGACCGCATCGGGTGATGCGGCGGGTTGTTGCGGGGAGGCGTCGTTGCGCGACGCCGTGAGGGAAGACGAGGCGGCCGTCGAGAAGGCGTACGCCGCCGAGCGGGCGCTCGCAGGCCTCCGCTTTGCGATCATCCTGCTCAACTCGCTCGTCTACGCCTTCCTGATGCCCAAGGACGGCACGTCGCCGGCGCTGGCGTACGCCGTCATCGTGCTCGCGAACGCCTACGGCATCGGCGTCGTCGCCTTCCAGCCGTACAAGCGCTTCCCCGTCCTCGCGTCGAGCTACTTCACCACGGCGCTCGATGCCGTCTTCATCAGCGTGTGGCTCGCGGTCACGGGCGGGCTCCACTCGCCGTTCTATCCGCTCTGGCTCGTGAGCACGACCGCCGTCGCCTTCCGCTACGGCTGGCTGGAGACGCTCTTCGCCGCCGCGGTCTACTGCGCGAGCGACCTGCTCATGATCACGCTCCTGGGCAGCGCCGGGGGCCACGCAAGCGACCTCGTGGTGCGCGAGGCGTACATCATGTTCACCGCGGCGGCCGGCGCCCTCTTCGCGCGCGAGAGCGTGCGCCAGACCGAGGAGAAGATCGAGATGCGGCGCCTGGCCGACGCGCTGCGCGAGAGCGAGGAGCGCTTCCGCCGTCTCTCCGACGCCACGTTCGAGGGCGTCGCGATCCACGAGGACGGCACGATCCTGGAGGCCAACGCCGCCTTCGCGCGCCTCTTCGGCTACGGGCCCGACGAGGTGGCGGGCCTCACCGCGTTCGACATCGTGGCGCCGGAGGACCACGAGACGATCCGCCACCGCATCGCGAGCCGCGACGACGCGCCCTACGAGGTCAAGGGGCGCCGGCGCGACGGCACGCGCTTCGACGCCGAGATCACCGCGCGCGACCTCCCCCACGAGGGGCGGAGCGTGCGCGTCGTGGCGATCCGCGACGTCTCCGAGCGCTCCACCGCCCAGCGCCTGCGCGAGCTGGACGCCATGAAGACGCAGTTCATCAACAACGCCGCGCACGAGCTGGGCACGCCGCTCACTCCCATCAAGCTCCAGGCGCACCTGCTGCGCTCCGACAGCGGGCTCTCCGACAAGCAGCGCCGCAGCGTCGACGTGCTCAACCGCAACGTGGAGCACCTCTCGCTGATGGTGCGCGACCTGCTCGACGCCTCGCGCGTGCAGACGGGCAAGCTCTCGATGAACCCCGCCGAGGTGGACGTGCCGCTCGCCGTCGCGCAGGCCGTCGAGAGCTTCGCCGAGGCCGCGCGGCTCGCGGGCGTGAAGCTCGAGGCGCGCGCCGAGCCCGGCCTGCGCGTCCGCGCCGACGCCGCGCGCGTGGCCCAGGTGCTCCTCAACCTCGTGGGGAACGCGATCAAGTTCACGCCCGCGGGCGGCCGCATCGAGGTCAGCGCGCGCCGCGAGGGGAACGAGGTCGTCGTCCGCGTCGCCGACACCGGCGCGGGCCTCTCGCGCGACCAGATCGAGCGCCTCTTCCGCCCCTTCAGCCAGGTGCACGACCGCGCGGGCCAGTCCCGCTCCGGGACGGGCCTGGGCCTCTACATCAGCCGCGGCATCGTCGAGCAGCACGGGGGCAGGATCTGGGCGGCGTCCGACGGGCTCGGGATGGGGAGCACGTTCGCGTTCGCGTTGCCCGCTGCCTGATCTTGTCCGCGCTCCACTCCAGCCACGGAGGACACAGAGGTCACAGAGGACGAGAAAAGACGCCTCTGTGTTCCTCTGTGTCCTTCGCGCACGAGGCGCCGGGGCTCCTCGGTGCCACGAGCGGCGCCTGGACGTTCCACGCCGTGGCGCGCGCCTGGTCGCAGGTCGGGACGCAGCTCGACGCGGACGAGCTTGGCTTCGTCCAGCTCCACTTCTCCGGGCCCTCGGCCGACGTGCAGCGCCACGTCCGCGAGTGGGCCCCCTCGTACGGCTGGACGTTCATGGACTATCGCGTGGAGACCGATGCCTGGGCGCGATGCTGAAGGCCCGTCTGGACGCATCCAGGAGCCCGCCTGCTGCGCAGCCGCAGCGTTCTTGACGCCCCGGGCGTCTGCGAGGCGGCCGGGCACGACCGGCGGAGTGTTTGGAACATGACGCTGAAGGCTTCCGAGATCGAGACGATGGAACGCGCCGCGCCCAACCAGGCCGGCCCCTACCTGACGGGCTGCTACCTCTGGACCCGCCTCTGAGGCGATGACCATGAAGGTCTCCGACATCGAGGCGATCGAGCACGCACCGGCCCCCGGGAGCGGCGTCAGCTTCACGCTGCCTCCGCACACGGGCTGCTACGTCTGGACCCGCATCTGAGGCGATGAGATGAACAAGAACCAGATCGAAGAGATCGAGAACGCGCCGATCCACCGCGCCGTGCCTCCGCTCACGGGCTGCTACTTCGGCACGAGCTGCTTCACCTACAGCCTGCGCTGAATCAGTGCAGGCTGTACAGGAAGCACCCCGTCCCGAAGTAGCAACCCGTCGGGGTCGCCTCGTTGGGGCGGGGCGTCTTGTTTTCCATGGCTTCGATGTCGCGCGTGGTGAGCTTCATCCAGCAGACCTCCGCGCTCGCAAGACCTGCGGAGCACATCAAGATTCATGTCGCGCGCCCTCGTGGCGGCAGCGTGGAGCTGACGCTGGCGGGCGCGGTGCCCTGGCTCGTGCGCAACCGCCTCGTGCCGGCCAGCGCCGTCGTGGACGCGCGCGACGGGCGGGTCGAGGTCCGCGACTACACGCGCCGGAACCGCAACGTGAAGGTCCTCGTGCCGCGCCGCGCGGGCGTCCTGCTCAAGCAGGCGATGGAGCCGGACAACGCCGAGCTTTCGGCCGGCGTCGCGCGCGAGGCCGCCACGCTGCGCGCCTTCGCCCGCGCGCCCGCGCTCGCCCCGATGCGCCGCTTCGTGCCCACGCTCCTGCGCCACGACCCGCGGGACGCGATCCTCGCCACCGCGCTCGTGCACCCGGCGACGACGCTGGGCAAGCTGCACCAGGCGCGCGGCGTCAGCCCCGCCTCGTCGCTCACCGTGGGCCGCATCCTCGCGCGCCTGCGCGTGGCCGGCATCCGCGCCGCGCGGGAGGGCTCGCTCCGCGCGATCCCGCGCGAGACGCCCGCCGCGCTGCGCATCCCGACCTCGCTGGACCACCGCGCGAAGGAGGACCCGCACGCCGCCGCGCTGCGCGACGCGCTCCACGGGCTGCCCTTCGCCGCCGCCCCCGAGCGGGTCGTCGGGCTCGTGCACGGCGACGCGCGCTGGGACAACTTCCTCCTGACCTCGGGCGCCGGCCCGCGCGGCGAGCTCAACGCGCGCCTCGTGGACTGGGAGCTGGCGCACCGCGGCGACCCCGCGTGGGACCTCGGCTACGCGCTCTGCGAGCACGTCCGCGCGTGGCTCGTCGACGGGCAGCGCCAGCCACCGCAGACGTGGCACGCCGCCGTGGCCCAGACCGCGCTTGGCTATCGGCGGACCGCGCGCCTCTCCCGCGACTCGGCCCGCGCGCTGCGCGAGACGCTGCTGCGCAACCTGGCGCTCCACCTCGCCGTGCACGCCTACGAGGCGCTCCCCGTCGCCCCGGCGCGCCCGAAGCTTCCGCTCGACGCGGCGCGGCTCGCGCGCGCGGCGCACGACGACCCGGCCCGAGCCGCGCGCGATCTTCTCGGGGAGGGGTGGCTCGCGTGACATTGCGCGACGCGCTCGCGCCGCTCGCCGCCGCGGGCTCGTTCGCCGACGCGCGGACGTTCCTCTGGATGGGCGAGCGCTACGAGAACGTGGAGGTCGCGGACGCCGCCCGGCTGATCTACGAGCGCCACTACCTCCGCGGCTCCCCGGTCCGCGAGGCCATGCCGCCGCGCGAGCGCCTCCTTGCCCACGCCTTGCACCGCGCGCTGGAGAAGGCCCGCGGCGCGCCGCGCCAGGACCCGGACCTGGGCTGGTGCCACATGCCCGGCGCGCGGCGGCACGCGGCGGGGGAGCCGGGCACCGCGCGCGTCTATTGGCACCTCTGCCGCGAGGGCGCGCTGCCCTTCGCGCGGGCGCTGCGCAAGCTCGACCTTCCGCACCACGCGAAGATCGCCAACGATCCCTCGCAGTTCGTGCGCGCGGACGCCGCGGTGCTCTACGCGCCCCGCGATGCGCTGGACGTGCGCGCGCTCCACGAGGCCGTGAAACCGTGGCTGCGCCCGGGGACGCCCGCGTTCGCCCGCCGCATCGCGCCCGGCGTCGCGGTGGCGGACGACCCGGGCCGGGGCGAGAGCTTCGGCCTGCACCGCAGCCGCCTCGCGGCCGAAGGGCTCCACGAGGCCTGGCGCGCCGGACGCGACCCGCTCGACGCGCTGGAGGCGCGCTTCCGCGCCGAAGGGCTCGACGCGCCGCACCTGGCGCCCGGCCGCTCCGAGATCGAGGTGACGATCTGATGCGCGAGGACGCGGCGCTGCTCGCGGAGGCCGTCGCGATCGGCGACAAGCTCGCGCGCGAGGCGGTCTGGCACGCGGACCGGTGCACGTGGATCGCCGCGCACCGCGAGCCGGGTCCGCACGGCGGCGCGATGGCCTACACGCTGGAGTCGAGCCTCTACGGCGGCACGGCGGGCATCGCGCTCTTCCTCGCCCGCCTCGCGCGCGTCAGCGGAGACAAGGCCCACGCCCGCGCGGCCCGCGGCGCGATCCGGCATGCGCTGCGCCATGCCTGGCACGTCGACGAGGCGAAGACGCTCGTGGCGGCGCAGACCGGCGGCGAGGCGCGCTTCGGGCCGTACCTGGGGACGCTGGGCGTCGCGTGGGCCGCGGACCAGGTGGGCGAGAGTGCCCACGCGCGGCGGCTGCGCACGAAGGTCCTCGCCTCGCGCCGGCGCGCGCACGGCTGGGACCTCGTGGGCGGCACGGCGGGCGCGCTCGCGCTCCTCGCAGGCACGGATGAGGCCGACACGCTCGCGGCCGACCTCCGACCCGGCGAGGCGCGCGTCGCGGGCTTCGCGCACGGGCTCTCGGGCGCGGCCTACGCGCTCTCCTTCGTGGACCCCTCCGCCGCGCGCGAGGCGTTCGGCCGCGAGCACGCCCTGCCGCGCGAGCGCGAGAGCTGGTGCCACGGCGCGCCCGGCATGGGGCTGGCCCGCGCGCTCGCCATGCCGCGCGTGCCCGGCCTCGCGCCGGAGGTGCGCGCGCTGCGGGCGCAGGCTCAGGCGCGCCTCGACGCGATGCTCGCCTCGCCCGGCGATCCGTTCCACCTCTGCTGCGGCGTGGCGGGTGTCGCCGCGTGCGTGCACGTCATGGACGAGGCGCTGGGCGACCCCGGCGGCCTCGCGCGCGCCCGCGCCGTCGCGCGCTGGGGGCTGGAACGATATCAGGCGAGGGAGCCGTGGCGCTCCTGGCCCACCGGCGCGCTCTACGACGCGCACCCCGCGCTCATGCAGGGGCTGGCGGGCATCGGCCACTGGCTGCTGGAGCTGGCGCGACCGGGCGAGGTGCCGAGCCTGCTGGCGCCCGGTCCCGCGTAGCCCCGGCGCTCCGGACCCGCAGGCACCCGGTCGCCAGCCGCGCTTCCTTTATATGACCCAAAGAGCAACTCTGCCTTATGCAAGCGACCCCCAGCCAGGTCCAGCTTCCGGCGTTGCGCCGGGAGCCCTCCCGCGACTGGATCGCCTGGTACGAGGAGCTCTCCGAGGGCGAGCGGCGCGAGATCCGCGCGCGCCTGCTCTGCGCGCCCTACGACGAGGTCAAGGGCGACGCCGAGCTCCGGAACTACTTCTTCTTCCACAGCGAGGACCTCGCCCACGAGCGCCCGCCCGGCGCGGAGCGGATCGCCGAGATCCACACCGTGCTGGCGCACCTGCGCGGCTCGGAGGCGACGGACGTGGCCGAGCAGCGCCGCAAGGCGGTCGCGTTCCTCCTCGCGGAGTACCAGCGCTTCCTGCGCGACAACCCGTGGGCCTGATCCCTCGGTCGTTCGGGAGCGTTGAAGGCCGCTCCTTGGCTCCCCTTCTCCGATGCGCCTGGCGGCCGCGCTCGCGTTCGTCGTCCTCTTGGCGCCGGGCGCCGCGGCGACCGCCACGGGCGTGCACGTGGAGTGGGACGGCGCGGGCTACCTCGTGGCGTTCGGCGACGACGCGACGCCGCGGGTGAGCTGGGACCACGGGACGGCGTCGGCGCGGCAGGTCTCCGCGCCCGGCGAGCCGGACCGCGACTTCGTGGCGCGCATCCCGGCCGAGGCGACGAGCTATCAGATCGACGGGCGCTCCTTCGACCTCGCGCCGCGGCCAGGCTCCAACGGCACGCTGCGCGTCGCGTTCCTCGCGGACCTCGGAAGCACGGAGAGCTCCACGCTCGTCCTCGACGCGGTCGCCGCGGCGAAGCCCGACCTCGTGATCCTGGGCGGCGACCTCTCCTACGCGAACGGCGACAGCAACACGTGGGACGCGTGGCTCGCGCGCCTCGAGCCCCTCGCCTCGCGCGTGCCCACCATGACCGCGTTGGGAAACCACGAGACGCTCTGCGCGCAGGACGCGAAGGGCGACCTGGCGCCCTGCGGGAGCGAGGCGCGCGAGTACGACGAGCACTTCCCGGCCCCCGACGCGCCGCGCCGCTACTACGCGTTCTCGTACGGTCCGGCCTTCTTCGTCGCGCTCGACACCGAGGCCTACCACCACGACGTCGCGCTGCGGCCCAACGAGACGAGGCCGGAGGCGCAGCTCGCGTTCCTGAACGATTCCCTCGCGTCCGCCGGCGACGCATGGCGCATCGCGTACTTCCACCGGCCGCTCTACTCCTCGAACGCGCACGACGGGGGCGCCGACGTGGCCGCGCACGACGACTTCGTCCCGGCCTTCGAGGCGGGCGGGCTCGACGTCGCGCTCTACGGCCACGCGCATGCGTACGAGCGCACCTGGCCGCTGCGCAACGGCACGCCCAGCGCGGGGCGAGACGCCTGGACGCGCGGCGCGGGCATCGTCTACGTGGACAGCGGCGGGGGCGGCGACTCGCTCTATGACACGTGGGACGCTCAGCCCGCCTGGAGCGCCACGCGCGCCCCGACGTACGAGTTCGTCCTGCTCACCCTCACGCCCACGAGGCTTCGCGGGCAGGCCATCGACGCGCACGGCGCGGTACTCGACTCGTTCACCATCGTCCGCCCGGGAACGCCGGTCCCCGTCGAATCCGGCGCGCGCCCCGCGCCGGCCCCCGGCCTCGCGCCGCTCGCGCTCGCCACCCTGGTCGCTTGCGCCGTACGCCGAGCCTACCGGCAACGTTGAAGCCCGCGCCCGCCACCCCCCGCGCGTGGACCGACGCATCCTCGTCACCCTCGCCGCGGTCGGCCTCGTCGCGCTCGCCGTGGGCGCGCCCCTCGTGATCGCGGTGCGCGGCGACGAGCCTTCGCTCACGCAGGTCGTCGTGGCGCCCGGCCACGACAGCTTCGCCATCGTCACGCGCAGCGGCGGCGGGCTCGCCGACCCTTCGCTCGCCGCGGGGCGCGACGACGTGACGCGCTGGTCCGCGGTCGCCGCGTTCCCCTGGATCGAGCGCGACGCGTTCCACCGCGATCTCGTGCGCGGCGCCGCGCCCGGCTCGACGATCGCGCTCGCGGACGGCGCGACGCTGCGCGTGCCCGCGGCTGACCACCTGCGCGTCGTCTTCGTGGGCGACACCGGCGCGGGCGACGCCGCCGGCCGCGTGCTCTCAGAAGCCGCGGCGCAGAAGCCCGACCTCGTCGTGCACCTGGGCGACGTGGCGTACGCGTACGGCGACGAGCGCGTCTGGGACGGCTGGATGGGGCTCGTGGCCTCGTCGCTTCCCGGCGTGCCGATCGCCTATGCCACCGGCAACCACGACGTCGAGCGGGGCGTGGACGCGGCACAGATGGAGGGCCTGCGCGGCGCCGCGGCGTACTACTCCTTCGACGCGGGCCCCGTCCACTTCGTCGTGCTCGACTCGAACCACGTCGACGACGCGCAGGCGCGCTGGCTCGACCGGGACCTTGCCACCGCGCAAGCCGCGGACGCCGCGTGGATCGTGCCCGTCGAGCACGCGCCCTGGTACAGCAGCGGCACGACGCACGGCAGCGACGTCGACGCGCAGAAGGCGTTCGCCTCCCTCTTCGCGAAGCACGGCGTCAAGCTCGCCGTCGCGGGGCACGAGCACAACTACGAGCGCACGACACCCATCGCCGGCGTCACCTACGTCGTCACGGGCGGAGGCGGCGCGGCGCTCTACAACGACTTCCAGAGCCCCTCGCCCGCGTGGAGCGCGGCGCGCCACGAAGGGCACGAGTTGGTCGTGATCGACTTCGCGAAGGGGTCGGCGAGCGCGCGCGTGCTGGCCACCGACGGCAGCGCGGTCGACGCGTTCACGCTCTGAGGTCACACCGGAAACGGATAGGGAGCGCCGTCGGGCAGGATGAAGGACGTGTGGTCCAGGTTCTCGCAGACCACGTAGTCCTTCAGCACGGAGGCGCCCGCGAGGTATTCGCCCCAGTCGAAGTTGGCGCCGACGTAGACGTCGTCGCAGCCGCCTGGTCCGACGCGGTCGATCATGATGGTCCTCCCCGCGCATGCCGCGAAGGTCCCCACGGTGTTACGCGCGCAGACGTTGATGCAGCTCTCCGGCGTGCTGACCGTCACGGAGCCCGAGGGGTCGGTCGCGCAGATGCCGCCATGGGCGCCCGCGTGGAGATCCATCAGCACCCAGACGTAGGCGTCGATCGCGCCGGGGAGCCGGGACGTCCCGGTCGTCGTCGCGCCGATGGTGAAGGGGCAGGCGCCGTCGTCGTTGCAGGTCCCGAAGAGGCTCAGGTTCACGTGGGCCGTGATGGCGCACCCGATGGGAGGCACGAGCGGGCTCTGTCCGCATGCGTTGCTCGCGAGCCAATCGTCGGCGGAGCGCGGCTCGTCGTCCCCGCCCGCGACCACGTTGGGGATCACGAGGGCAAGGAGCAAGGCGAGGGCAAACGCGGCGCGGGCGATCCTTCGGCAATGCAGGCCGCCGGCCTTCTCGGGTCGGGAAATCGGGACGCGTGTCATGGTGAACTCGCCAGGAGCGTGGAGGCGTGGAGCGCGACGAGCAAAACGAAGGCGGAGAGGGCGCGCACGAGGATCCGGGTCTCCCGGGCGATGCTAACAGGTGCGGGAGGAAGAATGTTACTGGGAGCATCTTGTGAAATCGCGAAATGTGCGAAAAGAATCCTCGTCAATCTGGGACCGTCTGCTGGGTCAGGCCTTCAGGACGTCCGTCAGCGCCACGCGCTCCAGCACGAGCTCGTCCCAGCGCGCGGGGGGCAGCATCTCGCGCTCCTCGCGCGCCACGCCGAAGGCATCGAGCACGGCGGGGCCGCCTTCGAGCAGCGCGTCGTCGCGCGTCCATCGCTCCGCGGCCGCGAGGCGCGCCAGGACGTCCGGGTCCCACGCCACCGCCGCGAGCGCGACGACGCCCTCGTGCAGGCCCAGGAACGCGAGCGCCTTCGCCACCTGCCGCTCGCCCGCGGCGTAGAGCAGCGTCTCGGTCGCCAGGTCGGCGGCGCGGCCGCGCCCCTCCGCCTGCGCGCGGGCGGCGAGGCGCGCGGCGAGGCGCAGGTGATCCGCGCCGTACACGCGGTCGGCGCGCAGGAGCTGCACGCCCTTCGGGACGCGCGCGAGCAGCGCCTTCACGTCGCGCACCTCGGCGCGGTAGGCGTGGATGGTGGGCTCGGTCACGTCACTCCCCCAGCGTCTGCTGCCCGCGCTTCGGTGGAGCGGGCTCGCTAGCCGGGTCGCGCCCAAGCTCCACGAGGATGCTGGACGCCAGCGTCGGGCCGATGCCCTGGACGCGCGTCAGGTCGGCGGCGGAGGCCTGCGCGAGCAGGTCCTTGGAATGATAGCCCGCACGCCAGAGCTGCCGCGCGCGGTAACGGCCCACGCCGCGAAGCTCCAGGAGCGGGAGAAGCTCGGCCCGCGCGCCGTGCTGCACGCGCGCCGCGAGCTGGACGACGGGCTTCGTCGCCTCCTTCTGGAAGATGCGCGCGATCTCCTCCGTGGCGTAGAGGAGCCAGCGCGCCGTCTCGACCTTGTTGGCGACGTCGCCCGGGTAGGCGCCGTACTTCTTGAGCATCTCCTCCTCGGGCGTCTCCTCGACCCAGTCGTGCAGGAGGGAGGCGGTCTTCAGCTCCGCGAGGAAGAACTCGTAGTCCGCGCCGTGCTTGTGCGGGACGAGGATCTCGCTCTCGCGCTCCAGCGCCACGCCCGCGAGCCACTCGTCCCCCTTGCGCAGGTAGAGCGGGATGATATCCGGAGTCGAGGCGATGAGGTGCAGGAAGCTCATGGGCGTGAGCCGGACCTCGCCGACCCGCGCCAGGCCCGCGCGGATCTTCACCGCGCTCGCGGGATCGATGTACAATTCGCTCACGCGCTTGCCGAAGCGCGTCGCGCTGAACTCGTCCCCCTCCGCCTTGATCAGCTCGTTCTCCAGCAGGAAGTCGATCACCCGGGTGGTGCGCTCCTTGAGGATCCACGTGTCCGACGTGTGCGCGTAGAACGTGGCGCGCATGAAGGCGTCCAGCTCCTTCTCGTTGCCCACGAACTCGGACGCGATGCTGCTGAGGACATGCGTGCGCAGCGCGTTCTCGGTGCCCAGCTTGCTCTCGATGCGCTCCGGGTCCGCGAAGAGGAACGACGCGCTGATCTCGCCGCGCTGCTCGTACGTCTTCGCGATGGTGATGGCCTCGCCCACCTTGTCGTAGCGAGGCCGGCCCGCGCGCCCCGCCATCTGCTTGTACTCCAGGACCGGGATCGGGACGTTGCCGCTGTTCACGTCATAGCGGAAGAGGTCGCGCACCACGACGCGCCGCGCGGGGAGGTTGACGCCGGCGGCGAGCGTGGGCGTCGCGCTCAGCGCCTTCAGATGGCCGGCCTTGAACAGCTTCTCGACCAGCGAGCGCTCGGCGTTGCGCAGGCCCGCGTGGTGGAACGCCGCGCCGCCCACGATGCACTTGGCGAGGCGCTTCTCCACCGAGGTCTCGTCGTTGCCGCCCTTCAGGCCCGCGGCGGCCTCGTCGAGCGCGGCCTTGTTCGCGGGCGTCAGCGAGCCGCGCGTGGCCTGCGCGAGCTTCTCGGCCAACGCCTCGGTGCTCTTGCGCGTCGAGACGAAGACGATGACGCTGCCCCCGCCGCGCACGGAGTCCTCGGTGAGCGCGAGGCTCGCGTCCTCCAGGTCGCTCTCCACCTTCTGCTTCGACTCGTCGCTGAACGTGATCGCGTTGCCGTAGAGGATGCCCTCGCGCAGCGTCACGGGGCGCCACTCGGTCTTCACGTGCGCGGCGCCGAGCCATTCCGCGATCTGGCGCGAGTTCTGGATCGTGGCCGAGAGCGCGACGATCTGCGCGGCGGGGTTGAGCTGCTTGAAGCGCGCGAGCAGCACCTCCAGCGTCGGACCGCGCCCCGGGTCGCCCATGAGGTGCACCTCGTCCGCGACGATGCACCCCATGTTGGTGAGCCACTGCGCCTTGTGGCGGAGCAGCGCGTCGGCCTTCTCCGACGTGGCTACCACGATATCAAAACGCGCGAGCTGCGGGTCCTCCGCGTCCAGGTCGCCCGTGGCGATCGCGACCCGCAGGCCCAATTCCTTCCCGAGCGCCTTCAGGTCCTCGTACTTCTCGGAGGCGAGAGCACGCAGCGGAACGAGATACAGCCCGTGCGCGCCCTTGAGCGCCTTGGACAGCAGCGCGAGGTACGCCACGAGCGACTTGCCGCTGGCGGTGGGCACCGCGAGGACGAGGTTCTGGCCCGCGACCGCGATCGGCGCCGCCTCCTGCTGCGAGGGCCAGAGGTCGCCATAGCCGTTCGCGCGCAGCACGGGCGGGATGCGCGGGTCGATGCCGGCGATCTGCTCCAAGGGGAGGCCGGGGGAGGCTGGGGGAGGCGGAGGGAGGCTGGGGGAGGCGGAGGGGGGCGGGGGGAGGCTGAGGGGCTTGAATTCCGTGCTCAGCTCCTCGCCCGGAAGCTCCTTCCTGCGCGCCACGCCGGGCCGAGGGCGGGCTTCGTTCAAGAAGGCTCTCCCGGGATCGCCGAAGGGCGCGCTGTTTCCGAGGGAAACTTCGTGCCCGGTTGAAGCCCTGCAAGCGCATGCAGGAGGCGATGGACCCGCTCCCCTCCGACGTGCGCGCCGCGCAGGACGCCTTGAACGAAGCCCGCGGCTGGACCGACCGCGAGCGCGCGCGACGCGCCGGCGCCTACCAGGCCGCGCTGGGCGTGAGCCTGTGCGCCCTCGCGCTCGCGGTCGCGCCCTTCGCCTACGAGCCGCTCTGGGCGGGGCGCGGGCGGGGCACGCTCCGGCTCTGGGGCATGGTGGGCATGATCGCGCTGACGCTGCTCGTCGCCTTCGGGCTGCGGCGCCTCGCGTTCCGCCGCCTCCAGGTGCAGCCCGACGCGCTCTGGGGCGTCGCCGCGCCGTGGCGCTGGGTCGCGCTCCTCGCGACGGCGCTCGCGGTCGTCCTCGCGACGTTCGCCTTCGACCGGCCCGATCTCAACGTCGGGCTCGCCGTGATGGGCGGCGCGGCGTTCGTCGCGTTCCAGGCCGCGCGCGGCAAGGACGCCACGCACGCGGCGCTCGCGGCGCTCCTCGCGGCCTTTGGTCTCGTGCTGCTCACGCCGGCGACGGGCGACGCCCGCATCGAGATCGGCCTCGCGGCGGTCGGCGCCGCCTTCGCGCTCGTGGGTTGGCGCCGCGCGCGGAGCGCCGCATGAGCGTGCCCCTGCCGCGGCTCGACCCGGCCTACCACGCGCCGGCGCGCATCGCGATCGCCAGCCGGCTCGTCGCGAGCGAGCGCATGCGCTTCGCCGCGCTGCGCGGCGCGACCGGCCTGACCGCAGGCAACCTCGCGACGCACCTCGACGCGCTCGAGAAGGCGGGCTACGTGACGCAGCGCGACGCCATCGTCGCGAAGCGGCGCGGGCGCGTCATCGCGATGACGGAGGAAGGGCGCGCGGCCTGGCGCGCGTATGTCGCGGCGCTCGAAGCGCTCGTCGCCGCGTTGCGGGAACGACCCGCGCCGCCACCGAAGGCGGGCGCGAGCCGGAGTGACCAACCAGAATCGTGAAGGGGAATTCAGCGGACCACGTAGCCGCCGCCCACGGCGAGGTTCTTGTTCGCCAGGAACGCCAGGACGGCGGTCGTCTGCGCGAAGCCGGTGAGGTTGCTGCGGGGGACGTCGGGGTGCATGCAACTGCGCTCCCAGGCGGTCCTCTTTGCTGCTTGTTGTACGCCGGCTCTCCGCCTCCAGCCACGGAGGACACAGAGGTCACAGAGGCGGCTTTTCTCGTCCTCTGTGACCTCTGTGTCCTCCGTGGCTGGAGGCGGAGCGCGACGAAAACGAAGGGGTCGAGCGCTAGCCGCTCGGAGGAAGCTCTTCGAGCACGATCTCCGCATCCACGGGCGCCAGCGGCTTCTCCTCGCGCCCGACGTGGCCGAAGAGGTGGCTCCGGCGGATGCCGTAGAGCGAGTAGATGACGAGGCCGAGCCCCATCCAGAGGACGAAGAGCAGCAGCGTCATGGGCGAGAGCGCGAGGGCGAGCATCGCGCACGTGACGGCGCCCAGCGCCGCGAGGACGGGGAAGCGGCCGATGTTGAGCGGGACCTTGAAGGGGCGCGGCAGGTCGGGCTTCGCGTAGCGCAGCACGACGACGCCGATGCAGACGCAGACGAAGGCGAAGAGCGTGCCGACGTTCGTGACCTGGCCCGCGAACTGGAGCGTGCCGAAGCCCGCGACGAGCATGACGCCGATGGCGACGCCGACGGTCGTGCGGTGGGGCGTGCCGAACTTGCCGTGGACGGCGCTCCAGGACTTCGGGAGCAGGCCGTCGCGGGCGAGCGCGAAGAACACGCGCGGGCCGCCCAGCAGGAGCACCATCTCGACGGAGGCGATGCCCACGATCGCGCCGATGCGGATGAGGTTGGCCGCCCACGCGATGCCGGCGTGGTCGAACGCGTAGCCGAAGGGCTGGCCGAGGTGGGCCGCCGCGGCGGTGACGGAGAGGCCGTTGCCCGGCGCGCACGCGACGCCCGCCGCGACGTTGGCGCAGTCGGGCAGGAAGTCGGTGTAGGGCACCATGCCCATGAGCACGAGGCTGGCGAGGATGTAGAGCGCGGTGCAGATGCCCAGGCTCGCGAGGATGCCGATGGGCAGGTCGCGCTTGGGGCGCTTCGTCTCCTCGGCGGTGGTGCTCACGGCGTCGAAGCCGATGTAGGCGAAGAAGATGATCGCGCCGCCCGCGAGGATGGGGCCCACGACGCCCAGCGTCGCGTACCACGCGCCCGAGGGCGAGGGGGGCGGGGAGAGCGCGAGGTTGGCGCCCTTTACGAAGAAGAGGCCCACGCCGATGATGACGGCGATGATGGCGAGCTTGATCGCGACCATGACGCCGGCGGCCTTCGCGCTCTCCTTCGAGCCGATGACGAGGACGGTCGCGATGGCGGCGACGAGGAGCATGGCGGGCAGGTCGACGAAGCCGCCGTTGGCGGGCGACGCGGTGAACGTCGCGGGCAGCGTGACGCCGAAGACGCTCTGCACGAACGCGGTGAAGTTGGCGCTCCACGCGATGGCGACGCCCGCGGCGCCCACGGCGTATTCGAGCACGAGGGCCCAGCCGAGGATCCACGCCATCGTCTCGCCCAGCGCGCTGTACGTGTAGGCGTAGGCGCTGCCGGACGTCGGGATGGCCGCAGCCATCTCCGCGTAGGCGAGGCCCGCGAGGGCGCAGATGAATCCCACGAGGATGAAGCTGTAGATGATGTGCGGGCCGGCGATCTGCGCGCCGAGGCCGGCGTAGGCGAAGATGCCCGCGCCGATGATCGCGCCCACGCCGAGGATCGTGAGGTCGAACGCGGTGAGGCTCTTCTTGAGCGACTTGGAGGGATCGTTGGCCTGCTCGATGACGTCCTCGGGGCTCTTCTTCAGGCCGTAGCGGGCGAGGCTGCGCTTCAGGAGGGACATGGGACGATCACCTCACTTCGCGATCGGGTCGAGCTTGGGCGCGAAGGTCTGGACGGAGAACGCGATGTCGCCGCTCGGGTCGGCCTGCGTGACGGGGAGCCCGGGCAGGCCGCCCGCGGGGGAGCCGCGCGCGCCGGTCACGGTGACCTTCCAGTCGCCCTGGCCCAGCGTCGAGCTGCTGGCCTGGACCTGGTCGGCGTTCGCGACGGTGGTGCCCGGCGGCGCGTCCTGCACGTGGATGGGGACGTTGATCGCGTCGCCGCAGTTGCCGTCCTTCTTGCCGCTCTGGCCCTGGGGGCCGGCGACGGTGACGGAGAGGGCGAAGGGCGCGACGCCGCCCGGGACGCTGTCCGAGCAGTCGATCTTGACCGTGACGTTCGCCACGTTGGCGTCCGTCACCTTGAACGTGGCCGAGGCCGCGGCGAAGTCGCCCACGGTCGCCTTGGGCATGTCCTTCGACTGCATGGGCCAGCTCACGGTGAAGAGGCCGGCGCCGCCGGCCGTCCCGCTGAAGGCGCCGGGGCCCTGCGTGACGATGATCGCGGTCAGGGCGCCGCCGAAGAGCAGGGCACCCACGATGAAAAGCACGACGTCCGGGCCAGCCATGCGCATGGGGGTTCTGCCGACCATGCGGGCGCCCGGTCATAACGCTTCTTGCGCGGGCGCTTGAGCGCGCCCGCGCAAGGGCGCTTTCTTAGAAGATGTCCGTGTCGGCCGTGGTGCCGTCGGTGCAGTTGGCGACGTCGTTCTGGACTTCGTCGCCGCGCTGGAGACCGGCGAGGCCGTTGGACTCCTCGTAGATCCAGTCGGACTGGATGCAGCTGCCGTCGCCCACGACGGGCTGGCAGAGGTCGTTCACGACGTAGATGTCGCCGCCGACCTGGCCGGTCGCGTCGGGGACGGTCGCCTGGGGCGTCGAGGTCGTGTAGCACGGGGCGGTGGCCTGGGCCGGGACGAGCAGGGCGACCGCGGCAAGCGCCAGGAGAACGGTGTACATTTTGTTCATGGTTTAGCCTCCGATTCGGGCGCGCCTCGCCTTGCGGCGCCGCGCACCCAACAGGCTGCACGCCAGGGCGTGACAAATAGTCTCTCGGGGGACCCTATGCGAGTCCAAGAAGTAGGATCGGGGGCGCGGAGGCGCCCCCGGAAAAACGACTCAGAAGATGTCCGTGTCCGCGGCGGTGCCGTCGGTGCAGTTGGCGACGTCGTTCTGGACCTCGTCGCCGCGCTGGAGACCGGAGATGCCGTTGGACTCCTCGTAGACCCAGATGCTGTAGATGCAGCTGCCGTCGCCCACGACGGGCTGGCAGAGGTCGTTGACCACGTACAGGTCGCCGCCGACCTGGCCGGTCGCGTCGGGGACGGTCGCCTGGGGCGTCGAGGTCGTGTAGCAGGGCGCGGTGGCCTGGGCGGGCACGAGCAGCGCGAAGGCCGCGAGAGCCAGGAGAACGGTGTACATCTTGTTCATGCTTGTTCCTCCGTTGGCAGGCAGAGAATGCCTCCCGCGCCCACGACAACCTCGGAGGAAATAAGGGCTCTCCCTAGTGTCTATCCAAGCCCGGCCAAGGCTCGAAGATGTTCACGGTCCAAGCCTTGATTCACGGCTCGTCGCCCGGGATCTTGGCCGCGGGCGGCGCCGCGGGCGCGGGCGAGACGGTTGCTGCCGAGCCGAAGCCCGAGAGCGCCGTGTGGCCCAGCTCGGAGACGTAGTAATGGGTCGTGTGCTCGCGCTTCATGGGCATGACGAGCTCGGCCTCCTCCAGCTTGCGGAGGTGCCAGCGGACCGTGCCGTGGTTGACGCCCATGGCGCGGGCGATCTCGCGCTGGTGCGCGCTGGGGTGCGCGGTGACGTACTCCAGGATCGCGACGGCGTTCTCGTTCTTGAGCACGGAGGCGGCGATGGCGCGGCGCTTGGTCTCGACGCCGCCCTCGACGGGGTAGAACACCTTGTACCCCTCGAACTTCTTGGACGTGACGAGGTTCGCGTCCTCCAGCTTGCGCAGGTGCCAGAGCACGTTGGTCGTGCTGAGGCTCAGTTGCGTGGCCGCAGCGCGCAGGTGGATGCCCGGGTGCTGCTGGATGTACTCGAAGATCTGGCGGCGCGCGTCGTTCTCCAGGACGTTGCCGCTGTTGACGAACTTGGCGCCGCCCAGGAAGAACATCGTCGCGACGGCCGCCACGAAGGCGACGCCGGCGCCGATGGCCACGACGGTCGTGACGTCGAGGTTCGGGAAGAGCCCGCCCGTGGAGGGGACGCTGGGCGCCGCGACGGGCGTCGTGGGCGCCTGGGTCTGGCCGGGAAGCCCGACGCCGGCGGCGAGCGCCAGCGGGACGGCGAGAAGCGTGAAAAGGGCCGCGAGGGTCCAGACGGTACGCATGGGGGCTCCCCTCATGCTTGGAAAACAAGCCCTATTTATGGGGCTGGAGAGGGGCGGTGGGCCGGTCGCCCGTCTCCCCCTCTTCCCTTCTTCCCCTCTTCCCTCGCATTCCCCTCTTCCCAGCCTGGGCTACGCTGGGGGAAGAGGGGAATGCGAGGGAAGAGGGGAAGAAGGGAAGAGGGGGAGACGGGGCCTTACGCCGCGAACCCCGCCTCGACCGCAGGCGCGGTGGGGGCGGGCACGCCCTGCACGGAGCGCAGCGCCTGCATGCCCATGGCGGTGGGCTCGTACGCGCTGGCCTTGCCCTTGCGCGTCTCGACGATGAGCTCCGCGTCCATGAGCTTCTTGAGGTGCCAGCGGACGGTGCCGTGGTTGACGCCCAGGGCCCGCGCGATCTCGCGCTGGTGCGTGCCGGGGTGCGCGACCACGTGCTCGAAGACCTCCTGGGCGTTGGCGTTGGCCAGGGCGGTCTTGCCCAGCGAGAGGCGGCGCGCCTCGACCCCGCCCTCGGCGGGATAGAAGACCTTGTAGCCGTTGAAGCGGCGCGAGTGGATCAGGCCGGCCTCCTCCAGCTTGCGGAGGTGCCAGATGGCGTTGGTCGTGGTGAGGCGCAGCTCGTCGGTGACCTGCTTCAGGTTGGCGCCGACGCTCTGCTTGAGGTAGGTGTAGATGCCCGCGCGGACGTCGTTCTCCAGCACCTCGGCCGGGGTCACGAAGCGCGCGCCGCCCATGAAGAAGGCGCCCGTGAGCGCCGCGAGGCCGGCGACGGCGAGGCCGGCGACGGCGAAGGTGGGAAGCCCGGCGCCGATGGCGCCCAGGGGGGCGTCCACGTTGGGCAGGGGCGCGGGGTTGCCGGCGACGGGGCCGGCGGCGTTCTGCGCGGCCGCGAGGCCGTCCTTCACGGCCTGGGGCGTCTGCGAAGGGAGGTTCTGCTGGACCGCTGCGATCGCGCTGGTCGGGTCGGTGGCGACCGCGACGGCCGGGAGAAGGACGGCGAGCGCCAGCGCCGCGCCGACCATGACCTGACTCCGCATGACAAGCCTCAGCGCGCGAGTGGGACGGGCGGTATTTAATCCTTGGCGACGGCTCGTTCAACGGTCCCGGTCGAGAAAGCTCAGATCCACCGGACGAACGGCGCGTTTCTGGGCGAGCTTCGCCGACAATGCCGCGCGCTCGGCGGCGCTTTCGGGCGGCAGGAAGACGGGCAGCGGCTCCTGGCGCGCGTTGGCCGGAGGCGGCGGGGCGGCGAGCGCCACCAGGTCCTCCGGGGAGAGCGCGGGGGCGGCGCCCCAGGGGGCGGTCGGCCGCGGCGCCAGGGCGCTCCGGACGAGGCTCCCGAGGACGGCGACCGCGCCGGCCGGATCGGCCACGTCGCGGACGCGGACCTCGCTCCCATCGCGCCGCGCGATGACGAGGTTGGGGCCGAGGATGTCCCGCTCCAGGCGGATCGCGCCCACGTCCTCGTGGCGGATGGCGACCTCGCCGAAGGTCCCCGCGATCCGGATGCGCCGGTCCGTCGCGGTCACGACCGTCCGCGTGCGCAGCCGGAGGATCGAGTAGCCCGCGGAGAGGGCGAGCACGACGGCGGCCGCGATCCAGAGCCGCAGCACGGCCAGGAGGAGCGCGACCGCGCACCCGAGCGCCGCGCCCAGGAGGTGGATCGTGGCGCTCTGCGTGAGCGTGTACCGGGGCGGCTCGCGCGGGACGGGCACCGGGATCGGCATGCCGGCCCCTCATCCCCGGGCGCGCGCTTGAGGCGATCGGGTTTCCGCTTCCGCTCAGGGGCGCCGCGCCACCAGCGTCGGCCGGCCGGGGAGCCGCTGCACATGCCCCTCCGCCGCCAGCCGCTCCACGTGGTAGCTCAGGAGCTGGCGCGAGACGCCGACCTTCCCCTGGAGCGTGGGCGCGTCGATCCACGCGCCCGCCTCGGGAAGCGCGGCCAGGATCCGTTGCGCGACGGGGTGCAGCACGGGCGCGGGCGTCTGGGCCGGCGCGCTGGCGGGATAGAGGAGCGTGTGCCCGCCGTGGCGCTCGAGGCGCAGGATGCCCGCGCGGCGCAGCATCGCGACGTGGAAGCGCAACGGGCTCCACGAGAGGCCCGCGCGCCGCGCCGCCTCGCGCAGGTGGATGCCCGGCTCGCGCGCCACCTCGGCGTAGAGCCGGCTGCGACCCGCGTGGCGCAGGAGGTCGCTGGGCGCCAGGCGCGTGTAGAGCGCGACCGCCGCGAGGAGCAGCAGCGCGCCCGCGATCGTCGCCTCGGCCACGCGCGCCGGCGCCGCGGCGGGCAGGGCGGGCTCGCCCACGGCCACGCCGTCGACGTCGAGCGCCGTGATATCACCGGAGGCGGCGTACGTCCAGGGCGCGAGGAGCGCCGTCCCGCCGGCCTGCGTGGGCGCGAGCGAGAAGCTCCCTTCGACCGTGATCGGCGCGTCGCGGAACGCGTGCGTGCCCGCGCCGTCGGCGTACTCGCCCGTGGCGTGCGTGGTCGTCAGCGCCCCCGCGAGGCCCCACGACGTCGCCGGCCCCGCGACCCCCCACTGCCCCGAGGGCGAGAGCGTGGCGGCGCGGACCTCGCCCTCGAAGAAGAGGCGCTTGTCGACGGCCTCGTGGGCCGCTGGCGTGCCGGGCGCGGATGGATCGGCGTGCTCGCCCAGGACGATGGTCTGCTCGCGGCCCTGCGCGTCCAGGAAGGTGGCGACGCCGCCGATGAGCTTCACCTTCGCGGGGCCGCTGGCGTGCGCGGTGGGCGCGTCGAGCGCGGGGAACCCGCCGCCGATCCCGTCGGACCAATGGCCGCAGAAGAGCCAGCCCTGGCGCCACGTCCACCCGTAGTCGGGCGGCGGCCGCATCGGGCTCGCGCCCTCGATGATATCCTCGCTCGCGGCGTAGCGCGCGTGGTCCCGCGCGAGCGCCACGGGCCGGCCCGCCGCGTCGGCCGCGCCCTCCAGCCGCACCTCGCCGCCCGGGCCGGACGCCAGGGAGAAGTTCATCGGCTCGTCGTCCAGGCGCACGACGAGGCGCGTCGCGTTGACCTCGTAGGTCTCCAGCGAGGCGTCGTCCATCGGCGGTCCATACGAGCCCAGGCCGGAGGGCGCCTCGACGCGCGCGACGCGCCAGGTGCTCACGACGATCGTGCCGCGGCCCAGGTCGAACGTCCACGCGCCGCTCGCGCGCGGGTCCTCGATTGCGAGCACGCCGCCGTGGACCTCGACGCCGGTGGCGCCTTGCCACGCGAGCGGCGCGCTGGTCGTCCACGTCACGCGCTCCACCGACGCCGCCGCGGTCGGCACGACCAGCAGCAGCGCGATGGCCAGCCACGGGGCCTGTCGCACCTCCTCGCCTCGCAAGCGGGGCACGCGCCGGCCGCCTCAACAGCTTTCTGGCCCAACCCTTTGCGCTTCGTCCGCGGGGCTCCGGAGCGCTTATGGCGTGCCGCGCGCCTGCCGTCCGCATGCTCCGGCTCGCGCGTTACCTGCCGCTCCTCCTGCTCCTGGGCGTCGCCTTCGCGGCGGGCTCGGCCTCCGCGCTCTCGCCGCCCGGCGAGCTCTGCCGCACCGTCGCCTACGAGGCGAGCGGCGATGGCCCCAATCCCGTCCTCGTCCTCCAGGCGGTGCGCGACGACATGATCGCGTTGGACGACGAGGTCCACACGCTCGCGCCGGAGGGCTCGCCTGTGAGCGCGCCGCCCGTCGCGGGCTCCGGCATGGCCGACGTGTGCGTCTACTGGCTCAACATCTGCGGCCCGCCCGTCGCGGCCGTCCTCTCGAAGCTGTGAGCAAACCCGTGGGCCAGCGTCGTGATGGCCCCGCGGGGTCTCGTGGGGACCGGGCCTCGCGCCCAGGAGAAAAACCCCATGAAGACAACCACCCTCGTGCTCGCCGCGCTCCTGCTCGGCTCGGCCGCCGTCGTGCTCGCGCCGGGCGCCTCGGCGATCGACTGCTTCAACACCGGCAACCCGACCTGGTCCGTGAACTGCCAGCTCGACAACGCCTGGATTCCCTGCAACGGCGGCGGCTACGCCTCCGTCCGCTACGTCATCGACCACGGCGGCTGCTGAGCCGCCCCTCGGGCCGGGCGTCTCCCGCCCGGTCCTTCCTCCCCCAACGCTCAAGTCGGGCGGCAGGGCTGCCCGCGCCATGAAGGTCAAGCGCGTCGACCACCTCGGCATCGCGGTCTCCGACCTGGCCGCCGCCAAGCGCCTCTACGAGGACCTGCTGGGCCTCACGCTCACGCGCGAGGAGGTCGTGCAGGACCAGGGCGTCCGCACCCACTTCTATCCCATCGCGGGCCTCAAGCTCGAACTGCTGGAGTCCATCGACCCGGACGGGCCCATCGCGAAGCACCTCGAGAAGCGCGGCGCGGGGCTCCAGCACGTCGCCGTCGAGGTCGAGGACGTCGAGGCCGCCATCGCCGAGCTGAAGGCGAAGGGCGTGCGCATGATCGACGAGACGCCGCGCAAGGGCGTCGAGGGCTCGCGCATCGCGTTCGTGCACCCCAAGGACACGCACGGCGTGCTGCTGGAGCTGGTCGAGCTTCCATAGCCGCATGTGCGGCGCGACCCGTCGCACGAAGGCCGACGGCCGAGGCCTCCGATCGGAATCTCCGCGCGTGACCTGGAGAGGAAACCCGCGAACCCGAGGACCCGCCAACCCGAATCCAAGATCGGGTTCTCGGGTTTTCGGATCCTCGGGTTCTCACCAAGGTCACGAGGCGGAGATTCCGATCGGAGGCCTGGCCATGGGCCGTCGTGTGAACGTCGCCGCGGCGCCATCAACGCCCGGGACGGGAAGCGCGTGGGCAGCGCCATCGTGAACGTCGAGCCGCAGGCGCGCGATCTCGGTTGGCGTCAGGCCGTGGCCCGGTGTCGCTTCGTTTCGTCAAGGCCTTCCTTCGCCGAACGAACAGCTTGCCGAGGATCCGATGGCTTGATGGCCGTCCGGGTGTCCGCCCGCCTCATGCGCCCCCTGTTCCCCGACCACGCCTACATGGTCCGAACGCCCCACGAGGCGGAGCGCCACCTGCTCGACACCTACGTCGAGCGCCGCGCCCCCGAGCGCCCCGCCGCCTGGCGCCGCGTCCTCGCCGCGATCGGCCTCAAGAAGCCGGCGGCCTGAAGCGGCTTCGCGCCATCCCCCGCCCGTGGAAGGCAAGACGGTCGTCGTCACCGGCGGCAACGCCGGCATCGGCCTGGAGACCGCCCGCGCGCTGGCCGCCTTGGGCGCGCGCGTCGTGCTCGCCGTCCGCGACGAGGCGAAGGGGCGCGCCGCCGCGCATGATATCAAAGGCCGCGTGGAGGTGGCGAAGCTCGACCTCGCGGACCTGGACGACGTTCGCCGCTTCGCGCGCGAGGCGCCGCCCGTCGACGTCCTGGTCAACAACGCCGGCCTCCACACCGCGCGCTTCGCCCGAACGCGCCAGGGCTTCGAGGAGACGTTCGGCGTCAACCACCTCGCGCACTTCCTCCTGACCCGGGAGCTGATCGCGCGCCATCCGCCCGCGCGCGTGGTCACGGTCGCCTCGCAGGCGCACGTCGGCGCGCGCGTGGACTGGGACGACCTGCAGGGGGAGCGCCGCTGGAGCGGCCTGCGCGCCTACGCCAACAGCAAGCTGCTCAACCTCTGGTTCGCGCGCGAGCTGGCCCGCCGCCGTCCTGACATCGTCAGCGTGGCCGTGCACCCCGGCAGCGTCCGCACCGGCTGGGCGCGCGGGCGCGAGTCGGGCGTCTTCCGCATCGGCGTGGCGCTCGCATCTCCGTTTTTGCTATCTCCCGCGCAAGGCGCCCGCACGTCGGTCTTCTGCGCCACGAGCCCCGACGTCAGGAGCGGCGGC
This sequence comes from Thermoplasmata archaeon, assembly GCA_034667685.1. GTDB lineage: Archaea > Thermoplasmatota > SW-10-69-26 > JACQPN01 > JAJPHT01 > JAJPHT01. Next base: position 27,046 of record JAXDQU010000089.1, on the reverse strand, counting down.
TACTACGTGCGGCAACGCCTGGCCGAGCCCTCCGCGCTCGCGCGGGACGACGCGCAGGCTGCCAAGTTGTGGAACGTGAGCGAGCGGCTCATCTCGCAGACGTAGGGTTGGCCGCCTCCGGCGGGAAAAGAACGGAATCTCTGAATCTCGGAATCTCCGCATCGTGACCTGAACAAGAAACCCGAGGGCCCGAGAACCAGAGAACCCGAGCTTGGATTCGGGTCGGTGGGTCCGCGGGTGACCGGGTTTTCGCCAAGGTCACGCGCGGAGATTCCGAGATTCGGAGATTCCGTCTTTCCCCGCCGGAGGCGGCCGGAGCTTCACTTTCCGAAACGATAGCGCAGCAGCGCCATCCCGATCTTCACGCCGTCGGAGACGGACCCGAGCTTGGTCACGCCCGCGCGCCGGCCGTAGGTGATCGGAAGCTCGACGATCTTGAGCCCCGCCATCGCGCTGCGGGCGAAGAGCTCGGCCTCGACCTCGAAGTGCGTGGAGGTGAGGCCCAGGTTGCGCACGACGTCGCGGCGGAAGCCCCACATGCCGGTGCAGACGTCGGTGCAGCGGCGGCCGTAGAGCGCGGAGGCGAGCGCGGAGAGGCCGTGGTTGCCCACGCGGTTGACGCGCTTCATCGCGCCCTCCTCGATGCGGCCCTGGAAGCGCGAGCCCATCACGACGTCGTAGCCGTCCTCGAGCATCGCGACGAACGCGGGGATCGCCCTCGCGGGATACGTGGCGTCGGCGTCGAGCATGACGACGTACTCGCCGCGGGCGACGTCGAGCGCGCTCCGCACGCCGCGCCCCTTGCCCTTGCCGAGCTGCTGGATGACGCGGGCTCCGTGCGCCTGCGCGACGTCCCGCGTGCGGTCGTGGCTCTTGCCGTCGGCCACGAGGATCTCGACGGGGTAGCCCAGCTCCAGCATGCGCGGGATCGGGAGGGCGCCGAAGGTCGCCTCGATGCCGTCCTCCTCGTTCTTGGCCGGGAGCATGATCGTGACGGAGGGGCGGCGCAATGCGGTCTCGCCCGTGGCCTGGGTCTGCGGGAGCAGCATTCAGCTCCCTCCGAGGCGGTAGACGCGCCAGTGGCCCGCGCTCTCGACGAGATCGCCCCCCACCCAGCCCTCGTCGGCCTTGCCCTTGGCCGCGTCCTTGTCGGTGTAGGCGTCGACGACGACGTACCACGTCGAGCCGCCGTGCTCGGCGAGCGCCTTGCTGCGCGCGCCTGCGTCCTGATAGCACGCGGGGCAGTAGCGCACCTGGTCCGGGTTCCCGGCCGCCTTGAGGAACAGGCCGGGCTGCCACGAGTAGACCATGATGTGCGCGCTCGGGTCCTTGTCCACGAGCGCGCTGGTGGCCTGGATCGCGCCGAACTCGTCGTTGGTGTAGAGCCGGTACCACGCGTAGGTCTTCGCGGGCGCGGCGTTGACGGCGCCGGCCACGAGCAGGACCGCGGCGATGGTCGCGACGGGCGCGACCCACGCGGCGCGGCGCGGCGCGCGCAGCGGTTTCCACGCGAGGATGCCCTGCACGAGCGCGGCCGCGACGCCGGCGCACAGCAGCGCGACGCCCAGCCCGAGGTAGACGACGGTGCGCTGCGGCCAGAACGCGCTCTCGAAGAGGTTGATCGCGGTGAGCGGGTAGAGGATGGCGCTCAGCGCGAGGCCCATGTCGCCCACGGCGGTCGGCGCGAGGAAGGACACGACCAGCCCCACGAGGCCCAGCTCCAGCGCGGCGCCGCCGAGCATGTTGCGGTAGTTGATGCCGGGCCCGGGGTGGGCGCCGAGCATCGGCACGACCAGGAGCGCGCCCACCGCGCAGAGGGCCGCGAGGGCGACGCGCACGAGCCGCGGCGCGCGCGCCGCGCCCAACGCCGCGACCACCAGCACCGCGGGGGCGGCGGCCAGCGCGAAGACGGCGAGGAAGACCGGGAAGAGCGCGGGGCCGGGGAGCGGCAGCTTGGCGAGGATCGCGAGCGGCCCGAGGTGCGCGAAGAACGACGCGAAGCCGCTGTCCGTGTGGTCCCAGCGCGAGGAGACGGCGAACGCGGTGGCGGCGACGGCGAGCACGGCCGCCGGCGTGAGGCGGCGGACGCCCTCGCGGAACGGCAGCTTCGCGCGCACGATGCGCAGCGCGGCCCACGCGGCGCCCGGCGCGAGGAAGAGCGGCACGGCCCACGGGTGCGCGAAGGCGAGCGAGGCGGCGAGCAGCGCGAAGAGGATCGCCCCGCCCGCGCGCTGCGCCTTCGTGGCCTCGGGCTCCGTCGCGACGACGAACGCGTAGAGGAAGGCGGGCAGCACGGCGAGGTCGAGCGCGGTGGGGAAGTACAGCTCCGAGCGGAAGACGTGCTCCGGCATCACGGCCACGATCAGCGCGGCGACGAGGCCGGCCGCGGGGCCCGAGAGACGGTTGCCCAGCGCGAACATGCCCACGATGGCGAGCGCGCCGAACGCGAGGGGCGCGTAGAGGATCCACGCGTATAGCGGCGTGCCGGAGTCCGAGGCGAGCGCGCCGCCCAGCGCGTGCAGGCCCGGCGGGTACATCGACGTGCCCAGCCACTGCGAGTCGCCGAAGTAGCCGCGCGCGAGCGCCTCCTTCGTGAAGACGAGGTGCGTGTACGGATCCTCGGCGCCCACGACCGGGCTCGACGTCGGGTCGCGCAGCCGCAGCGAGCAGCCGAGCACGACGATCGCGAGCAGCATCAGCGGCGCCACGACGTCGAGCACGCGGAGCTTGCGCATGCGGCCGGCGCTTCCTCGCGAGGCCATCCCGGTTCGGGTACAACTTTCGAAACGGGGGCTCTGGACTCAGGACTCAAGGCTCCGGAGCCTTGAGCCCTGAGTCCAGAGCCCTGAGCCCCGACTTCGACCCTCGTCACGAAAACGCTATCCCGAGCGAGCCCAAGCGCGGCCGCGTGCCGATCCTTCGGCGGGCCCTCGCCGCCCTGCGCCAGCACGTGCGCGATCCCGTGTACGCCAACGGCTACGCGCTGGTCGCCAACGCGGGCCTCTCGGCGCTGCTCGGGTTCCTCTTCTGGATCGTGGCCGCGCGCCGCTTCACCGAGGACGCGCTGGGCGTGGGCGCCGCCGTCGTCTCGGCCGCGACGCTCGCGGCGCTGATCGGCAAGGCGGGCTTCGACGCGGCCATCATCCGTTACGGCCCTGCGCTCTCGCGCGCGCACCTGCGCCGTCTGCTCGCGCGGGCCGGGGCGGCCACCTTCGCGCTCACCGCCTTCGTCTCGCTCGTGGTCCTGCTGCTCGCGGTCGAGGGCGTCGCGAGCCTCGCCGCGCTGCGGGCGCCCATCGCCGCGCTGGGCTTCGTGCTCCTCGCGGTGGGCACCGGGACCGCTTGGGTGCTCGACGCGTACTTCGTCTCCGAGCAGGCGGGCGTCCTGGTGCTCGCGCGCAACGTCGCGTTCAATGCGCTCAAGCTCGTGGCGCCCTTCTTCGTCGCCGCGAGCCTGGGCGAGACCGCCGTGCCGCTCGCGTGGGGCCTGGGCCTCGCCGCCTCGCTGGCGTTCGGCCTCGCCGTGACGTTCCCACGCCTCGCGCGCCACCCCGACGAGGGCGAGCCCGCGCCGGCCTCGCGCGAGATGCTCGCCTACGCGGCGCGCAACTACGCGCTCAACCTGAGCGAGTTCCTGCCCGGGCTCGTCTTTCCGCTGCTCGTGATCGGCGCGCTCGGCCCCGCCGCCAACGCGCGCTTCTACCTCGCGTGGACCGTCGCCACCGTCGCGCTCCAGGCGAGCAAGGCCGTGACGCAATCCAGCTTCGCGCAGCTCGTGCGCCCCGGCCCCGCCGCGCCCGCGCTGCGCAAGGCGCTCCTGCTATCAGGCCTCGTGCTCGGCCCGATGGCGCTCGGCATGTTCTTCCTGGGCGGCTTCGCGCTCGGGATCTTCGGCGACCACTACGCGCAGGGCGCGGAGCTGCTGCGCATGCTCGCGCTCTCGGTCGCGCCCGTGGCGATCGCGAACGTCTACCTCTCCTACCTGAAGGCGCGCCGCCCCGGCTGGGAGCTGACGCTCCTGCCGGCCCTCACGATGGCCGCGCTGCTCGTCGTCACGCCGCTCGCGCTCGCGAAGCTCGGCGTGCTCGGCCTGGGCGCGACGTGGCTCGCCGTCCAGCTTCTCGCCGGCGCATGGGCGACCGTGCGCCTCGTCCCGCTCCTGCGGAGGAAACCTCTTGACAACCCGCGAACCGCTCTCCGTGGTCATCCTCACGAAGGATGAGGCCGCCAACCTCCCCGAGTGCCTCGACGCGCTCCTTCCGCAGCTGGAAGGGGACGACGAGGTCATCGTCGTGGACAGCGCGAGCCGCGACGCCACCGTGCAGATCGCGGAGGCGCGCGGCGTGCGCGTGAAGGCGTACCCGACGAACGTCAGCTTCGGCGCCGCGCGCAACGCGGGCATCGAGATGGCGCGCCACGACGTGATCGCGTTCGTGAGCGCCGACGCCGTGCCCGAGCCCGGCTGGATCGACGCGCTGCGCCGCGCCGTGCGCAACGCCGACATCGTCTACGGGCGCCAGCGCCACGCGCCGCCCACCGACAACGCCGCCACGGTCTCGCGCGGGCTTCGTTACCACCATTTCGAGGTGCAGTCCGAGGGGCTTCCGGAACGATATGCGTCGAACGTGAACGCCGCATATCGGCGCCTCGCCTTCGACACCTTGCACTTCGACGAAAACGCTCTCGGCGCGGAGGACGTCGCGTTCGCCAAGGAGGCGCGCTTCGCCGGCCTGCGCATCGCGTACGCGCCCGACGCGCTGGTGCGCCACAAGGACGTCGCCTCGTGGAAGAGCGAGTGGCGCAAGCACCAGCGCGAGGGCGCGGCGCACGCCCAGCTCCACAAGCTGCTCGGCGCGCCCCGCGGCCACCTGGCGTGGGCCGTCGCCGTGGGCGGGATGGGGCTCATCTTCGCCGTGAGCGGCAACCTCTTCGTGCTCGGGGGCACCGTGCTCGTCTTCTTCGCGCCCACCCTGCGCCGCCTCATGAGCCCGGTCGCGCGCCGCTACAAGCCGCACGCGCTCGCCCTGGGCGCGCTCGCCTCGCCGCTCTTCGATCTCGCCTTCGTCACCTCGTACGTCAAGCGGAGGATCGTCCATGTCTGAAACCACGTTCCTGCTCATCCTCGACGCGTGCCGCCGCGATTACATCACGCCGGAGAACGCGCCGTTCCTCCACGACCTGATGACCACCCGCCTGACGGCCTCGATCGAGTCGCCGCCCGGCTTCACGCAGCGCACCACCATGTTCACGGGCACGTACCCGGACACCAGCAACGCCTTCAGCGCGTTCGGCTACGATCCGGACAACTCGCCTTTCAAGTGGGTCGGAAAGCTCGGCCCGGTGGCGCGCGCGTACCAGCCGCGCAAGGTGATGTACCCGATGCGCGTCGCCGTGAAGCGCATCAGCCGGTGGGCCAGCGGCCAGTACCACACGGACCCCGCGTGGATCCCCGGCCCGTACCTCCCCGCGTTCAGCGTCGTGGAGGACCACAAGCCGATCTTCGAGGAGGGTGCCATGCCGCTCACGGGCATCTTCGACCTCCTGCGCGAGCAGGGCCGGACGTTCAAGTACCTCGCGCACCCGATCAGCGGGAACGACGACGAGATCCACAGGATGGTGCTCGACACGTTCCGCAGGCGCGAGGACCACGCGTTCGTCTTCGCGCAGTTCAGCAACCTCGACGAGGGCGCGCACCACAAGGGCCCGCTCGTGCCCGAGGGCTACATCCCCGCGAAGGCGCAGACCGACGAGGACCGCGTGTTCATGGCGAAGGAGATCCGCGAGATCGACCGCAAGTGCCGCGAGATCCACGAGGCGCTCGCCGCGGGCTACGACACGTTCCACTTCCTCGCGATCGGCGACCACGGCATGGCGCCCGTCATGGAGAAGGTCAACGTGCAGCGCATGGTCGAGTCGCTGCCGCTCAAGGCCGGGCGCGACTACACGCTCTTCCTCAACAGCACGATCGCCAACGTCTGGTTCCACACCGAGAAGGCGGAGCGCGAGATCCGCGCGCTCTTCGCCGACAAGCCGTACGGCCGCATCATCGAGAAGGAGGAGCGCCAGCGCCGCCGCATCCCGCTCGACCGCCGCTACGGCGACCTGATCTTCGCCGCCGACCCGGGCGTGCTCTTCTGGCCCGATTACTTCCACGTCGTCGAGCATGATATCAAGGGCATGCACGGCTACCTGGAGAAGGGCATCCGCTGGCCGCCCACGACGGGCCAGGAGACGTGGGGCGCCGAGACGACCGGCGTCCTCTGCATGGACTCGCCCGACGCCGGCCCCCACCAGGACCTCGGCCTGCGCAACCTCGTCGACGTCTTCCCCACGCTCTGCAGGCTCGCGGGCGTCGAGACGCCGGCGCACAACGAGGGCTCCTCCTTCCTCGGGGGCCCTGGCATGGCGGTCGCGTAGGGGGTGTGGCGTGGACCGGCTCGGCTTCGCCTACACCGAGGAGGACGACGCGGCCTCGCGCGCCCGCATCCGCAGCGACCTGGAGAAGATCGCCGCGGGGTGCGCGACCGCCGATCCCGCGCTCTGCGCGCTGGTGCTCACGGGCGGCTTCAGCCGCGGCGAGGGGACCGTGCGCGAGGGCGCGCCCGTCAACGACTACGACCTCGTCGCGATCCGCAGGCGGCCCGGCGGCGGCGCGCGATATCACCGCATCGCGGCGTCGCTCTCCGAGCAGGTGGGCCTGGAGGTCGACGTCCTCCCGGTGTGGCGCCGCCGGCTCCCGCGCATCGGCAGGAAGCTCTTCTGGCTCGACCTGCGCCTGGGCGGCCGCGTGATCCACGGCGAAGCCGACGCGCTGCGCGCGCTCCCCGCGTTCGGCCCGCGCGACCTCGCGCCCAACGAGTCCGCGCGCCTCCTGGGCAACCGCGCCGCCGGGCTCATCCTCGCGCTGCCCGCCCCCGGCGAGCCCGCCGACGCGCGCCAGCTCGCGCTCCAGTGCGCCAAGGCCGCGATCGCCGCGATGGACGCCACGCTCCTGCACGAGGGGCTCTACGACGCGAGCCTGCGCGCCCGGCTCGGCCTCGCCAAGGGGATGCCCGATGCGCCCACGTACGCCGCGGCCGTCGACTGGAAGCTCGCGGCGCGTGACGCGCCCGCCGTCGCCTGGCCCGACGCCCGCGCCGCGCTGCTGCGCGCCGTCGAGGCCACCGGCGCCGAGCGCCACGCCGACGGCTGGACCGAGCGCGCGTTCCACCTGCTGCGCGCCAAGCGCCTCCGGCCGAACCCGAGCCACGAGGTGCGCCGCCGCGCGTGGGACCTGCTGCGCGGCGTCCAGACCCTCTCGCTCGACCCGCGCGTCAAGGCGAGCTTCTTCGCGCAGCGGGCGCTGACGCTCCAGTGACCGCCTGCTCGAGCACCGCGGCCGTCTCCTTGGCGAGCGCGTCCCAGCGGTGCTCCGCGAGCACGCGCGCGCGGCCCGCCTCGCCCAACCTGCGCCGCAGGTCCGCGTCGCCGAGCAGCCGGCCGATCTTCGCCGCGAGGTCCGCCGCGTCGCCCGGCGCCGCGAGCAGGCCGTTCTCGCCGTCGCGCACGAAGAAGGGGATGCCGCCCACGCGCGAGCCCACGACGGGGCGGCCGCAGGCGTTGGCCTCCGCGAGCACCATGCCGAAGCTCTCGGCGGCGCTCGTGCTGGGCAGGACGAGCACGCTCGCGCGCTGGTACTCCTCCACGAGCTGGTCATCGTCCACGCGCCCCGCGACCTCGACGCGCGGGAGCTTCCGATATCGTTCCGCGAGGTCGCCCGCGCCCACGAGGCGCAGGTGCGCGCCCGGGAGGCGGTCCAGCGCCTCGACGAGCGTCGAAAGCCCCTTCCAGGCGTAGGCGCGGTCGAGGGGTCCCACGAAGAGGACGCGGCCGGGCGTCTCCTCGCGGCCGGGCCGGAAGCGCATCGCGTCCACGCCAGGCGGGATCACGACGCTCGGGCGCACGCCGAAGACGTTGCGCGCGACGTAGGGGGATACTGCGATGCGGGCCGCGGCGCGTGATAGCAGCGCGCGCTCGAAGCCGGCGCGGTGCGCCCACGCCGCGAGCCTGAGCGGGCTGCCGCGCGGCGCCTCCAGCCTCCCGGCGTGGTAGGTCACGACGTACGGCACGCCCTCGCGGCGCGCGGCGAGCGCGGCCATCTCGGCGGCGCCGGGCACGGGCGTGTGCGCGAGCACGACGTCGATGCGCTCCTCGCGGATCAGGCGGCGCGCCTCGGAACGATAGCGCGGCGCGAGGGGCGTGTTGGAGAGGCGCCACCGGATCGGTACCCCGACGCGGCGCGTCCCGCCCCGCTCGTCGAACGCGGCGGGCGCGTGGCCCAGCTCGACGACGCGGTGCCCCTGCCGCGCGAGCCCTTGGCCGATGGCCGCCGCGTAGCGCTCCAGGCCGCCCCCCTGCGGCGCGAGGTAGGGCGTCGCCACGAGCACGTTCACGCGCGCGCCCCCGCCGCCATCGCGTGCACCTTCTCCAGGCGGTCGAGCACGCGGTCCCACGCGTAGGTCGCCCCGACGCGCGCGCGGATCTCGGCGGGCGAGCCGAAGCGCCACGGCTGGCTCCACGCGTCCACGAGCTTCTCCGCGAGGTCGGCCGGGTCGCCCGCGCGCGCGGTCAGCCCCGCGAGGCTCGCCACCTCGCGCACGCCGGGCAGGTCCGAGGCGACGACCGGCGCGCCCGACGCCATCGCCTCCAGGAGCACGATGCCGAACGCCTCCTGCTCGTTCACGCTGGGCAGCACGCACACGCGAGCCTGCGCGTAGAGCCGCAGCAGGTCGCCGCGCGGCACGCGGCCCAGGAAATCGACCGGCGCGCGAAGCCGCTCGGCCAGGTCGCGCAGCCTGCGCTCCTCGGGCCCGCTGCCCGCCACGAGGATCGGCGCGCCCGTCGCGTCGTGCACGTCCCTCGCCGCGCGCACCAGCACGTCGACGCCCTTGTAGGGCACCAGCCGGCCCACGCAGAGGATCGCGTCGCCGCGCGGCTGCGAAGCGTCGAGCTCCGCCATGTCGACGCCGTTGGGCACCCAGTCGAGCCGGTCCCGCGGCACGCGCGAGAGCACGCGCGAGGCGCCCGCGTAGTCGAGGCTCTTCGTCACGACGCGCGTCGCGCGCAGCATCGAGGGCGAAAGGAGCGCGCGGTGCGCGGCCGCGGCGGCGCGCATGGGCAGGCTCGTGCCGTGCACGTCGAAGTGGTAGTCGAGCACCGTCGCCTGCCCGCGGCGCGCGAGCCGCGCGAGCATCAGGTCCGAATAGCCCGGGTACGTCGCGGGCACGTGCACCACGTCCGCGTCCGCCGGGATCGCGCGCAAGAGCGCCGCGAGCGGATTGCGGAAGAGCGCGCCCCGCCGCTTCACGCGCACCACGCGCACGCCGTCCGCCGCGCGCTCGACACCCGCCCGCGTCGCGGAGCACACCAGCGTCACCTCGTGCCCGCGCGCCGCGAGCCCCGACGCCGCGCGGTCGAGCGCCTCCTCCACGCCGCCGCGAAGCGCGAGCGGATCCTCCGCGTCCTCGGGGCGTGGATCGTACGGGCTCACGACGACGATGCGCATCGGCCACGGGGCGGGCGGCAGCGGGAGGGGCTTTGTGGGACGATCGCCGGAGAAGGGCTGGGGCTCGGGCTGGCGCTGGGGCTGGGGGCGCGCGCCCATACCTTGAAGTGGGACCCCGGAATTGCGCGCCTACCTTCTTGCGGAGGTAGCCTAGCCCGGTCAAGGCGTCAGTCTCGAAAACTGATGGGCCTCGCCCTCGGGAGTTCGAATCTCCCCCTCCGCGCTCCTTCTCCGAGCGCTCGGCGCGTCGTGGGCGCACCATTCGCCTCCTGCTTCCGAAGAGGGAAGCCTGGTCCCCCGCCCGTGGGCGGCTGATGAGCCGTGCCAAGCTTCTGAGCCTCGTCGCCATCCTCGCGTTCCTCGGGATGCCCCTTCTTGCTCCCTTCACGTCCGCCGCGCCGGTGGACCTGAGCGCGCCCAACGGCGCGGTGGTGTTCACGTTCGACGCGGGCTACAAGGCCGACCTCAACGTCGCCGCGCGTCTGGAGGCCCACGGCTTCCACGGCACGTTCTACATCATCACGGGCGCCTTGGGCATGGGCGGGGTCATGACGAGGCAGGACGTCGCCAACGTCTCGGCGCGCGGCCACGACGTCGAGTCGGAGACCGTGACGCACACCGACCTGACGACCGTCTCCAGCGCGCAGCTCGCCTCCGAGCTCGCCGACTCGCAGAGCACGCTGCAGTCGATCACGGGCAAGCCGGTGATGCACCTCGCCTACCCGTACGGCTCGCACAACCCGACGGTCGACGCCGCCACCGCCTCGCGCTATCAATCGGGACGGAGCGTGACGACGAACCCCAACGACTTCCTGGGCACCGTCGACGCGTACGGCCTTCCCGGGCTCATGGTGCTCAAGGCCACGTCCGTCGCGACCGCCGAGTCGTACGTGGACTTCGCGGTGAGCAACCACGTCACCGTCGTCCTCTCCTTCGAGAACGTCGTCACGAACCCGGGCACGTGGGACTGGACGCCCGCCCAGCTCGAATTGCTGCTCACGTACACGCAGGGCAAGGGCGTGCCGGTGAAGACCGTCGCGGACGTCTTCGGCGCCGCCGCGCCCACGCCGCCCGGGGCGCCCTCGCTCAGCGCGACGCCGGGCAATGCGTTCGTCAAGCTCGCCTGGACGACGCCGTTCAACGGCAACAGCCCCATCACGGGTTACCGTCTCTACCGCGGCACGTCGAGCGGCGCCGAGACGCTCTACCGCTCGCTGGGCGCCACGAACGCCTTCAACGACACCAACGTCACCAACGGCCAGTCGTACTTCTACCAGGTCAGCGCGGTGAACGGCGTCGGCGAAGGGCCGCGCTCCAGCGAGGTCACGGCGAGGCCCAGCGTGACGCAGCCGCCGCCGTTCCTCCCGGGCACCGTCGTCTTCACGCTCGACGATGGCCAGCAGAACCAGATCGCGGCCGCGCAGACGCTCGTCAACCACGGCTTCCGCGGCACGTTCTACATCGTCTCCGACTGCCCCAACTCGGAGGTCGGCGTGGACTGCATGAGCAACTCGCAGGTGGTCGCGCTCTCGCAGGCCGGGCACGACATCGAGTCGCACACCGTCACGCATCCCGACCTGACGACGCTGAGCGCCACGCAGCTCACCAACGAGCTTTCGAGCTCGAAGACGACGCTGCAGACGCTCGTGGGCAAGCCCATCACGTCGCTCGCCTATCCTTACGGCGCGCACAACGCGAACGTCGAGACGCAGACCGCGAAGTACTACAAGGACGCGCGCATCTACCTCACGAACCCCGACCCCAACAACCTGGGGATGCTGCTCGCGCAGTCGGGCACGAACCCCTACGTCATCGCGGGCGTCGGCGTCGCGGCGGCCACGAGCCTCGCGCGCGCGGAGGCCTACGTGGACTATGCCGTCGCGCACAACGTGACCATCGTGCTGGTGTTCCACAACATCGTCTCCGGCGGCGACACCTACGACTGGACGCCGAGCAACTTCAACGCCCTGGCGGACTACGTCGCGGCGAAGCACGTTCCGGTGAAGACGATGGCGCAGGTCTACGGGTAGGGCGGGCCAGGACCCTTGCGTAACGTCGCGTTGAGCCTTGGTCCCGAACCTGCCGAGCGCCAGCAGCCTTGCAGATGCATGCGCGGAACGAATTACGATTACAACCTGCCGCGTTCCGTTACATGAATTTCTTCCACATGGCCTGCGTTTCCATGTTCCTCGTCGTCGCCATCTCGGGCGCCGGCGGGGCCGTCGTGGGTCCCGTATCCGGGAAGCTCGACGCGATCTCCAACTACTACGCCACCACGGTGGCCTCCAACATGATGAGCGTCACGTATCACGGCGCCACGAATTCGTTCGTCTTCCACGGGCCCGTGGGCTGGGATTGCGGTGGGACGTACGACGACGGCATCCCGGCTGTGGGTCAGCTTTACTGCTGGCCCCCCACCGGCGACTGCGTCGATCCAGAAGTCAACGTGGAATCCGGAGTCGTTGGAGCCTCCGGCAGCACCCAGTGCGACGACGTGGCAGCCTCCTGCACGACCACGTACGACCCCTTCAATCCCTACCACTCCTCATGCAGCGACAGCAAGAGCGGGGGGAACGGTCCCGAAGCCGTCTGCTCCGCCAACGTCCCTTACACCACGAAAGACGTCACCGTCACCTGCATCGTGAGCTTCTATCAATGACGCAAGCGTCGATGACGCGCCCACGGCGGTGCCAGCGGGGTTTGGCCAGGGCGACGCCAGGCTGCCCCTGGCGTCCCGTGGAGAGGTCAAAACCCCGACCGGCGCTAGCCGCCGCTCGTCCCCTTGCAGTCCGCGGGGTCGTAGCAGTAGAGGTAGTATTCCTTCTCCACGATGTCGCTGGACTTGACCGTCAGGTGATAGCTGACCGTGTAGTCGGCGCAGTTGATGCAGTTGGCGACGGAGCCTTCGAGGGCGAACTGCCAGCGGCTCGTGTCCTGGTAGGGCGAGTCCATGTCGTCGGGCGTGACGGGCAGCACCCAGAAGAAGTGCTTGCCGTCGGAGGAGGCCTTCGCGTCGCCGCCGTTGGTGAGGTTGTCGCGGCCCGAGGCGTTGGTGTGGTAGAGGAACCACGCGTCGGGCGCGGTGGCCGGGTTGGGCGTGTCGGCGCTGGTGATGTTGGCCCAGACGTAGACGCTCGTCGTGCCGTAGCTGATCAGGCGCTTGGGGATGACGATGCCCGTGGTCACGCCGGCGGGCGTGTTGGCCGTGACGGCGCTCACGTAGCCGTTGGTCGTCTTCTGGTCGCCTTCGAACACGTCGCGGACGTGCTTGTCGGCGCTGTAGAAGAGCGGGTGGCCGGGCCAGAGCGGGATGGGGACCGACGGGTCGCGCACGAGGTCGGCCTTGGCGTGGAACTCGAGCGTGTTGTCGTAGCCGTTGGGCGAGACGACCTCGAACTGCCAGAGCGAGCTGGTCGAGTGCGGCATGTCGGTCTGCTTCGGGTCGGTGATCTTGATGACCTTCGCCTGGCCCCACGAGAGGGAGCCGGCGTCGATCCAGGTGGAGGTGGCCGCGTGGCGGTAGCGCAGGGTGAATCCGTTGCCGCCGCCGGTCGGGTCGGGCGCGTTGACGTCCTGGGGCGACTGCACGGGCGCGGTCGACGTGTCGTCGGTGCAGATGAAGTGGTTGCCGAAGGTCACGCGCCCCTCGCAGACGTGGCGCTTCGGGTCGCTGATAGTGAACTCGATGCTGTTCGTTCCCTCGTAGACGAGCGTGCCCTTGGGCACCGAGAAGGTCGAGGTGGACGGGTTCTGGCCGCCGGTGTTGGGCGCCATCATCGCATCGAGGTCGAAGAGCGTGATGCGGGTCTTGCCCTGCCAATAGTCGTGGGGGTGCGCGGCGCCGTCGCCGCCCATCACGGTCTGGTTCGTCTCGCTGAACGCCGAGATCGAGCCGTTCCGACCGTCGGGCGGCGCGGTGAAGACGCTCTGGTTCTTGGACGACGTGGTCGTGAGCTGCTGGCCGCCGTTGTCCTTGCCGCCGATGCAGCCCGCGAGGGCCAGCATGGCGAGGAGGGAGGCCACGAGCAGAGGGAGCGCCCGGGACGCCATGGGCGCCGCGACTCCCTGGGGTATCTAAAGCGTTGCCGTGAGGATGTGGACCAACCCGTGCCCCTTTTTGGGCATCAGCAGATGGAGGAATCTTCGCAGAAGACCGAGTAGCGGCCCGTCTCCACGACGTCGCTGGCCTTGACGGTGATCGTGTACTTGACCGCGTAGTCGGCGCAGCCCGCGTAGCAGGAGAACTGGTCCCACTTGGGAACGGTCGCGGGTGCGGGGTTCTCGGGCGTGGCGTAGGACCCGCGGAGCTGGAACTGCCAGCGGCTGTGGTCCTGGTAGGGGGAGTCCATGTCCGTGTCGTTCACCGGCAGGATCCAGAAGTGCTCCTTCTTGTCGATGCTGTGGTTCGTGGCGTCGAAGGGGCTCGTGATGTTGCTGACGCCCGAGGCGTTGGTGTGCCAGAGGTACCACGAGACGGGCGCCAGGGCGGGGTTGGAGGCTGCGTAGTCCGTGACGTTGACCCAGACGTAGACGCTGCGCGTGCCGTAGCTGATGAGCTTCTGGGGCTGCGTGGGCACGTTTTCCTTGCTGCTCAGGGTCGCCGCGCTGCTTCCCGCGCCGGACGCGCCGGGCCCCGAGAAGACGTCGCGCACGTGCTTGTCACCGTAGAAGTTGGGGTGGCCCGGCCAGAGCGGGATGTTCGTGTCGGTCGAGCGGACGATGTCGACCTTGGCGTGGATGATCAGCGTGTTGTCGTAGGCGTTGGGCGAGACGAGCTGGAAGGCCCAGAGGCTCGTGGTCGCGTGCGGCATGTCGGTCTGCTTGGGGTCGGTGATCTTGATGACGGTCGGCTTGCCCACGGGCGCCTTGCCCGCGTCGAGGAACGAGGAGGCCGCGCCGTGCTCGTAGCGCACCGCGAACTCCGTCTGCGCGGAGGCGGGGTCGCTGGGCGCGGTGGGCGTGCAGACGTAGTGCGCGCCCAGGGTCAGGACCGGCTCGCAGGCCTGGCGCTGTGGATTGCTCAGCGTGACCTCGACGCTGCCCGTGCCCTCGTAGACGAGGAAGCCGAACGGCACGCGGAACTCGGCGGTGGCGCCGTCGCTGCTCGGCTGCGGGTCGAAGGGGACATCCATGTCCACGACGGTCACGCGCGTGCGGCCGGACCAGTAGTCGTGCGGATGCGCCCGGCCGTCGCCGCCCGCGACGGTCTGGTTCGTCTCGCTGAACGCGGAGATGTTGCCGGAGCGGCCGTCGGGGGGCGCGGTGAAGACGTTCGCGGCCGTGACGTTGCCGAGCTTCACGTCGGCCTTGGGCGCCTTCCCACCGATGCAGCCGGCGAGGCCCATGCCGAGGAAGAGGACCGTGATCGCCAGCGCCTTCGCAGCCGCCATGACCGGTTCGACCTCCTCAGGGTACGAGAACCTTGCGGTGACCGCGTCGTCCAGTCTTTCCACCTTTTCCGGGCACGGCAGGCCTCGAATCGCCGCTGCGCGCTGTTGAGGGCGACCTCTCCCACGAAGGATGAGCGCAGGTCGTGCTGCGCTCCAAAGCGCGCGAACTGCGGAGCCTGCTTTCGAATCTTCCTGCGCTCGACCACATCGAGATCAGTGCCTGGGGCGCGACTCGTGCCTTGTCGGCCCGTGGGCTCTTGGCGCGCCGGCCGCGCGATCGTCGCACGAGCTTCGCGCACGTCCACTCTAGATGTTTGTTACCAAATTCGAAAAATGGCTAAGTTACTCGCCTGGGATGGCCCCCCGCCATGTTCGTCGGCCGCCCGAAAACCCTGCCCACACGCTCGCGCGCGTGCACTCTTTCCCTTGCTGCCCTTGTGGTTGCTTCAGTTGCAACGATCATGCTGCCACCAGCCGTCGCCGATACCTGCCACTCAGATGGCTATTCAGGCTACTGTACCAGTTGCCCTGGGCCCGGCTGGCAAGAAAACTGCACCAGATGCTACTGGTCGGACACCGTCGTCTGCCATCAAGAAGCTGGCTGCGAGACTGAGTGCTACACCGGGTCATGCAAGCCTGGGGACACTGACGGCGAGGTCGCTACATGCACTTGTGATACAAACGATCACTGTGAATGGACCGAGACCTGCGACGATGAGAACAACGATGGCGTGTGCGACACCCCCGGAGGCGGCCAAGTTCAACCGAGCGACTGCAATCCCCCCTTCCCCTGCCTGGAAGGTTCACAACAGCTACCGCCCCCGTTGTAGCATTTGTCTCCATGGATCACCACGTGGTGAAAAGGGTCGGGGGTGATCTGCTCAGCCAGCCGGGGGTCCGCCCGCAAATTGCGCAAAGCGTCGCCGCACCTCGTCCAGGGCCACGGAGCCGGTGAACGCGCGCCGCAGGTCGGCCCCGCCGCGCAGGCCGCGCGTGAACTGCTGCGCCTGCTCGCGCACCTGCGTCGCCTCGATGCCCACGGCCTGCGCCATCTCCAGGTAGCGCAGGAAGTCGTGATAGCGTTCCTCCGCGCTCGCCGGCGCGAGGCGCTCGCCGGTGGCGAGGTAGTGCGCGACCTCGCGGAACACGCGCGGGTTGCCCAGGCTGGCGCGCCCGACGGCGAGACCGTCGACGCCGGTGCGCAGCGCGCGCTGGGCGCTGGGGCCGTCGGTGACGTCGCCGTTGCCGATGACGGGGATGGAGACGGCGGCCTTGACGCGCGCGATCTCGTCCCAGTCGCTGCGGCCCGAGTAGCCCTGCGCGGCGATCCGTCCGTGCACGATGAGCCCGGCCGCGCCCGCCGACTCCAGCGCGCGGGCGAAGGCGACCGTGTCGCGGCGCTCGCGGTTGCCCAGCCGCACCTTCACGAGCAGCGGCTTGGAGGTGCCCTCGCGCACGGCCTCGACCATGCGCAGCGCCAGCTCCGGCGTGTCGAGCATCGCGGCGCCGCACCCCTGGCGCTGGATCTGGTGCGCGGGGCAGCCCATGTTGAAGCCGACGATCGCGCAACGCGCGTCCAGGTCGGCCGCCGCGTCGCGCACCGCCTCGGGGTCGGTGCCGAAGAGCTGGATGCTCATGGGCATCTCCTTCTCCAGCGTGCGCATCCGGGCCATCGTGTGCGGCACCTCGCGCAGGACGGACGTGGCGCTCACCATCTCGCTGCACACGAGGCCGGCGCCGTGCTCGCGGCAGAGCACGCGGAACGGCAGGTCCGAGAAGCCCGCCATGGGCGAGAGGACGAGGTTGTTGGGAAGCTGCACGTTCCCGATCCTCAGGGGCCGGAGCAGCTCGTCCACGCGCAGGCGTGAAGCGGGCCGCACCTTCAACGTGACGGGGCGAGGGAGCGTTCCCACCCGATGGCTGTCTTGGTGACGCTCCCTTCCCAACACCGCGAATCCCGCAATCCGCGGATGACTCGGATGCGCGGTGTCGGGAAGGGAGCGCCGGCAAACGACACCGGGCGGAAACTCGCCCTCGGGCCCTCGCATGGGGGAAAGCCGTTGCACCCCAAAGGGGAATGGCCGACGCCGCGTCCTGCGGCGCGCATGAAGGCTTTCCTGATCGTGGCGCTGCTCCTCGCGGTGCCGCTCGCGACCTCCATCACGGCCAGCGCCGACGACCACGTCATCTGCCCGAAGCCCAACCTCTGCTACCGCGTGCCCGACGAGGGCGGCGTGGTCGGCGGCGTCGAGGACCAGGTCCTCGCCCTCGTGCAGGGCTGCCTCCACCACGAGCCCCCGTGCGGCAACTGAGGTGGCGCCGATGAAGCTCTCGCTCCTCGTCCTCGCCGCCCTCGCGCTGGTCGCGCTGGGCCCGCTCGCGTCCGCCACGCCCATCTGCGACCCTGACACCGGCTACTGCGTCGACCCGCCCAGCCCGGGCAGCGTCGTGCAGCCGGTGCTCGACCTCGTCCACGGCGTCCTGGGCAACCCGATCGTCACCGACCCCTGCCACGCCATCTTCGGCCCGCGGGGCTGCCACGTGCCCACGCCCTCGCCGATCCCGCCGAAGTGCTGGCGCGACAGCAACGGGCAGATCGAGTGCCAGGCCATCACGTGGAGGTAAGCCGATGAAGGCTGCCCTCCTCGTCCTCGTCTCGCTCGCGCTCTTCGTGTCCGTCGCCCCCGTCGCCGCCGCCGGTCCGCCCGACCCGAACCAGGTCTGCAAGTTCTTCGGCACGGGCACCTCGATCACGGACCCCGTGCACTGCTTCGGCCTGTGCAGCCTCGGCCCGTACGGTCCCACCTGCCGCGATTGAGCGAAAGCCGTTGCGCCCCAAACCAGGAGCCGGAGCGTGGCGTTCCGAGCCGCGCATGAAATCCACCATGCTCGTCCTCGGACTGCTCGCCACCGGACTCCTGCTCGTGGGCGCGGCGTCGGCCACACCCCCGGGCTTCCCTCCCGACCCCAACGACTTCTGCTTCCAGAACGGCGGCTGCGGCATCCCCACGCCCCAGTGCGTCTCCGACAACAGCTGCTTCCAGTGCTGGACCGAGCAGGGCGACCCGACGAGCCTCCACTGCACGTGGCACTGAGGAAAGCGTTTGCGCCCCAAAGCGTGAGCCGCGGGGCGCGCTCCCCTCTTTTGCATGAAGACCATGCTCCTGATCTCCGCCATGCTGGTGACCGGCTTCTTCGCGACGGGCATCGCCGCGGCAACGCCCCCCTCGCTCTGCACCGTCGAGCAGCTCATCGGCGAGTGCGGCACGCCCAGCTCCAATTGCCCCGGCCTGCCCCCGCGCGTGGGCAACTGCATCGTCTGCTGGTACTATCCCGACACCGGCGAGATCCGCTGCGAGTGGCAGTAGGCGTCGGACTTTCCGCTGGCTTTAGGTGGGGATGCCAGAGACCCCCCGCCATGCAGGAGTCCACCCTCTGGGCCGTCAGCTCGGTCGCGGGCCTGACGGTCCTGGGGGCCGCCGGCGGCGCCGCCGTCGTCCTCACCGACAACTTCACCCCCGCCGCGTTCGCCGCGATGATGTTCGCAGGCATGTTCCTCGCGTGCGGCTTCGCCATGCAGCTCTACCGGCGCGGCCACGACTACGCGACGCTCGTGGGCGGCCTGGCCGGCTTCCTCGCCACCTTCGCCTTCTTCGCCACGCCCGTCGGCATCGACCTCGCGCGCGGCCAGTCGTTCCCGCCGCTCGACCTCGCGATGCTGCTCGTCGTCCCCGCGCTCGTCGCCGGATCGCTCTCGGCCGGCGGCACGCTCTTCCTGATGCGCGGCGTCAGGCGCTATCGGGCGAAGAACGGACTGATCCACGCCCCGCAGGGTGTGGAGCGGCCGGAACGATAGCTAGCTGAAGCCAGATCCACGCGCCTCGGTGAGCAGGCGCCCCACGACGTCCATCGGCAGCCCGACCACGTTGTCCATCGGTCCGTCGACGCGCGCCACGAACCGCGCGGCGCCGCCCTGGATCGCGTACGCGCCCGCCTTGTCCATCGGCTCGCCCGTGGCGACGTAGTCCTCGATCTCGCGCGCCGTGATATCACGGAAGGCGACGCGCGTCTGCGCGAGGCCGGTGCGCACCTCGCCCTCGGCGCGCAGCGCGACGCCCGTCGCGACCCAGTGCTCGCGCCCCGAGAGGGAGGCAAGGATGCGGCGCGCGTCGTCGCGGTCGCGCGGCTTGCCCACGATCGCGCCGTCGAGGTCGATCACCGTGTCGGCCGCGAGCACCCACGCGCGGCCGCGCGGCACGGCCTCGGCCTTGCGGACGGCCAGCTCGACGGCGGCGAGCGCGGGCGGCGTCCCCTCGGCCACCGTCTCGTCGACGTGCGTGGCGAAGACGCGGAACGGGATGCCGGCCTCGGTGAGCAGGCGCGCGCGGCGCGGCGAGGCGCTGGCGAGGACGAGCTCGCTCACCCGAGCATCACCTGGAGCAGGTTCGCCATGCCCGGCCCCCAGCCCAGGATGAAGACGGCGAGCAGGAGGAAGGCGTGCAGGTCGCGCTCCTTCTCCTCGGGGCGCACGAGCCAGAGCAGCACGAGCGGCAGCGCGAGCTTCACCGCGAAGTAGGGCCAGCCGTCGCCGATCTGCACGAGCGTCTCGCTCACGGGGTTCTTCTCGCCGAACGTCCGGAAGCCCAGCCCGAACGGGTCGCGCAGCACCATCCACGTCGTGGCGCCGTCGAGCGCGTGCGCGCCCACCACGAGCGCGGCGCCCGCGAAGGGCACGTCGCGCCGCAGCCGCGCGTAGGCGTAGCCCAGCGCGAGGGCGGGGACGAGCGCAAGGGCGAGGATGACCGCGACGCGCAGCGCGTTGCCTCGCGCGGTGTGCGCGCCCGCGACGGCCAGGAGCGGCACGAGCAGCACGAGCCCCAGCATCGGCGCGGCCTGCCAGCGCCCCGCCGCGCGCGCCGCCAGGAGCGCACCCAGCGCCAGCGCCGCGGTCGTGAGGTACACGAGCGGCTCGGCGGCCGGGTACGCCCACGGCCCCGAGAGGATGCCCACCGCGAGGAGCGCGTGGAGCAGCGGCCCGAAGAGGAGGAAGGGAGCCAGCGCGGCGAAGAAGCGCGCGTCGGGGCGCATGCCCAGCCGGCGGAAGAGCAGCTCGTAGGCGGCCCACGCGAACGCCGCGCCCACGAGCGCCCAGAACGCGAGGCTGACGAGGTCGTAGCCCACGCGCGCGCCGCTCCCGGGATCGGCCTGCCCGCGCAACGGCTCGCCCACGTGCTGCGCCAGGAACGCGCGCGAGGCGGGGACGAGGAGCGCCAGCGCGACCAGCGCGATGACGGCGGCGAGGGCGTAGAAGGGGCGGTTGTCGGTCACTTGGCCTTGCCTCCGAACCACTTGTCATACGTCGGATGGTCGACGATCTCCACGACGACGACGTGCCGCTCGACGCCGACGCGGACGAGGGTGTAGAGGAGCCGCCAGAAGTCGGGCAGATCCTCCACGTACAGGTTGTCGACGCCGTGCTTCTTCACGAGCGTTTTCGGGAGCGGACGCTTCACGACCTCGCCGTGGAGCGCGTCGGCGAGCAGCGTCGCCCGGAGCGCGCGAGCCTTCCGCGCCACCGAGCGCGCCCGCGGATCGGCGGAGGCTTCGAGCCCGCGCAGCGCCGCATCGGCGTCGTCGGTGAGGCTGATCTCGTGCGCGCGGACGCCCATTCAAAGCCGCTTGCCCTTGGAGATGGCGCGTTGGAGCTGCGGCGAAGCGGGCGGCACCCACTGCACGCCCTTGCTGCCCGTCACGACGACGCCGAAGCGCGCCAGGTGCGCGATGGCGAGGTTCACGCTGCGCCGGTCGACGGCCTTCGCCTTCATGCGGCGCATGACCTCGTTGACGCTGATCGGCTCGTCCGCGGCGCGGAGGATCGACTCGACCTCGTCGATCTTCGCCAGGGTGGGCCCGCGCCCCTCGATGCGCGGCGGAGGAGGGATCGACTCCTGCATGCGCGTCGGTAGTGACGACTCACTATTAAGGGTAGTGGATGAAAACATGGATGGGTGTCGGGTCCGATTCCTCTTCCGAGTCCGATTCCGCGGGGCTCGGAATCGGAAGAGGACTCGGAATCGGAATCGGACTTGGGCCCGGGAGACATCGCAACCCGGAAACGCCAGAGCCTCCGATGCCAGGAGCGATGGCGGCCCCCACGCCCGTCCCGCAAGCCGCGCGCCTGCGCCTGCGCGACAACCTGTACTTCGTGGACATCGCGATCCTGATCCTCGCGTTCACGAGCCTGATGGTCTTCCTGCTCGACCGGACCAATGCGCTGCCGGCGGACGAGCAGAACGGGCTGCGCATCCTCGACCTCGTGCTCGTGGCGCTCTACGGCGCGGCATTCCTGTTCAAGGTCATGGTCGTCGAGGCGCCGGGCCGCTGGCTGCGGCGCTACTGGATCTACGCGCTGGGCGTCTTCCCGCTGACGTTCCCGATCCTCGTGCCCGCGCGCTTCTTCATCGTCGTGCAGGTCATCATCCTGATCCTGCGCACCGGCGAGGCCATCGACCGCGCGTTCGGGGCGCGCGTGCTGCGCGGCCTCTTCGAGCGCTACCGCTACATGCTCATCGAGGAGCTGACCGACCCGCTGCTGATGCGCCTCGCCATCGTGCTCGAGGACAGCATGGTCAACCGCGACTACGCGGGGGCGATCGGCAAGCGGCTCGACGAGCGGCGCGACCTCATCGAGAAGGCGGTGGACCGCGCGATCGCCTCCAGCCCCAAGCTCCAGCGGCTCACCTCGTTCGGCGTCGTGGACCGCTGGGTGGACGAGACGCGCGAGGAAATGGTCGACGCCTTGGCCGCCATGCTGACAGGCCCGGAGCTCAACCAGATCATCCGCGAAGGCCTGCAGGACGCGTTCGGCGAGCTGAAGTCCGGCATCGCGGCGCGCAAGTGGCAGAGCAAGGGCGTGGGGCTGCGCGACGTCGCGACGGCGGTCGTGCGGGGCGAGACAGAAGCGCCGGCGCCCCATCCCACGGAGACGCCCTAGGGAAGAACGCAGACGCCCGCAGGCGAGAGCTGCGTGTAGACGCAGGTCTGCTGGTACCAGCCCATGTCGCGCGGCAGCGGCGCCCACTGCTGGCAGACGATCACGGGGCCCTGGACGTTGCAGTCGGCGCTCGCGGCCGGCAGGGCGGTCAGCACGGCGAGGGAGAGCAGGGCGGCGGCGACGAGAAGGGTGGCTCGCATGCGAGCGCGGATCAGCACCGGGGGGCATAAGCTTCCGATGCGCCGCGTTTCCAGGCTCAGCGCCCCACCAGGTCGTCCCAGAGGCGCGAGAAGGCGTCGAGGTCGCCCGGCAGCGGGTGGAACGAGGCGAGCATGCGGCGCGCGTAGGCCGGGTCGCGCAGCGCGTAGCGTCGCTCGCGTCCCTCGCGGCGCGCCGTGACCACGTCGTGCTCCGCGAGGTCCTTCAGATGATAGCTCACGGAGGGGCGCGCGAGGGCGAGCTCGTCGGCGATGGCGCCGGGCGTCAGCTCGCGGTTCGCCAGGAGCAGCAGCGTGATCTGGAGCGCGGGGGGACGGCGCAGGAGGCAGACGAAGGCCAGGTCGCGCGCCGAGAGGCGACGGCTCGTCTCGGTGGGGAAGTAGCGGACGTAGCCCGCGTCCTCGACGCGCGCGAGCGCCCCGTCCGCGGCCAGGGCCTCCAGGTGATAGCCCGCGAGCCGGTCGGAAAGGCCCATCTGGCGCTCGACCTCGCGCGCGTGGACGCCGGGGTAGCGCTCGACGAAGGCCAGGATCTCGCCGCGGACCGGCATCAGGCGCCCACTCCCATGCGGCGCAGCAGCGGCCACGCGAAGAGGCTCACCGTGGCGAGGTCGAGCAGGCTGAAGACGAGCTCCTCGCCGGGCGTCTCGCCGGTCGTGCCCAGCGTGAACGCCTTGACGAAGTTCTTCAGCGCCATCACGCAGAACGCGGCGACGACCCAGTAGATGCCGCGGTTGCCGGTGCGCACCAGCGCGCGCCACGAGGCGACGGCGAGCAGCGCGCAGAGTGTCGCGACGATGGCGGCGATGGCGACGGGCGCTCCGAGGTCGGCCACGCGACGTCAACCCGGGCGGGTCCCATCAGTCTTCCGCAATCTTCGACGCATGTCACCACGGCCGGGGGTGACTGCGATGGTCAAGCGCGGCTCTAGGGAAGGCCTGTCCGTTTCCCCAATTTTTGAATCAATTATATCTCGTCGGACCGCGTGGCCGGCTTCGCTCGGAGGCTCATCCCCATGCGCACCCTCGCCATCCTCACCGCCCTCGCTCTCCTCGCCCTCGCGGGCGCCACCTCGATCGCCGGCGCGGACGACCCGTGCGCGGGCGGCACCGCCAACGCGGACGGCACGTGCACCTACGCGGGCTCGTTCGTCGCGCCCGGCGTCATCGGCGCCCTCGGCGCGAACACGAAGCAGAACGGCATCGACTCCGTCTTCTTCCCCAGCCCCGGCGCGGACTGGTTCCTCGTCGCCCACCTCGTGAGCGTCACCAGCACGCCCGCGACGGCCTACGACCTCGACATCCACTACTACACCGCGGCTGGCGTCCACGTCGACAGCAAGAACGCGGCCACGAACCCGCGCGCGGACCACTGCGACGGCCCCTCGCCGGGCGTCGACTCCGCGTGCCTGGTCCCCGACTTCGGCGCGGACAACGCGGGCATGCAGTTCGACGTCGACGCGAAGATCACCGCGCCCGGCGTCAGCTATCAGTTCGTCGTGACCGCCTACCCGCCCGGCACGTGCCCCGCGGCGTACCCTGACTGCGGCGACACGGACCTCTACTGAGGCGATCCTCGTGCCCCGGCTCGCGGTCGCCCTGCTCGCCCTCGTCCTCGCGGCTCCGCTTGGCGCAGCCTGGACGTTCCACGGCGACACCGAGCCGAGCACGCAACGCGACCGCGAGGACGGGCTCATGTGGACCTCGACCGCGGGCGCGGACGCCAACCTGCACGTCTTCTTCGACGTCGTCGCCGAGGCCGCGACCACGGGGCAGAACCCCAACGACGCGGCGCTCGGCACGCGCGTCGCGGACCCCACCCCCTCCTACACGGCCTACCTCGGCGTGTGGCGCGACTGCAACCGCGACGGCTACCTCGGCGCCGCGCAAGGCGCGCTGCTCGAATACACGCCCAACGACGCGCAGGTCGCGGGCGCGCCCGTCGACTACGCGATCTGTCCCGTGGGCTCGCTCTGGAACCACGACGGCGGCACGAACAACCCCACGCTGGGCCTGGGCGGCAGCGCCGGCCTCGTGACCGAGCTGCTCTGGATCGGCCCCGCGGCGTGGTCGCAGCGCCCCGACGAGGACACCTACCGCATCCCGCACATGATCGACGACCCCACCGCGCGCGTCTGGGGCGACGTCGGGCTGCCCGGCGACCCGCCCGCGCGCGCATGCCCCGTCTGGCCGCTCCCGCGCGGCACCACCAGCTCCACCGGCGGAGCGCTGGGCGACGTCGCCTGCGAGGACACGACGGACACCGTGGCGGCGCTTCCCATTCCCGACCTGCACGCGCCGGTCAGCCTCTTCGGCGATCCCTCCGCGGGGCGCACCGGCCTCCTGCAACGTGGCAGCGGCCACCCCGCGGCGTCGCTCTGGGACTGCGCGGACCCGCGCGGCACGCCGGTGCGCGACCCGGGCGTCTTCCCCATCACGTTCGCCGACCCCGAGCCGGCGCAGGATCACTACCTCCTCGCGGGCAGCAAGGGCGTCGAGGGCGTGGCGTACGTCACCGTCTTCTCCGACGACCCCAACGGCGGCCCGCCGCGCTTCTACGAGAACGCGGACGACGCCAACGGCAACCTCGCCACGCTCCCGGCCGTGGCGCCCTCGTCGGATGCGAGCGGCTCGCTCTACGACGCGGCGCAGGACGCGGAGCTTGGCGCGCTGGACCGGTGCGACCCGCAGCACGACGTCGCGCCCGCCGCCGGCCTCGGCCCGGGCCCGCTCCTGGGCAAGGCGCCGCTCCCGGAGGACGACGTCGCGGGCACCGACGCAACGCGCGGCCGCCGCCAGAGTGATATCACCTTCGACTTCCAGCAGATGCGCGTCTCGAACCAGGAGGGCGGCGCGCTCACCGACGGCAACCTCGGCGCGCCCGCGCTGGGCGACCTGCTGGGCCACGGCATGAACACGCAGGACTTCGGCCTCGCGGCGCTCCGTGATATCAACGGCAACGGCCCCGGCTGGCACAGCCTCGACGCGGGCCTCGCCGGGCCGCGCGCGCTCAACCGCGGACAGCTCGCGCTCGGCGCGCCGGCCTACGTCACCTTCTACGCGCGCGTGGGCGCCGGCGGCCTCCTCACGCCGGGCAACGCGGGGACGTACGGGGACGCGGCCTGCGAAGGCGCCATCGGCCCGGGCGCGGGCGTCGTGGGCGGCTGGGACTGCGATCCCGCGGACTGGTGGAGCCCCGCCGCCGGCGCCTCCGCCAACCCGACCAACCGCTTCTCCGGCGCGGCGCTGGGCGTCCCGGTCGGCACCGACTACGAGCTGCGCGACGTCGACTGCGTCGACGACGGGCTCGGGCTCTGCGGCTGACGAGGGGAAGAAGGGAAACCCGAGGGAAGAAGGGAAGACGGGAACAAGGGGGCCCTTGTTCCCGTCTTCCCCCGCGATCCCCGTCTTCCCCTCTTCCCTTCGTCGCCGACCGAACGCTCATGTCCCATCCGCGCGGATGAGGCCGCGTGCCCCTGGAGGACTGGTTCGACCAGCTTGGCGGCCTGACGCCCATCGCGGGCAACCTGCACCGCTCTCCGCTGCCCTACACCGAGGCCCACTTCCGCGCGCTGCGCGAAGGGGGCATCCGCGTCATCTACAGCATGGAGGAGGCCGTGCCCGCGCCGCTCGCGAGCCGGTTCGACTGGCGGCCCCACTTCTGGACCGACGACGCGCCGCCAAGCCCCGAGCAGATGGATGCGTTCCTCGCCGACTACCTCGCGCTGCCCGAGGACGTGCCCGCGGTGGTCCACTGCAAGGCCGGCTGGGGCCGGACCGGCAGCGCGGTCGCGTGCGCCCTCGTCGCCAAGAAGGGATGGAGCGCGGGGCAGGCGCTATCTTACTATTGGGAGCGCGTGCCCCGCGCCCGCGAGGTCATGACGTGGAACGGGCAGGCCGAGTTCGTGCGCGGCTATGCCGCGAGCCTGGTGGGACGCGGGCTGCGATGAACCGGCCAGAGGCCTGGAGCCAAGGAGCCGCGCAGCCGAGCGCATGGGACAGCACGCAAGCCGACGCGACCGGCGCCGCGCCACCAGGGCGCTCGAGGAGCGGCACGACGCGATCCTGGCCGCCGCCGTCCGCCAGGAGCCGCATGGACCTCAGCGCGTGCAACGCTGGTTCGGCACGGCGGCCAACCGCGCGACGCAGACGGCGGGCAGCGTCTGGGCCTTCGCCACGGCCATCCTCGTCGTGCTGGTGTGGGCGACCACCGGGCCGATCTTCGGCTACTCGGACACCTGGCAGCTCGTCATCAACACGGGCACCACGATCGTGACGTTCCTCATGGTGTTCCTCATCCAGCACACGCAGAACCGCGACACCAAGGCCGTGCACATCAAGCTCAACGAGCTGATCGCCGCGATGGAAGGCGCCTCGAACCGCCTCATCGACGTCGAGGACCTGGACGAGGCCGAGCTCGACCGCCTGCAGAAGCGATTCCAGGAGATCGCCGACGCGCTACGCAAGGCCCACGGCGAGACGCGGCGCGACGAGGAGGAAGCGGCGCTGGGCGAGGCGGCGCGGCGGCTCGACGAAGGCCGTCATCCGTGACGAAGCTGGAGCGCGCGCTGCTCGTCGCGGAAGTACTTCCACGGCGTGCACCGCTTCTCGAAGAGCAGCTCCACCACGAGCCTCAGCTCCTCCGCGGGATGCAGCGAGTGCATGCGCTTGAGGATCAGGCTCGCGTCCTCGAAGCACTGCTGCAGGAGGTCGCGCTGGTAGAGGCGGTATTCCTCCCAGATCTTCGCGTCGGTCTGAAGGACGAGCTTCGGCATCGAGCAAAGTGGAGCCGCCTCGCCGTGACGATATCGCGGAGGGGACTGAACGTACGGCAGGGGACGAAGGGAGGCGCGGGGAGGCGGAGGGAGGTTGGGGGAGTCGAAGGGAGGCGAGGGACCCTC
>JAXDQU010000088.1:0-7982 GCA_034667685.1 Thermoplasmata archaeon | reverse complement strand
CGCCAAGACGCCAACCCGCGGCGTGTTGGCGTCTTGGCGTGATGGCGGCAAGCGAAGCCGCGGCCCAAGCAGGGCGCAACCACAGGGGAGAATCCTGCGCGACTGCGACAGAGGTTGTGAAAACGGCCCCTAGCGCTCGTACATCTGCGCGGCGGAGTCGAAGCCCGACACGTCCGCGGCCGTCTTGCCGGGGAACACTTCGAGCTTGAGCGAGCGCGGGCCCGTCATCTGCGCGAGCGCCACGCCCACGACGGCATCGCCGTTGCGCGCGGTGATGCCGTCGCCGGGCTGGATGCCGGTCGTGCCGTCCCGCGAGAAGCCGTACGCGCCGGTCTTGTTGTCCTGGTGGTCGTACTTCACCAGCTCCCACGTCTGGAGCCCCGAGGCCGGCGTGATCGTCGCGGGGTCCGGGTTCGTCCGGATCCCGAGCTGCGTGGGCGTGCCGTTGAAGTCGCCGACGCTGAAGATGACGTGCGACCCGTCGTACGCGTCGGGTGAGACGCTCAGGTGCCCCTCCCAGTAGCTCGAAGGATTGGCGCCCGCGTAGCCGTTCGTCCCGACCTTGAACCAGTTCCCGCGGATCGCGCCGTCGAGATCCCAGTCGATCCTGCCGGCGCGCGGCTCGGCGGTGCGCAGCATCTTGGCGAGCATCGCGTCGCGCACGTCGGCCGGGAAATGCGGGAACGGATCGACGGTGTGCACCTTCCAGGGCTCGCGCGCGTAGTGCTCGGGCACGAGGAATCCCGGCAGCGTCACGTCGTAGTCGTAGACGCCGAAGTCTAGCGTCTGCGCGCCGATGCGCCCGATCAGCTGGCCCGCCTTGACCGGAACGGAGATCGGCCCGCTGCTCCCGGCGCGGCTTGCGTTGTACGCCGCTTCGAGGTCGGGCGCGAGGCTCGTGAGCAGGTCGAAGTAGCTCGTGAAGGTGCACGTGTGCGCCATGTCCACGCGCCATTCGCGCAGCTTGGCCGCGCCGGACTCGACGTTGGTGTCGCGCGGCTGGATGCTGTAGATCACCGCGTCGCCGATCGCGCGCACCTCGTACGCGTCGCGGCCGAGGCTGACGTTCGCGGGCGAGAAATACATGTGGTCGATGGGCGTCACGTGCGCGCCCACGACGACGCCATAGGGGAGCATGTTGCCGAAGTCCTCCGTGCGCATCGGCGACTGGACGAACGTCACGGGGCCCGAGCCGTGGCAGCCGGTGAAGTGGGAGAGCGCGTCGGGCGCGGTGGTGGGCGAGGCTGGCGTGGTCGGCGAGGGCGCGCTCGGGCTCGTCGGGGTCGAGGACGAAGGCGGGGAGGTCGTCGGACCGGGCGACGAGGCGCAGCCGGCCAGCAACAAGGCGATCGTCAGGAGCGCGGCGCGCATGCGGACCCACGCGGCCGCGTCGGCTTGAAGGCTCCGGAATCAGCGCTTGCGCCGCGAGAACCGGCGCGCGCCCTCGGCCGTCTCGTGGGCGAGCGCGTCCTGCCCGCGCGCGAGCTCGTTTCGCAGCGCCGCCTCCCACGGCAGGCCGAAGCCTTCGTGCGCCGCGAGGCGGTCGCCCGCGAGCGCGCGCGGCGGGTGCTGCGCGATCTCCCGCGCGAGGGCCTGCGCGGCCGCGAGCGCCTGCCCGCGCGGGACGACGCGGTTCGCCACGCCCAACGCGAGCGCTTCGTGCGCGTCGATCGCGCGCCCCGTGAGGGCTTCGTGCGCGTCGATCGCGCGCCCCGTGAGGATCAGGTCGAGCGCGCGCGAGAGGCCGATCAGGCGCGGCAGCCGGACCGTCCCGCCGTCGATGAGCGGCACGCCCCACGCGCGGTTGAAGAAGCCCAACGTCGCGCCCTCCGCGACGACGCGCAGATCGCACCAGAGCGCCAGCTCGAAGCCGCCGCCCACCGCGTGCCCCTCGACGGCCGCGATCACGGGCTTCGAGGGCAGCATGCGCGTGGGACCCATCGGGCCGTCGCCCTCCGGCTCGATGCGGTTGCCGTTCCCCGCGGCGATGGCCTTCAAGTCCGCGCCCGCGCAGAACGTGCCGTCTTCACCTGATAGCACCGCGACGCGCGTGGCCGGGTCGGCCTCGAACGCGCGGAACGCGTCGGCGAGCGCCTGCGCGGTGGCGCGATCGACCGCGTTGCGGACGTCGGGCCGGTCGAGCAGGATCGTGACGACGGGGCCGTCGCGCGAGGCGCGCACGCTCATGCGCGCGCAGGGGAGCCGCCGCTCAAGAAGAGCGCGGTGCGAAGCTCCTCGCGCACCAGCAGCGCGCTGTGGTCGCTCCGGACGAGGACCTGGAGGCCGGGCTGGTCGCGCTCGACGAGGGCCGCGACGACGCCATCCACGCGCGTCACGAGGTCCAGCAGGTCGGCGACGTTCGCGGCATCGAGCACGGTCAGCGGGAAGCTGAGCGACTTCACGCGCAGGGATTGGCTGGACGCGGCCAAGAGAGTATTGACGAGGCTGCGCCTTTTCTGGGCACTTGTGTCTGGTTCTGGTCATCCGATGTAGCTCGTCGCGTCCGGGTCGAAACCCTTCACGATCTCGATCTGCGGTCGCTGCTGCGGCGCCCAGCCGAACTGCGGGTAGACGAGCTTCCGGAAGAACGCGGGAGCCTCGCCCTCCATCCCCGGCACCATCGCGGCGGCGATGAGCGTCGCCGCGTGCTCGGGGCCGAGCGCGTCCTCCGAGAGCTTGTGCGCGAGCGGCCGCACCTCGTCCTCGCCGAAGTAGCCCAGCGTGTGCAGGTACTCGTGGAGCAGCACGTGGAACGCGTAGGCGTTGTGGTGCCGCGGCTCGTGGGCGCGCACGTAGTTGAGCACGTCCTTGTTGAGGATCATCGCATTGGACCCGAGGATGAAGTAGCCGCCGAGGAACCCCTGCGGCGAGATGCCCATGGGCGCGAGGCCGAGCATGATGCCGCCGCGCGACTTGCGCAGGCGCGACTCGACGAGGCGCTTCACGAGCCGGAAGAGCGCGGTGTAGTCGCGCGCGTTGTCCAGCTCGGCGACGAACGCGGGGTCCACGGCGCGGCCTGGGCTCGCATCGGCTTAACGCTTCTTCTTGGGCCAGACCCACTTGAGCGCCGTGTGCGTCTCGTTGAACCGCATGACCTTCGTGTCCACGAGCCCCGCCTTCTTGGCCGCCGTCATGACGACCGTGTCCGCGAGCGCCGGCACGCCGCGCGGCGTCACGATCCAGAGCGCGGCCTCCTTGCCCAGCGCCTTCGCGTGGAGCGCGACGTCCGCGAGGTCCGCGGGCTCGTCCACCTGCCAGAAGACGACGTCCGCGTTCTCGCCTTTCGTGACCGTCGCGCCCGCGTCGCGGACCTCCTTCGCGAGCGCCTTGTCGGTCACGCCCAGGAGCAGCACGCGCATGCCCGGCTTCACGCCGGCCTTGTCGACGCGCGTGGGAGGATGCGCGATCTTCTGCGCCCACGTCGCGGCGCGCTTCTCGCCCAGATCGAAGCTCGCCTCGCCGCCGTCCCACGCGACCACGAGCAAGTCGCCCTCGGCGCGCGCCTTCGCGCCCGCGAGCGGAATGCTAAGCCGGAACGCGCCGCGGAAGAGCAGCTTGTCCGTCTCCAGCTGCGCCTTGCCCTCGCCGCGCTCCTTCCCGTGCCGCGCGTTGCACGTCACCTCGGCGCCCACGCCCGCCTCATGGCGGAAGGTCCAAATAGACACAACTGCCGGTTCTGGAGTGCCGTGAAATCCCGCATCATGGGCAGCGAGCACGAATACACGCTCTTCAGCTCGCAGATGAACCCGCGCGGCATCGATCCGCACCGCCTGGCGCTCGAGGTGATCCGCAAGTCGCAGTTCGCGGCGCAGGGCGAGTGGCTCAAGAACGGCAGCCGCGCGTACTTCGACGTGGGCCACCTGGAGATCAGCACGCCCGAGACGCTCGACCCCAAGGAGATGCTGGTCTACGAGAAGGCCGGCGAGCGCATCGTGGACCTCGCGCGCATGAAGCTCGAGGAGTTCCACAACGTCAAGGTCAGCGCGTTCAAGAACAACACCGACCCCGACGGCGTCTCCTACGGCTCGCACGAGAACTACTGCGTCCCTCGGGCGATGGAGTTCCCCGGCGCCTACGTCCGCTCCCTCGTCCCGCACCTCGTCACGCGCATCGCGTTCTGCGGCGCGGGCGACTTCATCGACCGGCGCTACGTGCTATCACCCTGCGCGTACCTCACGAGCGAGCTGATCTCGGGCGGCAACCTCTCCAACACCGGCATCCTCCACACGCGCGACGAGCCGCACGCCGATCCGACGAAGTGGCGCCGGCTGCACGTCATCATCGGCGACGCCGTGATGAGCGAGTGGAGCATCTACCTGCGCGCGTTCACCACGAGCGGCATCCTCGAGTTGATGGAAGGCGGCCACTTGCACGACGCGCCGCAGCTCCGCGAGCCGCTGCGCGACATGTGGCA
This sequence comes from Thermoplasmata archaeon, assembly GCA_034667685.1. Lineage (GTDB taxonomy): Archaea > Thermoplasmatota > SW-10-69-26 > JACQPN01 > JAJPHT01 > JAJPHT01. The sequence continues at coordinate 3,568 of JAXDQU010000088.1, read as the reverse complement.
CATGGTCGAGCAGCTCGCGCCCGAGCAATGGCGCCTGGAGCTGACCAACGGCAAGTGGACGACGCCGATGGCCGTGCAGCGCTACTACCTCGCCAAGTTCGAGGAGCACGGCCTCGTCGAGACGCAGGAGGAGAAGGAGGCGCTCTCGACGTGGGAGTGGATCCTCGACAAGCTCGACGCGGGCGACATCCAGTCGCTCAAGCGCAAGGTCGAGTGGATCATGCGGCTGATGGAGGTCGAGAAGATGATCGACCTCAAGGGGCGCGACGAGAACGTCGAGATCGCGGCGGCGAAGCAATACTCCGAGCTTTCGGGCGCCAGCGGCCTCTACTACAAGGTGCTCAACGCGGGCCTGGTGGACCGCATCACCACCGACGACGAGATCAAGAAGGCCATGACGACGCCGCCCAGGACGCGCGCCCAGGCCCGCGTGAAGCTCCTCGACGAGTTCGAGATGGGCAGCATCGACTGGAGCGAGATGTCGATCCTCACCGAGGACGGGGGATACGAGCGCGTGCATCTGCCTGATCCGTACTCGACGGAATCGCCACTCTGATCGTCCGGAGCGCCCGGCGTGCAGCGTCTTGGCGCGTGTTCGGCTTATCGCCCCCGAAGCCGCGCTTCAGCGCGGCGGAGCGGGGCGCGTAGGGAGTATTGCCGGCTGGTACGCCAGCCGGAGGAAGGCGGATACGAGCGCGTGCACCTGCCCGATCCGTATTCCACCGAGAGCCCGCTCTGAGCAGGTGGAATGGCCCCGGATGAACAAGTCCGGGGCCGTCGGGGACGGGCCATGTCTGGCTTGGGAGGTTTGGGAGGCTACCGAGGCCTCGGGCGGAGGACCCGAGGAAGCCCGTCCTTGAGCCCCCTGCACGCGATGCGCCACTTAAGCGTATTGGAGACGTTCTCTTCGGATCCGAGGCGTGTTACCTAGGACTGTTCTAGCCCAGCGTTACGGCCGCGTCCTGGCGAGCTCCAGGAGCCGGAACGTCTCGCCCGAGGGGACCGCGAAGAACAGCCGCTTCCGCACGCCATGGGCCAGGCGGACGAAGCCCGCGATCTCGGGCCAGGGCAGGCGGCGCCCCTCGGCCAGCGCATGCACGAGGTAGGGGGCGTGCTCCTCCTCGGGCGCGCCGACGTAGGCGCGGAAGTGCGTGCCGTACTTGAAGCCGGTCTTGACGACGACGCCCTGGCGGCGCAGGTGCGCGTAGAGCCGGTGGCGCAGCGCGAAGTCCGGCTCCAGCTCCGCGGCGCGCTTCGCGAGCTTTTCGGACGGGAGGGGCGCGCCCGCGACGTCTTCGAGCGCGAGACGGTCCGCCTGCGCGAGGTAGAGCGCCTCGGGGAGCGAGAGCTGGAGCCCGACGCCCACGTCGCGCCCGAAGTATCCCTCGCCGAAGAGCATCGCGGCGTCGTCGCGGCCCAGCGCCATGACGCGATCGTCGAGCAGCACGGCGCGGGCGCGCGCGGCGGGGAGCGCGGGCACCTTGGCGCGAAGCTCGGGCTCGGCCACGTCGTAGTAGGTGAGGTCGCCCTCCTCGTCCACGAGCGCGAGGAGGAGCTTCTTGCCCGCGCGCTTCGCCGCGTCCAGCTCTGCGAGGACGCCGGGCGCGTCGAAGGCGTCGCGCTCCGCGGCGCATCGGACGAGGTGCGACGAGGCGCTCTTGCCTGGCAGCGCGCCGCGCGGGTACAGATGGAAGTCGTGGTCCGAGGCGCGCTTCACCGCGAAGGTGCGCGCGCGCAGGTCGCGGTACACGATGAAGCGGTTCTCGAACGCGGCCTCGCGCGCGCTCGCGTACCGCAGGAGCCCGGCCGCGTCCTGCCCCTCGACGCGAAGCCGATCCGCCTCGACGAGGTAGAGCGCCTCGAGCAGGTCGAGCAACAAGGCCCCCCCTCGCTGGGGGACGCCGAAGGAGCCCTTGTTGTAGAGCGAGTTCGCCTCCTTCTCGTCGGGGACGAGGACGCGCTCGCTTTGCACGACGCCCCGGACCGCGGCCACGCAGGCCGATGACGGCGAGGGCGGAAAAAGGGCGCTGCGATATCCTCAATTGCGGGCGGACCCCTGCTCGGGCGGCGCATGGTCGGAACCGAGATCCTGCTGCGCGGGGCGGCGGCCCTGGTCGGGCTCACGTTCGCGGTGCTCCTCGTTCCGGCCATCCGGCGCTCGCGCGCGGCGCTCTGGCTCGCGGTGTTCCTGGCGCTCGTCGCGGCCAACCAGCTCGCCGAGACGCTGCGCCTTCTCTCTCCGTCGGCCGACGCGCTGGCGTGGTTCCGGCTGGCGAGCGTCGTCGCCTCGCTCGACCCGCTCGCGCTCTACCTCTTCGCCGCGAACGCGCGCCCCGGCGCCATGCGCTCGCCCGGGCGCATCGCGGTGGTCGCATTGCCCGCGTTCGGGCTCGCGCTCTGGGCGACGACGCTCGTGGGCATCCCGTTCGCCAGCAACGGCCCGCCCGCCGACGAGGGGGCGTTCCTCTTCGCGCTCGCGCTCTCGGTGTTCACGAGCGTCGTCTATGTCGGCCTGCTCGTCTGGGCCATCGACGGGCTCCTGCGCGAGCCGGGCCGCGGCGCGTGGAGCCCGCTGGTCTTCGCCATCGCGGTGATGGCCGTGCCGCGCATCGCCTCGTTCGTCGCGGACGCCTACGACGTCGCCGCCCGCGGGCCCATCGCCGAGTGGGTCTACGTGGTCGTCCAGCTCGGCGGCTCCGCCCTGCTCGCCGCGATCCTGGTCGTCGCGCTCGTCGCGCGCGCGTTCCCCCGCGCCGACGCGCGCCAGAAGGCCGTCGTCGCGTGGGCCCTCGCGCTGGGCGTCGCGGTCACGCTGGGCATGAAGGCGCAGGACGTCAGCACGGGGCTCTCGGTCTTCTTCGGGGCGCCGCGCACCACCGGCGCGATCATCGTGGGCCAGACGGGCACGGCGAGCCGCTTCCTCCTCTTCGGCGCGTTCGCCTCGACCGCGCTGCTGCGCTATGACGCGCTGGGCATCTCGCTGGCGGCGCGCCGGCGCTCCGCGCGCGTCCTGGTCGCCCTCGCCTTCATCATCGCGGGCGCGACGCTCATCCCGCTCGCCGAGCTCGTCCTCGTGGGCCGCACGTCGTCGCTCACCACGCTCGACCTGGGGCTGCTCGCCGCCGTCATCGTGCTCTCGCAGGGCTTCCAGCGCGTCGTCGACCGCATCGCGTCGCGCGTCTACGGCGTGCCGATGCCGGGCGATGCCGCCGCGGGGCAGGAGGCGTACCGCCGCGCCGTCGCGTCCGCGATCGCCGAGGGACGCGACCCCGGCCAGGACGCCGAGCTTGCGCGCCTCCGCGACGAGCTGGGGCTCGACGAGGCGACCGCCGCGATCCTGGCGCGCGTCGCCGACGAGTCGGAGGGCGGCCCGCTGCGCGAAGGCCTGCACGTGGGCGGGCGGTACCGCATCCTCCGCTTCCTGGGCGCGGGGGGCTCGGGGCGCGCGTTCCTCGCGGAGGACACGCGCCTCCAGCGCCGCGTGGTGCTCAAGGAGGCGCGCGACACGAGCGAGGGGGACGCCGCGCTCGCGGAGGCGCGCATCGCGGGCGGCCTGGCCAACCCGCAC
>JAXDQU010000087.1:0-14097 GCA_034667685.1 Thermoplasmata archaeon | reverse complement strand
CTCAGGGCTCCGGAGCCCAGAGTCCAGAGCCCCGAGCCCTAGTACGATCGGCCTCCGACTTGAGAAGCCGCGTACCCCAACGAGGTTCGTCCGGACTCCGGAGGCAGACGCATGTCCCTCCGCTTCGGCAACCCCGAGACCCTCGGCCTGCACGTCGTCTTCCCCGAGGCCTACAGGGCGAGCGCGCGCCGCACGGCGATCGACCTCGCGGCCTTCGCCTTCGCGATCACGGTCAGCCTCGTCGGGCTCGCCTATTTCTTCTAGGCACGAGCCAGCACGATATCATTGTCCATCACGACCACCACGAGGTCGCGCCCCGCGGGGTCGTGCCCCGTCATGAGGTAGTCGACGCCCCCGCCTGCCGTGCGCTCCGGGATCGGGCTCCACGCGCGGAACGTGCCGTTCTCGACCCGCGCGGCGTCGAGGACCCACTTGCCGTCGGCGCGCGCGTGGACCCACGCCACCACCGCGTCGCGCGGGCCCGCGTCGATCCAGGTCGTGCCCTCGGTGTCGAAATGCTGCTTGGGGGCGACGACGAGCGGCGCGTCCCACGTCTTGCCCCCGTCGCGGGACGCGGTGACGAGGATGTCGGCGTCGAGCGGCTGGAGCCCGCCCGCGTTGGCCGTCTCCCACGAGACCATCGAGCCGCCGCGCGAGCAGGAATACCACAGCGCGCCGTCGGGCGCCACGGAGAGCGAGGGGATCTGCGGGGGCGCCTTCATCGGGCCCGCGACGGCGATCTCGCGCCACGTCAGCCCCGCGTCGTCGGACGCCTCGACGACGAACGTCACGTCGGGGTTCGGCTCGGCGCCGCTGACCCACGCGACGGGGATGCGCAGCCGCTTGCCGTCGGGCGACGCGGTGAGGCGGCCCATGACGTCCAGCGCGCGGCCCGGCGCGCCCACCGTGATCGGCCGCGCGGCGCTCCACGTCGCGCCCAGGTCGGCCGACGTCGCGACGAAGCAGAGCGCGGGCTCGACGGCCATGAGGTCGCACCACGTGAGGATCAGCGCGTCGCCCGCGACGGCGAGCCACGGCCGGTCCACCGCGCCGCCCACGGGCGCGCCCGCGACCTCCGTCGCCTTCCACGTGGCGCCCCTGTCCGTCGAGACGGCGACGGCGGCCGAGGCCACCGTGTCGTAGGCGACGGCCCACGCGCCGCTCCGCGTCACGCCCACGTCGCAGTCGCCGCTCGGGACGGGCTGCGCCGCGACGGCGACGGGCTTCCACGTGGCGCCCGCGTCGAGGCTCGCGTAGAGCGGCGAGGTCCGCTGGAACCCGCCGTGCGTGCACGCGAGCCACGTGGTGTCGTCCGGCGCGATGGTGAACGAGGCCTCGGTGGAGCCGGGGCCGATGACGAGCGAGGCGGGGGCGGCGACGGGGGCCGAGGCCGAGGCGGGGGCCGAAGGCTGGGGCGCGGGCGCCGCGCAGCCCAAGAGAAGGACGACCGCGAGAAGGGCGAGAGCGCGCATGGGATCACCGCAGCGTGTAGACGTCCTGGCGCGCGTCGCGCAGGCTGGGCTCCTTGGTGAGGAAGCCCTGCGATAGCAAAAAGGAGATCGCGTTGCGGATGGTGCGCGGCGAGAGGCCCGACTCGCGGATCATCTCCTGCTGCGTGAGCGGCCCCTCGAACTCCAGGAGCTTGAGGACGAAGCGCGCGCTGGGCGGCGCCTCCTGCAGGATGGGGCTCGGCTCCCCCTCGCGCTTGAGCTTCCCGAGGATGCGCGTGTAGCGCTTCTCGCCGAACCGCACGAAGCGCGCCGGCATGTCGTGGCGCGTCACGCGGACGACCTCGTTGCGCCCGATGCGGACGCGCTCGCGCCCGTCGAGCACGAGGTCCACGCCCGAGAGCGCGGTCACGTCCGTCACCTGCACGCGCGCGTCCTGCGTGACGACGATGGGGTGGTGGTCGTCGCCGCTGCAGATCGGCACGCAGGAGAACACGCGCGCCCGCGCGAGCACGATCGGACCCCCGGCGCTGAGCGCATAGGCCGTGCTGCCCGTCGGGGTCGCCACGATGACGCCGTCGCCGCGGTCGCGCCAGACCAGCTCGTCGTCGATCCAGAGCGAGTAGCGCACGAACTGGCCCGCCTGCGCGCTGACGATCGCCGCCTCGTTGAGCGCGGCGAACTCGCGCTCGCCCACCACGACGCGCATGCGGTCCACCGGCTCGACCCAGTAGTCACCCGCGCGGATGCGCTTGACGTTGGCCTCGAACTCGGCGACGCTGACCTCCATGAGCACGCCGAAGCCCGCGCTCCCCACGCCCAGGACGGGGATGTCGGGCGCGCGCTCCCGCAGGGTCGCCAGGAGGAACGCGTTGTCGCCCACGACCACGAGCACGTCGCCGCGCGCGTCCGCCGCCCGCTCGAAGCGCTCGTGCGGGACGCGCGCCGACCTCAGCGCGGCCAGGACGCGGGCGCCCTCCGCCTCCGCCTCGGCCTCGGGGCGCACGATCACCGACACGAACACGCGGCCGCCACCCCAGGGGAAGCTCATAAAGCGAGCGAGATCGCAACGGATATCCCGGAGCCCCGGAGACACCCCTGCATGGACTCCATCGTCGCGCTTCCCCACGCGCGCGCCCACGTGGTGCGCGACGGCGCGAGCGTGCCGCGCGGCCTGCGCGCGCCCCACGCGCTGGTCATCGGCCGCAGCGCGCACGTCCACGGCGCGGTGCACGCGCGCGGTCCCGTGACGCTCGCCGCGGGCGCCGTGGTGCACGGCGACCTCGTGGCGGTGGGCGACGTCATCCTGGGCGCGGGCGCGCTCGTGGCGGGCAAGCTGCGCGCCGAGGGGAACGTGACGCTCCTGGACCGCGCCGCCGTCGCCGGGCCCCTCGACGCCGCCGCGGACGCCTTGCTCCGGCCGGGCGCGCGCTGCGGCCCCATCCACGTGGGCGGCGACCTCACGCTGCACGCGGGCGCGAGGCACGGGGCGCTCGACGTGCGCGGCGCCACGCGGAGCGCGTGAACCTCAACGAAGCGCGCTCACCCCTCGACGTGGACCTTCTCGATGGCGACGACGTGGCTCGTGGGCAGGCCTTTCACTTCGAGATAGAGCGCGATGGCCTCCCGCACGCGGGCGAGCGCGTCCTCCTTGGTCGGTCCCCAGGTGTGGCATCCGGGAAGCACCGGGACGTTGGCGATGAACGCCCCCGTCTCGTCCTGCTCGATCACGACGTCGAAGTCCACGGCTCGCGATGCGCGCCCGGAGTACTTCACGCTTGTCCGGAGGTCGCCGCACGCGGCATCGCTGCGCCGATCCACTCTGGCGCGCAGAAGGAACGCGAGGTCCATGCCCAGCCGCGGTGGTGGCCCCGCGATGACCGAGACGTTGACGCCACAGGACGCCGCCCTCGCGCTGGCGAAGGCCGGCCGCTGGGAGGATCGCCTCCAGCACCGCACGGAAGGGATCACCTGGATGGTCTGGGGGCTCGTGAGCGCCGGCATCTGGGTGACGATGCTCGCCCTCTCGAGGCTGCCGCTCACGATGGCCGGCTTCGCGGCGGGCTGGTCCATGTGGGTGCTCGCGGGCTTCGCGACCACGTACGTCGTCTGGCGCAGCGCCTCCCTCACGCGGCCCGATCGCGTCCGGATGGCGACATGGTGGACCTGGCCGCTGAAGGCTGGGGTCATCGCGGCCGCCGTGTTCCTGCTCCACTACGCGATCGAGCCGACGACGCCCGCGTACGCCGTCGCCATCCTCGGCAGCGCGTGGATCGCCATGGCCCTCCTCGCGCGCCGCTGGAGCGCGCTGGGCCGGCGCGTCGGCGTGGGCGTCGGCGCGCTGGTGGTCGCGGGCGGCGCGGCGCTGCCCTACCTCGCCTCGGGCATGGACGCCATGATGCTGGGCGCCGCGCTCGTGAGCGCCGTTCCCGCCACGCTGGGGGGACTCTACCAGGCGCTGCGCGGGTGAGCATGCTCGATCCGGTCATTCACCAGGCGACGCGCCTGCAGATCCTGGCGCTTCTGCTGCGGAACCGCGAGATGAGCTTCGCCGAGCTCTGCCGCGTGCTCGACCTCACCGAGGGGAACCTGGGCGCGCACGCGGAGCGCCTCGCCGAGGCGGGCTACGTGGCCGCGTTCCACGCGCTCGCGGGCCTCCGCTTCGAGAAACGATATCGCCTGACCCACGCGGGCGAGGCCGCCTTCCGCGCCTACCGCGAGGAGCTTGTCCGCCTCCTGGGCCTGGGCGAGGCGTAGGTACCTTTTTCTCGGCGCCCCCCTTCGCCCGCTTGTGCCCACGTCCTTCGAGATCAGGGGCCGGGACGCCGCCGCGCGTCTCGGGAAGTTCACGACGGACCACGGCACGGTGACGACGCCGACGCTCCTGCCGGTGCTCAACCCGAACCTTTCCTACATCTCGGCGCGCGAGATGCGCGAGCGCTTCGGCACCGAGATGGTGATCACGAACTCGTACGTGATCCGCAAGTCGCAGAAGCTCCGCGAGCAGGCGCTGGCGGAGGGCGTGCACAAGGTCATCGACTGGGATGGCCCGGTCATGACGGACTCGGGCACGTTCCAGATGTACGTCTACGGCAAGGTGTCGGTGACGCCCGAGGAGATCGTGGCGTTCCAGCGCGACATCGGCGTGGACGTGGGCACGATCCTCGACATGTTCACCACGCCCGACAAGAGCCGGGACGAGGCGCGCGCCGACCTGGAGGAGACGGTCAAGCGCGCGGGCGAGGCCGCGCAGATCAAGGGCGGCATGGCGCTCGCGGCCACCGTGCAGGGCGGCGTCTACCCCGAGCTGCGGACGGAGTGCGCGAAGCGATATCAGTCGATCGCGGCCGACTTCCATCCGGTGGGGGGCGTCGTGCCGCTCATGGAGCAGCAGCGCTGGAGCACGCTCGTGGACGTCATCGTCGCGTCCAAGCAGGGGCTCGACCCCTCGCGGCCCGTCCACCTCTTCGGCGCGGGCCACCCGCAGATGTTCGCGTTGGCGGCGCTGCTCGGGTGCGACTTCTTTGATAGCAGCAGCTACGCCAAGTTCGCCAAGGACGGGCGCATGATGTACGAGGACGGCACGCGCCACCTCGCGGACCTCCAGGAGAACCCGTGCGGCTGCGAGGTGTGCGCCAAGCACACGCCAGACGAGCTTCGCAAGAGCCCCGAGCGCGAGCGCCTCCTGGGCATCCACAACCTGCACGTCTCGTTCGCCGAGATCCGGCGCGTGCGCGAGGCGATCCGGCAGGGCCGCCTGTGGGAGCTGGCGACCGCGCGCGCGAAGACGCACCCCGCGCTCATGGACGGCTTCCGCCGCGCCCTGGACCACGCGGCGTGGATCGAGACGCTGGAGCCCACGAGCAAGCCGAACGCCTTCTTCCACGTCGGCGCGAGCAGCGCCCGCCGGCCCGAGGCGCTCCGGGCGCGGCGAAAATTGCTATCGGGCTGGAGCCCGCGCGGCCGCGACGTGTTCCTGCTGCCCGCGCCCGCGCTGAAGCCCGCGAGCATCGCGTACGCCGAGCTGGCCCCGCGCCTCGCGACGCGGGACGTCGTGCCCGCCGCGCGCAGCGTCTTCGGGCCCGTCCCGTTCTCTCTAGACGGCACGTACCCCTTCGCGCAGAGCGTCGAGCCCGCCGAGACCGACGCCGAGACGCGCCAGATGCTCGACGACTTCACGGCCGACTTCACGGCCCAGCACGGCGTGCGCGTCGTGGACTGGAACGGGAGCGACATGCTCGAGACGCTGGCGCCCCCCCGCGAGACGCCCGCCGACGAGCTGGCGGAGCGCGCGCGGGACATCGCGGACTACCAGTTCGGCGCGGGCGCCGGCGACGCGCTGCTCGCGGGCAAGGTCGACGTCCGCGCGTCGGTCAACACGGGCAAGATCCGCAACGTCAGCGCGGGGGGCGAGCACGTGCTCTCCCTGCGCGCCGAGGACGGCCTCTTCACGCTCAAGATCGCCGGCGCGCGGCGGCTGCACAAGGCGTTCGCCTTCCCCCGGATGCGCGTCGTCGTGGCGACGGACAGCGTGCCCTTCAACCGGCAGGGGAAGAACGCCTTCGCCCAGTTCGTGGAGAAATGGGACGAGACGCTGCGGCCGGGCGACGAATGCCTGCTGGTGGACTGGTCCGACAACCTGGTCGCCTGCGGCCAGCTCCACCTGGCCCCCGCCGAGCTTGGCAGGTTCAAGAAAGGGCTCGCGGTCCACGTCCGGGAAGGCCAACCCGGGTGACGATTGCAGAAGGCCCCCGCAAAGGCTATAACGGGCCAAACCGGCTCCGTGCGTAGCTGTGCCTAGGCACAGGGGGCTTGCAGACATGCGAATCCTGACGCTCGCACTCCTCGTCGCCGCGACGCTGGCCATCCCGGCCGTCCTCGCGCGCGAAGTGGTCACGATCCAGGCGCCCGACGAAGGCGCGGACGTGCACGGCACGTCGGCCGCCGTCGACACGACGCAGTACGTCCAGGATGCCCCCGGCGTCACCACCAGCGTCCAGACCCGCGACGTCCACACGCACGCGGGCGGCGGCTCGTGCAGGCTCGACTCGGGCGACACCACCGTGAGCCAGGAGCGCGCCCAGGACGCGTGCCAGCCCGGCGAGGTCCAGACCGACGCCGCGCCCGACGCCGTGGGCGTCGACGTCCACGTCCTCCTCCCCGCCGCGCCCGCCCCGCCCGCGCCCCCCGCGGGCCCCGCGCAGTCCCAGTCCACCCTCGTGATCCCCGTCGAGCAGATGTCGCGCACCGCGCTCGTGGCGGCCGCCGCAGCGGGCGTCTCGGTCCTCGCGCTCTACGGCGTCTGGCGCGCCCTGAAGCTCACCGGCCTCGCGGCGCTGCTCCCGCTCTACAGCCACCTCAGCGACGACGAGATCCTCGACGACTCGAACCGCAGCGCCATCTTCCGCCTGATCCAGCAGGAGCCCGGCATCTCCACGAAGGACATCGCGGACCGCCTCGGCCTCGCCTGGGGCACCGTGACGCACCACCTCGCCAAGCTGGAGAAGCGCCGCTTCGTCGTCTCCAAGAAGTACGGCAAGTACCGCCGCTTCTTCGCCAACGGCGAGGGCGGCAGCCACCAGAAGGACGCGCTCGCCGTGCTCCGCGTGGACCGCACCGGCGACGTCGCGGCCCTGATCCGCGCCAGCCCCGGCATGACGCAGAAGGCCGTCTCGCAGGCGCTGGGCGTCTCCAGCAGCACGATCCTCTGGCACGTCAAGCGCCTCGAGGAAGTGCAGCTCGTGACCAAGGTCCGCGAGGGCAAGCTCGTGCGCTACTACCCCGCCGAAGGGCTCGGCCAGATCGACCTGATCCCGGCGGCCCACGTGGCCAACGCGGCCTGACCAACCCCCACCCGGGCGATGCAGGCCCGCTCCTGAAGGGTTAAGTCCACCCACCGGTGGTGAGGGCCCGTCCATGTCCGCGGTCCGCACCCGCGCTTGGGCCCTCCCCACAGGGCTCGCGCTGCTCCTTCTTGGCGTTCCGGCAGCCCAGGCCGCCGAAGCCTGGGCACGCGCCGACCCGGCCCAGGCGGCGCCCGGCGCGACCGTGCGCCTCGTGTTCGTCGTGAACGGCTCGGGCCTCCTCGACGTGGCCGTGGAGCGCGGCGTCACCTGCACGCTGGAGGGGCCCAACGCCTCGCGCGCGCAGCCCTGCGAGGGCGCGCCGCAGCTCGTGGACGTGGGCGTCCTCCCCGCCGGGCACGCCTACGCCTGGGAGTTCGCCGCGCCCGCCGCGCCGGGCAACTACACCGTCCGCGTCCAGCGCGCCGACCTGCTCGCGCTTCCGGGCGACGGAGCCTCCGCCGAGGCGACCTTCACCGTCGCGCCCGCGCCCGCGGACCCCGTCTCGCTTGACAGCACGGGCCACGATGGGGGCGTCTCCGCCGCGCGCGAGGCGTCGTTCTTCGGCCTCTTCGCGCTCTTCGGCGCCGCCGGCGGCGCGGGCGCCGCGGCCGCGGGCCTCGCCGGGTCCGACGCCGCGCGCTGGCTCGCGAGCCTGTCCGCCGGCACCGGCACGCTCCTCGTCACCCTCTTCGTCGTCCGCCTCGGAGGCCGTCCATGACCCCCCGCACCCGCACCCGCCTGCTCTGGCTCCTCGCCGCCCTCACCGCCGCCCATGCCCTCGCGAGCGTCGCCGTCTTCGCCGCGACCGGCTCGTTCCCGGCCGTCGCCCTCCTCATCAGCCTCGTCGTGTACGCCGCCATCCTCGCGGGCGCCCTCGCGCTCCTCGTCACGACGCCGCGCCGCCGCCTGCGCCGCCGCGCGGTGAAGCCCAAGGACGACGAACCCTCGGCCCGCCCCGTCGTGGTCCGCGACGCGGATGCGGCGTAGGCGAAATCCCATGCCTTGATGAGCCCGGGCCGCTCATCCGCGGAGCGGGATGCATCCATGACGCTCACGGCCCAGTGCTCGAATTGCGCGGCCTGGCGGACCGCCACGCCCGGCGCGGCCGGCCACTCGACGATGGCGGTGAACGGCTTCTGCAGCCGCGGCCTCTACCCGGACGCGGGCGCGCTGCTCTGCCAGAAATACACGGCGAGCCACGCCTTCCAGCAGCAGATCATCTCGACCATGCTCAAGGAAGAGGGCCCGATGGCGATGCCGGTGAAGCTGGTGTCGGGCCGCAAGAGCGTGAAGAAGCTCACGCGCGGCAAGCGCTGAGCCCACAGACGTTCACGTTCACGACTTACGTTGCACGTTCACGTCGCACGTTTTTCGTTTCACGTGCAACGACAACGTGAACGTTGAACGTACTCCGTGAACGAGAACGTGAACGACTATCCGAGCGTTCGGCTCGCCCAAGCACCTTTTCCGTACGTCTCGTCGATGCCCACGTCGAGGCGCTTCGCGGTCGCGGGGAACGCCACGATGGCCATGAGCCGGTCCGCGACGTGCTCGGCGAGCGATTCCGCCGTGGTCGCGTCGAGGGGCAGCAGCAGCGCGTCGGGCTTGGGCACGTGATAGCGTTTCTTGGCGATCACGAACTCGACGCCCTCGGCCGACTCCTTCACGTCGAAGTGCGGGCTGCGCGTCTGCACGAGGACGTGGTGGTCCAGCTCGTCGGCCACCTGGCGCAGCGCGTCCTTCACGGTGCCGAAGTCGAGGATGAAGCCCGTGGCGGGATCGACGTCGCCGTGCACCTCCGCGTGGAGGGCGTACGTGTGGCCGTGGAGCCGGCCGCACTTGGGGTGGTGCGGGATCACGTGCGCGGCGTCGAACCGGATGCCGCTGCGCCAGCCGTCGACGCGGATGGATGCCATGCGCGGCCCAAGCCTGGGTCCGGACTTGAGCCTTCGCCCGCAACGTCCAAGCGCCCGCGGGCCGGCTGCGCGCCGCGCTCGTGGCGTGCGCGGTGGCGATCGCGCTCGTGGGCGTCGAGCTCCTCGCCGGGCGCGGCAGCGTTGGCGGCACGCTGAGCCCGACGCGCGCGGCGTGGCACGTGGCGCTCCTCGCGCTGGCCGCGCTCCTCCTGGGGCTCGCCGACCACGGAAGAAGGGCCTGCGGTTGACCTACTTGCCGCGGCTCTTCTTGAGCGCGTTCAACGCCACCGCATGGCGGACGAGCTCCTGGAAGGCGCGCTTGTCGACGCGGTCGCCCTCGCGGAGGTCGATCGCGCGGCGCGTGCCGGCCTCCAGGCTCGCGTTGAAGAGACGCGCGGGGTCCGTCAGCGCGGCGCCGATCGCGAAGGTCAGCTTCACGTGGTCCTTGTAGACCTCGCCCGTGCACACCATCCCGTCGTGCGACCAGACCGGGACGCCCGCCGGGTTGGAGGGCTTGCGCCACTTCATCTCCTCGACCATCTCCGGGTCCGCCTTGAGGATGAGCGAGCGCATCTCGCCCAGCGTCTCCCCGCGCCAGTCGTCCAGCTCGCGGATGTGCGCCTCGACGAGCTTGGCGTCGTCGCCCTTGGGCTTCGGCTTCGGCTTCGCCGCCGCTTTCTTCGCCTTCTTCGCCGCCTTCTTCAGGGCCATCGGGACACGTCACCCCGGCGAACCGCATGAACGAATGGGTCAGCTTCGGCGGCGCGCGAGCACGGCGGCCGCGGCCACGAGCGCGACCACGAGCGGCAGCGCGGGGAACGGGATCGGGCTGGTCTCGTCGCCCCCGGCGCTCGTGGGCGTCGGGCCCCCACCGTCGGTCGGAGGCGTCTCGGCGGTGGGCACCGGCACGGGCGTGGGGCCGCTGCCCGCGGTGGGCTGCACCGGCGAGGCCGTCGGCGGGGGCGCGGTGGGCAGCGTGAAGTTCTCGCCGTGCGCCGGCACGGGGCCCGCGTCCGCGCTGAACGTGCCGACGCCACGCGCCGCCGGAGCGTCGCCGCAATCCTTCGGCCGGGCCGGGAGCGGGTCGCTCGGGAACGGGGGCGCGACGAGGTCGCCCATGCACGCCGCGAACGAGCCGGCCGGCAACGACGCGACGGTGGCGCCCGGGTAGAGCAGCGACGCGGCGGTCATGCCGGCGGACTCGTTGAGCATCGCGTCGACGACGGCCTGCGCCTCCGCGTCGTCCGTCGGCCCCGGCCCGCGCAGCGCCAAGTGAACCAGCGCGCGGCCCAGCGCGTCGGCGTCGCTCCTCTCCTCGTAGGCGCGCAGGATCAGGCCGCTGTCGTCGTAGAGCCAGCCGATGTCGCTGCCCGCGCGCTCCGCGTTCCACGTGAGCGGGAACGCCGCGCGCGATTGATAGCGCGATTGCACCTCGCCCGCGTCGGGGCGCACCGAGAGGCGCGTCCAGCCGGTGGGCGTCGTCTTCACGACCTGGTCGGGGAAGAGCACCTCGAGGTGATTCTCCGCGAGGCGCGCGAGGCCCTCCTGGAAGAAGGAGAGGTTGCCGTACCCCTCGGGGACGAGCCGGTCGACGAGGCCGTGCGTCGTCTCGTGGACGAGCGTCGAGAGCGCGGGGAAGTCCACCCGGGTCGCGGTCGTGTTGGCGAGGTCCGAGGCGCGGATGCTGATCGTGTCGAGGCCCGACGAGTAGAACCCCTCCTCACCGCTGAAGAGCGCGAAGATGCTCTCATCGTCGCTGTACGTGAGATAGAAGGGCGTGTCCACGTGGTCGCCGCGCGCGAACGCGCTGGTCCTGGCGAGCTGCTCGGTGGCGTTGAGCGCGACGGCCCTGGCCTGCGCCGCGAGCGAGTCGGGCACGCGCACGTGGTAGATGCCCGCGTCGAAGTCGGTGGAGCCCGCGGGGAGCGGCGGCAGCATCGCGACGTCGGCGACGAAGGGCGCGTGCGCGCTCATCCGCAGGCCGGTCGCGTCGGTGGCCGCGCGGGTGCGCGTGGCGACGTGCGTCAGGCCCGGCGCGAGGTTGACCACGAGCGTCACGGTGTCGCCCTCGCCCGCGGGCATGTTGAGCGACTGGTTGAGGAACGCGCCGCCGAAGGGCACCGGCGCGGGAAGCTGGAACCTCAGCGTGACCGGGCGCGCGCCCAGCCCCGCGCCGAAGGGATACGGGTGCGCGATCTCGGCATCGCCGTCCACGAGGCGGGACGCGGTGGGGCCGAACGCGGTGCGCGCCTCGATGAGCGTCGCGCCCGCGGGCACCAGCGTGCTCACGGTGCCGTAGATGCCCGTGTCGTACGTCATCGTGAGCGTGAGCGTGCCGCCCGACGCGGTGAGGTTGGCGACCCCTTCGCGCAGCACGCCCTCGCCCGTGACGCGCCCGTCGGGGCCCGCGTCCGCCACGCCCGGGGGCAGGTACGCGAAGGTGGCGCCGAACGCCTCCTGCGCGGTGTAGATGCCCTGCGCGTCGGGCTGCATCGCGGGCTGCGCCTGCTCCCCCACGAGCGTCCAGCCCGCGGGGAGCCGGACGTGCAGCGTGCTCGCGCCCCCGGCGTTGCCCACGCCCGCGAAGACGGAGCGCAGCGCGCCGTAGCCCTCGGGCGCCTTGGCGAACGTGACGGTGAAGCCGTACGGGAGCGGCACGTTGCGGTTGGGCGTCTTGATGGTGACCGTGCCATCCGCGTTCGTGACGTTGCCCAGGAAGCCCTGCGCATCGTGCGCCTCGACGACGGTGGCGTTGTCGGGCACGTGGAGCGTCCACGGGCTGAAGTGCTGGTCGTGCTCGGTGAGCGTCTCTTCGAGCAGCACGTGGTCCGCGTCGACGACGTCCACGAGCATGTCCGTCGTCACGGTGCTCGCGGCCGCGGCCATCGGAGGCAGGAGCGCGGCGAGAAGGAGCGAGGCGGCCAGGAGCGCGCGCACAGGCGGCCAGTCCAAGAAAGCCGGAAGAACGTTTCGCGGGCGTCCTTCGCCAACGCCTTAAGGCGCGCTCTTCATCGCCGCGCATGCGCCTCGCCCTCGCGCTCGTCCTCGCCCTCGCCCCGCTGGGCGTCGCGTCGGCGCAGGGGCAGGGCGGATGCCAGTCGCCGATCCTCGCGATGCCGCAGCCGCCCGCGAGCTTCGCGCCCGGGCAATCGTTCACGCTCTCCTTCGCGATCGAGAACGTCAACGAGGCGCCGATCAAGGCGGTGCGGGCACAGGTCACCAGCGTCGCGCCCGCGGGCTGGAGCGTCGCGGCCTCGCAGACCGAGGTCACGCTGGGCCCCAAGAACTTCACCACGGACGCGCTCGCGATCACGGCGCCCAGCCGCGGCGGGGGCGAGGAGCGCGGCAACATCACGCTGCACGTCACGTTCGTCTGCACCACCGGCGACACGCTCACCACGAGCAGCGCGGACGCCACGGTCCCCGTCTCGCTGGAGCCGCTCACGGCGCCTTCGACCATCGTCTATGGCGCGCTCGCCGCGGTCGCGGTCCTCGTGGCGATCCTCGGCTCGCGCCGCCTGCGCCGCGGCGTGGGCATCGTCCCCGCGCGCCTGGAGCGCGACGTCGAGCCCGGCAAGAGCGTGAAGTACGTCTTCCGCGTCGAGAACCGCCGCAGCCGGCCGCAGCGTCTCGCCTTGCTGGGCGTGGGCGTGCCCGAAGGCTGGAGCCTGCACCTGGCGCTCGACGACGTCGAGCTGGAGCCCGGCGAGGAGAAGAGCCTCTGGGCCGTGCTGCGCTGCGCGGCCGACGCGCCGGCGGGCAGCGAGGCCACGATGACGCTGCGCCTGGA
This sequence comes from Thermoplasmata archaeon, assembly GCA_034667685.1. Classification (GTDB taxonomy): domain Archaea; phylum Thermoplasmatota; class SW-10-69-26; order JACQPN01; family JAJPHT01; genus JAJPHT01. The sequence goes on along the minus strand of JAXDQU010000087.1, from coordinate 1,097 downwards.
GAGCCCGCGCGGGCCGCGCGAGGGCGCCACGGCCACGCTGGTCGCGAAAGTGGTCCCGAGCCCCTAACGCAACGCTCATGGGGGCGCCTGCGGCTGCGCGGCCGATGAGGCTCCTCCTGGTCGCGGTCGCGCTCGCCCTTCTGGCCCCCGTGGCCGCTGCGCAGGTGCCCGCGGCGCCCAACTGCGGCCCGCTGACGCTGGGCGCGGTGACGCCGCCCGACCCGCTCCCGCCCGGGGGCGAGGGCGACGTCTCGGTCGCGGTGCAGAACGGCAACCAGGCGTTCACGCTGGCCGTCACGGTGAGCGCCACGACGACCACCGCGGGCTGGAAGGTCGTCAGCGGCGACCAGCAGGTGACCGTCGCGCCCGGCGGCACGGGCTCCGTGAAGTTCCACGTCCAGGCGACGAAGGACGCCAAGGATAGCATGGTGATCAACTTCGCCGCGACGGGCGCCTGCCAGGGCCCGAACCCCCAGCTCTCGTGCCCCGCGGGCGTGAGCCAGTGCGTCGTCACCGCCGCGGGCACCGGCAGCGTGCAGCTCCAGCAGGGCGGCGGCCTCGCGTTCCCCGGCCTCGACAACCTCAACTTCCCCATCGAGTACGTGATCGCGGGCGTCGTGCTCGTTGCGCTCGCCATCGCGATCCCGCTCCTGGTGCGCAAGCGCCGCCCCGCCCTCGCGGCCGACTGCCCCGAGCCGCTCAAGATGGTGCGCCCCGGCCGCGGCACGAGCTTTCCCATCGACATCCGCAACCCCACGGCGCAGGCCATGACCGCCGCGTTCGAGGTCGGCCCGGTCCCCGAGGGATGGAGCGCGTTCATGCCGCTCCCCGAGGTCCAGCTCGCGCCGAAGGAGGCGCGCAGCCTCTGGCTCATGGTGCGCGCGCCGCAGAACGCGGAGACGGGCGCCACCGCCGACGTCGAGGTCCGGCTGCGCGACACGCAGCGCCCCGAGTCGAAGGCGAGCGTGAAGGTGCGCGCCGAGGTCAACCCGAACGCGAGCGAAGGACCGACGCGGCCCTCGTGAGCGGTCGCCTTCTCCCGGCCCCCTGGGATGCGGCTCCTCCTCTCCCGCCACAGAGGACACAGAGGTCACAGA
>JAXDQU010000086.1:0-19688 GCA_034667685.1 Thermoplasmata archaeon | reverse complement strand
ACTCGGAAGGGGAATCGGAATCGGAATCGGGTCCGATTCCGATTCCGATTCCTCTTCCGAGTCCGCTTCAGAAGCCGGGCGTCGCCTGGTCAATGCGCGTTCGTGACGCCTTATGGCCGTCCCGCCCGAGGCCGCGGCATGCGCTCCTCCCTGACCACGTCCCTGGCCTGCACCGTGGCGTTCCTGGCTCCCTGGGCCATCCTCTCGGCGCTCCTGCCCGACCCCATGCGCATCGGGTCCCTGGCGCTCCTGGCGGCGCTGGGCGGCCTCCTGGTCTGCGCCTCGGTCTGGGCCGCGGCCAAGGCGAGCCGCCTGGGCCTCGACCCGGAGGGGTGGGCGTTCGCGTGCGTCGTGACGGCGGGCTACGCCAACGCCGTCCTCCTGTTCAACCCCAAGCCGCGCCCGAGCCTCGCGTACCTCTGCGGCGAGTGCGGGCGCGAGGGGCGCCTCCACGAGCCGTTCTGCTTCGGGTGCGGCGCCGTGGGCGCGTAGCGCGGTGGCGCGAGGCCCGGATAGGCTGATGGGACCCGAGGCCTCCTGACGCGCGGAGGTGGTAAGCTCGAGGGCCAACCGACTCATGTTGAGGCGCGGCGCTGGAGGGACGATGATCCGCGCGCTTGCCGTGCTCTTGCTTCTCCTGGCTCCCGCCCTGCTCCCGGCCACGAGCCTGGGGTCGGCCGCCGAACCGCTCCGCGTGGGCGTCCCGCGCCAGGGCGACCACTTCGCGTACGTCGAGAACGGCAGGACGACGACCCTCGTCTGGAACGGCACGCTCGCCTTCTGGGACGAGTGGGGCCGCCCGATGCGGCTCGACATGCTGGAGATCCACGACGACCAGGCTCCCGTGCGCGTGGGCTACCGCGGCGGCGAGCCCGTTCCCCGCATCTGGGAAGCGTACGGCGGGCGCGCCTCCGGGGGCGGGGGCAGCACGGGCGACGCCTTCCTCTGGGGCGACAACACGACCACGATGAAGGCGGAGACGGGCGGCATCTGGTACGCCCCCTCGACGCCGGCGGGGCGCGCCTGCCTGGAGCGGGCGGGCTGGCAGGGCATGGCGCTCGACGCGATCGCCCGGGCGGACGCGGGCGCGCTGTGCCCGGCGTTCGAGGGCGAGGCCATCCGCGAGAACGGGACGGAGATCGTCCGCGGCTACGCGGCCACGCGGTTCGAGCTGCTCCGGGCGGGCGACCCCGCGGGCGCCGTGTGGCTCGCGCCGGGCCTGCCCTACGCCCTGGCGTGGAGCGACTGCCGGGCGTCCCCGCTCGGGGGCGATCCGTGCGGCGATGCGGGGAACGCGACCGTCCGTCTCGTCGGCTTCGAGGCGGGGCAGGACCCGCTGCTGCCGGCGCAGGCTCCCCTCGCTCCGGGAACGGTCGATCCGTCGGACTTCGTCGAGCCCGCGCAGCCCGCGCCCGACCACGGCTTCAGCCCGTTCCCCGCGGAGGCGGCGCTGGCGGCCATCGCGAACGACACGTCGCTCACCCAGCACCGCGACTTCATGGCGTCGCACCCCGACGCGCCCATCGTGTGGGCGACGCACGCGCACGATCCGCACAAGAACGACTCGACGGCGGAGTCGTGGACGTTCGTCTGGGCCTCGCGCGAGGGCGGTTCGAGCAGCGTCACGAGCACGCAGGACGGGTCGTGCACGGTGCCCGACCTCCCGCCGCCCGCCACCCTGCCGCGCTCCGCCATGATGTGCAAGCCCGCCCAGCGCGAAGGGCAGGCCTCCGTTCCCCCCGGGACGGTCCCGCGGCAGCCGCCCGCGCGCTCGCTGAGCTTCGCCGCGGCCGTGAGGCGGTTCCAGGCGGAGCGCCTCAACCCGGACGAGCCGCTGTGGACCTACAGCTATCAAATCGGGGCGGACGGGGCCACCATCGAGGTGGACGCCGCCCTCACGACGCCCTCCGCCCAGCCCGCGGCCCCCCTCCAGCAGCCGGCAAACAACGGCGGCGAGGGGAACGGCGACGGGATCGTGCTCGACGCCCTCACGGGCAAGGCGATCATGCGCCAGTTCGTGTCGAGCGTCGACGTGACCTGGACGCGCACGCCCGGGCTCCTGCCGCCCCTCTCGGGTCAGGCCGCGGCGGACGGGACGAAGGGCCACGCCATCCGCCTCGGCGCGCTCCAGACGCCCGGACCCGCCGCGGTGCCCGGCTTCACGTCCGGGAGCGCCAAGGCGGCGACCCTCGCGGTGGCGGGCGCCTCGCTGCTCGCGCTGCTCCTCCTCAGCCGCGCCGCGCTGGCGGTGCTCTACTCGCGCATCCGCAGCCGCGAGCTGCCCGCCCATCCCCGGCGCGCCATCATCCTTCGCGCGCTGGAGACGACGCCCGGGCTCTCGGTCGCCGAGCTCTCCGACGCGACGGGCATCCGCGGGGGCGCCGTGCGCCACCACCTGCGCGTCCTCGTGCGCGGCGGGCACCTGGCGCGCGCGGAGGCCGCGGGGCAGGCGCGTTACTTCCTGGCGGGAAGCCTCGATCCGGTCCGCCTCGCGGAGCGCGCCGTGCTGCTCGCGGACGGCGCCGAGGCGCGCGTGCTCCTCCTGCTGCGGCGCAGCCCGGGCGCCCACGCCGCCGCCCTCGCCAGGGAGCTGGGCGTCTCCCGGCCCGCGGTGCACTACGTCGTGAAGCGCCTCGCGCGCCGCGGCCTCGTCGAGTCGCGCACGGAAGGGGGCCAGGCGAGGCTCTACCCGCGCGTGTAGGCGGGCGTCTCCCCGCGCGCCTCACTTCTTCTTGACGAGCTTGCGCAGTGTCGCGATCTCGGCCGCGTACTCCGCCTCGTCGTCGACCGGCGTCTCCAGGTAGCCCGGGATCGCCGCGAAGCGCGGGTCGTTGACGAGCCGGCGGAAGGGCTCCAGGCCGAGCTTGCCCTCGCCGATCTTGGCGTGCCGGTCCTTTTTGCTATCAAGCCCCTCCTTGCTGTCGTTCAGGTGGAAGGCCTTGAGGTGCGCGAGGCCGATCTCGTTGTCGAACGTGGCGAACGTGTCCTCGTACCCTTCCTCGGAGTGGATGTCGTAGCCCGAGACGAACACGTGGCACGTGTCGAAGCAGATGCCGACGCGCTTGCGCAGGCCGGTGGGGATGGCCTGCATCATGGCGGCCAGCTCGGAGAACGTGCGCCCGACGGCCGAGCCCTGGCCCGCGTTGGTCTCCAGGAGGATCATGGGCTTCGTGCCCTTCGTCTTCTCCAGCGCGGCCGTGACCGCCTCGCCCACGCGCCGGCATCCCCAGTCGCTCCCCTTGTCCTTGGGGCTGCCCGGGTGGAACGTGATGTAGGGTATCGCGAGCTGCTCGGCGCGCTCGACCTCCATGACGAGCCCGTCGATGCTCTTGTTCCACAGCTCCTCCTCGACGCTCGCGCAGTTGAGAAGATAGCTGCAGTGGACGAGCGTGGGGCCCAGCTCCGCGGCCTTCACGCCGGCCTTGAACGCCTCGATGCCCTCGGGCTTCAGCGGGCTCGCCTTCCACTGCATCTGGTTCTTGGTGAAGATCTGCATCGCGTCGCAGCCCAACGCCTTGGCTACGGGGGGCGCGCGCTCGACGCCGCCGCTGATGCCGACGTGACAACCCAGGAGCATGGCGATGCGCACCGTCTCGCGGCGCATAAGGATTGAGCCCCGCCCGACCTCAACACGAAGCCACGAAGAGCACGAAACTTCCGCTTCGTGTCTTCGTGGCTTCGTGTCTTCGTGTTCCGACGGCCGCACCAGGAGAGCAACCTTGAAGCGAGCCGCGCGATGCCCGCCGCGTGCCGGAGCCCTCCGAGACGCGCATCGTCGCCAGCCTCGTCGCGGTGCAGGTCCTCTTCGGCGCGCTGGCCGTCGCGAGCAAGATCGTCCTCCCGGACGTGCCCCCGCTCGCGCTGGCGCTCTGCCGCCTGCTCGCCGCGACGGTGGTCCTCTTCGCCCTGGAGCGGACGATCGTGCGCTCGCCCTTCCCCGGTTGGCGCGAGGCGGGCCGCTTCGCCCTCTTCGCGCTGCTCGGCGTCGTCCTCAACCAGGGCCTCTTCCTCCTGGGCACCTCGATGACGAGCGCGACCCACGCCGTCCTCCTCATCGCGACGATCCCCGCGTTCACGCTGCTGGTCGCGGTGGTGCTGGGCCACGAGCGCATGCGCGCCTTCGCCATCGCGGGCCTCGCCGTCTCGTTCGCGGGCGTGGCCTTTCTCGTGCTGGGCACGCAGGGCGGCGAGGCGTCGATCCTGGGCGATGCGCTCGTGGCGCTCAACTCGCTCTCCTACTCCACCTACCTCGTCCTGAGCCGCCCGTCGCTGAAGCGCCACGACCCACTGACGCTCATCGCGTGGGTCTTCCTGCTCGGCACCATCGAGATGCTGCCCTTCGCGCTGCCGCAGGCGCTGCACGCGCAGTGGAGCGCCCTGGGGACGCGCGAGTGGATCGCGTTCGCCTACATCCTCCTGGGCGCGACGGTGGGCGCGTACGGCCTCAACACGTGGGTGCTCCGCTACGCCAGCGCGCCGCGCGTCGCCTCCTTCGTCTACCTCCAGCCGCTCGTGGGCGTGCTGCTCGCGGTCGCCCTGCGCGGCGAGGCCGTCACCTGGCGCGTCGGCGTCGCGGGGCTCCTGATCCTCGCGGGCGTCTTCGTGGCGAACCAGGTGCGGCCCTCGAACCGGGCGGCGGCGCCCGCCGAGTGAGCCAAGCGCCTCCTGCGAGCCCAGCCGCCTCGCAGGAGGGCAGCCGATGGACGCCTCTACGAATACGTCTCCGTGAACTGGCTCGCGCCGCTGACGTAGAACACGTTTCCGGAGCTCAGGTGGGTCACGGAGTTCCACCGGGTCAGGCTGAAGTCGAGCAGGTCGCTCGACGATCCCGCGTTCAGGTTGTAGAGCGTGAAGCTGGGAACGTGCGGGATTTGGCTGAGATCCGAGGTCGGGTTCTCGGCGATGAAGTCCGCGTAGTTCGGGGCTCCCATGCTCATCGAATGCGACGAGGTGCAACCCGTTCCGGTCGTCATGTCCCACGAGGTGAGGCTGTAGGTTCCGGCCGAGTAGCTCGAAAACGCCTTCATGGTGTCGCCTGGACTGATGGTCCTGCACTGGATGATGCTGGCCGGGTAGAAGAACTCATACCAATCCCAGTAGGACGCCACGCCTGCTTGGACGACGTCCGCGGAACCGGCTTGGGAAATGCCCGTCCCGCCTCCGAGCTGGGCCGTTTGGCCAATCCAGATGTACAGATAGCAAACGTTGTTCGTTCCGCACCCCCCCGTTGGGGCGCTCGCGGTGGGCAACGTCCAGGACCCGACCGGGCCACCCGACGTCGCAGCGTCCCAACCGCTCCAAGTGGCAGTGGCCGCGTCCGGCGTGCTGGGGCGCGAGTTGGGGAGCGCCGGGTGGAGGGTGGTGCCGATGACGCTGCTCGCCTGGGGATTCTCCAGGATGACGAATTGGACCGGCGGGGAAGAGCCGCTCACCGCGAAGACGACGTCGATGCTCTGGACGGCGGGCATGCAAGTGGCCTTGTCCAAAGTCCAGTCGTTGAACATGCCAGCATAGCTGAGCTGCTCACTGGGCGTAAGGCTCGCCTTTTCTGCAGCATATTGCGCCGAGTCTTGGGCCGTCTTCAAGGCGACGGGCGAGTCCCCCCGGACGCCCATCTGCAGGACCATGGACGTGATCGTCGCCACGGAGCAGCCTGGATCTGCCGAGCCGCTCGGCGTGGCTTGGACGCCGGCGCCCGCCGCGCCCAACGTGATCGTGATCATCATCGAAGCAACAAAGAATGTTCGTAGCACAACCAACGGGAACACTTCCCAGCGGGCAACGTCCCTAACGACCAAGTAACTGTCGCACAGGCAGCCGATCACCCCGTTCCGCTTCCGCCGACAGGAATCCATCTGCGTCCGCAGCGGTCAGGCGTGCAGGAGCAATCTGATTGTGAGCCCAATTGTGGATCATCCGCGCGACCTCTTCGCGCTCGCATTGGCTTGCGGTCGACGCTTGCCCACGTCTGCCTCCGGGCGCGCGCACGCGTCCCGCTCGCGAGCCGACCGCGATGCCGAAACCGTCCGAGGGTTCCCGGGGGCGCGGGCGCCACCTGGCCCGGGTCGCCGGGCCGGGGCAGACCGATCGTGGACGGAGCGAGGATAAGACTATAAAAAGCGCGCCACGGTTCGGCGGAGCATCCCATGGTCCGCGCTGCCGAGCGAACGTACGACCCGCGCGCCCTCGAAACGCGCATCGCCTCGTGGTGGAAGGAGCACGACGCCTACCACCACGCCAAGGCGGCGCGCGCCCACGGGCCCGCGCACTTCTTCCTGGACGGCCCCCCCTACGCCACGGGCCACATCCACATCGGCACCGCGCGCAACAAGGTGCTCAAGGACGTCCACGTGCGCCAGATGCGCATGCGCGGCTTCGCGGTGCGTGACCAGCCCGGCTACGACATGCACGGCCTGCCCATCGAGGTGAAGGTCGAGAAGGAGCTGGGCTTCAACGGCAAGAAGGAGATCGAGGCGTACGGCATCGACCGCTTCGTCGACGCCTGCCGCCACTTCGCCACGGAGCACCTCAAGATGATGAACGAGGAGTTCCGCGAGCTGGGCGTCTGGCTCGACTGGGACCACCCGTACCGCACGCTCGACAACGACTACGTCGAGGGCGCCTGGTGGGCCATCGAGAAGGCCCACGAGCGCGGCCTCCTGTTCAAGAGCGAGCGCGTGCTGACCTGGTGCTGGCGCTGCGAGACGCCGCTGGCCAACGCCGAGATCGAGTTCGAGGAGCGCGAGGACCCCAGCGCCTACGTCAAGTTCCCCGTCGAAGGAAGGGAGCACGAGTTCCTCGTCATCTGGACGACGACGCCCTGGACGCTCCCCGCCAACGTCGCCATCGCCGCGAACCCGAAGCTCGCCTACGTCCGCATGCGCGTCCGCAAGGCCGGCATCGAGGAGACGCTCGTCGTCGCGGAGGCGCAGGCGGAGCACGTCGCGAAGCTGGGCCGCTACGAGTCGTTCGAGGTCGTGGAGCGCATGCCCGGCGCCGCGCTGGAGGGCGTGGGCTACCGCCACCCCTTCGCGCGCGAGGTCCCCTACCACCAGACGCCCGCCTCCGCGCGGAACAACAAGGTCATCCTGGGCGAGCACGTCGCCGCCGACCGCACCGGCCTCGTGCACACCGCCACCGGCCACGGCGTCGAGGACTTCGACGCGGGCAAGAAGTACGGCATCCCGGTCTTCAGCCCCGTGGGCGAGGACGGCCGCTACACGAGCGCCGCGGGCTCGCTCCAGGGCCTCCGCGTCAAGAGCAAGGAGGGCACGAGCGAGGCCGATGGCGTCGTGCTGCAAACGCTCCGCGACCACGGCCTGCTGCTGGCCAGCCGCAACGAGAAGCACAGCTACGGCCACTGCTGGCGCTGCAAGAACCCGATCATCTTCCGCGCCACCTCGCAGTGGTTCATCGACGTGCCGAAGATCAAGGAGAAGATGATCGCCGAGGTCGACCGCGTCACGTGGACGCCCGCGTGGGCCGGCAGCGCGAGGCAGCGCGACTGGGTCGAGCACGCGCGCGACTGGTGCATCTCGCGCCAGCGCTACTGGGGCATCCCGCTCCCCATCTGGATCTGCGGCCACTGCAACGAGCAGGTCGTCGTGGGCTCGCGCAAGGAGCTGCACCACATCTCCGACTACAAGCAGCAGGACCTCCACCGCCCGTGGATCGACAAGGTGCGCGTCGTCTGCCCGCGGCGCGGCTGCGGGGGCATCATGAAGCGCGTGCCGGACGTGGTCGACGTCTGGTTTGATAGCGCCGTCGCCGCGTGGGCCTCGCGCCCGCGCCACGGCGACGCGGCGCCCGAGCCGGCCAACTGGATCTGCGAAGGTCTGGACCAGACGCGCGGCTGGTTCTACAGCCAGCTCGCGGCGGGCGTCGCGGCGTTCGACCGCGTGCCCTACGAGAACGTCGTCATGCACGGCTGGGTCAACGACCAGCTCGGCAAGGCGATGTCGAAGTCGACGGGCGGCATGCGCCCCAAGGAGATCATCGGCAAGTTCGGCGCCGACGCGCTCCGGCTCGCGCTCGTGAGCGGCGCCGCGCCCTGGGAGGACGTGAACTTCGGCGAGGAAAGCGTCCGCGCCGCGCAGCGCACGCTGAACATCCTCTGGAACGTGCACGTCTTCGCGACGCAGTACATGGCCGAGGACGGCTACGAGCCCGCGCCCGCGGCGAGCCGCGCGGAAGACCGCTGGCTCCTCTCGCGCCTCCAGACGACCGTCGCGGAGGTCACGCACGCCTTCGAGGCCAACGAGTTCCACAAGGCGGCGCGCGAGGTCGAGCAGTTCGTGCTCGAGGACCTCTCGCGCTGGTACGTGCGCCTCGTGCGCGAGCGCGTCTGGGACGAGCGCGAGAGCGCCGACAAGCGCGCCGCGTACCACGCGCTGCACGAGTCGCTGCTGGCGACCGCGAAGCTCCTCGCCCCCTTCGCCCCCTTCACCGCGGAGGCGCTCTACCAGGACTTGACGGAGGGCAAGGCCAAGCTCACCGTGCACGCGGAGGACTGGCCCGTCGCCGACGCCGCGCAGACGGACTACGACCTGGAGCGCGACATGGCGACCGTGCGCGCCGCGGTGGACGCCGCCGCCTACGCGCGCCAGAAGGCCAACATGAAGCTGCGCTGGCCCGTCGCGCGGCTCGTGTTCGCCAGCGACGACGCCGACGTGAGGAGCGCGCTGGCGCGCTTCCGCGACATCATCGTCGAGCAGGCCAACACGAAGGAGATCGAGCTGGTCACGGGCGCCTGGGGCGAGCTCCACCTCGCGGCCGTGCCCAACAAGAACCTCATCGGGAGGACGTTCCGCGCCGAAGGTCCGAAGGTCCTGGCCGCGCTCGCGGCGCTCGACCAGAAGGCGCTCCGCGAGATGCGGGGCGCCGTGGCGCGCGGCGAGCCCGTGGGCGTGGGTGGCCAGACGCTGGGCCCCGAGATGGTCGGCTTCGAGACGCGCCTGCCCGAGCACACCAGCGGCGCGGACTTCGCGGGCGGCAGCGTCTACGTGGACACGGTGGTCACGTCCGACCTCCAGGCCGAGGGCGCCGCGCGCGACCTCACGCGCCGCATCCAGGAGATGCGCAAGCTCCTGGGCCTCGACATGAACGCGCGCATCGTCGCGCAGCTCGCCGCGCCCGCCGAGTTCGCCGCGCTCGTGCAGCCGCGCCTCCACGAGGTCGCGGACGCCACGCGGGCGACGGGCCTGACGTTCACCGACAAGCCGCAGGGCGCGATGGTGCGCGACTGGGACCTCGAAGGCACCACGCTGACCATCGGCGTGCGCGCCGCGGACGCGGAGCCGACGCTGACGCCGCAGGGCCTCGCGTCCGAGTCGCTGACGATGGCGAAGCGCGAGGGGGCGAAGGCGACCCGCAAGGGCATCGCGCGCCCCGCGAAGAAGGCCGCGAAGAAGGCGACCCGGAAGGCCGCGCCCAAGAAGGCCAAGAAGGCGACGAAGAAGCCGGCGAAGAAGGCCGCCAAGAAAGCCGCCAAGAAGAGCGCCAAGAAGCGGAGGCGCTGAAGGTCGGAGCCGCGCGCCGCGCTGGCCGCCGGAAACGCGTGGACTACAGAACCCAAGTCCCCGCGCGCCATGAGGAGCTTGTCCGCCACGCGCGGACGCGTGATCCCATGAACACGACCCGCATCGTCCTCGTCGCCTGCCTCGCGCTCGCCCTGAGCGCGCCCCTCGCCGCCGCCGTCCCCGGCCTCGACCCCTGCACGGGTCTCGTCGCGCGCAACTGCACGTGCCGCGAGAACACGACCAACTGTCCCGCGGGCGACCCCTGCTACCTCTACGCCGACCAGGAGTGCTGGGTCGGCTCGGTCAACCACCACTGAGCGCGCTCAGCGGGGGACGTCGGTCCAGCTCTTCGTGACGTCCCCCTTCTTGCGCTCCAGGAACTTCGCGCGGATGGCCGCGTCGAGGTCCACGTCGAGCACGTTCGCCAGCGCGTAGGCCATGAACGCCACGTCGGCGACCTCGGCGCGCGCCTCGTCCTTCTGGCCGCGACGGACCGCCTCGGCAAGCTCGCCCACCTCCTCCATGAGCACGAGCGCGAGGAAGCTGGCGCCGCTCTTCCGGTCGCCCTCGGCGAAGCGCTGCGCGAGGTCCTGCTGGAGGGTCATCGCTCCCCGAGCGCATCCGCGTGGCAAAGCGGCTTCGGCGAGGCCGAGGGGAACACGAAGGCACGAAGCCACGAAATCACGAAGTTTCTGGACTTTCGTGCCTTCGTGGCTTCGTGCCTTCGTGTTGAAGGAGGCGTCATCCATCGACAGGGTATCGGAACTGCCGTTGGCCTTGCCCCTGCCCGCGCGAGCGCAATCGTCCGCCGGCGCGGGGGTCAGCTTTATCATCGCACCCCGGCTTTGGAAAACCGAGAGGACTCACCGATGCCTCGCGAAGTCAACCTCGAGACGCTCCGCCACGGCACCACGCTCATCAAGCGCGGGTTCGCCAAGATGCAGAAGGGCGGCGTCGTCATGGACGTGACCAACGCCGAGCAGGCGCGCATCGCCGAAGAGGCGGGCGCCGTCGCCGTCATGGCGCTCGAGCGCGTGCCCGCCGACATCCGGAAGGAGGGCGGCGTCGCGCGCATGAGCGACCCGAAGGTCATCGAGGAGATCCTCGACGCGGTCACCATCCCCGTCATGGCGAAGGCGCGCATCGGCCACCTCGTCGAGGCGCGCATCCTGGAGACGATGGGCGTCGACATGATCGACGAGAGCGAGGTGCTCACGCCCGCCGATCCGTTCTTCCACATCGACAAGCACGCCTTCACCGTGCCCTTCGTCTGCGGCGCCCGCACGCTGGGCGAGGCCACCCGCCGCGTCTGGGAAGGCTGCGCGATGATCCGCACGAAGGGCGAGGCCGGCACCGGCGACATCGTCGAGGCCGTGCGCCACCGCCGCCAGATCCTCCACGCGATCCAGGAGGTCGCCGCGATGGACAAGGACGAGCTCGTCCAGGTCGCGCGCTCCTACTCCACGAGCTACGAGATGCTCCCCCAGGTCATCCGCAAGGAGCACGGCTTCGACGGCGGCAAGCGCGGCCGCAAGGAGGAGGTCTTCCCGCCGGGCAAGAGCATCGAGGAGATCGAGACCGGCCTCCTGGGCACGCTCCTCGAGATCAAGTCCATGAAGCGTCTCCCCGTGGTGGACTTCGCGGCCGGCGGCATCGCCACGCCCGCCGACGCCGCGCTCATGATGCAGCTTGGCAACGACGGCGTCTTCGTCGGCTCGGGCATCTTCAAGTCCACGAACCCCGCGGCCCGCGCCAAGGCCATCGTCGAGGCCACGACGCACTGGGACGACCCCAAGACCGTCGCCGAGGTCAGCAAGGGGCTGGGCGACGCGATGCGCGGCATCAGCAACGCCTCGCTCCCGCTGGAGCAGCAGCTCGCCACCCGCGGCTGGTAGGCGGCTCACGATCCGTTCCCGACACCGCGCATCCGAGGAATCCACGCGGATGCTGGGATTCGCGGTGTCAGGGAGGAAGCCCGTTCCTTTTTTCCCCGGCACCACGCTCTCGGGGCCATGTCTCGTCTCGCAGGGAAGGTCGCGCTCGTCACTGGCGCCGCGTCGGGCATCGGCCGCGCCAGCGCCATGCGGCTCGCCGCGGAGGGCGCGCGCGTGGTCGTCGCGGACGTGGACGAGAAGGCGGGCGAGGAGGTCGCGCTGGCGATCGGCGGCGCGTTCGTCCGCTGCGACGTGACGCGCGAGGATGATATCAAGGCGGCCGTGGCCGAGGCGCAGCGGCGCTGGGGGAGGCTCGACGTGGCGCACAACAACGCCGGCTGGGAAGGGCCGCTGGGCAAGCTCGTGGACGTGTCGGCCGACGACTTCGACCGCGTGATCGCGATCAACCTCAAGGGCGTCTTCCTCGGGCTGAAGCACGAGATCCCCGCGATGGTCGCCGCGGGCGGAGGCTCGATCGTCAACACGGCGAGCGTCGCGGGCCTCGTGGCGAACCAGGGCGCCATCGCGTACAGCGCGGCCAAGCACGGCGTCGTGGGCCTGACGCGCACCGCGGCGGCCGAGTACGCGCGCAAGAACGTCCGCGTCAACGCCGTCTGTCCCGGCTGGACCGACACGCCCATGTCGCGGCGCGTGGGCGCCGAGAACCAGAAGGTCATGGACGGCTACGTCGCGCGCGTGCCCGCCGGCCGGCTTGGCAAGCCCGAGGAGGTCGCGGCGCTCGTGGCGTTCCTCGCCAGCGACGAGGCGGCCTACCTCACCGGCGCGGCGCTGCCCGTGGACGGCGGCTGGACCGCGCAATGAGCGTGATCCTCTACGACGGCGAGTGCGGCTTCTGCTCGCGCGGCGTCCAGTTCGCGTTCCGCCGCGACCCGAAGGCGCGATATCGTTTTGCCTCGCTCCAGTCCGAGACCGGGCGGCGGCTCCTGCGCGAGCGCGGGCTGCCCGAGACGGTGACGACGGTGGTCCTCGTGGAGGGCGACCGCGCGTTCGTGCGCTCCACCGCGGCGCTGCGCATCGGCCTCGGGCTGCGATGGCCGTGGTCGTGGCTCGCCGCGCTCGGCTTCGTCGTGCCGCGCCCGCTGCGCGACGCAGCATATGGCTGGGTCGCGCGGCACCGCCATCGCATCGCGGGCGAAGCGTGCCTCGTCCCCACGCCCGAGCTGCGGGCGCGGATGCTGGACTGATCAGGCGCGCGCGTTCATGGCGGGGGCCAGGGAATAGCAGGCCTCGCACACGAACGGCGTCGCGCCGGGGTTCGCCGGCGTCAGGTACCACACGCCCTTGATGGTCTTCTCGCGGCCGCAGCGCGCGCAAAGGCGGGTGGTCATCGCTCGCCAGGCCGTCTCGGAGGCCAAATGCCTTTTGGCTCAAATGATCCACCGAAGAGGGAATACGCTCAAGCCCAGGAGCCGGGATCGGCGCGCGTGAGCCTCCGCATCGGGGTCCTCGGCCTCCAGGGCGCGTTCAGCGAGCACGTCGACGCGATCCAGCGGGCGCTGGCGAACCAGGCGATCGCGGGCAACGCGGAGACGGTGCGCCGGCGCGCGGACCTGGCGGCGCTCGACGGCCTCGTCATGCCCGGGGGCGAGAGCACGACGATCTCGAAGCTGCTGCGCGCCTTCGACCTGCACGACCTGCTCGTCCAGCGCGCGCGCGACGAGGACTTCCCGATCCTGGGCACCTGCGCCGGCATGATCCTCCTCGCGAAGGAGGGGGACGGCCAGGTCGAGAAGACCGACACGCGCCTCCTGGGCCTCATGGACATGGCCGTCAACCGCAACGCCTTCGGCCGCCAGCGCGAGAGCTTCGAGGCCGCGCTTGATATCAAAGGGTACGACGTCCCCGTGCCGGGCGTCTTCATCCGCGCGCCGGGCGTCACGCGCACCTGGGGCGCCTGCGAGCCGCTGGGCAGCCTGGGCGACTTCACCATCGCCGCGCAGCAGGGCAACCGCTACGCCATCGCGTTTCACCCCGAGCTGACCTCCGACACGCGCGTCCACGAGCGCTTCGTGCAGACCGTGGCGGCGTGGAAGAAACGCTGAGCACGCATACGTTCATCAAGCTCCGGGAGCGTAACGCGCGCATGGCTCGCGTGTGCGATGCTTGTGGGGCTCTGTTTCCCCCCGGCGGGGAGCGTTGTCCGGGCTGCGGCGCCGAGCGCCCGCTGGGCACGGTCCGCTCCCCCTGGATCACCCCTTTCCTTTGCCTCGTCACGCTGGGCATCTACGGCATCGTCTGGAAGCTGCGCGTCGCGCGCGAGGTCGAGCGGTTCGCGGGCCGGCGCGACATCCGCGGCGTCCTGATCGTCGGCTTCGTCGCCACCGTGGCCGCGTTCGTCTTCGTCGGGGCGGACGCCATCGCCGGCGGCGGCAGGACGCGCATCGGGCTCTCTGCGCCAGGCGTCCTGGGCGTCTCCGCGCTGGTCCTCCTCGGGCTGGGCACGTGCGCGTCGCTCCTGGGCAACTGGCGCATCTGGCGGATCACCTCCGACGACGAGCGGGCGCGCGGCGTACGGATCCCCCTGCGTCCCTCCTACCTCGTCTCCCTCTCGATCCTCGGCGAGGTCGCCGGCCTCTGGGTCGGCTTCGTGGGCGTCGCGGTCGCGCTGGTCGTCGTCGGCCTCACGCAGAGCCGTCTCAACGGCATGTGGGAGGCTAGTTCAGGCTCGGCGCCAGCCTTGCCAGCGCAGACGGCAGCGCCGCCAGGCTCGTGATGACCGGCACGTCGTCGACGGTGCGGGCGCGGTGGCGGTCGACCAGCACGGCGCGGTGGATGCCGGCGGCGCGGGCGCCCAGGAGGTCGCGCTCGTAGGAGTCGCCCACCATGATCGCGTCGGCGGGCAACGCCCCGGCGCGGGAGAGCGCGTGCAGGAAGAGGCGCGGGTCGGGCTTGGGGTAGCCGGCCTCGGCCGCGGTGACGACGCCGTCCCAGCGCTCCGCGAGGCCCGTGCCCGCGAGCACGTCGCGCAGGAAGTACGGGTCCGCGTCGGTGAGGACCCAGATCTGATAGCCTTTCGCGCGCGCCCAGGCGAGGGCCTGCTCGGCGTCGGCGTGCAGGCGGATGGTGCGCCGCTGCGTGGCGACGAAGGTGGCCCAGAACCACGCCGCGTCCGCCTCGGTCGCCTCGACGCCCCGGACCTCCAGGACCGCGCGAAAGATCTCCTTCGCGGCCTCCTCGAAGGGGACGAACTCGCTGGCGGGGCCGGTCCCGGGCGTCTCGCCGTCCGGGTCCTCGCCGCGGAGGATCTCCATCAATGCGAGCGAGAAGTCGCCCGAGAGCGCGCTCGCCTCGTCGGGGATGCGGAACCGCTCGCGCGCGGCCTCGAAGGCGGCATCCAGCGATTCGTAGTCGCTCGCCTCGTCGACGAGGGTCCCCACCAGGTCGAAGAGCAGGACGCGCTTCACGGACGGTTCGAGCGTCGCGCCAGGGCTTTTTCGTTTTCGCAAGGGCATGGATGGGAGAAGCGCCAAGCGGGGGTCCGCGCCTTCCCGCGCGTGGACGTGCTTGTGGTCGGGGCAGGCGTCGTCGGACTCTCCTGTGCCCTCAAGTTGCAGGAGGCGGGGCGCCGCGTCACGATCCGCGCCGAGGCGCGCACGCCCCGCACCACGAGCGACGTCGCGGCGGCCTACTTCTACCCCTCGCGCATGGCGCCCGACCCGCGCATCCTGCGCTGGGGCCTGGCGACGCGGGCGCGTCTGGCGGAGCTTGCGAAGGACCCCGGAAGCGGCGTCCGGCCCGCCGAGGCGCTCCACCTCGCGCGGCCCGGCGCGGAGACCCCCTGGTGGGCGCCCGTGATGGAGGGGTTCCGCGCCGCGCGTCCGGACGAGCTTCCCCCCGGCCACGCGGCGGGCTGGATGGCGCGCACCTTCGTCGCGGAGATGCCCGTCTACCTGCGCCACCTGGAGCGCGCGTTCGAGGCCGCGGGGGGCGCGTTCGAGGCGGGGCACGTGGCCGACGTGCAGGCGCTCGCCCGGGAGGATGGCCGCCTCGTCGTGAACTGCACCGGATTGGGGGCACGCGAGGCGGCGCGCGACGAGACGATGTACCCGATCCGCGGTCAGGTCGTGCGCGTCGAGAACGCGGGCCTGGCGCGCATCGTGAGCGACCCGGCGACCATGAGCTACGTCGTGCCGCGCTCGCGTGACGTCGTGCTGGGGGGCACCGCGCAGGAGGGCGACTGGCGCCTCCACCCGGACGCGGCGACGGAGGCGGACATCCTGCGCCGGTGCGCCGCGCTCGTCCCGGGCGTCGCGCAGGCCCGCGTCACCGGGCGCGCCGTCGGGCTGCGGCCGGGCCGGCCCACGGTGCGGCTGGAGCGCGAGGGGCGCGTGGTCCACTGCTACGGGCACGGCGGCAGCGGCATGACGCTCTCGTGGGGGTGCGCCGACGAGGTCGCGGATCTTGCCTAGTACCATCGCCGAAACGTTTCTATTCGGCAATCCCTACCCAGCTTCGTGGACGCGCCCGTGGAGGCCGCATCGCCCGGACGCGCCGAGCCGGTCGCGGTCAACGTCGAGCCGAGCTTCGGGATCGTCAACGTCGTCACGTCGGTCAAGCGCGGCCGCCACCCGCACCCGGGCATCCAGTACGTCCCCTACCACTGGCGCGACGTCATCGAGGGGAGCCCGCCGCGGCGCCGGACGAAGGGCGAGGGCGCCTACTGCGTCTACCACCACACGGAGATCGACGAGGACGTGCGCGTCACGTTCAGCACGGTCGTCTCCATCGACCCGGGCATCGACCTGGAGAGCACGCTCGACGACCTGATCAACGTCGACGTCAAGGTCACCGTCCAGAAGCGCTTCATGCAGGAGCTGATCGACCGCGAGAAGCGCTTCAGCGACCGGCTCGCCTCGCGCCTGCGCACGAAGCTCACCGCGAGCCTCCAGCGCCGCCGCGAGGGAGCGCACGGCACCGGCGCGTGGGCGCGCTTCCGCCACGTCACGATCAAGGTCCAGGCCAAGGTCGGCATGGCCGGCGTCCGCACGCTCCACAAGGTGATGCGCGGCTCGGTCACGATCCCGGACGCCATCGTGCAGCGCAGCCTCGCCACGGGCGCCGCGCTCGGAGGACGCACGGGCCGGCGCGTGATGCGCAAGGGCGTGCGCGACCCGACCAGGCTCACCAACGAGGAGAAGGGCGTGCTGCTCTTCCTGGCCACCATCGCCATCGCGGCCACGATCCTCGTCGCCACGTTCGCGCTGGCCATCGCCGACGTCACGTTCGGCTGGAGCCTCATGACGCCGTGGGTCAGCGTGCTCAAGAACGGCGGCGCCAACGTGCTGGGCACGCTGGGCGTCCCGCTTCCCAGCGAGGTTCTCCTCATCCTCGCCATCGTCAACGCGACGGTGCTCCTCGCGACGGTCGCCATCGCGGCGTCCTTCGTGGGCCGCCTCGTGGGATGCTGGCTCGTCTACCTCCTGGGCGACTCGCTCAACCACGAGATCAACAAGAAGACGAAGAAGAGCCCGCGCATGAAGCGCGCCGTCGACTGGCTCAACCGCAACGCGGAGAAGCGCGGCTTCGCGCTGCTCGTCATCCTCAACGCGCTGCCGCTGATCCCCGACGTGGTGTTCTACGTCTTTGCCGTCTCGGGCATGAAGTTCCGCAAATACATGGGCGGGATGGCGGTGGGCAACGCGATCAAGTTCGCCTGGACCGTCGCGCTCGTGCTCTACTTCCGCGAGGCCGCGCAGGACATCGTGGAGCACCCGATCGCGCACCTCGCCGCGCTGATCCACCACTGAGCTGAAGCACGCGCGCCGCCTCCAGCCCCCGTGCGTCCCCCCGCCCTCGCCCTGGCCTTCGTCCTCCTCGCGGGCTGCATCACCGGCACGCCCGAGGAGCGCGCCCGCCGCGCGCTGGACGACTTCCCCGCCGAGATCGGCCCCACGGGCGGCACGCTCGCGCACCTCAACGGCACCGTCTCGTCGAATGGCTACAGCGTCCCGTTCACCTACGACGTCGCGCGCGACGGCACGCGCCACTTCAACCTGACCTACGGGCCCATCGCGTTCGATATCTATTGCAAGGGCGACCAGGTCGTGCGCATCGTGGGCGGCGTGCCCACGCTCCAGCGCCCCGGCCCCTGCCCGCTCGACGGAAGCCGCTTCGGCGCGCCGCTCGCCGCGCTCAACCAGACCAACGTGACCTCCGCGCATGGGAAGGGCAACGACGTCATCGCCACGTTCAGCGGCACCAACGCGAGCATCGGGGGCATCGTGATCACCGCCGACCGGCGCGACCGCGTCACGCACGTCGAGCTGCACAGCCCCAACGGCAACCTCACCGCGAACGCGACGTACGGCACGCGCGCCGGCTTCCACATGCCCGAGGCCACCGCCCGCGCCGCGCTCACCGCGCGCAACTACACGTACCTCTACGAGGGCAACATGACGTGGGAGGCGGAGGACGTCTCGCAGAACGCGAGCCTCGCGGACCTCGAGGTGCGCGTGCTCGACGGCGCCACGCACGCGCGCATCGCGACCTTCCGCATGGGCGGCGGCCCGCAGGAGGACGGCGGGTTCAGCTTCACGTTCGCCGACAAGGACGGCGATGGCCAGTTCTCGCAGCGCGACACGTTCTGGCTCGTGCGCCCCAACTGGACGCGCGAGTCCGACTACCAGGTGCAGGTCTACGACACGTGGGCCGACGCGCCCGTCGTGCGCAGCAACGGCATCCCGGGGCCCGGGATCGCGTCCGTGCTGGCGGGCATTGCGGTGGTGGCGCTCGTGGCGCGCAGGTCCCGGGCCTCGGCCCCGGCCTGAGCCTCGGCCTTAGCCTTAGCCTTAGCCTCAGCCTTAGCCTCAGCCCTGGCCTCGACTCCTCCAGCCACAGAGGACACGGAGGAGCGAGAAAACCCGCCTCTGTGACCTCTGTGTCCTCTGTGGCTGGTGGTGTCGGGGCTATAGGCTGGGGCTGAGGCTAAGGCCGAGGCTAAGGCTTGGGCTGAGGGTGCTGCTATCGTTCCATCCCCGCGAGATCGCCGCGCTCCTTCCAGCGCGGGTAGAGGTGGTGCTCCACGCCCAGCGCGTCGAGCGCCTTGCCCGCGACGTGGTTGATGATATCATCCACGGTCTGGGGCAGCGTGTAGAAGCCCGGCATCGCAGGGACGATGTGCGCGCCGGCCTCCGCGAGCGTCGTCAGGTTGCGCAGGTGGATCAGCGAGAGGGGCGTCTCGCGCGGCACGATGACGAGCGGCCGGCGCTCCTTGAGGCACACGTCCGCCGTGCGCGCCACGAGGTCGCTGCCGATGCCGTGCGCCATGAGCCCCACGTGCTTCATCGACGCGGGACAGACGAGCATCCCCAGGAAGCGGTGCGAGCCCGACGCCACCGGCGCGAAGAAGTCGTCGACGCGGTGCACCTCGTCCGCGAGCGACCTGACCTTCTCCACCTCGACGCGCGACTCGAACGCGAGCAGCTTCTCCGCCGTGGGCGTGAGGATCAGGTGCGTACGCAGATGCTCATGCCTCGCCAGCTCCTCCAGGCAGCGCACGCCGTACGGCGTGCCGCTGGCGCCGGTCATGGCGAGGACGACTTCGCGCATCGGGCGCGCATCGCGAGGGATCCAGCATGAAGGTTGGCGCGCTCGTGGGCCGCCTTCGGCGCGGACGATCACGCGCCGCTGCCCTCGTCCTCGTCGACGGGAGCTTCGTCCTCGGCCTCGTCCGGGACGGGCTCCGGCTCGCCCGCGGCGGTGCGGCGGCGGTGGGACTCGACGCTCTCGGCGAGCTCCCTCTGGCGCTCCTCGACGATGCGCTTGAGGTGGTCGAGCACCGCGTCGGCGTCGAAGTGGTCCGCGACGAACTCCGCGACCAGGAGGTTGCCCGCCTCGGGGCTCGCCTTCTGGATGGTGGCGTGCTGGAGTCCGAGGTTGGTGAAGGCGCGCGAGAGGTCGTCGGCGCTCGTGGGCGCGCCGGTGATGACGGTGACCTTGCCCGTGTTGGCGTGCTCCTTGAGCGCGCGGCTGATGACGGGCAGCAGGCCCATGTCGAAGCCGGGCGGCGCCTCCGGGAGCGTGCCCTCGTCGTAGACGTAGAGCACGGGGATCGCGACCTGGAGGAACGCGGGGGGCATGCGCGCGCCATTCGCGCCGGGGGGAAGAAAGTTCTGCTGAGATCCTGGTTGGGGCTCTGGGCTCTGGACTCACGGCTCAGGGCTCCGGAGCCCTGAGCCTTGAGTCCAGAGCCCAGAGCGCGCGCCGGTGTTACATC
>JAXDQU010000085.1:0-52670 GCA_034667685.1 Thermoplasmata archaeon | reverse complement strand
CCCTCGCTTCCCTTGGGGTTGCGCCCCCGAACCTTTTTCCCGCACCCCGGCGTGCGCGCCAGCATGGAGTATCCGGAGCCCGTGGCGAAGCTCCTTCGGCAGGCCGGCGCCGAGCTTGGCGACGAGGTCGAGGTGCGCGCCACGGACGGGCGCGTCTGGAAGGGGCTGGTCATGGAGCACCACGCCTTCAGCGGCGAGGGCGTGCTGACGCTCAAGCTCGGCAGCGGCTACAACGTGGGCGTCGCGGTCGAAGGCGCCAGCATTGCGCTCGCGCGGAAGGTGCCGGCCCGCCAGAAGGCGCCCAGGGCCCCGCACGCCTCGAACGCGTTGCCGAAGGTCAGCATCCTGGCGACGGGCGGCACGATCGCGAGCTACGTCGACTACCGCACGGGCGCCGTGCATCCGGTCACGAGCCCCGAGGAATTGGCCGGCGCGGTGCCGGAGCTGGCGAAGACCGCGAGCCTCCGCACGCGCATCGTGTTCAGCATGTTCTCGGAGGACCTGCAGCCCGAGCACTGGCAGCGCATCGCGCGCGAGGTCAAGGCCGAGTTCGACGCGGGCGCGCACGGCGTCGTCGTGACGCACGGCACCGACACCATGCAGTTCACCGCGGCCGCGCTCGCCTTCTTCCTGCGCGACCTGCCCGGCCCCGTCGTCCTCGTGGGCGCGCAGCGCAGCAGCGACCGCCCCTCCTCCGACGCCAGCATGAACCTGCACGCCGCCGTCGCGGTCGCCGCGCAGACCGACCTGGGCGAGGTCGTCGTGGTGATGCACGGCGCGACGGACGACGACCACTGCCTCGTCCACCGCGGCACGCGCGTCCGCAAGATGCACACCAGCCGCCGCGACGCGTTCGAGTCGATCAACGCGCTTCCCCTGGGGCGCGTCGACTTCGAGGGCAACGCGCCCAAGGTCTCGCTCCCCGAGCCGCACCGGAAGGCCACGCCGGGCGGCGTCAAGGTCGACGACGCGATGAACGAGCGCGTCGCCATGATCCAGAGCTACCCGGGCCTTTGGCCGGAGCACATCGAGAGCGTCGTCCTCGACGGCGTCGTGCTCGTGGGCACGGGCCTGGGCCACGTGGCGAAGCGCACCTTCCCGGCGCTGGAGAAGCTGCGTCGCGAGGGCAAGTTCGTCGTCATGGCGAGCCAATGCCTGCACGGCCGCGTCAACATGAACGTGTACGCCACGGGCCGCGACCTTCAGCGCCTCGGCGCGATCCCGTGCGAGGACATGCTGCCCGAGGTCGCGTACGTCAAGGCGATGTGGGTGCTCGCCCACGCCAAGACGCGCGAGGAGGCGGAGCGGCTCTTCCTGACGCCGCTGGCGGGCGAGATCGAGCCGCGCTCCGACGTGAACGAGTTCGGAGGCGACGCGCCGTGACGCTCGACTACGCCGCGTTGGGCTTCAAGGCCGGGCTGGAGATCCACCAGCAGCTCGACACGCCCAAGCTCTTCTGCTGCTGCCCCTCGCGCCTCGACGATGCGGAGCACGCCGACGTCACGTTCCGCCGGCTGCTCCACCCCACCGCGAGCGAGCTGGGCGAGGTCGACCGCGCCGCGCTGGAGGAGGCGCGCAAGTCGCTGCGCTTCGAGTACCTGGGCGACCGCGCGAGCGCGTGCCTCGTCGAGATGGACGAGGAGCCCCCGCACGCCATGACGCCCGAGGCGCTGGAGGCCGCGCTCCAGATGGCGCTCCTGCTCCACGCGACGCCGGTCGACGAGGTGCACATCATGCGCAAGATCGTCGTGGACGGCAGCAACACGTCGGGCTTCCAGCGCACGAGCCTCCTCGCCACACGCGGGCACGTCGACGCGAAGGAGGGCGCGGTCCGCATGGCCACCTTCTGCCTGGAGGAGGACAGCGCGCGCCGGCTCGACCGCGTGGGCAACCTCCAGCGCTACCGCCTCGACCGCCTCGGCATCCCCCTCGTGGAGATCGCCACCGAGCCTGATATCAAATCTCCGAGCCACGCCCGCGAGGTCGCCCTCGCCATCGGCAGCGCCCTGCGCGCCACGGGCAAGGCGAAGCGCGGCATCGGCACGATCCGCCAGGACGTCAACGTCAGCATCCGCGAGGGCGCCCGCGTCGAGATCAAGGGCGTCCAGGAGCTTCGCCTCATCGAGCCCGCCATCGAGTGGGAAGTGGCGAGACAGGCTCACCTGGTGGAGATGCGCGAGTCGCTTCGCGCCCTGGGAGCGGCGCCTGAAAGCTATCAGCAGCCCGTCGTCGACCTCACCGAGGACTTCCGCGCGAGCGGCGCCAAGACGATCGCGAGCGCCATCGCCTCCGGCGGCGGCGTCCACGGCGTCCGGCTCCCCTTCCTCGCGGGCCTGCTCGGGAAGAAGACGGACGCGCCGATGCCTCCGCCGCGCGTGGGCCGCGAATTGGCCGACTACGCCAAGACGAAGGCCGGCGTCAAGGGCATCTTCCACAGCGACGAGCTTCCCGCCTACGGCATCGCGCAGGTCGAGGCCGACGCCGCGCGCCAACGCCTCGGCTGCGGGCCGAAGGACGCCTTCGCGCTCGTGGTGGAGAAGCGCGACGTGGCGCGCGCCGCGCTCGACGCCGTGCTCGCCCGCGCCGCCGCGCTGCTCGAAGGCGTCCCCGAGGAGACGCGCGACCTCAACCCCGACGGCACCTCGCGCTACCTGCGCCCGCTCCCCGGCGGCGCGCGCATGTACCCCGAGACGGACGTGCCGCCCCTGCGCATCGACGCGAAGACCGTGGCCCGCATCCGGGCGCACATGCCCGAGACGATGGACCAGAAGCTCGCGCGCTTCCCGAAGACCTACGCCGAGCTTTCCCAGGAGCAGATCGGCCAGCTCGTGCGCGGCGAGATGGACCGCGAGTTCGAGGCGCTCGTCAAGGCCACGGGCCTGCAGAAGGAGGCCGCGCGCCTTTTGCTATCAACCCTCCCCGAGCTTCTCGCCAAGGGAGTGCCCGAGGCGCGCCTCACGCAGGAGCGCCTGCTCGACGCGATGCTGCGCCTCAAGGAAGGGGCGTTCGCCAAGGAGGCGCTGCCCGCGGTGGTCGAGGCCATGGCGCGCCAGGAGATCGGCGCGCAGCAGGCCGCGCAGGCGCTGGGCCTGGGCGGGCTCGACAAGGACGCGCTGCGCCACGAGATCGACGGGGAGATCGCCAAGAATGCCGCGCTCGTCGCGAAGCAGGGGCTGCGCGCGCAAGGCCCGCTGATGGGCCCGATCATGGCGCGCCACAAGGGCAAGGTGAGCGGCCAGGAGCTCTCCGCGCTGCTCGTCGAGCGGCTCCAGGCCTGGATCGCGAGCCACCCGGCCGGATGAGCGAACACCCGGCCGGATTGGCTTTCTGCGCATCGATTGGCAGCGCGAGCGAGGACACGCGGCTGCGAAGCGAGCTTGGGCGAGCCAACGCTAAGATTCGCAGGGCCGAGGCCCAGGGGAACTTGGGGCCCGACGGCAGCGCGAGCGCCGCGCGACGTGTAACGTGTAACGTGAACGCGGAACGAACGCCGTGAACGTGAACGAGAACGTGAACGGCCGGACGCCGGCGCGCCTCAGCTAGATCTGGCCAGATCTAGCCAAGGCGGTCGTTCACGTTCTCGTTCACGACTCACGTTCAACGTTCACGTCGCACGTTCACGGCGCACGTTGCACGTCCAGCGAACGTCTCAAGCGGCGGGCGCCGCGAGCGCGGGGCCGAGGTCCGGCGCGGCGCCGCCCGTGACGGCGTTGACGTAGCCTTCGTTCGAGCCGACGAAGGGCACGTAGACCAATTCGAGCGCGGCGGGCGTCATCTCCAGCGCGCCGCGGCCGCGCAGCTCGCGCAGGAGCGCGGCGGTGGGGGCGGGCGCGGGGAGGAACTGCGCGTTGCTGCCGGCGTCGAGGAAGTGCGAGGGGGCGCGGCGGCGCATGGCGGCGAGGAGCGCGTCGCCGTCGGGCTCGGCCTTGCCGGTGAGCGCGTTGACGAGGACCTCCGACTCGCCCCAGGGCGTCGCGAGCGGGACGACCCAGTGCGGGACGAAGACGAGGCGCCGCACCGCGGCGAGGCCGCCGGCGTCGAGGACGCGCGCCAGCGGCGGGGCCATCGCGGCGGCGGGGGCGACGACGCGCCCCTCGACGCGCGAGCCGGGGGGCTCTGATAGCATCTTGGTGGCGAGGAGGCCGCGCACGCGCTGTCCCTTCATGGTGGCGAGGATCGTGTGCTCCTCGGCGTTCAGGTCGCGCTCCACGAGCGCGTGGGCGAGGCGGTTGGCCTCCTCCATGAGCAGGCTGCGCTCCTCCAGCGTCTGGGCGACCTGCGCCTCGCGGAGCATCGCGTTGAGGCGGCGCTCCAGCCGCACGCCCGCGTCGGACCACGCGAAGACGACCGCGTGGCAGCAGGGGCCTTCGAGGAGCGCGCGGAGCTTGCGGGCCTGGGTCGCGTCGCCGCGGATCTCCAGGTGCGAATCGCGCGCGAGGAAGGGGAAGGGCGCGCGGCGCGGGCGCAGCCGGACCGAGGGCGCGGCGGCGTCGAGCCGCACGAGGAGCCCGCGGCCCATCGGCTCGGTGGTGGCGCCGGCCTGCGCGAGGGCGGCGGCCAGCGCGTCGAGGTCCGCTTCGGCGTGGAGGCGGTCGCGCGGCGCGAGCGGGGCCGTGGCGAGGTCGAGGAGCGCGACGCCGGCCAGCGAGAGGCCGCGCGCGAAGGCGAGGGGGAGGCGCTTCCAGGCGAGCGCGAGGCGCGCGACGGTGCTCCACGAGGCGCGGCGGCCGCTGGCGTCGAAGGCGCGCTCCAGCGCGGCCAGGCGCAGGCCTGCGACGAGGGGTGATAGCATTGCGACGGCGATCGGGAGGGCCCAGCCGGCCCAGCCCGCGGGCGCCAGCGGGAGCGGCGCGAGCGCGAAGGCGAGCGCGGCGGTGGCGGCGACGCCGGCGAGCGTGAGCGTCACGCGGCCATGGCCCAGCACGCCCAGCGCGAGCGCGACGGCGCCCAGCGGGAACGAGAGCCAGGGGAGCGGGGGCGCGTGGGCGAGGAGCGCGGCGAGCGCCCAGACCGTCGCGGCGCCGCCGACCCACGCGAGGGCGCGCGCGCGGCGCGTGAGGCCTGGGCCGCTTTCGTCCGCGAGCCCTCCGGGCCGGGCGGGCGCGCGGTGAAGGCGCGACGTGCCGGCCAGGAGGCTCCAGGGCATGCGCGCTCCATCCCGGCGCGGCGGCCTTAACCGTTTGCAAACGATCCGCAGCGCGTGCCCGAGCGGCGGTTGGTCAGTTGCCTGGTCTGGTGCGCGGACCCGGCGCGCGTCCTGCTGCTGCGCCGCCCCGCCTCCCGCGCCGCGGGCTGGCAGTCTGTCACGGGGCGCGTCGAGCCGTCGGACGCCGAGGGGCCTTTCCCCGCGTGCCTCGTGGGCGCCCCTGCCACGCCGGAGATCCCCACGCTGGCGCGCGCGTGCCTGCGCGAGATCCACGAGGAGACGGGGCTGGGGCTTCCGGCCGAGCTGCGCGACCTCGGGGCGGAGTCGAGCTTCGTGGGCTACGACGGGGTGACGTACCGCCAGCGCGCGTTCGCGGCGCGGTACGCCGACGCGGCGCCGCCGCTCCACACGCCCGAGCACGAGGAGGGGCGCTGGGCCGATGCGGCGACGGCGCTCGCGACGCTGACGTGGGAGAGCGATCGGGCGAGCCTGCGCGCGGTGTTCGGGGCTCACGGCTCTGGACTCGGGACTCAGGGCTCCCCCTAGGACCGAATCCAGAGCCCCGAGCCCGGAGTCCAGAGCCCTGAGCCCCGCGACGTCGCGCCGCCGCCCCGCGCGCCCATCTACCTTTAAGGCACCTGGCGCTCGTCGGCGGTGGGCGGGAGCATGGACGTCGACCACGCGATCGGCAAGGGCGTCTCGCGCATCTTCACGTGGAGCGTCCGCCACGCGAAGGCCGTCGTCGCCGTGTTCCTGGTCATCACGCTGGCGTTCGCCTTCGGCCTCACCGAGATCCAGGTGCGCTCCACCGACTACGACCTGATGCCCGACTCGCACCCCTCGGCGGTGGCGAACGGCGAGGCCATCACCAAGATCCCCGGCTTCCGCAACGCGGACACGATGTGGATCGAGGTCTCGCAGGCCAAGGTGTGCGACCAGACGCCGCAAGGCCAGAGCTGTCATCGCGACAACATCACGTCGGGCAACTCGGTGCGCGCCGCGGAGGAGGCGGCGAAGTTCGTCCAGGCGCGCGTGCCGGAGCTGCACTACGTCATCGACCTGCCCTACCTCGTCAAGCTCATCAACTACACGCAGTCGGGCCAGCCCGACCCGGCCAACGCGGTCGCGTGCAGCGCGCCCAACGCGCTTCCGGTCCCTCTCCCCGGCGCGCCCGCCCCCGCAGGCTGCAACCCCAGCGCGCCGCCCGTGAAGCCCCCCGAGGAATCGGCCTATGCGATGCCCGGCGACGACGCGACGCTCAACAAGGACCTCGCCATCCTCGAAGCCGCCGCGCCCGACGTCATCGCCGCGCAGACCAACGAGAACTTCACGGGCGCGATCATCGTCTTCATCTACGACGTGAACCTCACGAGGGCCGGCCCCGAGAAGGTCGTGCCCGTCGCGGGGCGCTTCGTCCACGCCGCCGAGGAGTGGCGCACGATCGGCTGCCCCAACATGGCGCAGAAGAACCTCAACAACAACGGGCCCGCGTTCGACTGCTCGAAGACCTACATCCTGGGCCAGTCCATCAACGGCCACCTCACGGAGCTGGCGCAGAGCGACTTCCAGACGTTCGGGCCCATCGTGTTCGTCGCGACGTTCTTCGTCCTCGTCGTCGCGTTCACCGACGTCACCTCGATGTTCATCGCGTTCGTCTCCTTCTGCATGGGCCTCGTCTGGACCTACGGCCTGATGGGGTACATGCACATCCCGCTGACGTTCTTCGGCCTGCTCATCGTGCCCATCACGATGGGCGTGGGCAAGGAGTACGCCATCTACGTCACGAACCAGTACATGGAGTACGTCGCGAGCGGGCGCTCCAAGGACGAGGTGTGGAAGATGGTGGGCCGCCGCGCCGGCGCCGCCCTCGCCATCGCGAGCGTGACGTCGATCGCGGGCCTGCTGGCGATGTTCCTCGCGGGCTTCCACATCATGCGCGACCTGGCGTTCCTCTGCGTGTTCGCCTTCGGCGCGCTCTTCTTCCTCTCGATCATGTTCATCCCGGCCGCGCAGAGCCTTCGCCGGAAGAACGTCAAGCCCAAGCCGTTCAAGCCCAGCCTCCTCATGGGCGCCGTCGCGCGGGGCATCAGCCGCAACCGCGTGGCGGTCATCGTCGTCACGGTCGCGCTCACGGGCGCCCTCCTCTACGAGAGCACGAAGCTCGAGGAGTACTTCGGCATCTCGGGCGGATTCCGCAAGGGCGACTACCTGGAGGAAAGCTATCAGTTCTACAACAACGCGCTGGGCGGCTCGGGCACGGAGCTCGTCGTGATCAAGGGCGACATCGCCGACTGGAGCACGCTCCAGTATCTCTCGGACCTGGACAACAACATCATCAAGGACAAGGTCCACGTGCCGAAGGCGAGCAACGTCGCCTCGCTGATGCTGGGCCTGCGCACCTACTACGACCTGCGCAACGGCCTGACCAATCCGAGCATCCTCGCCGAGAAAGCCAAGAGCGACCCGAACTTCAACGTCCCGCACGACAAGGCCGCGGTGCAGCACGACATCCAGGTGATGTACAACAGCACCATCTGGTCGCCGCTCGTCTCGCTCTTCGTCTCGCCCGACGCCGACTACGCGGTCACGCACTTCTTCTACCACATCGACAAGGAAGACTACGCCGGCCTCCAGGGCGACTGGGACGCGCTCAACTGCGACGTGGGCAACAAGGAGCAATCCAGCAGCGGGTGCCCCACGGGCGGCGCGCCCACGCGCCCCGCCACCGTGAAGGGCGTCAACCTCGTGGGCACGCAGGACACGTTCTACCTCTTCGTGAAGTACGGCCTCCCGTGGCTCGACTACGTCAGCTACGTCGCGGCCGGCCTCACGTTCCTCATCGCGCTCGCGGTGCTGCGCAAGCCGCGCGACGTGCTCGCGGTGATGGTGCCGATGGTCGTCGCGGGCATCTGGTGGCTGGGCCTGCTTCCCCTGTTCGGCATCCAGAAATCCATGACGCTGATGCTGCCCACGGTCATGCTCATCAGCGTGGGCTCCGACTACGCGATCCAGTACGTCTGGAACCACCGCGAGCTGGGCGACATGGAGGAGGTCTACCGCACGACGGGCAAGGCCAACCTCTACGTCGTCATCGCCACCATCGTCGCGTTCCTGCTCTTCGTGCCCATGCAGCTCGTGCTATCAAGCCAAGGCGCGCTGGCCGCCGCGCTCGCCATCGGCTGCATCTTCGTGGCCACGACGCTCCTCGTGCCGCTCTTCTACCCGGGCGCCTCGCGCCGGCAGGGCAGCCACGTCGTGGTGACGGAGATCGAGGAAGAGGAGCTGGTCCGCGCGCAAGTGCCGAGATAACAAGGTCAAGTTCAAGGGGGCGCGTGCCCTCGCAGAGCGACGGAGCGGGTCGGCATCGGGCCATTGGAGACGATCTCGAACTGGCTGACGCGCGATCCCGTCGCGATCATCCTTGCAGTCGCCCTCAACGTCACGGCCTTTGCGATCGGCGTCGTGGGCTTGCTGCTCGCCCGACGGCGCTCGCGCATCCGGTGGTCGAAGGTCCAGCTCTGGAAGGAGCCGGGGGGCGATCGCGTGACGCGCATCCTCCTTTGGAATGGCGGCTCGACGACGCTCCGCGCCTCCGATTTCGCCCCGTTGGCGCCGCTTACCGTGTCTGTCGACGGGGGCGAGATCAAGGCGAAGCGGATCACGGCCGTCACACGACCGTGGTGCAACGTTCAGGTCGTCGAGCCGGACGCAGCCACCGCTCAGATCACCTTCGATTTCCTAGGGCGCAAGGACGGATGCGTCATCACGATCTGGCACGACGCGGGCACGTCTCTCTTGGTGGCTGGCGTCTTGATGGACGGGGGCTTGGTCGCCCCAGGATTGGATCACGCCGATTTCGACTGGTCGGGCTTCTTCTTCCGGATCGTTCTCGAGCCGGCGATCCTCATCGTCTCCTCCTTGCAGCGGACGTCGTTCGAGAATGATCCCGTGAAGGCGGTCAGCCTCGTCGCGCTCAGCGTGCTGGCGGGCTCGGTGGCCGCGTCCACGGTTCGCCGCATCCCGCCGCGGGCGCTCCGACGCGCGGCGCGGTCCGGTCGGCCGACGTGGCGCCGATCCTAGAAGCACGCCGTCGTGTAGCAAGGGTCCGACGCGCACACGCGCAGGGTGCCCTCGCTCACGCAGACGAGGTCGCCGTTGCAGTCCTGGTCCTTCAGCTCGTCGCAGATCGCGGGCTTCTGGATCGAGACGGTGATGAGCTTCTCGACGCAGCCCACGAGCGTGCTGGAGCCGCGGCCAGCGGGACGAACGCGAACGCGCCATGAGCGTCACGCGCCGAACGGCGGAAGTCTTATCGTCCCGATGTACCTATGGAGCGTAGGTACCTCCGTGGCAGAGGACGTGACCCGATGGACGCAGCAGATCCGCAAGGGGAGCACGCGCCTGGCGATCCTCCAGCTCGTCAGCGAGCGCGAGCGCTACGGGTACGAGATCGTGACCTCGATCCGCGAGCGGACCGGGGGCGTGCTGGAGGTCGCGGAGGGGAACGTCTACCCCGCGCTCCACGCGCTGGAGGCCGAGGGCCACATCACGAGCACCTGGCGCGAGGTCGAGCCCGGCGTCCCGCCGCGCAAGTACTACCGGATCACGCCCGCCGGCCGCGCGCACCGCGCCACGCTCGCGAAGGAATGGAAGGAGTTCGCCGCCGCGATCGCGCGGCTCTTGGAAGGAGAATGACCGCATGCAGATGACGATCGAAGCGCGCGCCTGGCTCGACGCCATGGTGCGCCGGATCCTCGCCCGCCACGCCCTCGGGGACGCCGAGCGCGCGGGCATCACCTACGAGCTGATGAGCCACCTCCACGCCGCCGGCGAGGCGCGCGCCACCGCCGCGGGCCGCCCCGAGGTCACGCGCGAGGACCTGGAGGCCGCGCTCGCCGAGGCGGGCGGCGAGGAGAAGCTCGCCGTCGCCTTCGTGCAGCCGCTCGCCAAGCCCGTGGAGCGCGTCCTCTTCTGGCGGCGCGCGGGCGCCTTCGCCCTCGACGTGCTCGTGCTGGGCATCGCGCTATCATTCCTCCACACCTTCCTCGAGAAGGTCCTCATGACGTTCTACCCCGGATGGGTGGGCGTCCCGACGCCGGACGCCGAGGGGCTCTGGGGCCTCTTCCCGTGGGGCTTCCACGGCACGCAATGGCCCCTCGCCGTGCAGCTCGTCATCGCGGTCGCCAGCGGCGTCGCGGTGCTGGGCTACTTCACCCTCACGGAGGCGCACGACGGCCGCACGCTGGGCAAGCGCGCGCTCGCCATCCGCGTCATGCGCGCCGACGGCCAACCCATGACCCCGCGCGACGCCCTCGTGCGCAACCTCGCCAAGCTCCAGCCCTTCGTCCTGATCCTGGACGTCATCATCATGGTGCTCGCCTTCCCCAAGGAGAAGCAACGCGTGAGCGACCGCATCGCCGACACCATCGTCGTGAGGGCGTGAGCCGATGCGCGTCGTGCTGCTCCTCGCCGCGCTGCTCCTCGTCGCAGGCTGCGTGCACCCCGCGGCGCCCCAGACGCGCGCGAACGTGACCCTCACCGCCGACCGCCCCGAGGTCTCCTTCGGCGCCGTCGCCACCGGACCCGCCGCAGGCCCCGACCTCGCCGCGACCACCGCGCAAGCGCCGCGCCTCGTGACGGGCGAATGGTGGCGCATCCAGTTCAAGTCCGGCATCTTCGCCGACCTCGACGTGCCCGACGTCGTGCGCGTCGTCGCCGAGGCGGGACCCGACGGCTACGTCATGGGCATGCCGCACGAAGGATGGTTCAAGGAAGCCATCGTCTTCCACGCCCCCGCCTTCGGCGACGTCGCCCGCGACCTCTCCTACAACGTGCACAACGCCCGCTTCGAGCCGCTCCGCTTCCCCCTCGCCACCGGAGAATCGTGGGTCACGCCCTTCGGCGGCGCGAACTACACCGCCACCGTCGAGCGCGCGGACAACGCCACGGCCACCATCCGCTACGACCCGCCCGCCTCCGACGCGCAGCCCACCGACCCCCTCATCGCGCTCCTGAGCCCCCTGCCCACCAGCGGCGCGATGCGCATGACCTACGACGCGCGCCAGCACGAGGTCGTCCACTTCGAGGCGCCCTTCGGCACCTGGGACATCGTGGCCCACGGCTACAACTTCACGGGCTGGACCACCGTCCCGCGCGCCGAGCGCACCGCCATCGACTACGGCCAGTTCCTCCCCGCCACCCCAGGCGCGCCCGTCGTCACGCGCAACGTCGCGATCCCCGCCGGCTACAACCGCATGACGATCCTCCAGGTCGTCGCCGCGATGGCGCCCGGCGCCTACCACATCCGCGACGTCTCGCCCAACGGCACCGAGTACGTCACCGAATCCACCGCCACGCGCGGCCTCACCGTCCGCTTCTACGAAGCCCCGAGCCCCGGCGGCATCTGGACGCTCGAAGACGTCGTGGGCGGCGCCGGCGCCACCTACACGATGGGCATGGCCTACCACCAATACGACGTGCGGCTCCCCGACGGCGCGATCCGCGCCGATCATTCTCACCCGGTGATCCGGTGAAGACCGCAACCTCAGCGTCTGCCCGATGTTGAGCCCAGAGATTAAGTCCCATAGCGTTACTCCGCCGACAGGAACAATGGCCAAGCGCCGCGAAACCGTGCAGGTGAAGTTTGCTCACGGAGAGGGCGGAGGCAACAAAAGGAGACGGTCGCCCTGGTCCAGCCCCTTCGTAGTCTTGGGCCTCTGCACGCTACTCGTTACGGCAGGAGCCGCGTGCGTCACCGCCTACTTCCAGGTCCACGATCACTTCTTCGCCCCGCACGCGGACCCGCGATATGCAATGGGGATGAAGAAGCTCGACGCGCTCAAGGCAAAGATTGGGGAAGCGTCGGATTGGGTCGAGGCCCACAGGGCGAATGGCGAAGACGTGACGCAGCAGGTCCAGAACATTTCCATCGCAAATGGCGAACGCGAGATTGCGGGGACGAACATCGCCCATGGCGACTATTCGGCCGCTGACCAGTACATCGATGACGCGAACAGGATCCTCGACAGAATCATCGTTGATCCCATCGTATACGATCGAATCCCGAGCCCGGGAGCTATTCTTGCTGCAGCTCCATCCTTGGTTTCGCTGAACTACCACATCCACCCCGGCGCGAATATATCCACACTGCGTCTTTTGGTTGACGGCATCCCGGCTACACTTGGCTCGGGTACCGGAATCATGCTGACGGGAATCCCCTCCTTACCTATCGAGAGTGGAATTCACGACGTTCGCCTCGTCCTCACGGACAGGACTGGTTGGGAAGTTTCCTCGGAGTGGCAATTCGAGGTCCAGCAGCGTGACACATCTGATTCCTCTGCGCCTTCCCCTGGGTGCCCGGAAGATCCATCCGCCTGCCGCTGACCTACACGTGAGTCCATCTTGCCCGAGGGGAGGAGCGATTTCTGAAAACCAGTTTCACCATCATCCATTTCTCCTTCCGGGTCGGGCAACGTGGCTGCGGGCGTCGGTCAGATGTTGCGACGCAGTGCCCTTACGCCGGTAGCTGGCCTTCGTCCGCACGCGAGGCCGGGTAGGGTATGGCGCCGGGTGGGTTGACAAGGCGCCGAATGCGGATTGCTCACCAGTCGAACGGCTTCTCGGCGGGCGGCATGTTGAGGACGATGGTCTGCACGCGCGTCATCTCCTCGATGGAGCTGCCGATGCCTTCGCGTCCCATGCCGCTTTTCTTGTTGCCGCCGAAGGGGAAGTGTCCGACGCCGTGGGCGGGGTAGCCGTTGATGGTGACGGCGCCGTCTTCGAGGCGCTTGGCGATGCCCCAGGCCTTGTTCACGTCGTTGGTGAAGACGCTGCTGTCGAGGCCGTATTCGCTGCGGTTGGCGAGGTCCAGCATCTCTTCGACGCCGTGGACGCGGATCAGGGGGAGGATGGGCGCGAACTGCTCTTCCCATGCGATGCGCATGTCGGGGGTGACGTGGTCGAGGACGGTGGGCTCGTGGTAGTTGTCCACGAAGCCGCCGCCGGCGAGGAGCTTGGCGCCTTTGCTCGTGGCGTCGAGGACCAGCTCCTGCGCGTAGGCGACGGCCTTGGCGGTGATGAGCGGGCCGATGGCGGTCTTCTCGTCGCGCGTGTCGCCCATCGGGTACTTGGCGACCTCGGCGAGGAGCTTGGCGAGGAAGGCGTCGGCGACGCGCGCGTCGACGAGGATGCGGCTCACGGCGTCGCAGCGTTGGCCTTGGAAGCGCAGCCCGCCGCGGGCGATCTCCTTGGCTGCAAGGTCGAGGTTCGCGTCTTCCAGGACGAGCGCGGCGCCCTTGCCGCCCAGCTCCAGCGCGAGGTGCTTCATGCCCGCCAGGCCGGCGATGCGCTCGCCCACGTGCGTGCTGCCGGTGAAGCTGATCATGTCGATCTTGGGGCTTTTGGCGAGGATGTCGCCGATCTCGCGGCCGCGGCCGGTGACGATGTTGAGGGCGCCCGCGGGGAGGCCGGCTTCTTCCATCGCCTTGGCGAAGAAGAGCATGGAGAGCGGCGTCTCGGTGCTGGGCTTGACGATCACGGTGTTGCCGGCCACGAGGGCGGGGGCGACCTTGGCGGCGGCGATGAAGAGGGGGTAGTTGAACGGCGTGATGGCGGCGACGACGCCGCGCGGCTGGCGGCGCACGATCGCCATCTTGTTCTTGGTGTCTTCGACCCAGTCGCCGGGGATGTACTCGCCGTGCATGCTGCGCGCTTCTTGGGCGGTGAGGCGGAGGCGTTCGAGCGTGCTCTTGACCTCGCCCTTGGCGACGGCGACGGGCTTGCCGCTCTCGGCGACGACGAGGTCGATGAGGAGGCTGCGGTGGGCTTCGAGGATGTGGGCGGCGCGCTCCAGGATCTCGATGCGCGCGATGGCGGGGACCTCGCGGATCTTGCGGCGGGCGCGGAAGGCGGCGTCGATGGCGGCTTCGACGTCGGCGGCGGTCAGCGCGGGGACGTGCCCGACGATGGTGCGGTCCGCGGGGTTGGTGACTTCGATCCAGGCGCCGTCGCGGCTGGGGACCCACTTGCCGTCGACGAAGGCGGGGTAGCGGCGCGCGCCCAGCGTGGGCGGTTCGAGGGTGGTGTGGGTTTCCATGATGGTCGGCCTCGCGTTGCGCCTCCATGACATGAAGGGAGCGGGAGTGTCACAAGCGGCGAGACCCTTGCTTGCCTCACGGGTGGAGGCGGTCTCGAAAGGACACAGGGTTTAAGACTGCCTGCCTGGTTGCGCGCGCAGCAATTCCGGAGGGGCAAGCGTGGCGCATCCTGCATCGCCGGCGACCGAGCATGGGCACGAGCACGCGCACGCGGACGCGCACCACGGCAGCTGGATGCCGCTGGTGCTCACCCTCGGCACGACGCTCTTCCTTCTGGGAGCGGTCGCGCATGCGCTGCTCATCCCGGGCTTCCTGATCATGGCGGCCGCCGTGGCCGGCTGGGTCCGCGAGGACGTGGACGAGCTTTCCCACAAGCCGTTCCAGGAGGGCATCTCCGACTACCTCGTGGGCACGATCATCCTGATCCTTTCCGAGGTCATCATCTTCGGCGTGCTCTTCACGTTCTTCTTCTGGAGCCGCGCGCACGCCTCCGGGGAGTTCTACCCCGAGGCGTTCCCGCACGGTGCGGGGCTGCAGCCGATCATCTTCAACACGGTCGTGCTCCTCAGCTCGGGCGGCACGGTCCACATGGCGCAGCTCGCGCTCAAGAAGGACGCGATGAAGCGCTTCCGCATCTGGCTGGGCGCGACGATCCTCCTGGGCGCGGTGTTCATCCTGGGCCAGATCCGCGAGTACCGCGAGCTGGTCGGCGACGGCCTCACGCCGCGCGCGTCGGTCTTCGGCACCTCGTTCTTCTCGCTCACGGGCGTGCACGGCCTGCACGTCATCGCGGGCCTCGTGGCGCTCTCGACGATCTTCGGCCTCTCGTTCACCGGCTTCATCCGGAAGGAGCGCGCGAGCGGCGTCGAAGGCGTGTTCATCTATTGGCACTTCGTCGACGCGATCTGGATCCTCGTCTTCTCCATCGTCTACCTGAAGGTGATCTGAGATGCTGCATGTCCTGGCGGACGTCGCCTCCGAGAGCGAGACGCGCTGGAACGGCCTCTTCTACCTCTACATGACGATCGCGCTCCTCGTGGGCGCGCTGGTCATCGGCTGGACGCTGCTCTCCATCGTCCGCTTCCGCGCGCGCCCAGGCGCCCCGCGCCCCAAGGACGCGCCGATCCCCGGCTTCCTTCAGCCCGAGCGCGGCACCGTGCTCTTCAGCTGGATCATCGCGCTCACCATCGCGGCGATCATGTTCGGCCTCGCGTTCTCCACCATCCACGCGGTGGACGCGATCGAGAACCCGCCGCCCAACGAGCCTTCGATCCACGTGGACGTGACGGGCTTCCAGTTCGGCTGGAAGTACAACTACACGGGCGAGGGCGGCATCCCCTTCCAGACGATCGGCGAGTGGACGATCCCGATCAACGAGGTCGTCACGATCGACGTGCGCAGCCAGGACGTCTGGCACAACTTCGCCTTCCCCAACGGCCGCATCCGCGTGGACGCGATCCCGGGCGAGACCAACCACCTGTGGTACCGGGCGACCACGCTGGGCGACGACCGCAATGCCTGCGTGCAGATCTGCGGCGCGGGCCACGCGACCATGCACTCCGTGCTGCACGTCGTGCCCGCGGCCGACTTCGCCACGTACCTGCACCAGAATTCGCAGGACGCGTACACGTCGCTCTCGCACAAGAGCCTCGTCAACGCCACGTGGGACGGCGCCGCGCTCACGATCGTGGGCCACGCTGCCGGCAAGGCGAGCGCGCTCAACCTCACCAACACGGGCAGCCAGCCCGCCGACTTCCACCTGCAGGGCTCCACCGCGACGGTCACCGTCCCCGCGGGCGGCAGCGCCTTCCTGTACGTCCCCGCCGGGAGCGGCACCGAGACGCTGGTGGGTCCCAACGGCGCCACCGGGAGCGTGAGCTGAGATGAGCGACACGAGCACCTTCCACCCGCACACGTACTCCGGGCCGGCGCCCCGCCCCGCCTACGGCCAGGGCTGGAAGCACTGGCTGACCACGACCAACCACAAGGAGGTCGGCATCCTCTACCTGATCACGTCGCTCGCCTTCTTCGTGCTGGGCGGCACGTTCGCGCTGATCATGCGCACGCAGCTCTTCTCGGCGGACAACACGTTCCTCACCGGGGAGACCTACAACCAGTTCGTGACGATGCACGGCATCGTGATGATCATCTTCTTCCTCTCCCCCTTCGCCTTCAGCTTCGGCAACTACATCATGCCCATCCAGGTGGGCGCCTCGGACCTGATCTTCCCGCGCCTCAACGCGCTCTCGTACTGGATGTACCTCGCCGGCGGTCTCACGGCCATCAGCGGCTTCTTCACGGGCGGCGCGGCGGCGGGCGGCTGGACGATCTACACGCCGCTCTCCAGCTATCATTTCATGCCGCGCGTGGGCATCGACCTCGTCGCGATCGGCATCGTGCTCTTCGTCATCGGCGTCACCGTCTCCACGATCAACTTCCTGGCGACGTTCTTCCTGCTGCGCGCGCCGGGCCTGAAGATGATGCACATGCCCGCGTTCTCGTGGGCCATCTTCTGGACCGTCGTGATCATGCTCTTCGCGTTCCCCGCGCTGGGCGCGGCGGGCCTGATGCTGGTCATGGACCGGCAGGTGGGCTTCCACTTCTTCGACATCGCCAACGGCGGCGCGCTCCTCTGGGCGCACCTCTTCTGGTTCTTCGGCCACCCCGAGGTCTACATCCTGCTCCTGCCCGGCCTGGGCGCCGTGCTCGACATCATCCCGACCTTCAGCGAGCGCCCGCTCTACGGCAAGCGCACCGTCGTCTGGGCGCTGGGCATCGCGACCGCGCTCTCGTTCGTCGTGTACATCCACCACATGTTCACGACGGGCATCAACCCGCAGCTGCGCGAGGTCATGGTCATCACGACCGAGATGATCTCGATCCCGTTCGGCGTGATCTACCTCTGCATGATCGGCACCATGTGGGGCGGGCGCATCCGCTTCGAGGTGCCCATGCTCTTCTCGCTGGGCTTCATCACGCTCTTCCTCGTCGGAGGATTGACCGGCGTGTTCCTCTCGTCGGTCGCCATCGACTACGGCATGCAGGGTAGCTACTGGGTCGTCGCGCACTTCCACTACGCGGTGCTCGGCGGCGGCGTCTGGGGCGTCCTCGCGGGCCTCTACTACTGGTACCCGAAGATCACCGGCAAGATGTTCAGCCGCAAGTGGGGCATCGTCCACTTCTGGAGCGCGTTCGTCGGGTTCAACCTGCTCTTCCTGAGCATGTTCTTCTACGGCAAGATGCCGCGCCGCATCTTCACGTACGACGAGTACGCGACCTACGCCGGCGGCTACCCGTGGCTGGACAACGTCGCGCACGGCCTCGGCATGCCCGGCTCGCTCTCGCTGCTCAACAGCGTCGCGACCGTGGGCGCGTTCACCTTCGGGCTGGGCGTGATCCTCATGCTCGTCAACTTCATCGTGAGCCTCTGGACGGGCGAGGCCGCCGGCCCCGACCCGTGGGGCGGCAACGAGTTGGAGTGGACGATCAGCAGCCCGCCCCCGCCGGAGAACTTCACCGTGACGCCCGTGCTCGCCGAGCACCCGTACACGCTGGAGCGCCGCGAGGCGGACGCGGCCACGGGCTCGCTCGTGACGGGAGTCCTGAAGAAGTGAGGGCGCTCACCGACGAGACACGCGGCTTTCTCCGGAACGTCGGCGGGCTCGTCCTGGGCTTCGCCGCGTTCATGCTCCTTCTCGATGTCATGCTGAGCCTGCGCGGCATGCTGCTGTGGATGGACGTGCCCATGTCGATCGTGGGGCTCGGGCTGCTCGCGTATGCGTGGCGCGCGCCGCGCGGGGCCTGATCAGCGCGCTTTCCGCGGCAGCTCCTTCGCGCCCACCTTGTCCGTCTCGTCCTGGCGGCGCATGCCGGTCAATTCCTCGCCCGCCTCGCGCACGCGGCCCAGCTCCAGGCCGTTCACGTCGAAGACGGGCCGGTCCACGAGGTCGTCGTCTCGCATGCGCGCGGCTCGGCCCGCCGCGTGGGAATGCCTGGTGGCCGCCTCAGAGGAGGCTGGTCCCAGCCACGGTGACGAAGTGGATCTCGGTGGGCTTGACCGCGACGCCGAGGCCCGTCCCGAGCGTGCTCTGCGCGAAGGCGACGACCGGCTGCCCGTCGAGGCCGACGGCGACCTCGAAGAAATCCAGCAGGCTGCGGTCCGCCGCGAGGCAGCCCGTGCCGCTCGTGCAGAGCGAGCCCGTGTGGTTGGGCGAGGCGGTGAGCGTCGCGACGATGGACTTCGCGCCCCCGTCGATCGACTCCCACATCCTGACGTTCCACTCGTCGGGCACGGCCTCGCCGGGCGTGCCGCGGACGTTCTCGTACCACACGACGGCGAGGCGGCCCGGCGCGCCCGCGGCGATCCACGGGAAGCGCGCGTCCTTCGTCGGGTCGGAGACGAGCTTGGGCGCGCTCCACGTCGCGCCCAGGTCCTTGCTGGCCTGGAGGAAGACGCCGTAGCGCCCGGCCTCCTCGGGCGGCGTGGCGCCCCCGGGCAGCGCGCTCGCGTCCCCCGAATAGACCAGGTAGAGCGTGCCCGCGCCGTCGAATGATAGCACGGGGAAGTCGGAGGCGTAGCCGTTGGGCTCGACCGGGCTCGTGCGGCCCAGCTTCGCCGTGTCGTGGCCCGTCCACGTCCGCCCGCCGTCCCGCGAGACGTAGACGTGCACGACGGGCGCGTCCGTGCCGGCCGCCGCGGCCTGGTCGATGACGCTGATGGCGAGCGCGCCGGTGACCGGATCGTGCACGACGGGGCCGCCGTCGCCATCCGGACCCACGGTCACGACGCTCGGAAGCCACGTCACGCCGCCGTCCTGCGAGGCGTTGAACTCGATGCCGGTCTTGCCGCGCCACGTCGCCGCGAGGTGGCCATCGGGCGTGCTGTCGATCCACTCGCGGTCGCTGCCGCTCCCCGCGGCGACGTCCTTGATGTCGGTCCACGTGTCGCCCTGGTCGGCGCTGCGCATGAACGGGATCGTGCGCCCCTCCTTGCCAAGCAGGCCGAGGTAGTAGACGGTGCCGTTGGCGTCGACCGCGATATCGCCATCGCCGCCCCCTTCGAGGTTGGCGTTCTTCGGCGCGGCCCACGTCTTGCCCGCGTCGTCGCTGCGCCACACGCCGCCCGGGTTGCCCACGTAGAGCGTCCTGCCATCGTACGCCGCGGCGACGTTGGGCTCCGCGAAGCCGGGCGTCGCCACCAGCACGTCGGGCGCGGGCCTGGGCGCCGCGAGGTCCGCCACCGCGCTGCCGTTCGCCGGATGGAACGGGTCCGACGCCTTCGTCACGGTGGGCGCGGGCGTGGGCACGGTCGCGGCGGGCGCCGCGCAGCCGGCAACGAGGATCAGCAGGGCGACGGCGAGGACGCGCACGCAGCCGCGAGCCCGGAGCGGGGCTTTAGCGCTTCTTGCGACGGCTTAGCGCGATGCGTCGCGCCTCAGGAGGACCTCTGCTTCGTCGTTGAGCACGACGTCCTCCTCCGCGCTGACGATCGACGCAGCGCTCAGCCAGACGTCCTTGTCGTCCGCGAGCCCGACGTTGATCGCGTGCGCGAGCCCCTCCGCGGGCTCGACGGCGCGCACGCGGCCGACCGCTCGGCCGTTCACGTCGAAGACGCGCTTCTCCAGCAGCTCATCGGGCGCAAAGGGGGAGACCCCGGGCGGGTGCATGGTCCCAGCTTGGCGCTGCGAAGGTTTGGCGATGTCGCTACGGAAGGGCAGGCAGCACGAAGGGCTTGCGCGCCTCGGCCGCGAGCTTGCGAGCGTCGGTCTCGGAGACGAGCGTGCGCGGGTCGGTGAGCTTGCCCTGGATCGCCGTGGCCGCCGCGGTGGCCGGGCTCACGAGGTAGCTCTTGCTCTTGATGTGGCCCATGCGGCCCGGGAAGTTGCGGTTGCTCGTCGAGACGCAGACCTCGCCCGCGTCGAGCACGCCGCCCATCCCGCCGAAGCACGCGCCGCAGGACGACGTGTTGAACGAGCCGCCCGCCATCGTGATCGTCTCGACGATGCCCTCGCGCAGCGCGGCCAGGTAGATGCGCGTGCTCGCAGGGAACACCACGAGGCGCGTCCCCTTGTGGACCTTGTGCCCCTTGAGGATCGAGGCCGCCACGCGCAGGTCCTCCAGGCGCGCGTTCGTGCACGAGCCGATGAACACCTGGTCCACGTGGCCCGAGTCGGTGTCCTTGACCTTGTGGACGTTGTCGGGGCTCTGCGGCGCCGCCACGAGAGGCTCCAGCCGGTCGCCGTCGATCGTGATGGTGCGCTCGTAGCGCGCGCCCGCGTCCGGGCGCAGGTCGGCATGGTCGCGCACGTGCGCCGCGCGGCCGTTCTTGATCTCCGGAAGCGCCGCCAGGTAGCGGAACGTCTCGGCGTCGGGCGCGATGATGCCCGCCTTCGCGCCGAGCTCCGTCGTCATGTTGGAGAGCGTGAGCCGCTGGTACATCTCCAGGTTCTCGATCGCGCTCCCGCCGAACTCGATCGCCTTGTACGCGCCACCCTCGGTCGTGAGCTGGCGGAGCGCATCGAGGATGATGTCCTTGCCGCTCACGGGGAACGTGAGGTTGCCTGTGACGTCCACGCGGATCGTCTCGGGGACCTTGAGCCACACCTCGCCCGTCGCGAACACCGCGGCCTGCTCGGTGGGACCGATGCCGCACGCGAACGCGCCCAGCGCCCCCGCCATGTTGGTATGCGAGTCGGTGCCCGTCACGAGGTCGCCCGGCAGCACGAAGCCCTCCTCCACGAGAATCTGGTGGCAAATGCCCTGACGGCCCACGTCGTAGAAGTGAGGCAGGTCGTGCTTCTGCACGAACTTCCGGATGTTGTTGTGCATGCGCGCCGAAGACTCGGACGACGCCGGGACCCAATGATCGATCGGGATCACGATCTTGTTCCGGTCCCACACCTCGGTCGCGCCCATCTGCTCAAACGGACGGATGAGCTGCTCGCACGCCTCATGCGCCATCGCCACGTCCACGGGAACCTCCACGATCTCGCCCGGGCGGACGTGGGCCTTCTTCGCCTTCAGGGCAAGGATCTTCTCGGGGAGCGTCATCGGCGCGGACGCGGGCATGAGGCGCGCAGAGGGCGCTTCGCTTA
This sequence comes from Thermoplasmata archaeon, assembly GCA_034667685.1. Classification (GTDB taxonomy): domain Archaea; phylum Thermoplasmatota; class SW-10-69-26; order JACQPN01; family JAJPHT01; genus JAJPHT01. The sequence goes on along the minus strand of JAXDQU010000085.1, from coordinate 31,335 downwards.
TAGGTATTGGCCCGCACGCGGCGACGTCCCTATCCACGAGGCGCCGGCCGAGAAGAAGCGCTTCCTGGTGCAGCACTCTAGAGCGAAGCTGGGCAAGGTGGGGCCGCGCGTGGCCACCCGGCGCCTGGTGGCGCAAGGCGTGGCCGGGTGCACCGAGGCGGCGCCGGGCGCGGGCTCAGCGGCGCGGCCACCAGGGCCCCTCGGGTCCGCGGCGCGGCGCGGGGCGGCGCGGGCGGTCGGCTTGGAGCGGGAGGAGAGCGTGCATCGGCCCGAGCTGGGCGCGGGGCCGATATCAAGCGCGCGTGGGCGGCGAAGGGGCGAAGCGGCGGCGCGGCGGTGCCGTTCAGCGCAGGACCATCTCGATCAGGAAGCTTGCGAGCCAGCGGCGCACGATGGGGCGCGCGGGGCCATGGCGGGCTTCCAGGGCGGTCATCTTGAGCGCCTTGTGCTTGCGGCCGCTGCGTGGGGCGGGGCGGATCTCAGCGGCCATCGGCGCACCCCGCTGTCACGGGGTGCCCGCGGGCCGTCGGCGCGGGGCGCAGGCTGACGCGCGTTCCACGCGCGTGGCCTGGCCCGTGCTGGCACGGGCTGGGCATTCGATACCAGTCTCCGGCCAAGGCTGCGCGTCGGGGCTTAAGCCGATGGCGCAACGGGAAGAGAGCGAAAGCGCCCCCAGGGGCATTCATCCCGCGAGGGGCCTCGTGGCGGGGCATTCTGGCCTTCGGGGCGCCGGGGCTTGGCCGCGGGTCAGGTGAGGTGACTAGACAGGTGAGCCGCAGCGCGCCGCAAGGTGTCTGGTCACCTGACCTGCCGTCGCCCGAGAAGGTGTCTAGTCACCTGACCTGCGCCGCCCTCTCGGCCCGAGCAGGATCGCCGAGGAGCGGAACGTGCGCTTCAGCGAGCCTTTCGCCGCAGGCGGGACAGCAGCCCGCGTCGGGTGGGCTGCTCGTGGCACATGCGGAGGACGTGGCGGGCCATGGGGATCACGCGCGGAGCGTCTTGCGCTCGTGGGCCATGTGGAGGGCCGAGCGCCGGGGGAGGCGCGGCAGGACTCGCATGGCCGGGGCGGGACCTGCCTCTGGAATTTCAACCTTTGGGCGGACGTCCTAGTCGGGTCGGCGGGGGCTGCCGCTTGAAGCGACTACGATCCAGGCGCAAACTACAGATACCGGGCAAGGAGGATGCGGCAGCCGGTGGAGGCCATGAGCCAGCGCTCGATCTTGACGATCCTGGTCCTCGGGGTGTCGCTCTGCGTCGTGGCGGACGCGGTGGCGGACAATGACCGCGGCGATGCGAGCACGGGTCGCGATGCCGGGAACACGGTGGGCAGCGCGCTGTTGCTCCCGGGCTTCGGCGCGTACACGGGTTCTCTCTACTCCGGCGACGTCGACTGGTACGCCGTCTCCGCGAGCGTCGCCACGCCCCAGTGCGTGAGCGCGGCCTACGCGGGCGCCTACGCGAGCGCGATCACGCTCAACGCCCTCTCCTCGGCCGGCACGTCCGGCGCGACGATGCGCTCGGTGGACGGCGGCTCGGCCTCGGGCGGCCTGGCCGTTCCCGACCTGCAGGGCGTCCAGCTCGGCGCGCAGAGCACCGCGGCCGGCGCCTGGAACCGTTACGGATTCTCCGTGGGCGCGACCGGCATCCCCGACGCCGGCGCGGGCGACGCCGGCACCGGCGCCGACGGGGGCAATGACCTCGCGCACGCCACGCCGGCCCAGGGTCTCGCCTGCATCGGTGGCCACGTGGGCAGCCTGGGCAACGGACTTCCCGATCTCGCGGACTACTACTCGCTGGGCTCCGACGCCGCGGGCAGCGCCCTGACGCTGAGCCTCGCGAGCACCGCCTCGCCCGTCCAGCTCACCCTGTTCGCGCCCGATGGCAGCATCCTGGGCACGATCCAGCCCGGCCAGCTCGTCACGTTCAACCTTCCCAGCACGGGCACGTACACCGTGAGCGCCTCGCGCGCGCCGGGCGCGGCCGGCGACGTGGGCTATCTCATCGGCGTCCTTGGCGGTCCGGGCTGCGCCCCCACCTGCTAAGCCTTTCTGCTGCACGCGCGAAAAGTATAGGCCGAGGGCGAACAGATCGATTCGTGAGGCTGTTCGATGAACCGAGCCAAACAGATTGGCATCCTCGTGGTGCTCGTCGGCTTGGTCGTGGCCGGACTCCCGACGGCGTCGGCCGATCCTTCGGAAACGACGTCGTCGAGCACGACGACCACCACGAGCGCGAGCCCATCCACGACCTCGACGAACTCGACTCCTTCTGCCAGTTGGGGCGGCCCCGGCTGCGCGCCCACCTGTCTGGGAAGCTGACGCAACGGCGGGGCTGCCGTTCGGGAATGCTTAACATCCCATTTTGTCATGATCATCAAGTCCCTGGGGACGTAGCGAGGGAGGCGTCGCGGTGGCTGGCACGGGAATCCTCACGGCGGGAAGCCTTTGGGCGATGGCGAGCGGGATCGCGGTCGCCGTCGTCGGCATGCTCTGTCTGGTCGGCGGGCGTTCTCGTCCACGCGGCGCGCTCGCCTTCGGCCTCTTCGGCCTCGTCTGGGGTCTCCAGATCACCTTCGGGAACAGCACCAGCTTCGCGACGTCCACCGCCTCGGCGCGCTGGCTCTACGGGCTCTTCCTCGCGTTCCAGATCCCGCTTCCGTACCTGCTCCTCGCGTTCGCCGCGAGCCAGGCGGAGGGCGAGCGCCACGGCCGATGGTCGGGGGTGCGTAACCTCGCGGCGGGCATCGCGCTCCTCAACGCGCTGTTCGTCCTGCTCGACTCGTCCGCCTACCTTGCGGACATCCACGTCTCGCCGGACAACGGCATCCTGGTCTTCACGCCCGGCCCGCTCTACGCGCCCCTGATCGTGCTGCCCATCTACGCGGCGTTCGGCCTGACGTTCGTCGCGCTCGTCGTGAGCCTGCGCGCCTCGCCGACGCCCCGCACGCGCTCGCGCGACAAGATCCTCCTCATCGGCCTGAGCCTCTTCCTCGCGCCGCTGACGGGCAAGTATGCGATCTTCTACGGGGGCGCCATCGTCGAGGGCGCGGGCTCTCCCACGACGTGGCTCTACTGCACGATGTTCGTCGCCCTCCTGGGCGTGGTGGGCTGGGCCGGCTTCACCTCGCTGCGCGACGGCCGGCACACCACCGACCCCGCGAAGGGGCAGACGCTTCGGAGCGTGAGCCGCTGGATGCTGCTCCCCGGCGCGCTCGGCCTGGTCGAGGGCGCGATCAACGTGACCGTCAGCCAGGACCTTTTCACGGTCGGCCTCTGGCGGCTGGCGGCGGTGGGCGTCATCGCGGTCGGCCTCGCCCAGTGGCGTTACTACGACTTCCGCCAACGCGCGACGCGCTGGGCGGCCAACGCCGGCGGCGCCGTGGTCGCGACGGCCGGGGGCGCGGCGGTCTTCGGCGCGGGGACGCTCGTGTCCGAGACGCCCACCCTCCCCGTCCTCGCGGCCCTCACGGTCCTCGGCGTCTCGATCCTTCCCAGCATCCGCCTCACGCGCCGGCTCTTCGGCGTCCCGAGCGGCGAGCCCGCGCGCACGGACGACGACGCCGTCTACGGCCAGCGCATCGACGCGTACCGCGCCGCGCTGGAGGCCTCCTTCGCGCGCGAGTCGCTGGAGGAGGACGCGGAGTTCCTCGCCGCGCTGCGCGAGCGCTTCGGCATCAGCGAGGCGGAGGACCGCGTGCTGCGCCACTACGCGAAGAGCAGCGTCGTGGTCGCCCGCGACCGCAAGGCGCACGAGGCGTTCGAGCGGCTGCGTCTGCTCGGGGAAGGCGGCGGCGGGCGCACGTGGCTCGCGCGCGACCGGCAGCGCGACCGCCTGGTCGTGCTCAAGGAGCCGCTCCAGCAGTGGCAGCAGGACCCGCAGACGCGCGAGGCCGTGCTGCGCGAGGCCAGGCTCGCGGCGAAGGTGCGCCACCCCAACGTCGTCGCCGTCGAGGAAGTGGTCGAAGGCAAGGGCTCTCCGATCATCGTGATGGAGTACCTGGAGGGCGGCAGCCTCTCCGACCACCTGCGCGCGAAGGGCACGCTCCCCTGGCGCGAGGCCGTGCCGCTCGTGGTCGACGTGCTGCGCGGCGTCGAGGCCGTGCACGGCGCGGGCATCGTCCACCGTGACATCAAGCCCAGCAACATCCTGCTCAATGGCGAGGGCGTCCCGAAGGTCGCGGACTTCGGCATCGCGCTGCCCACGCTCTCCACGCGCACCGTGCTCGACGTGGGCTCCACCGCGCGCGCCGGGACGCTCTTCTACATGGCGCCGGAGGTCCGCGCGGGCCTCTCGCAGGGCGACCGCCGCGCCGACGTGTACGCGTGCGCGGCCGTGCTCCACGAGTGCCTCTACGGCGCGCCGCCGGGCGCCCACGCGCCGGTGATCCTGCGCAGCGACGTGCCGCCCGCGCTCACCGCGCTCCTGGCCCGCGCGCTCGCGGAGCGGCCCAACGAGCGCGTCGCCACCGCGCGCGTCTTCGCCGAAGAGCTGGCCAAGGTCCTGAGGTAAGGCGTGCGCCACCAAGGCTATCTGCCCCTCGCGCGTTGATCCTTCCGGGGGCTTCACACGCCGATCACGCCCGACCGCACGGCGCGCCTGCGCGAGTTCGGCCTTTCCGAGTACGCGGCGCGCGCGTACCTCGCGCTCCTCGACCTGGGCGTCGCGGAGGCGCGCGACGTCTCCAGCCTCTCCAAGGTCCCGCAGGCGAAGATCTACGCCGTCCTCGAGCAGCTCCACGAGAAGGGGCTCGTCGTCGTGCTGCCCGAGTTCCCCAAGAAGTTCGCGCCGGTGCCCTTCGAGGAGCACCTGCAGCGGCTCCACGAGGAGCACACGCGGGCCGCGGATGCGATCGCGCGCGAGCGGGAGGAGCTGGCCGCCCTCTTCCGCGTGGTGGGAGACGCCGACGCGGGCGAGCGCGGCTCCTTCACCGTGCTGCGCGGCCGGCGCAACGTCCTGGCGAAGAAGATCGACGTCGTCGACTCCGCGCAGAAGAGCCTGCTCCTTCTTGCCACCGCGGGCACGCTCGCGCGCGCCGAGGCGCTCCTTCCCGCCCTCGCGGCCGCCAAGGCCCGCGGCGTGGAGACGCGCGTGCTCGCCCCCATCGAGGCCGCGATGCTTCCCGCGCTGGCGCGCTTCGCCGAGGTCGCGCGCGTGCGGGGCCGCGAGCTGCACGAGGACCAGAGCGCCAACGTCGCCATCCTCGTCGCCGACGGCGCGCGCGCCTTCATCGCGCACTTCGTCCCGGACGACGCCAGCCTCGCGAGCGGGAAGGACGCGGGCGTCCTCACCGACCAGGAGGCGATGGTCGCCGCCATCCGCGCGATCCTCGATCCCCTCTGGGAGCGCGCGCCCACCTACGAGGCGCGCCGCGAGGAGATCGAAGCGGGACGGCTCCCCTCGTTCACGAAGACGTACGCCAGCTCGCAGGAGGCGTGGAGCGCGTTCCGCGAGGCGCTGGCCCGCGGCGGCCGCGAGCTGCGCTTCCTGGATAGCAACCCCGTCTCGCTCCCCAGCGCGGACGCCCACGACGTCTCCGCCATCCTGCGCGAGCGCGGCGGCAAGGCCACGGCGCTGCTCAACTTCGACCGCGTCGCGTCGGTCGACGCCTACGACGACCTCGCGCGCGCCACCGAGGGCATCGAGGTGCGCCACTTCACGCCGCAGCTCGCGGCGCGCTACTGGCTCCTCGACGAGCGCGAGGGCTTCTTCGCGCTGGCCGCGCGCCCTGGCGAGAGCGAGATCGTCGTCCACACCACCGACCCCTCCGCGCTGCGCTCGCTGCGCGCCTCCTTCGACGCCGCGTGGGCCTTGGGCACCCCTCTCCCCCTGCGCCGCAGCGAGCTCGATCTCTTCCCGCGCCTGCAGCCGGGCGACCTGGGCATCGGCGCGCTGTTCAACCTCCTGGGCGACGCGGTCGTGGTCGCGGACCCGGACGGACGCATCGTCCTGTGGAATCCGGCCGCGCGCGAGATCTTCGGCTACGACGTGCGCGAGGCGCTCGCGATGGACCTGCAGGCGCTCCTGGCCGACGAGGACCGCGAGCGCGCGCTGGGCTGGATCGAGGCGCGCCGGCGCGAGCACGGGCCCGACCGCCTGGCGCACGCGCGCGCGAGGCGCAAGGACGGCGCGCCGCTCGACGTCGAGATCATGGCGCGCCCGCTGCAAGGCGCCGGCGAGCGGCCGCACCTCGTCGCGGTGCTGCGCGACGTCACCGCGCGGCGCGCGGCGGAGGAGGCCGACCGGCGCTCCCGCGAGCGCATCCTGCGCATCTACGAGTCGATGGGCGAGGCGTTCTTCGCGCTCGACCGCGAGTGGCGCCTGATCTACATGAACCCGGTCGCGCAGCGCATGCGCCAGTCGGGGCGCGACGCCGTGGGCCTCTCGCTCTGGGAGGCGTTCCCCGACCTCAAGGGCACGAGCTTCGACCGCGAGTACCACCGCGCGATGCGCGACAACGTCGTCGTCTCCGTCGAGGAGTTCTACCCGCGCATGGGCATGTGGTTCGAGGCCAAGGCCTACCCCTCGGAGGAGGGCCTCTCCGTCTACTACCGCGACGTCACGCAGCGCAAGCGCGCCGAGGAGACGCTGCGCGAGACGCAGGCGCGCCTCGAGCGGGCCTTCGCCGACGCGCCGGTGGGCGTGGTGATCGTGGGGCCCGAGCTGCGCTTCCTCTCGGCGAACCGCGCCTTCTGCCGCATGGTGGGGCGCTCGGAGGAGGAGATGCGCGCGCTCACCTTCGAGGACGTCACCCACGAGGACGACCTGCCCGCGAGCCGCGAGGCCGTCGCGCGCCTCATGGCCGGCGAGGAGCGCGCGGAGATCGAGAAACGATATCGCGCGGCGGACGGCCAGGTCGTCCGGGCCCGCACGACGCTCTCGATGGTGCGCCGCGATCCGATCGAGATCGTCGCGCACGTGCAGCGCCTCGGCGCCGAGGTCCCGCTCAGGCTCGAGGACGAGCGGTCGCAAGCTGCATGGCGAGGAACGTCGCGCTGACGTCCACGAGGCCCAGGTAGCGGTCGAACGCGAGGCGCAGGCCCACGAGCAGCACGCTGATCGACGCGCTCCACGCCGCGACGTCCTGGACGAGGGCGCGCCCCTCGGGGCCGGCCAGCGCGTCGAGCACGGCCGCCGACGAGGCCGTCAGCACGCCCATCGCCAGGAGGACCGTCACGACGGCGCGCGCCCGCTGCACGCGCATGGCGTGCCGGAGCGCGCGGCAGTAACGCTGGCGCAGGTCGCGCTCGTCGCGCGCCTCGGGCGTTTGCTCCAGCTCGCCCAGGAAGCCGGCCATCAGCGCGTACTTGCTGCGGAAGAACCAGCGCGCGAAGCGGAGCGCGTCGTTGCCCAAGCGGCGGACGCGCCCGTGGTCCTCGTCGAACGGGCTACGGCGGTGCGGGGCCCGCGTGCCTTCCGTCGTCCGCGGCACACGCGACGCTCCGCGCGCCGGGCCTCAGCGATTCTGGCCCTTCCCTCGATGCCTTGCGCATGCGCGCCGCGCGGGGAAGCGCGCTCGCGAGCGCCAGGCCCAGCGCCGCGCAGAGCGCGCCCCACTTCGCGAGCGCGGGCCAGGGCGCCAGGCGCACGCCCACGACGAGCATCGCGAGGCCCGCGCCCAGGGCGCCCTTCACGAGCGCCTTCTGCCAGCGCCGGCGCGCGAGGCCGGCCGCGGAGAGCGCCTGCGAGGACCCAAGCGCGACGCCCGCGCACGCGAGCGCCCACCACGGGCCGGGACGCGCGAGGAGCAGCGCCGCGGCGGCGAGCAGGAAGACGGGCAGCGTCGTCGAGCAGCCCACGCAGAGCCGCGCGCCGGCCACGCGCCAGACGTGCGCCTCGTACGCCGGCAGGTCCGGGTGGTGCGCCCACCGGTCGCCCGCCGCCGCGCCGCAGCATCCGCCGCCGCTCCCGACGTGCGGCGTGGTGACGCTGGGCGTCGCGGGCGCGCTTCCGGAGCCGCCTCCGCCGCCGCAGCATCCGCCGCCCGACGACGTGCTCGACGACGAGCCGCCCCCGATGCACGGCAAGCAGGGCAGGCACGGCTGCGGGTGCTGGGGCGACGAGCAGGTCCACGTGCAGGTGCCGCTGCTGCACGCCCAGGGGAAGAAGAGGAGGAAGAGCAGCAGCACGAGGATGGGCAGCACGAGCACGAGCGCGACGTACACGACGGCCATGACGAGGCCGCCCGCGCCCACCGCCAGGCCCATGAGCACGCCCGCGCGCGCCTGCGGGTCGCGCATGACGCCCGCGCCCAGCGCCAGCGCGACGCCGGAGGCCAGGATCGAGACGGGCAGCATCACGACGAGCAGCGAGCCGTTGCCCACCGCGGCGTCGGTGAGCGCGCCCAGGAGCGTCACGCCCGCGACGATGCCCGCCGCCAGCGAGAGCGCCGGCCAAGTCTCCCTTTCCAGCATGCGCGCGCCACCCCAAGCATCCTGTTTCTGGGCTGCGTGGAAGGCTCCCTCAGCGCCGGCGCGCCTTCTTCGTGGCCTTCTTCGCCGCCTTCTTTCTGGCGCTCTTCTTCGCGGCGGCCTTCTTCCTGGGCTTCGGCTCCGCGATGAACGTGAGCACGTAGCCGTCGGGGTCGTTCAGGCCCAGCACGCGCCCGTAGCTGCGGTCCTCGGGGCCGTACTCGATCGTCGCGCCGATGTCCTTCGCCTTCTTCGCCACCGCGTCGACGTCGCGCACGGAGAGGTAGAGCACGACGCCCGCGCCCAGGGGCGTCGAGACCCAGCTCTGGTACTCGCGGTCGTCGTTGCTGCCGATCCAGCCCAGCTCGATCTCGGCGCCGTCGTGCTCGACCCCGGCGTAGGCGTCCACGCCGTCGCGCTGGCGCACGTACGTGGGCGTGAAGCCGAGCGCCTGGTAGAAGCCGAGGCTCTGCTTGATGTTGGTCACGTTGAGGAATGCGGAAAGGGTGGCCACGCGCGCAGGAACCCACGCGCGTGGCTTGAGCTTCGCGGCGCCACCTACGGGAGCACGAACGTGTGCCCGACGGTGGTGCTGCCGACGGCCGCGCCCACGGTGAGGCTGCCATCCGCGCCCGCTTCAGGGAGGGTGGGCACGGCCTGGCAGACGCCCGAGGGGGGCGCGTCGCACAGGTGGACCGGGCCGACGTCGGTGGGCGGGAGCGTCTGCGTCTGGTCGAGGTTGGAGTGGAACGCCACGTCCACGTCGCTCGTCGAGACGTCCACGCTCGTCGCGGGGACAAGGACGATCGGCCCGAGACCGGGGGTCGTCACGGTCCGCGCGGGGAGGATCTCCTGCGCGGGGAGGCACGCGGCCGCCGCGGGCGTGGCGCAGAGCGCGGGCACGGTCTCGCCGGGCGTCGTGATGGGGCCCTGCGGGGGCACCTCCGGCGTGAGCGGGATCGGTCCCTGGATCGCGCACAGGGTGTGCGTCGGGTCGCACTGCGAGACGTTGGGCGTCGACTGCGCGGGGACGTCGGGCGTGCTGCCGAGGTTCTCGGAGGGGATCGACGTCGCGGCGGTGCAGACCGACACGGTGCAGGTGGCGGGCGCATCGACGGCGGGGACGGGGACCGACTCGGAGGGCACCGTGGGCGTGCTGAGGGGGCCGACGCTGCGCGAGACGCCCTGCGCGGGGACGGTCTGGTCGACGTCGGTGCCCGGGAGGTGCGGAGGCGCGCCCGCATCCGGCGGCAGCGTGGCGCATGAGCCCCTGTTGGAGATCGTCTCCGAGTAACAGAGGCCCTCGCCGCCGCCGGGCGTGGGGCCACCCTCGCCCGCGCACGCCTCGGACGCCTGGCAGTAGAAGCTGACACCGCCGCACGTGGCGTGCGTGCGCGGGAAGTGCCCAGCCTGGGGGTCGAAGGCGGTCACGACGATGACCGAGCCGGGCGTGCACGAGAACGCGCAGGAACCGTAGTCGCCGCTGAAGCTGCAGGACGAAGGCGACGAGGCGGCGGCGGTGGGGACGACCGAAAGCGGGACGAGCGCCAGCGTCAGGGCCACAAAGAGATGGAACGACAAGCGTGGGGAATGCGTCATGAGGACTCCTCGCAAGGCAGGCACCATCGAGCCTGGCGATAACAGTTCCCGTGGCGGCGCGAGGTTTCACGAAGTTCGTCTAGTTATTTCCTTGTTACGCGCGCGAAGTACGAAACGATCGCCTCGCGCGTCGCGGGCTCGCCCATGCGCGCCGCCCAGCGCTCGGGGCCGTCCTTCGCGAAGCGCTCGAAGCTGGCCAGCGGCGCCGCGCGCAGGTGCAGCTTGCCCTCGCGGTACGCGGCCGGGTTGAAGGAGGCCAGCTCGTCGGCGAGCCGCGCCGCCTCGTGGAGGAGCTGGTCGCCGGGCACGACCTCGTGCGCCCAGCCGCGGGCCGCCAGCGCGGCGCCCTCGCGCACGATGCCTTGCAGGATCGCGGGGCCGTGCTCGTGCGCGGGAAGCGTCGCCATCGCGAGGTCGATCACCGGCTCGGGGAACGGGATGCCCACGGGCATCTCGGTGAGCCCGACGCGGGCGCGCGGCGTGGCGACGCGCAGGTCGCTGCAGAGGCCCAGCACCGCGCCGCCCGCCATCGCGGGGCCGTCCCACGCGCACACGACCGGGCGCGGGTGCTCCAGGATCTGGTGGAAGACGCCCATGAACGCGCGCGCGAACCGGCCGATCTGCGCGCCTTCGAGCGTGGGCAGCACCTTGAGGTCGAGCCCCGCGCAGAACGCCTTCGCGTTGCCCGCGAGCACGATCGCGCGCCCTCCCTGCGCGGCCTCCGCCCACGCGGCGGGGAAGCGCTCGACGAACGCCGGCCCCATCGCGTTGACCTTGCCGTCGTCCATGCGCAGGATCGCGACGCGCTCGCCGCGGGGCTCGACGTGGAACATCGCGCGCGCAGCCGCTCGCCGTGGGAAATCCTTTGGGGCCTCCCGGGCTCCGCATGCGGAGACGCGGAGGACGCGGTGATTGCGAGGCTCTGCTCACCGCCGCGGCCTCCGCGCTCGCCGCGCGCTCCGCATGCGGAGCCAGGGGAGCGCAACAAGACTTATCTTGCCTTCCCCGGGCTGCGCGGGGGATGAGAGCGCTCGCCGCTGCCCTCCTGCTCGTCCTCCTCGTGGGGTGCCTCGCGCCCGCCGCCAAGGACGTCTCCACCGCCTCGCTGCCCGACCTCGGGAAGGTCGCGCCGCAGTTCGGCAAGGTCGTGAAGGCGGGCCAGAGCGGCAACGAGCCCGTGATCCGCGTGGCGCCCGACGGCACCGTCTACATCGCGGCGCTCCAGCACGTCTACGTGTCCACGGACAACGGCACGACGTTCAAGGAGGTCCCGGCGTTCGGCGGGCTTCCGATCTACGCTTCCGACAGCGCGCTCGCGGTGGCGCCCGACGGGCGCGCGTACGTCGCGTTCGACTGGCCCTACGCGGGCGAGACGGCCGTGTGCGACAGCGCCGACAAGGGCGCCTCGTGGCATTGCAGCCCGATCGTCGTGCCCGGCGCGACCGACCGCATGTGGCTCGTCGCCCCGACCGCGAAGGACGCGTACCTCGTCACCGGCGAGCAGCTCGACCGCCCGACGTTCGCCGCGACGCACGACGCGGGCCAGTCGTGGAGCATCACGAGCATGGACTGGACCGAGGAGGTCCAGGGCGAGGACCTCCAGTGGGACCCCGTGCAGCATGTTATCGTCGAGGCCGCGGACAACCCCAGCGGCGCGGGCTGGGGCGTGCGCACGATCACGCCCGAGGGCGTCTACAAGGGCTTCGCGCCCGTCGACCTGCGCGCGCCAGGCACCGCGAGCATGGCCGTCGACGCCGCGGGCGTCTGGTGGGCGGCCACGTGCGACAGCGCGGTGAATGACACGTGCATCCCCGCCGTCGCCTCCTCGTCCGACCAGGGGAAGCGCTGGACGATCCACCGCTTCGAGTTCCACGGCAAGACGATCATCATGCCCTTCGTCGCCGCGGGCAACGCGAGCCAGGTCGCCATGGGCTGGTACGAGACCAACGCCACCTCGGCGGACGACGCGGGCGCGCAGTGGCGCTTCGTGGTCGCGCACACGACGGACGGCGCGACGTGGCGCACCGACACGCTCACCGCGGACCCGGTGCACACGGGCGCCATGTGCCGCGCGGTGACGTGCCTGGGCGACAACCGTTTCGCCGGCGACTTCATCGGCCTCGCGTTCGGCCCGGCCGGCGACCTCCACGCGACGTGGGTCAAGCAGACCGGCACGAAGCTCCTGCCCGTGGGCCAGAGCCCGACGCCGTACACCGAGGTCGACTACGCGCGCACGAGCTGAGGTAGGCAACGCCCGCGTTGCCCCCCGCGAGGATTGATCGCAATCCTCCACAATTCTTTCACCAGCCTCCCGAGAGGCCATCGTAACGTCCTTGGTTACCTGCCCGCTTGGCCGGGGGCCATGACGACCCGACACGCCGCCCACGACACGCACGAGACGCTCACGCGATCGGCCCAGAGGGTCCGCATCGACCACGCCCGGCGCCCGACGCCGGCCCTCGCGGCGAACCTCCGCCGCGTGCTTGCGCACCCGAGCCGCCTGCAGGTGATCGCCGTGACGGCGACCGGTCCCGTCTATGCGGTCCCGGCGCGCGTCCGGGCGCTTCCTCCCGCGGCGGCGTGGCTGCGCATCTCCGAGCTGCATGCGCGCGCCCTCGGGCACAAGGGGCCTTTCGCGACGGCGTCCGCCGCCACCCTCACGCCCCGGCAGGCGTTCCGCGCGTACAGCAACGCCTCGCTCTCCGCGCTCATGCAGCTCGCCGTCGTGGGGCCCGGGGCCCGCGCGCGGATGCTCCGCTCGCTCGTGGATCACGTCACGCTCCACCGCTCCCTCGCGGGCGTCGAGGGGATCTTCGTCTCCGCGATGCGCGCCGCGCAGCACGCCGGCGACAGGGAGGGGCTCGCGCTGGGCCGCGCCGCGTGGAATGCGGCTGGCGCCCCGACGGCGCTGGGCGGAGGCGCCCGCACCAGCCTCGTCCTCGACCCCGCGACGGGGCAGGTCGCCTTCGCCACCGGCGGCCAGATCGCATCGCTGGGCGCGGGCACGGACGAGGAGGGGCTCACCGGGCTGGGCGGGATCTTCGGCGGCGGTCCGGCGCTCCCCGGCGCGGGCGGTCCGGGCGGCGCGGGCATGCGCTGGGGTCCCGGCGCCGGCGCGGAGGCCGCCGACGGCATGGACGCCGTGGGCGTGTGCCAGGCCGCGATCACGATCGGCACCGGCATCGGCGCCGCCATCGGCCTCTTCTCAGGAGGCCCCCCGGGAGCCGGCGCAGGCGCGGGCGTGGGGGCGGGCGTGGGCGGCACGATCTGCGGCGCGGCGCTTCTCGTCGCGGGCGTCGAGGCGGTCGTCGACCGGAGCGCGTCCTCCGCGGAGGGCGACGACGCGACCGCGCCCCCCGGATCGGGCGGTGGCCTGGACGGCGGCACCGATCCGCACAACGATGGAGGAAGCCCGGGCGGCACCGGGGGCGGCGGGACCGACGGCGGCACGGGCGGCGGCGACAACGGCAGCGGGGGCTCAGGCGAGGGTGATATCAACTACACGCCGTCGGGCGACGGCCCCGTCTGCATCGAGCCGGGCGGCAGCTATCCCAACCCCGAGGGCGACGGCGGCATGCCCGGCCCCGACGACGCGGGCGGCAACGACGGCGGCGCGACCGGACGCACGATCCTCCCCGGCGGGCCTGGCGTCGCGGCGGGCGTCACGGCGTTGAGCGGCGGCACGTTCGCGCTCGGCGGGCTTCCCGCGCTGGGCGACGAGGGGGGCGTGCGGCGCGGCGGCTTTGCCTCGTCGTTGATCGGATCCGGCGACCCGGCGCCCGATGACGCCGGCGCGGCGACGAGCGTGCACGGCGGCACGCCCAGCCTTCCGGCCCGCGTCACGGGCGCGGTCGATCCGGCGCCCGACCTTACGCGCGCATTGGGGCAGGCGCTGATCGCCGCGGCGCTCCACGCGAGCGCCACGCGCGGAGCCTAGGAGAGCACGAGGATCGGCTTCACGGCCGTGGGCGGCAGCGACTCCACGGCCGCGAGCGTCGTGCACGGCTCGCCGCCGGTGCTGCTGTGCTGCTCCTGCGTGATGACGACGCCGAACGTCACGCTGGTGCTGTCGAAGCTGACCGTGTGCTGGATCGTCGTGTCGTGGGGCGTGCCGCTGATGCTCACGCCGCACGCCGAGGCGCCGGGCGTCGCGAGGAAGCAGGCCGAGGAAAGCAGGACGAGGGCGATGGCAAGCAGTTTCATGGTTCGCACAACCGGATCGGCAAGGCGCCCCCCGCCTGCTTGACCGTTGGCGAGGATTGCTGTCAATCCTCTACGCGCAGGCTGCGCACGTACGCCGCGACCTGCTCGGGCGTCTCGCCGCGCTCGATCCGTCCGACGATGGCGGACCCGACCACGACCGCGGGCGCGCCGGCCGCCGCGAGCGCCTTCACGTGGCGCGGCTCGGAGACGCCGAAGCCCACCGCGAACGGGACGCCCAGCGCCGCGACGCGCTTGACCAGGTCGCCCGTCTCGGGCGCGAGGTCCTGGCGCGCGCCGGTGACGCCGAAGCTGCTCACGACGTAGAGGAAGCCGTGCGTGGCGCAGGCCAGGCGCGCGAGACGATCGGGGGGCGAGGCGGGGCTCGCGAGCTGCACGAGGTCGATGCCCTCCGCCGCGAGCGCGTCACCGGCGGGCCCGCTTTCCTCCAGCGGAGCGTCCGGCAGGATCACGCCGTCCACGCCCGCGTCGCGCGCCTCCGCGGCGAACCGCGCGAGGCCGCGCTGGAGCACCGGATTGTAGTACGTCATCAGGAGGATCGGCTTGCCGCTCGCGGCGCGCAGCCTCTTCGCCAGCGCGAGGCAGTCCCGCAGCGTGACGCCCTTGGCCAACGCGCGCACGCCCGCGCGCTCGATGACGGGGCCGTCGGCGACGGGGTCGCTGTAGGGGACGCCGATCTCCAGCGCGTCGGCCTCGCGCAGGATCGCGAGCATGTGCGCCTCGGTCGCGTCGCCCGCCATCGCGTAGGCGATCACGCCGGGGCGATCCTTGGGAAATGCGGCCCGGAGGCGCGACATCAGCATCGCCCCCCAGCAACGTCCGCCCGCTCAACACGAAGAGCACGAAGGCACGAGGACACGAAGCGTCCGAGGTTTCGTGTCTTCGTGTCTTCGTGCCTTCGTGTTCCGGGGGTCTGGGGGCGGACCCCCCAGGTGCGAGCCAGCATCACGCGAATCCCTCCGCGAAGCGCTCCCGAAGCGTGTTGATGTCTTTGTCCCCGCGGCCCGAGATCGTGATGACGACGTGCTGGTCCTTGCGCATCTGGCGCGCGACCTCGACGCCTTGCCAGACGGCGTGGGCGCTCTCCAGCGCGGGGAGGATGCCTTCGAGGCGGCAGAGGAGCTTGATGCCCTGGAGCGCCTGCTGATCGGTGACGCCGACGTACTCCGCGCGCCCGGTGTCCTTGAGCCAGGCGTGCTCCGGTCCGACGCCCGGATAGTCGAGCCCGGCGCTGATGCTGTGCGTCTCCATGACCTGGCCGTCGGCGTCCTGGAGCATGTAGGAGTGCGCGCCGTGGAGGACGCCCTTGCTGCCGGCGCCCAACGTCGCGCTGTGCTTGCCGGTGCTGACGCCTTCGCCCGCGGCCTCGGCGCCCACGAGCCGCACGCCCTTGTCCTGGATGAACGGGTAGAACGTGCCCATGGCGTTGCTCCCGCCGCCCACGCACGCGACGAGCGCGTCGGGCAGACGGCCGAACTTCGCCATGCTATCACGCTTGATCTCTTCCCCGATGACCTTCTGGAAGTCGCGGACGATCGTCGGGAAGGGGTGCGGGCCCACGACGCTGCCGATGACGTAGTGCGTGTCGCGCACGTTGGCGACCCAGTCGCGAAGCGCGGCGTTCACGGCGTCCTTGAGCGTCTTCGAGCCGCTTTCGACGGGGTGGACCTTGGCGCCCATGAGCTTCATGCGGAAGACGTTGAGGCTCTGGCGCTCGACGTCGACCGCGCCCATGTAGACCTCGCACGGCAGGCCGAGGCGCGCGCAGGCGATGGCGGTGGCGATGCCGTGCTGGCCCGCGCCCGTCTCCGCGATGATGCGCGTCTTGCCCATGCGCTTCGCGAGGAGCGCCTGCCCCATCGCGTTGTTGAACTTGTGCGCGCCCCCGTGCATGAGGTCCTCGCGCTTCAGCCAGATGCGCGCGCCGCCGGCGTGCTCGGTCAGGCGCGGCGCGCGGGTGAGCGGCGTGGGACGGCCGCCGTATTCCGAGAACGTCTCGGCGAGGTCCTTCGCGAAGCCGGGGTCCTGCCCGATCTTGGCGTAGGCCCGCTCCAGCTCGTCGAGCGCCGGCATCAGCGTCTCGGGCACGAAGCGCCCGCCGAACTCTCCAAACCTTCCGGTGGTCAAGCGCGCTTCGCCTCCTGGATGAACGCGACGATCTTGTGCGGGTCCTTGCGCTGGTCGGTCTCGACGCCGCTGCTGACGTCGACGCCGAACGGCTTCACGTCGCGGATCGCCTCGGCGACGTTCTGCGGCGTCAGGCCCCCAGCCAGAAGGACCGGCTTCTTCGCCTCGCGCACCGCGCTCGCGGCGGCCTGCGCGTCGAGCCTGCGCCCCGTGCCCCCATAGCCCTCGGGCGTGGACGCGTCGAGCACGAGCATGTCCGCCTCCGCGGGCGCGGCGCCAACCTCCGCGGGACGGCACGCGGCCCAGAGCTGGAGAGCGGGATATCGTTCCTGGAGCGCGAGGAAGGGCGCGTCGCGCGGCGCCTGGATCGCGTGCGGCTGCACCTCGCGCGCGATGCGCAGGAGCGCGCCCGCGTCGCGCGAGGCCGTGACGGCGACGGCGAGCTGGCCCGGCGCGACCTTGCGCGCGAGCGTCGCGGCCGATCCGTTGGGCAGATTGCGCGGCGAGAGCGGCGAGGAGACGACGAAGCCCACGGCGTCCGCCTCGCGCGCGACGCGCGCCTGCTCCGCGGTCTTCAGGCCGCAGATCTTCACGAACGTCACGCCACCACCTCGGCGAGCGCGCGCATCGCGGCCGCGGGGTCCTTCGCGCGCATGAGCGAGCTGCCCACGAGCACGCCGCGCGCGCCGGCGCGCAATTGCCGCGCGACGTCCGCGGGCGTCTCGACGCCGGAGAGCGCCATCGTGGGCTTCATCGCGCCGCAGGCTGATAGCACCTGCGCCGCGCGCGAGGCGTCGACCGGCAGCCCCTCGCGGCGCAGGTCGCGGTTGTTGACGCCCACGAGGTCCGCCTTCGTCGAGGCCGCGCGGCGATATCCTTCCGCGTCGTACACTTCAAGCAGCACCTCGAGGCCCAGCGCGTGCGCGCGGTCCACGAGCGCGTGGGGCGAGACGCCCTCGATGAGGAGGATGGCGCTCGCGCCGCAGCGCCGCGCCGCCTTGACCTGCGCCTCGTCCACGACGAAGTCCTTGAACAGCACGGGCGCGCCGGCCCCGCTCGCCGCGATCACGTTCGCCAGCGAGCCGCCGAAGCCCTCGTCCACCGCGAGCGCGCTCACACCCCGCGCGCCGGCCGCGACGAACGCGCGCGCCAACGCGCCGGCGTCGACGTCCGCGCGCATGCTGCCCTGGGTGGGGCTCGCGGGCTTGATCTCCGCCACGACGCCCGGGCGCGCCAGCAGGGCGGCCCTGAGCGAGGGAGGCGAGCGCGGCGGGCAGAAGTCGGGCACGCGCTTCAGATCATAGTAGCCCGCGGCGACGCGGCGGCGCGCGGCCTCGGCGAAATCCACGAGCGTGGCCATCTACGATGCTCCGATGAGTTGGCCGCCCGTCTGCGCCACGAAGCGCGAGAGCTTCTCCATCGCGCGGCCCGAAGCGACGCTCTCGCGCGCGGCCATCACGCCCTCCTTGAGGTCCTTCGCGCGCCCGCCCACGACCGCGGCCGCGGCGGCGTTCATGAGCACCGTGTTGGCGCGCGCGCCCTCCTTGCCTGATAGCACCTCGAGGAAGATGCGCGCGCTCTGCTGCGGATCGCCGCCGGTCACGTCGTCGGGCGAGACGCGCGTGAAGCCGAGCTCCTCGGGGTTGACCGTGAAGTACTCGACGTTCCCGTCCCTGACGCGGCCCACGCGCGTGGGACCGAAGGGGCTGATCTCGTCGAGCCCGCCCTCGCCGTGCACGACCATCGCGTTGGGCACGCCGAGGTTGCGCAGCACGGGCGTGAGCTTCGTGACGAGGCTGGGGTGGTAGACGCCGAGCACCTGCCCCTGCGCGCCGGCGGGGTTCGTGAGCGGCCCGAGCAGGTTGAACACGGTGCGCACGCCAAGCTCGCGGCGCGGGCCGATGGCGTGGCGCATCGCGGGGTGGAAGTTGGGCGCGAAGAGGAAGCCGACGCCCACCTCCTCGATGACGCGCTGCACCTTCGCGGGCTCCAGCGCGAGGTTGGCGCCCAGCGCTTCGAGCACGTCGGCGCTGCCGCACTTGCTGGTCACGGCGCGGTTGCCGTGCTTCGCGATCGGCACTCCGGCGCCCGCGGCGACGAACGCGGACAGCGTGCTGACGTTGAACGTCTTGATCGGCGCGCCGCCCGTGCCGCACGTGTCCGTGAGGCGCCCGCTGACCTGGGGCTTGATCAGCGCGCAGCGCTCGCGCATGGCGCGTGCGAAGCCCGTCAATTCCTCGACGGTCTCGCCCTTCATGCGCATCGCCACGACGAATCCCGCGAGCTGCGCGGGCGTCGCCTGGCCGTCCATGATCGCGGCCATCGCGGCGTACGCGTCATCCTCCGAGAGGCTCCGGCCGTCGACGGCGGCCGCGATGTAGTCCTTCACCGGCGCGCCCCCTGGACGAAGTTGCGCACGATCTGCATGCCGTGGTCGGTGAGGATGCTCTCGGGGTGGAACTGCACGCCCTCGATGGGGTAGCGCGTGTGCCGCGCGCCCATGACCTCCCCCTCCTGCGTCCACGCGGAGACCTCGATCTCGCGCGGAAGGCTCGCGCGGTCGACCACGAGCGAATGATAGCGCGCGGCGCGGAAGGGGCTTGGCACGCCGGCCAGCACGCCCTTGCCGTCGTGCTCCACGAGGCTCGACTTGCCGTGGACGACGCGCGGCGCGTGCACGACCTTGCCGCCGTAGACGTGCGCGAAGCCCTGGAGGCCCAGGCAGACGCCCAGCGTGGGTGTCGTGCGCGAGAGCCCCGTCAGCAGGTCGGCGCAGACGCCGAAATACCGGGGGTCGGCGGGGTTGCCCGGCCCGGGCGAGATGACGATCGCGTCGGGCTGCATCGCCTCGGCCTCCTTGGCGCTGATCGCGTCGTTCCGGTGGACCTCGGGGCCGGCGCCCAGCTCGCCCAGGTACTGGACGAGGTTGTAGGTGAAGCTGTCAAAGTTGTCGATGACGAGCGTGCGCATCTCAGCATCCCAGGGTGGGCGTGACGTCCTCGATCTTCACGGTCTTCTTCACGGGCAATTCGCTGGGCGGGGTGGCGTGGGTCACTGGAATCCCTCCGCGACGGAGAGGAGGCCGCGCGCCTTCGCCTCGGTCTCGCGCGCCTCGGCCTCGGGAATGCTATCGTGGACGATGCCGGCGCCGGCCTGCACCGAGGCCTTCCGGCCGTGCGCCGCGAGGGTCCTGATGCAGATGGCGGCGTCGGCGTTGCCGTTGAAGGAGAAGTAGCCCACCGCGCCCGCGTAGGGGCCGCGCGCGTCGGCTTCGAGGTCGCGGATGATCTCCATCGCGCGCACCTTGGGGGCGCCGCTGACGGTGCCGGCGGGGAAGAGCGCGGCGAAGGCGTCGAGCGCGTTCTTGCCCGGGCGCAGGCGCCCCTCGACCTTGCTCACGATGTGCTGGACGTGGCTGAAGCGCTCGATGCGCCGCGACTCGCTGACCTTGACGGTGCCGAACTCCGCGACGCGCCCGACGTCGTTCCTCGCGAGGTCCACGAGCATCGCGTGCTCGGCGGCCTCCTTCGGGTCGGCGAGCAGCTCGGCGGCGAGGCGTTCGGTCTCGGTCGGGTTGCGGCCCATGGGGCGCGTGCCGGCGATGGGGAACGTCTCGACGCGGCCGCCGTCGACCCGGACAAGCATCTCGGGGCTGGCGCCGACGAGGCGGCGCTCGCCGCTCTTGAGGTAATACATGTAGGGCGACGGGTTCGCCTTCTTCAGCGCCTCGTAGTAGGGGAGCAGGTCGCCCTCGACGTCGAGGTCGAAGCGCCGTGATAGCACGACCTGGAAGACGTCGCCCTCGTGGATGTGGCGCTTGGCCTGCTCGACCATCTTCTCGAAGCGCGGCTGGTCGACGCTCGCGCGCGCGGGGCCGAAGCGCGGCGGCGCGGGCGCGTGCGGGCGCTTGGCGATGGCTTCGAGCTCGGCGCCGCGGTCGGCCCCGTGGCTGAAGTAGACCGTGCGCCGGGTGAGGTGGTCGAAGACGAGGCCGTCCAGGTAGAGCCCGAACTCCATCTCCGGGAAGGGGCCGCTGGCGCGCGGTGATAGCTTTTCGAGGCGCTGCGTGAACTCGTAGCCGACGTGTCCGACGAGACCACCGAGGTAACGATAGCCCTGGTCGGTCGTGGGGTGCTGCGCGAGCAGGCGTTGGAGGTACGCCAGGGGCGCCTCGTCCTGGCGCGGCGCCGGGAGGTCGCCGCTGACGCGCAGCGCGCCGTCCACCAGCGCGACCTTGCCCACCGGGTCGAGGCCCAGGATGCTGTAGCGCGCCAGGCGCTCAGGACCCTCTGCGGACTCCAGGAGGAAGCCGTCCTCGTGCGCGGCGAAGAGGCGCGCGAAGGTCTCGGCGGGGGCGAACGGGATGGCCAGCTCCCGAAGCAGCATGATGGACACAAGTGAGTGGTTGTTGGACTACTTTAGACCTTGTTGGCCATTTGTGTACGTTTCTGGAAAGGCTTTGGGCTCAGGACTCCGGGCTCAAGGCTCCGGAGCCCCGAGTCCTGAGTCCAGAGCCCCGAGCCCCAGGACGCGCCGATGGTCAGCTTGATGCGTTGCGGCCTCGTGCGCGGCCCGATGAGGCTCCTGGCGGCCCTGCTCCTGGTGACGGTCCTCGCGGCCGGCTGCGCGTCGAACGGACCCACGACGTCCGCGGCCGGCAAGACGTGCAAGACGACGCTTCCGGGCGGCAACGCCACCGCGGCGGAGCCCCTCGTCGTCCTCAACACCACGCAGGGCACGATCCGCGCCACGCTCTACTGCGACAAGACGCCCGTCACCGCGCAGCAGATCGTGAAGCTCGTCGAGTCCGGCTGCTGGGATGGCACGCGCATCCACCGCGTCGTGCGCGGCTTCATGGACCAGGGCGGCGACCCGCTCTCGAAGGACGATAGCAAAGCCGCGCAGTGGGGCACCGGCGGCCCCGCCAACTGCGGCGTCTCGCCCGACACGATCCCCGAGGAGTACGCCTGCAAGGACGGCGCCGTCTCGCAGGACACGCCCGCGCCGGACCAGCAGCCCACGCAATGCGACGCGCACGGCGGCCTCGGCCTCAAGCACGACGGCCCGGGCGTCTTCTCGATGGCGCGCACCGCGGCGCCGCACAGCAGCGGCAGCCAGTTCTTCCTCACCGCCGCGGCGGCCAGCTTCCTCGATGGGCGCTACACCGTCTTCGGCCACACGGCCGACGCGGACTCCACCGCCGTCGTCGTGAAGATCAACAACCTGCCCTGCGGCGGCCAGCCCTGCCAGGACCCCAACTCCCGCACCGACACGCTCGTCACCATCACCAAGGCCACGATCCAGTGGAGCTAGAACCCATGCGCGCCCTTCTCCTCATCGTCCTCCTCGCGCTCGCCGCCGGCTGCGCCTCGCCCGGCAACAACAACGCCACCACCTCGACGCCCTCTGGCACGACCACGACGCCCACGGTGACGACGCCGACCTCTCCGACGTCCACGCCGCCGGCGGACTGCGCGCCCCAGCCCCAGGCGCCCTGCGCGACGTTCACGACGAGCCTGGGCAACTTCACCGCGACGCTCTACGCGGACAAGGCGCCCCTCTCGGTCGCCAACTTCCTCCAGGACGCGCAGGACGGGCTCTACGACAACACCGTCTTCCACCGCGTCGTGAAGGGCTTCGTCATCCAGGGCGGCGGCTTCGCGGCGCCCTTCAACGCCAGCGCCAGGCCGCGCACGCAGAGCGACGGCCCCATCCCCACCGAGATCTGGAGCGGCAACCACCACGCCGAGGGCACGCTGGGCATGGCGCGCACGCAGGACCCCAACAGCGGCACCAACCAGTGGTTCGTCAACACGGCGGACAACGGCCGCGCGCTCGACAGCGGCTACACCGTCTTCGGCAACGTGACGAGCGGCCTCGACGTCGTCCACGCGATCGAGAACGTCACCGTCGCGACGAAGGGCCAGTACCAGAGCGTGCCCACCACCGACGTCGTGATCCAGAGCGTGCGCGTCGCCGTCGCCCCCGCGCCCGCGAAGCCCGAGCTGAAGGCGTACCACGCGACGCTCGACGTGGCGCCCGGCGGCGAGGCCAGCACGCCGCTCTTCGTGCGCAACGCGGGCGGCGACCGCCTCAACGTCAGCCTCGTGGGCTCCGCCGAGAACGGCGCGACCGTCGACTTCCCGCGCGTGCCCGGCCTCCTCTCCAGCGGACAGGCCGGCGTCGCGATCCTCCACGTCAAGACGCCCGACGGATACACCGGCGGCGGCCTCGACGTCACGGCCACGGGGCCCGGCGGCAACGCCACCGTGCACCTCGAGCTCAAGCCGCTCAACGTCACCGGCAACGCCTCGGGTCCGGACCACGGCGCCGTGCAGACCTACTACCTGGGCCTCTTCGACAACGGCGTCACGTTCGACACCACCATGACGAACCTCCAGGGGCAGGGCTTCCCCATGCCCGCGGGCTTCCAGCAGCACCCCCAGGCGCTCAAGGTCTGGGTCGGCGCCGGCAGCCCCATGAGCGGCTACACGCCCGTGATCCCCGGCTTCGCGAGCGGCATCGTCGGCCTCCACGCGGGCGAGACGCGCACCGTGCGCCTCACCTCCGACGAGGGGTACAAGGACGGCTACTTCCGGCTCTTCGAGATGACCGTGAAGTCGGTGGACTCCTAGACGCGCACCGTGTAGACCGTCGGGCCGCAGCGATAGCAGCCGTAGGACTCGCGCAGCCGGGCGCCGTTGAAGGCGTGCGTCATCTCGACGGCGTTCCCGCAGACGGGGCAGGCGGCGTTCGTGCGGGCGAGGAGACCCTTGTTGAGCAGGACGTGGCTCATGGGCCGCACGATGCGGGCCGCGCGGATGGCGTTGCGTCCCGGAGGTGGGCGAATGCGCGGACGCCTCTCCCCAGGGGCGGGGCGCGTCGTTGCGCCGAAACTGAAACCGGAAGCGGGCCTGGGCGCTTCGCGCGCTCCGCATGCGGAGACGCGGAGGGCGCGGGGATCGCGGTGCCCTGAGACTCCGCGGCCTCCGCGATCACCGCGTCTCCGCATGCGGAGCGCCGGAAGGCCCAAGGTCGCCCATCGCAGGCCGATCCCTTTTTCAGCCGCCGGGGAATCGCGCCCCCATGTCCGGACACGAGAAGGCGGCGGCCCACGTCCTCGACCAGGTGGAGCGCCACACGCAGTGGTTCAACCGCTGCATCCCGATGATCGCCAGCGAGAACCTCATCTCGCCCACGGCGCGCCGGCTCCTCGCGTCCGACTTCCACGACCGCTACGCGGAAGGGCACCCCGGCAAGCGCTACTACCAGGGCCTGATCTACATCGACGAGGTGGAGCGCGAGTGCAAGCGCCTGGCGCTGGAGCTGTTCCGCTGCTCGTGGGCGGACGTGCGCTGCGTCTCGGGCACCGAGGCGAACATCGCGGCGTTCGCCGCCACGACGAAGGCGGGCGACACGATCACCGCGGTGGGCACGGCGGACGGCGGCCACATCAGCCACGCCAAGTTCGGCGGCGCGGGGCTGCACGGCCTCAACATCCTCACCTATCCCTGGGACGAGGACAAGCAGACGCTCGACGTGGAGAAGTCGGTCAAGCTCGTGCGCGAGGCGAAGCCCAAGCTCGTCATGTTCGGCCAGAGCATGTTCCTCTTCCCCACGCCGATGAAGGAGGTCGCCGCGGCGGCCAAGGAGGTCGGCGCGTCGGTCATGTACGACGGCGCGCACGTCATGGGCCTCATCGCCGGCAGGAAGTTCCAGGACCCGCTGCGCGAGGGCGCGGACTTCGTCACCGGCTCCACGCACAAGACGCTCCCCGGTCCCCAGGGCGCGCTGATCCTGGGCAGCTTCCCCGAGGGCGCGGAGGAGCAGCAGGGCACGCTCGCGCGCAAGCTCGACCGCGCCGTCTTCCCCGGCACCGTCTCGTCGCACCACCTGCACCACCTCGCGGCGAAGACCGTCGCGCTCGCCGAGGCGCTCGACTTCGGCGAGGCGTACGCCGACCAGGTGATCCGGAACGCCAAGGCCCTCGCCCAGGAGCTTCACACCCGAGGCGTGAAGGTCCTCGGCGAGAAGCGCGGCTTCACCATGAGCCACCAGGTCGTCGTCGACGTGAAGGCGCACGGCGGCGGCGCGTGGGCCGCCAAGGCGCTCGAGGACGCCGGCCTCATCACCAACATGAACATGCTGCCGGGCGACACCAGCGCGTTGAACCCCAGCGGCCTGCGCCTGGGCTCGCAAGAGATGACGCGCATCGGCATGAAGGAGGCCGACATGGCCGAGGTCGCGCAGTTCCTCGTCGACGCCGTCGTCAAGAAGGAGGCGCCCGCCAAGGTCGCCGAGCGCGTCGCCGCGTTCCGCGCCCGGTTCCAGGGCGTCCACTATTGCTATCAGGACGGGACGCCGGCGTACAAGTTCTGGAAGCTATCATAGGGGCTGTTTCGTACCTCTGTCGACGACGAAAAAGGACCCTTGGGCCGCGCTTCGCTTGCCGCCAACACGCCAAGACGCCCACACGCGGCGTGTTGGCGTCTTGGCGTGTTGGCGGCAAGCGAAGCGCCGCAAGGCGACGGAGCAGACTGTGGAATTCGGCCTAGCGCCGCGCCACGACGAGCCCCGCCTTCCAGCCCGGCGCGCGCCCGCCTTCGGGAAGGGCGCACGTTCTCCAGCGGCACGCCCGCGCTCGCGAGGAGCCACGCGACCATGGAGTTCGAGTTCCACATCTCGCCCGTGCGTTCCGTGTCGGGGCCTCAGACGGGCGGGGGCACGTCGGGCACGAGGTCGAGCACGCGCCGCGCGACGCCCGCGTCCGACGTTACCACCTGCGGGCTCTCCACCGCCCACGCGGCGTCGTCGATCACGCCGTCGCGCCACCGGCGGACCTCGTAGCGCAGCGCGCGCCACCGGCCGAACGCCGGCGCGAACACCGGGCCCTCGACCACGACGCCGCGCGCCTCGCGCTCCCCGTTCGGGATCGGCCAGGCGTTCTCCACGATGAAGCGCCCCGCCGGCACGCGCATCTCCAGCGCGGCGTGGAAGAGCGGCCGCGGCGCGCGCCCGTCGCGCCACGCGCAGGCGCGCTCGTACACGCGGCCGTTGGCGCGCACGAACCAGCCGCCCGCACCCCGCGGGAGCCACCAGACGAGGACGGACGCGCCGCGCACGAGAGGAGAAGGTCGTCCGCACGTTGAGGCCGACGCCGAACGGCTTCGACTCGCGCGGAGCCGCTCGCCAGACCCTGCGGTTTCCGGCGTCTTCATAAGCCCGCTTTCTTCCTGGTATGATGTGCGCTCGCTCCAGGCGAAGATGTTCCTCGTCTTCGCCCTCATCGCCACGTTGCCGCTCATGGCGATGAGCTATCTCGCGCTCACGGAGACGCGCGGCGCGGTGGCGAACGAGGCGGGGAGCGCGCACGAGGCGGCGGCGCAGGCGGCGGCGGGCTACGCGTCGCTCTACGTGCAGAACGGGCGCGTGCTGCTCGACGCGCAGGCCAACGGCGCTGCGATGCGCGCCGCGATGGCGGCGCCGGACCGCGCGAGCCTCGTGCTGGCGCTCCAGTCGCTCGTCGAGGGCAACGCGCAGGGGGGCGGGCCGGTCTTCGCGTCGGCGTACGTGCTCAACGACACGGGGAAGGTCGTCGCGGCGTGGCCCGAGGCGAGCGCGGCGATCGGCGACGACCACGCCTCCGGCTACGACTTCGTGGTGACGCGCTTCCGCAACGCGGCCACCGTGCTCCCGGTGACGACCGGCGGCGCGCCGCTGCTTCCGCTCGCGACGCCCATCTCGGTGCAGGGGGCGTTCGTCGGCGTGCTCGTGGGGAGCCTGCGCATCGCGACGCTGGGCGACGCGCTCCAGGCCTTCGCGCCTGGCGGCGGGCAGAGCGTCTTCCTCGTGGACGCGACGGGCGCGCTGCTCGCGCACCCCAACCAGACGCTCGCCGCGGAGCGCCCCGACTGGAGCGCCGTGCCGCCCGTCGCGCGCTCGCTTCATCCCACCGCGGGCGATTCGTGGGTCGAGTACGCCGATCCGGCCACGGGCGAGGCGTCGCTGGGCGCGGGGGCGCCGGTACGCGACCTCGGCTGGGTCGTCGTGGACACGGTGTCCATCGCGACGGCGTACGCGGGCCTCACGCGCCTCTCGGCGGTGCTCATCGTCTTCAGCGGCATCCTCGCGGGCGCGATCCTGCTCGCGAGCGTGCTCATCGCGCGGCGCATCGTGCGCCCCGTGACCGACCTCACCGAGGCGGCGCGCGCGCTCTCCGCGGGCCGGCTCGCCTCGCGCATCCGCACGGAGGGGAGCGACGAGATCGCCGAGCTTGGCCATACTTTCAACGACATGGCGACGCGCATCAACGAGAGCCTGGACGGCCTTCGCGCCAGCGAGGCGCGCTACCGCAACCTTGTCGAGAGCGCCAACGACCTCATCTTCACCGTGCAGCCCGACGGCGAGCTGTCGTTCATCAGCCCGCTCTGCGAGCCGCTCCTGGGCCTCGCGCCGCGCGACCTCGTGGGCAGGAGCGCGTACGACCTCGTCGTGGAGGGCGACCGCGCGACGCTGCAGCGCGCCGTCGAGGGCGTGCTCGAGAAGGGCGCGCCGGTGCTATCGGTCCCCTTCCGCCTCGTGGGGCGCGAGGGGAGCGACGTGGCCGTGGTGGCGAACCTCTCGGCCGTCTTCGAGGGGGGCACGAAGCCCGTCCGCGTGCTCGGCGTCGCGCACGACGTCACGCGCGAGCGGCGCGAGGAGCTGATCCGCGAGAAGAGCTTCCAGATGGCGCGGCTCGTCTCGGAGGAGCGCGCGCTCTCGGCGCTCGCCGCCAGCGGCCTCTCGCTGGTCGCCTCGCTCGTGCCCGTCCGCAAGGGCGCGGTCTTCATCGCGGGCGCAGATGGCACGACGCTGCGCGAGGCGGCGCTGGAGGGCTCGCTGACGTTGGACGCGCGCCGGACGCTGGCGCAGCTCGCGCGCGAAGCGATGGGGGCGCGGGCCACGCGCGGGCGGGAGCTCGCGGGCGAGCGCGCCTTGGCGATCCCGCTCGTCGAGCAGAACGAGGCGATGGGCGCGCTGGTCCTCGTGGGCGAGCCGCGCCGCCTCGACGAGGAGCCCACGCGCGACGTGCTATCAGCGTTGGGCGCGCAGCTCGCGGTGGGCATCCGGCGCTCGCTCTTCGAGGAGCGGCTGCGCGAGTACGCGGCGCAGCTGGAGGCGCGCGTCGCGGAGCGCACCGCGGAGCTGACCGAGAAGAGCCGCGAGATCGAGTCGTTCCTCTACAGCGTCTCGCACGACCTCAAGGCGCCCCTGATCAGCATCCAGGGCTACGCGCAGGGGCTGGAGGAGGAGTACGCCGCGGCGCTCGCGGGCGAGGGGGCGCACTGGCTGGAGCGCATCCGCAAGAACGCCAGCACGATGGAGGGGCTGATCCTCGACATCCTGGAATTGTCGCGCATCGGCCGCGTGCGCGAGGACGTCGAGGAGGTGGACATGGACGCCGTGCTCGCCGAGGTCGTCGCGTCGCTCGGGGACCGCAGCGCAGCCACCGGCGCCGCGATCCACGTCGCGCCGGACCTGCCCCGCGTGCGCGGCGAGCGCAAGCGCATGGCGCAGCTCTTCACGAACCTCCTCGACAACGCCATCAAGTACCGCCACCCGGACCGCGCGCCGCGCATCGAGGTGGGCGCCGACGTCGCAGGCGGCCGCGCGACGTTCCACGTGAAGGACAACGGGCGCGGCATCCCCGAGAGGCACCGCGAGAGCGTCTTCGCGCTCTTCCAGCGGGCGCCGGCGCCGGGCATGGAGGACCCGGGCGGCAGCGGCGTGGGGCTCGCGATCGTGAAGCGCATCGTCGACACGCACGGCGGCGCCATCCGCGTCGAGAGCCAGGAGGGCGCGGGCACGACGTTCCACGTGACGCTCCCCGCCGTGGGCGCGGCACGCCGCGTCGACCTCCGGCCCGGCGCGAAGGAGGCGCGGACGTGACGCTGCGCGTGCTCGTCGTGGACCTGCGCCGACCTGCGGGTCGTCGCGTCCACGACAAGGGAGGTCGCTGATGCTCCGGGTCCTTGTCGTGGACGACAACGCAGACCACCGCTTCCTCGCGTCGCGCGTGCTCAAGGGGCTCGCGGCCGAGCTTCCGCTCGACGTGGCGTTCGCGCAGGACGGCGACGACGCGCTGGCCCGCCTCGCGCGCGAGACGCCCGACCTCGTGCTGCTCGACATCAAGATGCCGCGCGTGTCCGGCTTCGACGTGCTCGAAGCTGCCCGCCGCGACCCGCGCACCGCGAAGCTGCCGATCGTCATGTTCACCAGCAGCGAGGCGGGCGCCGACGTCGAGCGGGCGCGCGCGCTGGGCGCCTCCGGCTTCATGACGAAGCCGCTCGACGCCAAGGCCTACGCGGACGCGTTGCGCGACTGCGTGCGCGGCTGGGCCGAGCGGATCGCGCGCGCCTGAGCCGGCTTGTCGTCACGTTCTTATACGCTTCCCAATCTCTATCCGAACTGGTGGACGACCGCGATCGGCTCGTGGACGCATTCTCCCAGAAGCGGGAGCGGCTCAACGAGCAGGCACGCCGTCAGCGCGAGACGCGCGACCGGCTCAACGACGGGACCAAGGCGCACGCGCAGCGCCGCGACGAGCTGAACGCTCAGGTCCGCGGGCTCGTCGAGCAGGCCAACGGCCACCGCGCCCGGCGCGACGCGCTCAACCAGCAGGTGCGCGAGGCCAAGGTCAAGCGCGACGAGCTCAACCACGAGGCGCACGCCAAGGCCGAGGCGCTCCACGCGCTGCGCCGCGGCCGGGGCCACGAGGGCGCCGGCGTCTCCGCCGCGAAGCTGAAGGCCGAGATCCGGCAGCTGGAGTACCAGCAGCAGACCACCGTGCTATCACCGCAGAAGGAGAAGGCGCTCATCGAGCTCATCGGCGCGAAGCTCAAGGAGCTCAAGGCGCGCGAGGGCGAGGACCACGTCGACGCGGAGATGCAGGGCGTCTCCGACGCCGCGCGCGTCGCCAAGGAGGCCGCCGAGGCCCAGCACGCGCACGTCACGCACCTCGCCAACGAGGCGCAGGCCGCGCACGAGGCGATGGCAGGGCTCTTCGCGCAGGCCGACGCGATCCGCAAGGAGGCCGACGCCGCGCAGGCGGAGTTCGTCAAGAGCAAGGTCGAGGCCGACAAGGTCCACCGCCACTACATCGGCATGGTGGGCAGCGTGCGCGACCTGGAGCGCGTGCTGGGCGCCCTGAGGCTCGACGCGCAGGGGCAGCCCACCGTCTCGCAGTCCGCGCGCGCGGAGGCCGACGAGATCTTCGACAAGTTCCGCAAGGGCGAGAAGCTCTCCACCGAGGACCTCATGGCCTTGCAGAAGGCCGGGCGTCTCTGATTCTGGCTTCCTATCTCCAGCCACAGAGGACACAGAGGAGCACAGAGGGACGAGAAAAGCCGCCTCTGTGACCTCTGTGTCCTCTGTGGCTGGAGCCGAAGCGCAGGCAGCTTCATGGTCAGGCGCCGGGATGCGCGCCGCATGAGCGCCACGCGCGAGAAGATGTTCATCGGCGGCCAGTGGATCGAGTCGTCCGACGGCTCCGTCCGCCCCACCCTCAACCCCTTCGACCAGAGCGTCCTCGCGGAAATCCCGGCCGCGACGGAGGACGACGCGCGCGCCGCCATCGCCGCCGCGAGCAAGGCGTTCCACGACCCCGCGTGGGCCAAGATGGACCCCGCCGAGCGCGGGCGCCTGCTGCGCAAGGTCGCCGCGCTGATCTACGAGCGCGCCGACGACCTCGCCAAGACCGAGACGCTCGACAACGGCAAGCCCCTGCGCGAGGCCAAGGGCGACGTCCTCTTCGCCGCCCAGACGTTCGAGTATTATGCCGGCTGGGCCGACAAGATCGAGGGGCAGGTCATCCCCGTCCCGGGCCCGCGCTTCAACTACACGCGCCGCGAGCCCCTGGGCGTCACCGTCCACATCATCCCGTGGAACTACCCGTTCCAGCTGGGCTGCCGCAGCGTCGCGCCCGCCCTCGCCGCGGGGAACACGGTGGTCGCGAAGCCCGCCAGCGAGACGCCGCTCTCCTTCCTCAAGCTCGCGAAGATCATGGAGGACGCCGGGCTCCCCAAGGGCGTGTTCAACGTCGTCACCGGCAGCGGCGCCAAGATCGGCCCCGTGCTCGTCAGCGCCAAGGAGACCGCGGGCGTCGTCCTCACCGGCAGCGTGCCCACCGGCCAGGAGCTTCTCAAGGAAGCGGCGCGCAAGATCGTCCCCGTCACGCTGGAGCTGGGCGGCAAGTCGCCCAACATCGTCTTCCCCGACGCCAACCTGGACAAGGCCGTCAAGGGCGCCGCGTTTGGCATCTTCATGAACGCCGGCCAGATGTGCTGGGCCGGCTCGCGGCTCCTGGTCCACGAGAGCATCCACGACGAGTTCGTGGGCAAGCTCGCCGACTTCGCCCGGACGTGGAAGGCCGGCAGCGGCCTCGAGAAGGACACGCGCATCGGTCCCCTCGTCTCGCAGGGACACCACAAGACCGTCTCCTCCTACGTCGAGAAGGGCAAGGCCGAGGGCGCGAAGCTCGTCCTGGGCGGCGCGCGCCCCGCGGAGCCCGCGCTCGCGCACGGCAACTTCCTGACGCCCACCATCTTCACCGACGTCGATCCCAAGATGACGATCTTCCGCGAGGAGATCTTCGGCCCCGTGCTCAGCGTCAGCAAGTTCGGCAACGACGACGAGGCGCTGCGCCTGGCCAACGCGGTCGACTTCGGCCTCTACGCGGGCGTCTGGACGAGCAACCTGCAGCGCGCCCACCGGTTCGCCGCCGAGCTCGAATCGGGCCAGGTCGCCATCAACGAGTACCCCGTGACGTTCCCGCAGACGCCCTTCGGCGGATTCAAGATGAGCGGCATCGGCCACGAGCAGGGCTCGGGCGTGTTCAACTTCTACACGCGCACGAAGAGCGTGATGGTGAACCTGGGCTGAGAACCATCCTCTTCGTGGCTTCGTGCCTTCGTGTTGAGTCGGCCGACCAGAACACGAAGGC
>JAXDQU010000084.1:0-19701 GCA_034667685.1 Thermoplasmata archaeon | reverse complement strand
GATGTCAAGTCTGCGCGACGAGCAGAGCGAGGAGCGCCCGTCGTAAGCCCCCCTGGGATCAGGGGGGTTGGGGGGTCGAGGGTCACCGGAGACTTGCAAGTGACGAGCGCCGCGTCGCCCGCGCCGAACGTGGGAGCACGTCGCACAGTCGGCCCGATCGCGGGGGCCGGAGGTCGCTCTACCCGAGCATCAGCCATGCCACGAGCAGCGTCAGCGTCCCGATCCCGAGGCCGATGAGCGTGAAGCGGCCGATATCAAAGGCCGCGCCGCGGGAGCGCGCGGTCTCCGCGACGATGACGGTCGCGGCGCTGCCCAGGAAGGTGAGGTTGCCGGCGAGCGTGCTGGCCATCGCGAGGAGGAGCGCCTGGTGGTCGCTCGTGACGGTGGGCAGGAGGAGCAGCACGGCGGGGACGTTCGAGACGACGTTGGAGAGGAGGGCGGTGGCGATGACGAAGCCGGCGCTGCCCGCCCGTGATAGCAATCCGCCCAGCGCGTCGAGGGCGCCGGCGTCCTTGACGACCTGGAGGAGGACGAAGAGGCCCACGAAGAAGACGAGGATGCCATAGTCGACGCCGCGGGCGATGCGCAGCGGCGAGACGCGGGCGGCGGGGGCGAGGACCAGCGCGAGGAGACCCGCGCCCAGGGCGCCCATCCAGAGCGCGACGCCGTATCCTGGGCCGACGAGGAACGCGACGAGCGCGAGGAGGACGGCGCCGGTGGCAAGGGCGAACATCGCGCGGTTGGTGATGCGGGCGGGCGCGGGGCGCGCGGCCTGGTCGTGGAGGCGCAGCTCCTTGCGGAACGCCAGGAGGCAGAGGCCGATGCCGAGGGCAAGGCAGACGAGCGCCACGGGCAGGAGCGGCAGGGCGAAGGCGCCGAAGCTGACGTGGCGCGCGCTGGCGATGTAGGCGTTCTGCGGGTTGCCCACGGGCGTCGCGCTGCTGCCCAGGTTCGCGGCGAACGCCTCGGCCGCGAGGAAGGGGAACGGGCTCGTGCCCATGCCGCGCGCGGCGCGCACCAGCACCGGCGTGAAGAGCAGCACGACGGCGTCGTTGAGCACGAGCGCGGAGAGCGCCGCGACGACGAGCATGCTGCCCGCGAGCAGGCGCGCGGGCGTGGGAAGCGCGGTGGCGAGGCGGCTGGCGAGGACCTCGAAGACGTTGGCCGCGTCGAGCGCCGCGACGAGGAGCATCATGCCCAGGAGCAGCGCGAGGGTCGGCCAGTCGATCGCGCGCCAGGCCTCGGCCGGCGCGACCGCGCCGACGGCGAGCAGCAGCGCGGCCCCGAGGATCGCGATGCCCGGCCGCGAGAGCGCCCATGCCCCCAGCCGCGAGCCGCCGGTGGCCCGCTCGACGCGCGACGCCAGGCCCGGCACGGCCAGCAGCGCATAGACCACGACGAAGAGCGCGAGGCCGAGCAGCACCGCGGGCGCGAAGCCGGCGCCGTGATTAGGAGGTTGCGGAGGTTTGGGAAAAAAGACCCCGCCCCTCTCGCCGCGCGGGGGGATGCGTTCCGCGCGGCGGGGGGTCGGGTCGCGTTGCCTAACGGGGGATGGATGCGATCAGGGGGATCAGGCTTCGCCGAGGCGCTTGGCGAGCTTCTGGGGGACGTAGACCTTCTCCAGGGAGGAGGTCCTCTTCCTCTTGCGGCGCTTGAACTCGCGCAGCGCGATGGGGCAGCTCACGTGGGCGCAGAACTTGTGGCCCATGCTGGTCTGGTTGTAGGCGCCGCAGCGCTGGCATTCGACGCCGAGGTTGTTGCCGAAGAACACGACGTTCTCGGCGGACTTCAGGCCGTTGAAGCGCACGGGGTTGAGGGTGAAGGTGACGGGCTCGGTCGGGCTCATCGCCATGCGGCTCAGGCCTCCAGGGGGATCGTGGCGGGTCCTTGCAGGGTGGGTCCGCTGGCGTCGAGCGAGGGGCCGTAGCGCGCGAGGATCTGCTCGGTGAGGAGCGCGTCCTCGAGCGCGTAGCGGTTCTCGCGGTGGCCGACGTCGCGCTGGAGCACGCCGCGGCGGATCAGGTCGTTGACGTGGAAGGAGAGCGTGCTGCGGGAGACGGAGAGCGCGGCGCACAGCTCGCGTTGCGTGAGCGTGGGGGCGAGCAGCAGCGCCCGGGCGATGCGGCGCGGGACGTCGTGGCGGTACGCGGAGAGGAGGTCCTTTTCTTTCCGCCCCAATCCTTGGGCCGGGAAGTAGCGCTTGTAGCGGCCGTCGCGGCGGACCGAGAGCAGGCCCTCGGCTTCGAGACGGTCGAGGTGGTAGAGCGCCGTGCCGAGCGGCAGGCCGCAGCGGCGGCCGATCTCGCGCAGGTGGCTGCCCGAGTGCTGCTCCACGTGCTCGTAGATGCGCTTTCGAGACGCAAGGCTAAGGAGATCGCTCATGCTG
This sequence comes from Thermoplasmata archaeon, assembly GCA_034667685.1. Classification (GTDB taxonomy): domain Archaea; phylum Thermoplasmatota; class SW-10-69-26; order JACQPN01; family JAJPHT01; genus JAJPHT01. Next base: position 17,315 of record JAXDQU010000084.1, on the reverse strand, counting down.
GTTCCTCCAAGCGGAGGGGCGCCGTTGTCCGGCGCCGCTTCCCATCCGGGCCACCGGTCAGGCGGCCGTTGAGGCAACGACGCGGGAAGTTCCCTTTAACCGCAACTCCCCTACCCGGGGGGGTTGTCGCGTGCAAGCTACAGGATGCGGCTCAGATTCGCGGGCTTCTTGCGGGAAACCGGGCCCGGCTGCGCCTAAAGTATTATAAGCGGGCGCCTTTCTGCTGGAAATCGTAGCGGGGTCTTGGTTTTTCATGGCTGGGCGCACGATGGCCGAGAAGATCCTGGCGCGGGCGGGCGGTCGGGCCGACGCGCGGGCGGGCGACGTCGTCACGGCCAAGGTCGACCTGGTGATGAGCCACGACAACGCGGCCCTCATCGGCACCATCTTCCGCGGCATCCCGGTCCGCACCGTCTTCGACGCGGGCCGCATGGTCGTCACGCTCGACCACCGCAGCCCCGCGCCCGACATCGAGACGGCCACCAAGGCGAAGATCGTGCGCGAGTTCGTGAAGGCCCAGGGCATCGAGAGCTTCTACGACATGAAGGAGGGCATCTGCCACCAGGTGCTCCCCGAGAAGGGGCACGTGCTGCCGGGCATGCACATCGTGGGCACCGACTCGCACACCTGCACCTACGGCGCGCTGGGCGCGTACAGCTACGGCGTGGGCGCCACCGAGATGGCCGCCGTCTGGGCCGCGGGCGAATTGTGGCTGCGCGTCCCCGAGACCATGCGCATCCAGGTGGACGGCGCCCTTCCGCGCGGCGTGTATGCCAAGGACGTCACGCTGGAGATCATCCGCGACGTGCGCGCCGACGGGGCCGACTACGGGGCCGTGGAGTATTACGGGTCGACGATCGAGGGCTTCAGCGTCCCGGAGCGCCAGACGCTCTGCAACATGGGCATCGAGATGGGCGCGCAGGCCGCGATGGTCCCGCCCGATGCGATCACGCGCGCCTACCTCGCGGCGCGCGGCAAGACCGACCTCCCCTTCCTCGCCACCGCCGACCCGCACGCGCGCTACCGCGACGAGCGCCGCTTCGACGTGAGCCGCCTGGAGCCGCGCGTCGCGTGCCCGCACGCGGTCGACAACGTCCACCCCGTGACGAGCGTCGTGGGCAAGACCGTGGACCAGGCGTTCCTCGGCTCGTGCACCAACGGCCGCGTCGAGGACCTGCGCGAGGCCGCGAGGATCCTCAAGGGACACAAGGTCCACCCCGACGTGCGCCTCATCGTGACGCCCGCGAGCAAGACGCAGATGATCGAGGCGATGAACGACGGCACGCTCCAGGCGCTCATGGAGGCCGGCGCGGTCGTCGGCACGCCCGGCTGCGGCCCGTGCATGGGCGCGGCCGGCGGCATCCTCGCGGCGGGAGAACGCTGCATCTCGTCATCGAATCGGAACTTCAAAGGCCGTATGGGGTCGAGCCAAGCTGAAGTCTACCTCGGCTCGCCCGCCACCGTCGCCGCGAGCGCCATCGAGGGCATGATCGCGGACCCCAGAAAATACGTGAGTTGATGCCCACCATCCGATGACGGGCGAGCGTTCTCCCGCCGCGACAGGCCGAAAGCGAGCGAAGCGAGCGTTTCCGCCCACGGGCGGATTCGGCCGTGTCGCGCCCGGCGAGCGGTGCATCTCGTCGAGCAACCGCAACTTCAAGGGGCGGATGGGATCGAGCCAGGCCGAGGTCTATCTCGGGAGCCCCGCCACCGTCGCCGCGAGCGCCATCGAGGGCATGATCGCGGATCCTCGGAAATACTGCTGATCGACCGCTCACGGGGGCTCGGGGCTCCGGACTCAGGACTCTGGGCTCCGGAGCCTTGAGCCCGGAGTCCGGAGCCCGGACGTCTGCGACGCAAGCATGAAGTCTGGTCCGCGCCTTCCGCCACGCAGTGGACAAGTCGCGCGTGCTCCTTGAGACCGCCAAGCGCCTGAGCGAGCGCTTCGAGGCGACGCTCGTCGTGCTCGTGACGGACCGCGCGGACGTCGTGCGCGCCACGCTGGAGGCCATGCGCCTGCCCGTCATCCTCGCCTCGGGCAACGGGGAGCTGATCGAGACCTACGCGCCCAAGATGCGCCACGCGCTCAAGCTCGCGCAGCCGATCTCGGGCAGCGTCAACGTCCTCCCGCAGGTCAAGGAGGTGCTGCTGGGCGCCTTCTTCGCGGGCGAGCTGACCGCGCACGACTCCGTCATCGTCATGGTGGCCGCGGGCGACGCCGTGGACATGGTGATGCACTACGACGTGCAGCGCGACGTCGAGATCGTCCACCTCCAGGAGGAGCTGGAGGACGGCGTGGACCTGCGCGTCGTGGAGCGGCTCCTGAAGCTCGCGGTGGAGCTGGCGCGCGAGGGCCGCGAGGGCAAGCCCGTGGGCACGCTCTTCGTGGTGGGCGACACGGACTCGGTCATGCGTCACTCGCGCCCCGCCGTGCTCAACCCGTTCGAGGGGCACCCCGAGAAGGACCGCAACATCCTCGACGAGGGCCTCTGGGAGACGGCCAAGGAGTTCGCCCAGATCGACGGCGCGTTCATCGTGCGCGGCGATGGCTGCGTCGTGGCGGCGGGCCGCTACGTGGACACGGAGGGCGCGGTCGAGGTGCAATCGGGCCTGGGCGGGCGCCACATCGCCGCGGCCAGCATCACGCGCTCCTCCAAGGCGCTCGCCATCGTCGTGTCGTCCTCGGGCACCATCCGCGTGTTCAAGGGCGGCCGCGTCATCATGGTCGTCGGGCGGCAATAGCGCCAGCGCAAGTCGAAGGGGTTAATGTTGCCCGCGCAGTCGCGCGCCTCGATGCGACCGCTCCTCCTCGCCACGCTCGTGCTGGTGCTCGCCCTCGCGGGCTGCACCGGCGGCAACACCACCACGTCCTCGACGCCCGCCTCCAGCACGCCCGCCTCGAGCACGCCGGAGACGTCCACGCCCGCGAGCACGACGCCGGCGAGCTCGACGCCCGCGAGCACCACGCCCGTCACGACGACGCCGGGCACGCCCACCATCCTCGACGAGAGCTCCTTCACGGTGACGACGCCCGGCGCGCCCAGCATGGTCGCGGTGGGCAAGCCGTTCAACGTGACGGTGCACGTCGCGGGCGCGGTGCAGTTCAGCAGCGACCACATCGGCGCGCACTACGCGACCTCGCCGCAGGCCGCCCCCGACGCCGCGACGATGACCGCCTGCGCGCACACGCCCGGGAGCCTGCCCGGCGACTTCGTCGTCGCGTGCAACGTCTCGGCGCCCGGCACCATCTACCTCTACGGCCACGCGCGCGTCACGGAGAACAACGTCACGCACAACTACTGGGGCCCTCAGCAGCAGATCCGGGTGGCCAACGCGACCGTGACCGTCACGCAGGGCACCGGCCTCCCGCTCGCGGGGCAGCCCGTGCAGTTCACCATCGCGGTGGCGGGCGATGCGGGCAGCGCCGCCTTCGTCAACGCGACGTTCGGGGGCAACAGCACCGCGGCGCCCAGCTTCGCGGCCTACCCGAACGGCTGCACGCAGACCTCCGGCGCCGTGCCGCACAACTACACGATCTCGTGCACGTTCCCGACCGCGGGCACGTACTACCTGCGCGGCGTCGTCCTCTACGGCGACCTCGCCACCAGCCAGGCGCTCTTCTGGAGCGACGAGCTGAAGGTGACGGTCGCCGGGCTGGGCATCGGCGGGTGAGCTTCGCCCCACATGGCGCCGAGCGTAGCGAAAACCCCATGCCGGGAGCCGCGTCTCGCCGCGTCGTGCCCATCCCGCCCACGGTCGCCTACGGCGCGTTCAGTCCGCTCGCGCTGAGCCCCGACGAGGAGACGCGCAACAAGGCGCGCGGCCTCGCCATCGACCAGCGCCAGGAGTCGCGCATCCTCGCGCAGGCCAAGGACTCGTGGGAGCGCCTGAAGCGCTGGGTGGGCGAGACGAACCGCAAGGGGGAGGCGCCGCAATACTACAGCGCGGAGGCCGTGGCGCTCGCGGGCGCCTCGCGCGGCGGCTTCCTCCCGCGCGACCGCCTGCAGCTCGACGTGGCGCGCCACGAGGACCTCTTCAACAGCGACCCGCTCCATCTGCGCAAGCGCGATCCCGGCGTCGTCTTCTTCGCGTCGTCCGACTTCCGCGAGGCCGTCGCCAACTTCGACCTCACGCCCTTCGTCGAGGGCTACGTCCGGCGCCTCTCGCAGGAGGTGCCCGAGTACGTCTGGCGCATCGGGCCGCACTTCTACGACCGCAGCCTCGGCCTCGCCTTCGACCCCGCCACGCGCACCTTCGGCGTGCGGCGTTACCCCGTTCCGAAGCAGGTCGTCGAGGCGTTCGGCAGCATCAGCGCGATCCTCGTGCGCGAGTGCGCCGTCTGCGGCAAGGCGGACGACAAGGTCGTCGCGCAGCCCCGCGACAAGACGCCCTACGCGCACCAGTCGTGCCTTACGCAGGGCGCGCCGGCGTGAGCCCGCCCACGGGTCGGTGACGTCGCGGCGATGGGCCAGCCTCAAATAGAGGCGCGCGGAGAGGCCCCGAAGGATGGCGGCGTCCCACCTGCTTGCGGGCTCGATCCTCGGGCTGGCGTGCGCCGCGCTCCTCGCGTGGGGCGGCGTGCGCACGTGGCGCCGCGCGATCGCCACCGGCTCACCCCCGCTGCGCGCGTTCGCCGTCTTCTGGCTGGGCGCCGCGGGCTACGTCGGGGCGGACGCGCTCTGGGGCCTCGCGTGGACCTCGCGCTTCGACGAGCTCCCCTTCGCGCTCGCCATCCTCCAGGTCAAGCTCGCGTCCGTGTGCGCCAGCTTCGCGGGGCTCGTCGTCTACCTCCTGGTGATCTTCTCGGGCTCGCGCCGCCTCCGCCTCCCCGTCGCGGGCGCCTACCTCGCGCTCTTCCTCGCGCTGGAGGCGTACTACGCGTGGCGCGCCCCCTTCGGCGTCCACGTCGGCTTCTCCTCCCTCGGCCTCGACTACCTGCGCCCACAGCCCGCGCCGGTGTGGGACGCGCTGCTCCTCCTGCTCTTCGGCCCGCCCCTCGTCGCCACGGTTGCCTACGCCTCGCTCCTCCGCGTCACGCCGGGCCGCGCCGCGCGCCGCCGCGTCGTCCTCACCTCCGCCGCGCTGCTCCTCTTCTTCGCCCCCGACCTCGTCGGCTGGCTCGTGGGCGACCTCTGGTGGTGGGACATGGCGGAGCGCGCGCTGGCCTTCGCCGCCGGCCTTGGCATCCTCGCCGCCACCGGCACCGCGCCCATGCGCTCGCCGCGCCGCCCCACGGACGTCGCGTTCACGGCGCGGGCGCGCGAGCTGATCTAGGGCGCTCCGATTCAGGGCGCCGTGATGGTGCCCTGAACGGGTGTGCTCGTGCCCACGCTCGGACTGCCAGGATCGATGTTGAGCGAGCCGATGCCGCACTGGTTGTCGCCCGGGAGGGGGCCGGTCAGCAGGCCCGTGCCCGCGAGGCCATCGCCCTCCGAGGAGCCGGTGCCGATGATGGGGCAGCCCGAGAAGTCGGTGATGGGGACGTCGCCCACGATGGGCAGGTCCGAGCCGCTGGGGCCGAACACGAAGAACGCCCAAGCGCTGCCGTCGAGAACACCGAAGCACTGGACGCCGTTGGGGTCCGTGCGGGACGTGCCTTGCGCGACCGCGCCGAAGGACGTCGCCCACGGGTCGGGGTCAGTCGTGCTGCCATCGTGCGGGTTCGGGTTGGGCGCGAGGGTCGCGCTGACGCCCGGGAAGTGGCCTGTCACGCCCTGACCGCAGTCGAAGGGGTCCGTGTCATAGCTGTCGCTGATGATCGTGTTGCCCGTGCAAGGTTGACCACCCGTCCACGCGACGGGGTCTTGCCCATCGGTGCCGAAGGTGAAGTCCATGGGCAGGTTCGCCGTGTTCGTCTGGACCGTCGCGGTGGCACCGGTGCCGCCATTGTGGTGGCCCACAGTGGGGGCCGCCGGGTCACAAGCGCCCTGGCTGGTCTCGGGGAACTGAGCGCCGCCCTGGCCCGTTTCGTTGTCGCCATCGCCCGTCGCGCAGCCGGACGTGTCGAACACGTTCGCCACGCCGACGCCGCCGAACTGGGAGTCGATTGTCGCGCCGAAGTTGCCGGCGATGACGAAGGCGTGCGTCGTCTGCGCGGGGACGTAGTTGGGGTTCGACGAGTCGCAGTTCGGGAGCGGGGGGACGGTGGCCGCCGTGGCGACGATGGACAAGAGCAGGAAGAGGGCGACGCCGAGCGGACCGAGCAAGGGGGACATGCGCATGACCAAGCCTCGCCCCCGCCACGGCGGGACGCGTTCTCCAGCGTTGTGGAGGATTGCTAACAACCATCCAGCGGGCCTGCGACGCGTCCACGCTCGCTGCAGATCAGGGGGCCGTGATGGTACCGTCGAGCGGGGTGCTCCAGCCCAGGCTGGGGCTGCCAGGATCGATACCCGGAATGGAGCCGATGCCGCACTGGTTGTTGCCCGCGAGGGGGCCGGTCAGCAGGCCGGTGCCCGCGAGGCCGCCGCCAACCGACGAGCTGTCACCGATGACGGGGCAGCCGGTCAGGTCGAGGAGGGGACCGCCGGTCAGGCCGGGGAGACCCGAGACGCTGGGGCCGAAGATGGTGGATGCCCAAGCGCTGCCGTCGTTGACGCCGAAGCACATGACGTTGTTGGGGTCAGTGCGGGCGGTGTTCTGCGCGATCGCGCCAAAGGACGCTGCCCACGGGTCGGGGTCAGTCGTGCTGCCGTCGTGGGGGTTCACGTTGGCCGCGAGCGTCGCGCTCGTGCCCGGGAAGTGGCCCGTCACGCCCTGACCGCAGTCGAAGGGATCCGTGTCATAGCTGTCGCTGATGATGTCGTTGCCCGTGCAGGTCTGACCCGCGAACCACTTCGCAGGGTCCTGGCCGTCCGTGCCGAAAGTGAAGTCCACGGGCAGGTTCGCCGTGTTCGTCTGGATCGTCGCGGTCGCGCCGACGCCACCGTTGTGGTGGCCCACGACGGGAGCCGCGGGGTCGCAGGCGCCCTGGCTGGTCTCAGGGAACTGAGCGCCGCCGACGCCTGCATCGTTGTCGCCGTCGCCGGTCGCGCAGCCGCTCGTGTCGAAGACCATCGGCTTCGTCCACAAACCGTAGAACTGGGAGTCGATCGTCGCGCCGAAGCTGGAAGCGAAGAAGAACTCGTGGGTCGTCTGGGCGGGCAGGTAGCGGGAAGGAGGGGGATTCCAGCTACAGTTCGGCAGCGGGGGAATCGTGACCGCCATCGCCACCGCAAGCACGAGGCTGGCGAGCAGGAGCAGCGCGACGAGGATGGGTGATTTCACACCCTGGTATCGTAACGCCCCGGTTCGGCCCTTGTGGAGGATTGCGAGGAAATCCCGAGGCGTGTTACGATCCGCCGCGACCCGTCGTTGCTCAGGGCGCCGTGATGGTGCCTTGGATGGGCGTGCTCACGCCCACGGTCGGGGGGTCGCCCGGGAGCGAGCCGATGCCGCACTCGTGGTTGCCGTCGAAGGGTCCTGTGAGCCAGCCCGTGCCCTCGACGCCGCCGCCGACCGAGGAGCCGTTGCCGACGGGCTTCGGACAGCCCGAGGAGTCGGTGACGGGATGGTCCGAGGCGGGTCGCGGATCCCAGACGTCCGGGAGGCGGTCGGACAGGGGGGGCACGCCCCCGACGCTGGGTCCGAAGATGGTGAACGCCCACGCGCTGCCGTCAAGCACGCCGAAGCACTGGACGCCGTTGGGGTCGGCGCGCGCCGTGTTCTGCGCGACCGCGCCGAAGAAGGTCGCCCACGGGTCAGGGTCAGTCACGCTGTTGTCGTGGGGGTTCGGGTTGGCCGCGAGCGTCGCGCTCGTGCCGGGGAAGTGGCCCACAACTCCTTGGCCGCAATCGAAGGGGTCCGTGTCGTAGCTGTCCGAGACGATGCCGTTGCCCGTGCAGGTCTGGGCCGCGAGCCAGGCGGCCGGGTCCTGGCCATCCGTGCCGAAGGTGAAGTCCATCGGCAGGTTCGCCGTGTTGGTCTGCACCGTCGCGGTCGCGCCGACGCCGCCGTTGTGGTGGCCCGAGACGGGCGGCGCGGGGTCGCAAGCGCCTTGGCTGACCTCAGGGAACTGGGCGGCGCCCTGGCCCGTCTCGTTGTCGCCGTCGCCCGTCGCGCAGCCCGACGTGTCGAACGCGTTGGTGGCGCCGCCGACGCCGCCGAACTGGGAGTTGATCGTCGCGCCGAAGTCGCCAGCGACCACGAAGACGTGGGTCGTCTGCGTGGGCTGGTAGTTGACATTCGTCGAGTCGCAGTTCGGGAGCGGCGGGACCGTGGCGGCGAAGCCCGACACGGGCACGAGGAGCACGATCGCGATGCCGAAGGGAACGAGCAGACCTTGTGCGCGCATGAGGAGCCTCGCGCGCTGTTAGGGCGGCGCGCATCTCCAGCGTTGTGGAGGATTGCTGACACGCCTCCAGCGCGCGGCGGGCTCACTTCAGGCGAATCGTCTCCAAGTTGTAGGGCGCTCGCCGCTCTGCGGAGACGGCGGCCCCCCTCCAACTTATCGCCGATTCGCCTTCGTTCGCTTCGCTCACTTCAGGCGAATCGTCTCCAAGTTGTAGGGCGCATCCGTGTGGATGTGGTACTTCTTGTGGATCGACGTGGCGAAGTCGATGCACTTCGATTCCTCGCCGTGCATCGTGATGACCCGGTCGGGCTTCGGCGTGATGTTGTTGATGTAGTTCATCAGCTGCCGGCGGTCGGAGTGGCCGCTGAAGCCGTCGACGGTCTCGACGTCCATCTCGATCTTGACGACGTTGCTCCGGCCGCCCTGGCCGGCCATGGGGATCTCGCGCCAGCCCTGCTGGATGCGGCGTCCGAGCGTGCCGCCGGCCTGGAAGCCGACGAAGACGAGCGCGTTGCGCCGGTCCGCGGCCCAGTTGCGGAAATATTCCATGACCGGGCCGCCGCTCATCATGCCGCTCGTGGTGACGACGACGCACGGCTCGTCGCTGTCCACGACCTTGCGGCGCATCTCGAACGAGTCGACGCGGATGAAGATGTCACTGAGGAGCGGGTTCGAGCCCTCGTGGAAGATCTCGTTCCGAAGCTCGTTGTTCAGGTATTCCGGGTAGGCCGTGTGGATGGCGGTGGCCTCCCAGATCATGCCGTCGAGGTAGACTGGCACGCGCGGGCAGTCGCCGTTGCGGATGAGCTCCTCCATCACGAGCATGATCTCCTGGCTGCGGCCCACGGCGAAGGAGGGGACGATGACCTTGCCGCCGCGCGTGAGCACGCGCTGGCAGATCTCCTTCATCTGGTCCGTGGCCTGCTGGCGCGTGGGCTGGAAGTCGTTCCGGCCCCCGTACGTCGCCTCGATGATGAGCGTCTCGAGACGCGGGAACTTGTTGTTCGTCGGGTTGAACAGCCACGTGCGCTCGTACTTCATGTCCGACGTGCAGCACACGTTGTAGAAGCCGTCGCCGATGTGGAAGTGCGAGACGGCCGAGCCCAGGATGTGGCCGCTGTTGCTGAACGTGAGCTTGACGTCGGGCGCGATGTCCGTCGTGTCGCCGAACTCCAGCGTCACGCAATGCTTGACCCACTCGCGCACGTGGTCCGACTCGTAGGGCGGCTTCTTGCCTTCCGCCGCGGCGATCTTGATGTAATCGAGCTGCATCAAGACGGACAGATCCCGCGTGGGCGGCGTGCAGTACACGGGCCCGTCGTAGCCGTACTTGTAGAGCAGCGGGATCAGGCCGCAGTGGTCCATGTGCGCGTGCGTGAGGATCACGGCGTCGAGCTGCGTGAGCGGCCAAACTTCACCGAGGTGAAGGTAGGGCGAGGCCTTGTCGTCGTTGCTGAAGTTGACGCCGCAGTCGATGAGGATCTTGGTGTCCTGCGTCTGGAGCAGGTGGCACGAGCGGCCCACCTCGCGGTAGCCTCCGAGCGAAGTCCAGCGGACCCACTGCTCCTCCTTGACGCCGCCGCGGTAGATGCGCCGGCCGACGCGGTGCAGGATGTCCTTGCGCTCGTCCGCCACGCTGCGCAGGTATTCACGAAGGTCCTTCACCGTCTTCGACGGGATGGGCGGCGTGCGGATGACCTTCGGCGCCCAGCCGATGGCCTTCTTGATGTCGTTCAGCGTGGTGCCGTGGCGGCCGATGACGAGGCCGGGCTTGCGCGCCTCGATGATGACCTCGCCGATGTCGGGCTCGAAGTACAGCTCCGTGATCTCGGCCTCCGCGGGCACGAGGTCGCGCACCTTCTTGTCGGCCTCCTCGATCTTCGCCAGCACGCTGGGGTCCGGTCGGACGACGACGCGCTTGCGCAGCTTCTTGGCGAGCCGGCGCACGAGGTCCTCGTCCTCCGCGAACTTCTCGGGGTGCTTCGTGTAGATGACGAGGACCGCGGCCTCGAACTCGATGTCCGTGACCTCGATGGAGGAGGGGACCTCCTTCTTGACCTCGTCGCGGATCTCGCGGAGTACGTCTTCGACGCCCATGGAAGATCAGCGCAGCCCGAGCTTCTTCTTGCGTTTCTCGACGTCTTCCTTGCTGACCTGCTTGTAGCCGTCCTTGCGCGTGATCGTGCAGACGTTCATGCCGTCGCCCGACGCGCTGTCGCGCTTCATGGCGGCGGTGATGCCGCGCACGGCCAGGTCGACGCCCTCGTCGAGGGTCAGGTCGTCCTTGTAGTGGTCTTCGAGCACGCCGTACACGAAGACGCTGCCCGAGCCCGTCGTGACGAACTTGTCGGGGATGGAGCCGCCCGCCGCGTCGATGCTGTAGATGTGCGAGCCCTCCAGGTCCACGCCGCCCACGAGGAGCTGCACGTAGAAGGGCGTGAACTTGTTCTGGTTCATGATGTTCGCCAGCAGGGTGCTGGCCGCGCGCACGCTCATCTCCGTGCCGCGCTTGAGCTTGTAGATGCTGACCTCCGAGGTCAGCCAGCGCACGAGCACCTGCGCGTCGCCCACGCCGCCCGCGATGGTCATCGCCAGGTGGTTGTCGATGCGGAAGAGCTTCTGCGTGTCCTTGTGCGCGATCAGGTGGCCCATGGTCGCGCGCTGGTCGGCGCCCATGACGACGCCCTCCTTCGTGACGATGCCCACGGTCGTGGTGCCGGTCTTGAGGAGCTTCTGCTGGTCGCCGTCCATGTTACTTCAGCCCCATCTTCTTCTTGCGCTTCTCGACTTCGTCCTTCGTGAGGTGGACGTAGCCGTCCTTGCGCGTGATGCTCGCGATGTTCATGCCGTCGCCCGACGCGCTGTCGCGCTTCATGGCCGCGGTGATGCCGCGGATGGCGAGGTCGATCCCCTCGTCCTGCGAGAGGTCGTCGCGGTAGTGGTCTTCGAGCACACCGTACACGAAGACGCTGCCCGAGCCCGTCGTGACGAACTTGTCGGGGATGTTGCCGCCCGCGCTGTCGAGCGAGTAGACGTGCGAGCCCTCCAGGTCCACGCCGCCCACGATGAGCTGCACGTAGAAGGGCGCGAACTTGCGCTGGTTCATGATGTTCGCCAGGAGCGTGCTCGCCGCCTTGATCGACATCTCGCTGCCGCGCTTGATCTGGTAGAGCTCGACCTCGGCCTCCAGCCAACGGGCAAGCACCTGCGCGTCGCCCACGAGGCCGGCGATGGTGAAGCCCATGTGGGGCGCGATGCGGAAGAGCTTCTGGGTCTCCTTGTGGGAGATGAGGTTGCCCATGGTCGCGCGCATGTCGGCGCCCATGACGACCCCGTCCTTGGTGACGAGTCCGACCGTGGTGGTCCCGGTCTTCAGTTGCTGCGTGCCATCCATGATGATACCCTGGAGAAAATGCCCAGAAGAACAGTCGCGAAATCGCGCTTCTATATAAGAAGCTTGTCACTCGTGCGGAGGTCCTCGGTTCCGCGCCTGCGCTGCCGGTGCACGCGCACCCAAGGGCCTGCACGTGCGTGGCGACTCGCCCGCGCGCTGCCCGGTCACAGCCGCACGAACCGCGCCACGAGCGAGGCAAGCGGCGCTCCCGCCACGAGCAGGAAGACCAGCGCGCCGGTCAGCCCGACGGCGAGCGGCCAGGCGCGGGCGGCGGGGCGCTTGCGGTGGGCGAAGGCGCTGCGGGCGAGGCTTTCGAGCGAGAGGCCCACGACGAGCCACGCGGCGAGGGCGGTGAGGGCGACGAGCGTCGTGAGCTGGACGCGGCTGCGCGGCGAGAGGGCGCCCCAGTCGAGGAGCGGATGGAAGCCGAGGAGCCGCGCGAGGACGAAGGAGGCCACGAGCGCGAGGGCGACCAGGCCGCCGGCGCGCGCGAGGGCGAGCCAGCGGCGCCCGGCCCAGGGCGTGGGCGCGCGCGGCGTGAGGATGCGGGCGACGAGGGCCAGGACGCCGAGGATCGCGGGGAGCACGAGGGGCGGGTCGACGCGGCTTCCGGGGTCGGCGGCCATGACGTCGGCCTGCACCATCATGGTCGCGTTGCCCCGCGTCGTCCAGGTGTCGCTCGCCAGGCTCACGCGGGCGTCGCGCGTGCGCACGAGGAGGAAGTCGGTCTGGGGCGCGCCGTTGAGCGTGAGGTTGGCGTGCGCGGCCACGGCGCCGTCGAGGAGCGCGGGGACGAGCTGGAAGGGGCCGAAGGCGTTGGCGAGGTCGGCGCGCCGGTCGGCCTCGGCGGGGGGCGAGAGGGCGCGCACGAGCGTGAAGAGGTCCTCCAGGCCGTTGCCCGACTCGGCGATGGCGAGCGGCGCGGACTTGACCTCCACGGCGCTGCCGTTTGATAGCACGAGGAACGCGGCGGGCGCTTCGAGGTCGAGGCCGGCCGCGCCCGTGATCTGGAAGACGGCGTCGGTGCCGTTGTATTGCTTGATGCCCGCGTCGCCGCGGATCTCGACCTGCACGTCGCGGCCGAAGGGGCGCAGGAGGTACGCCGTCGCGTCGCTGTGCAGGCGCGCGCGTCCGCCCAGCGCCAGCGCGGGCCCGACGACAGGGAGCGGGGGCGAGAGGTTGCGCAGGTCGACGCGGCCCAGGAGCCCTGCGCCGGCGGGCGAGGCCAGCGTCTCGGGCGCGTCCTGGGCGGGGATCGCGACGAGCCCGCCCGAGAGGACGCGGACCTGCGCGTGGCCGTTGGGCATGTCGCTGCGGCCGCCGCACGAGGCGTCGGGCTGCGTGCCGTTGAGCGGACATTGCGTGACGGTGGCGTCGTCACCCAGGAAGAGGCGGTCGACCTGCGCGGCGCCGAAGGGCGCGCCGTGCGCTCCGCCTTGCAGCGCGCCCGCCACGAGGAGGCCGTCGCGCAGGTGGAGGCCGGGCGAGACGGGTTGCGCGAGCTGCGCGCTCCATGCCGCCGCCGTCGGAAGCGCGAGCAGGAGCGCGAGAAGGAGCGCGCCGCCGGACCTCCGCATCGGGCCGCCAGGCGCGCCGCGCACCTTCAAGCCTCGCCGCAGCGGGCGGGGTCCTGGTCCGGAAGGCATATGGGGCCGCGGGCCCGGGTGCGGGGCGTGAGGCGCGGGGACCCGGCGTGGATCGCGGCCCTTCGCGCCGGCAAGCCCGCCGCCACCGCGTGGGCGCTCCTTCTCTTCGTCGCGGGCGTGACGCTTGACGACCTGCACGTCTTCCGCCTGCCCATGATCTACGTGGGCGCCGGCGCGGCGATCCTCTGCTACGCGGGGGCGCCCGTCCTGTTCGCGTCGCGGCTGGCCTCGCGTCTCGACGAGGCCCCGGCGGAGACGCGCGCCGCGCGTCTGGAGGCCGCGCTCCTGCGCCGCCGCGCCGCGCTCGCCCTCAGCGCCGTCGCGTTCGTCGTCTGGCTCATCCTCTTCAGCAGCGGGCGCACGCCGAGGTGGTGAATGAGAGCCCTCGCCCTCCTCCTCGCGCTCGTCCTCGCCCTTCCCGCGGTGGGCGCGCAGGTCGCGGTCCCGACGCTCCCGATCGTGGGCGATCCGTCGCAGCCCTATCCCACCGCGGTCCACGCGGGCGAGTTCGTCACCGGCACGAACCTCACGCGCGAGGACGTCCGCATCGCGCTCGACCTCGACTTCCGCTCGCTGGACTTCGACGCGATCGGCGTCGTGTTCGGCGGCGGCGACTTCCGCGCGCAGGGCCGGCTCACCGCGCACCTGGAGTTCCGCGCGATCAACGTCTCGCACCTCGAGGGCGCCCTGCCCCGGCAGGGGATCCCCGCGGGCCCGGCGGGACAGACCGTGATCACCGCGGGCGAGTTCCGCGACACGCTCAGCGCCGCCGCCGTCGCCGCCTTCGAGACGCAGGAGCAGGCGCTCCTCACGAGCTTCGTGGCCACCACCTTCCCGGACGCCACGGTGCTATCATCCCGCTTCGCGTGGTCCAACGTCAGCCCGCAGGACACGCCCACGCCCGGCGCGCCGCGCGTCCCCTCCAGCCCGCAGACGGTCCAGTCGCCCGTCCCCGACTCGCGCGAGCCGCCGGTCACGCTCGACACGACGCTCGACGTGCAGTACCTCAAGCGCGAGAGCCTCGTGGACCTCGTCGAGCAGCTCCTCGACCGGCAGCACCTCTCGCCCGCCGAGCGCGCCAAGAAGGACGCGCGCGACCGCATGCTCGCCGACATCCGCGGCCAGAGCGCGGGCGCCCTCTACGAGCGCAGCGCGTTCGACCTCCTGGGCATCACGCAGCTCATCGTCATCGAGATGCCCCCGGGCTGGGACCTTGGCCTCACGCTGCACCTGCCCAAGGGGTACACCTACGAGTACGCCTCGCCCGACGTCACCGTGGACGGCGGCCACGGGAGCGCCACCACGGTCGCGCTCGCTGACTCCTCGCTCGTCCCGGTGAAAGACCCCGTCGCGGTCTCGCTCTCGAACCGCTACCTCGTGGCGGTCACGATGGTCGCCGCCGTGCTCCTCTGCGGCGCCGCGCTGCGCTTCCCCGTCATGCTCGTGGCGAACCGCGTCGGAAGACGGCGACGTGAAACGTCCGACGTGCAACGTGGGACGTGAACGCCCCTGAGCTAGATCTGGCCAGATCTAGCTGAGACGTGCGTGCCGCGTCGTTCACGTTCTCGTTCACGACTCACGTTCAACGTTCACGGCGCACGTTCGACGTTCCACGTTTCACGGCGCATGCTCGCGGCGCGTCCTACTCCCACGAGACGTAGAGCAGCACGCCCGCACCGACGACCTCGAGCGCGCGCATGACCATCATGGGGATCGCGACGTCGGCGCCGTACTCGCCCGAGAGCGAGGTCCACACGCCGATCGAGCCCAGCGCCTCCAGGGCGAAGAGGCCCGCGAACGCGACGAGGCCCTTGGCGAAGGGGCTGGGCGCCTTGCGCATGTTGCGCCAGTAGACGGCCAGCAGGGCGATCAGCACGGCGGCCGCGAGCGCCGAGAGCGCCATGCAGCCCGCCCACCAGTAGAACGTCGCTTCCATCACGGCTCACCTTCCTTCTTGTCCGACTTGCCTGAAGCGTTTTGCCCCATGGCTTCCCAAATCTCCTGCCACGTCGCCGCGCTGGCCTGCATCGCGCTGCTCCAGAAGTAGAGCGTGCCGTAGTGGTCCTCGCTGGCGTCGAGGATGTCGTTCTCGACGAGGACGCGCAGGTGGTGGCGCGCGGTCTTGTAGTCCACGCCCATCAGGCGCGAGATCTCGTGGGCGTTGTAGGGGCGACGGCGCACCAGCGCGATGATCTCCGCGCGCTTGAGGCCGCCCCGCGTCCCGACCACGAGATGCCAGAGGCGTTTCTTCACCGCGGGCGCGACGGCGAGGGCCCGAGAAAGCGGTTCCGGTCCCGACCTCCGGCGAGGGCCCGGCGCTTCGCGGCTCCGCATGCGGGGCTTGCGGAGAGCGCGGTGAACGCGGGGTTGAGTGAGTCCGCGACCTCCGCGTCCCCCGCGCACTTCGCATGCGGAGCCGCGAAGCGACACGGGCGGGGGCTGAGGCTGAGGCTGAGGCTGAGGCAAAGGCCAAGGCTGGGGGCGGCGGTGCCGCGGCCATGGGCCTTCACGAAGCGCAGGAGCACCTCCGGCAGAAGGGCATCGACGGCTGGCTCGTCTACGACTTCAAGGGCAGCAACCCGGTCCTGAAGCGCGTGCTCGGGGGCCAGGACCGCCACCTGACGCGGCGCGTCTTCTACTGGATCCCCGCCGAGGGGCGCCCCACGCTGATCGGGAGCGCCATCGACCACAGCGCGCTCCAGGGCATCGACGCGCAGGTCCGCGCCTACACGCACCGCGGCAGCCTCGTCGACGCGCTCACGGACGTGCTCAAGGGGGCGCGCAGCGTCGCGATGGAGTACGCGCCCGGCGGCACGCTCCCCTACGTCTCCCGCGTCGATGGCGGCACCCTTGACTTGGTGCGCGGCCTGGGCAAGAGCGTCGTGCCCAGCGGCGACCTCTACCAGTACGCCTACGCGCGCCTCTCCGACGCGGAATTGGCGACGCACTGCGAGGCCGCGAAGGTGCTCGACGCGAGCAAGGACGCCGCGTTCGCGCACCTCTTCAGCGAGGCGCTGGCGGGCCGCCGGATCACCGAGTGGGACGTGCAGCAGCTCCTCGTCAAGAAGTTCCGCGAGGCGGGCATGACGTTCGACCACGCGCCCATCGTGGGCGCCAACGAGCACGCGGGCGACCCGCACTACGAGCCGCACGAGCAGGGCTCCAGCGTCATCAGGAAGGACGACTGGGTCCTCATCGACCTCTGGGGCAAGATGGACCGCCCCGGCACGGTGTACGCTGATATCACGTGGACCGGCTTCGCGGGGAAGAAGCCCTCGCCGCGCCACGTCGAGGTGTTCGAGGCCGTGCGCGACGCGCGCGACGCGGGCGTGGCGCACCTGGAGGCGGCGGCCAAGCGCGGCAAGCCGACGACCGGCGCGGAGACGGACCACGCGGTGCGCGCGCACCTCTCGGACAAGGGGCTCGCGCAGTGGTTCACGCACCGCACGGGCCACAGCGTCGGCTACGAGGTGCACAGCGAGGGGGCGAACCTCGACGGCTTCGAGACGTACGACACGCGCGAGCTGATCCCCGGCCTTCTCGTCACCATCGAGCCGGGCGTCTACCTGCCCGAGTTCGGCGTGCGCAACGAGATCGACGTCTACGTGCACCGCGACCTCAAGCCCGAGGTCACGACGCGCGCGCAGCGCGAGATTGTCATGCCGTAACGCCGCCTACAGCGTCCGTCCGCGCACCCGGCCCTCGACGCGGCGCGCGCCGCCCGTGACGAGGTGGATGACGCCGAGCACGATGCCGATGGCGACGAGCACGAGGCCGATGCCCAGGAGCGGGAGCCCCACGACGAAGCCGAAGAGGTGCGTGAACGTGAGGACCAGGCCGAGGATCACGAGGGCGATGCCCCATCCGAGCGTTTGCATGAAGCCGTGGCTCGTCGCAGCGCCACGCCTATGCGTTGTGGCCGTTTCTTCGGCCGCGCGCGGCC
>JAXDQU010000083.1:0-5826 GCA_034667685.1 Thermoplasmata archaeon | reverse complement strand
GACTCGGGACTCAGGGCTCCCGCCTGGCTGCAACCGGAGAGCCCTGAGTCCCGAGCCCAGAGCCCCGAAGGAGCCCGGAAAGTCTTTAGAAGGGGTCCCTACGTGGCGCAGCCAGAGAGGGCCCGCGCGATGTTCAACCCCGAGGCGTTCGTCCAGGAGCAGGTCGAGGCGATCCGCAAGCAGATCCCCGAGGGGAAGACCGCCATCATCGCGTGCTCGGGCGGCGTGGACTCGACCACCGCGGCGGTCATCGTGGCGAAGGCCATCGGCAAGCGCCTCACGAGCGTCTTCGTGGACACGGGCTACATGCGCAAGAACGAGGCCGCGCAGATCAAGCAGCTCCTCAGCGGCCTCGACATCAACCTGGACTTCGTGGACGCGAGCGCCGACTTCTACGCGGCCATGAAGGGCGTCACGGACCCCGAGCAGAAGCGCAAGATCATCGGCGAGCGCTTCATCCGCGTCTTCGAGCGCGAGAGCAAGAAGATCGACGCCGACGTCCTCGTGCAGGGCACCATCGCGCCCGACTGGATCGAGAGCGGCGGCGGCGTGCGCGACACGATCAAGTCGCACCACAACGTGGGCGGCCTCCCCAAGGACATGAAGCTCGTGCTCTGCGAGCCGCTGCGCGACCTCTACAAGGACGAGGTCCGCAAGCTCGCGCGCCACCTGGCGATCCCCGTCGCCGAGCGCCAGCCCTTCCCCGGCCCGGGCCTCGCGGTGCGCGTGCTGGGCGAGGCGACGCCCGAGCGGACGCAGATCGTGCGCGACGCGTGCGCCATCGTCGAGGAGGAGATCGACGCGGCGACCTCGCGCGGCGAGATCGAGCGCCCCTGGCAGTACTTCGCGGCGCTGCTCCCCGTGCGCAGCGTCGGCGTGCACGGCGACATCCGCGTCTACGGCGAGACGATTGTGGTTCGCGCTGTGGAATCCCTTGACGCCATGAGCGCGCAATACTCGACGCTCCCCCACGCGCTGCTGGAGAAGATCAGCGTGCGCATCACCAACGAGCTGGGCGCGCACGTCACGCGGGTCGTGTACGACGTCTCGCACAAGCCTCCGGGAACGATCGAGTGGGAGTAACGCGGCTGCATCCCCTGGAGCCGGTCCAACCGTCTTCCTATTAGCTGCGGCGCCGTTCCGTCGGCGTGCTCCCCATCGTGGTGGACACGGAGACGACGGGCCTGGGCCAGGCGGCCGGGCGCGAGGACGCCATCGTCGAGGTGGCCTTCGCGTGGCGCGACCCGGCCTCCGGCGCTGTGCGCACGTGGGCGCGCCTCTGCAACCCGGGCGAGCGCCACCTGGCCGGCGGGCGCGCGGACCGCGCGTTGGGCATCAGCCAGATCCGCATCGAGGACGTCCGCGCCGCGCCCGACGCACGCAAGGTCGCCGTCGAGATGCGCCGCGAGCTGCGCGCGCTGGCCCGCGCTCCGGGCGCCGCGCTGCTCGCCTACAACGTGGCGTTCGACGCGCCGTTCCTCGCGCAGGCGCCCTGGCACCTCCACGGGCCGTGGGGTCCTTGCCTGAAGCTCGCCGCGCACCGCGCGCTCGACCCGGGCGGCAAGTGGCCGCGCCTCCTGGAGGCGTGCCGGATGCTGGGCATCGCGTACCCGGGCGCCGCGCACCGCGCCGTCCACGACGCGCACGCCGCGCTGCTGGTGCACGAGGCGCTGCAGGCGCGCGCCGCGGCGGCGCCAACGGCGTGAGGCTGCGGGCGCGCAACGCTCTTCCGCCGGGGGAGGCTGCCGGAGCGATGCGCGGCGCGCTCCTGGCTTCGATGGCCCTCCTCCTTCTCTCCGGCTGCGCGTCGTCCAACGGCACGCTCTCGCTGCACGTCACCGACGCGCCCGACAACCTGGGCGACTTCTCCGTCCTCAACGTGACCGTGACGAAGATCACGCTGACGGGCAAGGACGGCGGCGAGAAGGACTACGCGCCCGCGTCGGGCACGTTCGACCTCACGAAGCTCGCCTCGGGGAACGTGTCGACGATCTTCTCGGGCGCGGTCGACAACGGCAACTACACCAAGCTCACGCTCTCGATCCAGGACGCGAAGGGCGTGCTGAAGTCCAACGGCCAGAGCGTCGACGTGAAGGCGCCCGGCGGCAAGATCTTCCTGGCCACGAGCTTCGAGATCGCCAGCGGCAAGGAGACCGACTTCCTCTTCGACGTCCAGGTCCACGTCGAGGGCAACGGCGGCTACGTCTTCCAGCCCAACGCGACGGGCAGCGGTCCCAACCAGAAGGGCAAGGCCTGAGCTACGCCAGCAGCCGCCGCATCGTCTCGACGCTCGCGGGCGCGTACCCTTCGAGGAACTTCGAGAGCAGCACGTCGACCTGCTTGGCGCCCGCGCCCTCGTCGCGGATCCGCTCGGCCCAATACGCCATCTCCTTCGTGCGGTCGCGGCGCTTCTTCGACCAGGGCGGCGTGAGCTTCTTGTCGCCGAAGAGACGCAGGTAGAGCGCGTCCGACGTGACGACGGGCGGCGTGCGTCCGTCGAGCGACGACCAGACGAGCGTGGCCTTCGCGTCCTCCAGCGCGCGGTACGTGTCGGCGTGCCACCACGAGTCGTGCCGCAGCTCGATGGCCCAACGCGGCCCCTTCGGCAGGGTCTTCAGCAGCGCGTGCAGGTCGGCCTCGCGTTTCTCGCGCTTGAACGTGCGCGGGAACTGGATGACGAGCGCGCCGAGCTTCTTCGACTTGCGCAGCGGGGCGATGGCCTCCACGAAGGACGCGAGCGGCTCCTTCGCCTCGGCGGGGCGGCGCGCGACGCCCTCGGGGACCTTCATCGACATGACGAAGCCCTTGGGCGTCTGCGCGTCCCACGCCTCCACCGTCGCGGCGTCGGGGGCGCGGTAGAACGACGAGGCCACCTCCACCGTGGGGAACTGCTCGGCGTAGTGCCTCAGGAAGTCCGTCGGCTTGGCCTTGGCCGAGTAGGCCTGGCCGCGCCACTCGGGCCAGCTCCAGCCGATCACGCCCACGCGCGGGTCCGTCACGAGGGGCGCATCGCCCGCGGCAAGTATTAGGGTGCCCTCCCCGCTCGCTCGGCCCGTGGAGACGAGCACGCTCCTCCTGCGGGCGGACGAGGTGGCGCGCTGCCTCGACTTGGACGAGGCGATCCTCGCCGTCGAGTCGGCCTTCCGCGCCTACCACCGCAAGGAGGCCGTCATGCCGCCCAAGTCGTACGTGGACCTCCCGGACTTCGGCGGGGACGTGCGCAGCATGCCGGCGCGCGTGGGCAACAGCCTCTCGGTGAAGTGGGTCAACTCGCACCCGGGCAACCCCGCGAAGCACGGCCTGCCCACCGTCATCGGCACGCTGATCCTCTCCGACCCGGCCACGGGCTTCCCGCTCGCGGTCATGGACGCCACGGTGCTCACCGCGTTCCGCACCGGCGCCGCGGCCGCCGTCGCCACGCGGACGCTCGCGCGCCAGGACGCGACGAGCCTGGGCATCGTGGGCTGCGGCACGCAGGCGGGCTATCAGATCGCGGCGCTCTCCCGCGTGCGCGACGTGCGCGAGGTCGTGCTCGCCGACCTGCGGCCGGAGAACGCCGAGGCGCTCCGCGCGCGCGTGGCCGCCGCCGCGCCGGGCCTGGAGGTCCGCGTGGGCTCGATCCACGAGGCCGCGGGCTGTGATGTCGTCTGCACGCTGACGCCCGTCCACAAGCCCATCGTCATGCGCGACTGGGTCGAGCGCGGCGCGCACGTCAACGCGCTGGGCGCCGACGCCGCGGGCAAGCAGGAGCTCGACCCCGACATCCTGGGCGACGCGGTCGTGGTCGTCGACGACTGGGAGCAGGCCAGCCACAGCGGCGAGATCAACGTCCCGCTGGAGTCGGGCGTGCTGCGCCGCGAGCACGTGCGCGGGACGCTGGGCGCCATCCTCGAAGGCGCGATCCCGGGCCGCAGCAGCCCCGACGAGATCACCATCTTCGATAGCACCGGCCTCGCGATCCAGGACTGCGCCGTCGCGCGCGCCGTGTACGACCGCGCCGTGCGCGAGGGGCTGGGCACGCCCGTCGACCTCGTGCCGCGCAAGGGCGCCACCGGCCCGGACATCCTTCGACAGATGAGGCGCCGATGAGGCCGACGCAGCAGGACGCGGGCCGCGTGCTCGACCTGCGCGACGACGAGACGCCCGACTTCCTGGAGATGCGCAAGGTCGTCCTGCTCGCGATCCTGGAGGACGACGAGCTCTCGCTGCGCGTGCGCCACCGGCTCGGGCTCGTGTGCGCGCGCCTGCGGGTGGACTGCGGCGTCGTCGCGCCCGATAGCAAGGTGGCGGCGGCGTTCGGCGTCAGGAGCGCGCCCATGCTGCTCGTCTTCGACGGCGGCGAGGTCGTGGATCGCCTCATCGGCGCGCCGCCCGAGGAGATCATCGCGGAGACGGTGCAGACGCGGATGCGTTGAGCTACGGCGCCTGGAGCTTGTAGTAGAGCTGCCGATCCAGGTCGCGCTCGACGCTGATGCCCTTGTTCGGGCCCAGGCTCACGAGCTTGTATCCCTCGCGCAGGTAGGCGGCCGTCTTCGTCCGGCGCCGCTGGTTGTACGCGGGCTCGTCGAGGCCCCAATACTCGATGATGATGCGATGGTCGGGCAGGAAGAAGTCCGGCCGGAAGCCGCAGATCCTCGGCTCGTAGACGTAGCGCATCCCGCGGCGGCGCAAGGCGTTCGCGATCCGCACCTCGGCCTGGGAGCGCACGCGCTCGCCTCCTTCGGTCAGGAGCGTGCGGCCGGCCTCGAACTCCTGCGTCGTCATGCGCCCGCTCGCGCGCGGCGTCTCCGTCCGCATGGGGACGTGGGCCCGTCTGCGCCCGCGCGCCTTCGGACGTCGCACCGCGCGCGCGATCCCCCAGATGGCCGCGCAGGACAAGACGAGGATGACGAAGGCCGCGCCGTCGGAGCCGTCTGCCACGTCCCCAGGCCTCTGCGCGCGGGTGGCTTGAACCTGCGCCCGTCACAACGAAACGAGGAGCGTTACTCGGTATACATTTCCCACGGCCAGACCGTGATCTCGTCGACGGCCACGGAGGCAGGAAGGAAGGTCCAATCGAGGATGACCTGCGCGAGGTCGTCGGGCTGGATCATGCGCTCGGCTTCGGCGCCCGAGCCCGCGACGAGGTCCGTGTTCACGTAGCCCGGGCAGACGGCGACGACGCGGATGCCCTCCTCGGCCAGCTCGGCGGCGATGGCCTCGGTCCAGCCCTTCAGGCCGAACTTGCTCGCGCTGTAGGTGCTGCCGCCCGCGTGCGCCTGCTTGCCCGCGACGCTGACGAGGTTGACGACGTGGCGCGGGCCGGCGCGCTTGCGCAGCAGCGGCAGCATCGCCTTCGTGACGAGGAACGGACCCGTGAGGTTCGTCGCGATCACGCGGTCCCACGTCGCGGCGTCGGTCGCGTCCATCGCGCCCCAGTGGCCGACGCCCGCGTTGTTGACGAGCACGTCGACGCCGGGCGCCTGCGCCGCGACGGCCTGCCCGAAGCGCTGGATGCTGTCGCGCTGCGTCACGTCCAGGGGGAGCGCGTGCCCGTGGCCGCCGGCGCGGTCCACCTCGCGCGCCGCCTCCTCCAGCGCCTTCTCGCTGCGCGCGCCCATCCAGACGGTGGCGCCCTCGCGCCCCCACGCGCGCGACAGGGCGCGGCCGATCCCGCTGCTCGCTCCGGTCACGACGACGTGCTTGCCCACGCACCGGCCTGGCATGGGCGCCGCACGCGCGGGTGGCGGGAAATGGGTTCCGACGGCGGGCGCTCGCGCTTGTCCCGGTGGCGCGGCCTTCCCAACACCGAGAATCCCGGAATCCGCGGGTGCCTCGGTTGCTCGG
>JAXDQU010000082.1:0-4957 GCA_034667685.1 Thermoplasmata archaeon | reverse complement strand
CCGCCATCCCGCCAAGACGCCAACCCGCCGGGTGTTGGCGTCTTGGCGTTATGGCGGCAAGCGAAGCGCCACGCGGAGGATGAAAAGGAAAACCTCGCAGCAACGGGTGAGGTTTGAAACAGGTTCTAGGCGTAGCTGACGAGGGGCTCGGGCTCCGCGACGCGCGGCCCGTAGCGCAGCAGCCCGACGAGCGCGACGACGAGCGCCAGCTCGACCGTCTTCGTGAGCAGGTCGCCGATGGCGATCTCCTCCTTCTCGCCCGCGGCGGGCCCGAGCGGCACGCCCACGAAGCGCGTGTAGGCCCAGAAGAGGATCAGCACGACGTTGCCCGCGATGCCCGTCCAGATCATCGCGCGGTACGCGGAGGGCCACCACGCGGGGCGCGGCTTCGTCTGATATCCTTCCCAGATCAGCAGCAGGCCGTTGGCGCCCTGCGCGACGAAGCATGCGACGAAGAAGAGGCCGTAGCCGATCCACTCCCCGAAGTGCTCGGGCGCCATGTAGAGGTGCAGGAGGCCCGCGACGAGCGAGAGGCCCCCCGCGGCGAGGACGAGGCGGCGGGTGGGGGCGTCGAAGAGGGGCGTCATCAGCGCCCCATCATGAGGACCCACGAGCCCGCCACGATGGCCGCCAGCGCGCCGCCGGCGCCCAGGATCAGCAGGGGCGCGCTCCAGCCCGACCGCGCGGCGAGGAAGCCCAGCGCGCCGAGCACGACGAGGGCGACGAGGAGGCCCCAGGCCATGGCGGGGCCGCTGGTGCGCCGGTGGAGGTCCGCGGGGATCATCGCGGCGCGAGCGGCCGTGGGGGAGAAGAACCTTGTTGCCTCAGAAGCCCAGCGGCTCGCCCACGAGGATCACGTGCGTCCGCCCCGCCCGCGGCTCGCCTTCGAGCAGCACCCACTTGTTGGGGTGGGAGGCGTAGTGGACCGGCCCCTTGTCGACGCGCTCCTGCTCCCGGGGCGCCGCGACGTCGCGCACGCGGCGCATCGCGTCGTGGAGGTCGGAGACGACCTTGCTCGTCGAGACGACGATGATGACGCGCTCGGGCCCGGCGACGTACCCCGCGACGCGCGAGCCGCCGTGGTCCGCGGCGACGAGGATGCCCTCCTCCGTGACGGCCGCGACGCTGCCGAGGAAGAAGGGCGCCAGCATCGCGTGCATGCGCAGCTCCTGCCGCTTCGCGGGGTCCTGCTCGGCCCACACCTTCGCGCGCAGGTAGTCCCACTCGCCCGACTTGAGCGCGTCCGTCACGCCGATCTGGTCGAGCGTCGTGGACGAGCCCGCCATGACGGCCGCGCCGCGCGGGATGCGCTTGAGCACGGCCTCCTTCGCCTCCGCGGCGGTCGCGACGTACTCCGCGCTGAAGTGGCGCGCTTCGAGCTGCGGGATGAGCTTCTCGGCGATCTCCTGGGGCGTGGGCATCGGCCCCCGACCGCGCGTCGAGCCCTTCAGTTCTTCGTGTACGTCGCCTCGAGCTCGCCCCACGCGCGGACCTTGCCCTCGAGCGCGCGCCAGACGTCCTCGACGGGCGCGCCGTGCGGCAGGCCGAGCTTCTCGCGCAGCGCGAAGACGCGGAACCGGTAGCGGTGCGTGCCGCTGGGCGGCTGCGGGCCGTGGTAGCCGACCTTGCCGAGGCCGTTCTTGCCCTGCGTGCCCTTGAGCTTCTTCACGTCCGCGCCGCGCGCCAGCTCGGTCACGTTCTGCAGGTCCCACGCGGTCCAGTGGGTGAACGTGCCGTTGGGCGCGTCGGGGTCGTCGACGACGATGGCGAGCGCCTGCGCGTCGGGCGGAAGGCCCGCGAGCTTCAGGGGCGGCGAGACGTTCTCGCCGTAGCCCGAGAACTCGCGCGGGATCGCCTTGCCCGGCCCGAAGGCGGTGCTCGTGACGCTGATCGTCCTGGGGGCGTTGAGCGCCTGGTGCTCGAGGTTGGAGGCCATGCGCGGCGGCGAACGCGCCGGCTGAGCATCACGATTGCGCTTGCGGCCGCTCGGCGTGCCGTGACCCCGCACTTGTCCGGGGTCTCGACGATGGCGCGTCTTGCCCTTTCCGTCCTGGCCGCGCTGCTCTTCGTTGGGCCCGCGCTGATGGCGCCTCCGGCGAGCGCCGCGTCCGCGCCGATCCCGGGGGGCTCGGACCTCTCTCGCAGTGGTGCGCGACGCCCACGCGAGCGGGATGCGCGTCGTGGCGCGCTTCGACGTGTTCGAGGACAGCGTCGCGGCGGCCAAGTTCCCCGGCTCGCGCATCGGAACGAGCGCGTGGGTCGATCCGGCGTGCGCGGACGTGCGCGCGTACGTCCTGGGCGAGGTGAAGGACCTCGTGGCGCGCACCGTGATCGCCGAGATCAACTTCGACCACGTGCGCTACCCGCAGCCGGCCGACGTGGGCGGCGGCGCCGGTACGCGGCTTCCCTGCACGGGGAGCACGCTGGGCGACGTCGCGCACGCGGACCGCGCCGCGATCGTCGCCTCCTGGGTCGCCAACGCCGTCGCGGCCGCGCACGCCGTCCACCCCTGGGTCGAAGGGTTCGGGCCGTATGAGACGCGCCCTGATATCATCGGCCAGGAGCTGAAGGCCGTCTCCGACGCGCGCGGCAGCGGCGCGCTGGTCTGGTGGTTCGCCAGCACCGGGACGAGCGCGTCCTTCTGGCGCACCGTCGCCGCCGATGCGTGGTGACTCAGTTGTGCATCGTGCACGGGCCCGTGAGGTCGGCCGTGTTGCCGTCGTAGCAGACCTGCACGCTCGTCGAGTCCGTCACGACGTGCGCCTCGACGCGGTCGTCGCCGGCGGACGTGCAGCCGTCGCCGCTGGGGATGGTCGTGGGGTCGTTGGCGAACGCGGCGACCGCGAGCGGGATGCCGGTGGGGTCGCCCTGGGCGGGGCTCGCCGTGACCTGGCCGTTGTGCACGGTGACCTCGCCCTGGCCGCCGAAGCCGCCGGTGTCGTGGCAGGCGCCCGAGGCGCCCACGTCGTTGATGGAGGCGGCGTGCGCGAACGGAAGCAGGAGGGCGGTCGCGAGAAGCAGGTAGGTGAGACGCGTGTTCATGTGGGTGGTTCCCCGCGCCCCGAACGATCGACGCGGGGAAACCGATTGCGGAGGAAGAATGTCTGATATCAAAGACCGGCCGAATCACCTGGGGACGGGTGAACGTGCGCCAGGCGAGCACGTGCGGCGCGGGGGAAAAGGGGAGTTACCGCGGGAATGGGCGTCAGAGGCCCCGCTTCACATGACCTCGACACGGCCGGACTTCGGTCCGACCTATCGAGGCCATGTTCGGCGCGCTGCGGCGCGCTTCACATGACCTCGACGTTGTCGTTCGCCGCGTACCGAGCCCGCTCGCGCTGCCGCTTCTGGTAGACGGAGGACTCGACGAGCGCGTGCTCCTTCGACTCCTCCTCGGCGGCCTTCTTCAGGTCCTCGAAGTTGAGGCCTTCGCGGGCGCGCTCGGGCGAGCCGCGCGCGAAGGGCAGGACGCGCTTGACGTAGTTCTTCTTGGCCGTCGTGATGATGCTCTCGATGAGCGCGCCGGAGATGATGTCCTTGCGCTTGATCGTCTTGACGGACTCCTTGGCCTCGGGGTCGAGCTTGAACTCCACCCACTTGTTGTCGCCGTAGAGCTCGTCGAGCAGCATGCTCTTCATGTTCTCCAGCGCCTTGTCCTTGGAGCCGCCGTTCTCCTGCACGAAGGTCTGCTGGAGCGGCAGGTCCGAGGTGAGGTAGATGTTGATGATCTGCATCGCGGCCTGCTTGTTGGGGCGCTGGATCTCGATGACCTCGTCGAAGCGGCCCGGACGCAGCAGCGCGGGGTCGATCATGTCGGGGCGGTTCGTCGCGCCCAGGATGTAGACGTCCTTGAGCGTGTCAATGCCGTCCATCTCGGAGAGGATCTGCGCGATGATGTTCTTCTGGACGCCCGCGCTGTCCTGCTGGCCGCGCGTGGTGCCCAGCGCGTCGAACTCGTCGAAGAAGATGATGGAGGGAGCGTTCTCGCGCGCCTTGCGGAAGAGCGCCTTGATCATGTTCTCGGACTCGCCGACCCACTTGGAGAGGATGTCGGCCACCTTGACGTTGAAGAACGTGAACGAATTCTCCGTGGCGACGGCCTTGCCGATGAGCGTCTTGCCGCAGCCCGGAGGGCCGTAGAGCAGCACGCCCTTGGGCGCCTTCAGGTGGATGGACTCGAAGAGCTCCGGCTCCTTGTAGGGAAGCTCGACGACGTCGCGGATGCGGTCCAGCGTCTCGTCGAGGCCGCCGACCTCGGCGTACCGCACGTTGGGCGTCTCGCCGAGGAACAGGTCGCGGATCTCGCTGCTGGGCCGGACCTCGAGGATGTCCAGCGTGGGCGGGAGGAGGCTGACCTCGTAGCCGATCTTGATCTCGTCGGCCATGCCGCCGGGCAGGTCGATGATCTTGCGCTCCATGCCGTCGCTCGTGGTGATGACGAGCTTGTCCTGGTAGATGTCGACGACCTTGCCCACGACGCCCTGCTCGTACTGGCGCGTGGTGGCGATGATGGCGTACGTCTTCGGGTGGAGCCAGACGTACTGGCCCGTGCGCAGGTCCGTGCGTGCGACCTGGCCGACGGCGACCTTGAGCACCTGCGAGCCGTGGCTCACCACGACCTCGTTGGGCTCCAGGTCGTCGCCTTGGAGACGGAGCACGTACGCCGAGAGGAGCGGGGGCTCCTTGATCTGGTTGAACTTCTCCTCGTACGCCTTGACGATGGCCTGGAGCTCGGCGATCTGCTCCTCCCTGCTCGGGCCTTCCGCGGGCTCGCCGCCGCGGGCGACGCGGCTGCGCTTGTCCATCTCCCGATCGTCCTTCATCGAAACCGCGCCGTTCTAGTTCTGCTCGGCTTAAAGCCCCTTCTACTCGGGCGCTCGCCCGCCGGAGTTTGTCCGGGCGCTCTGGACTCCCGGGGTCGTCGCCGGCGCTCCTTTCCCGACACCGCGCATCCGAG
>JAXDQU010000081.1:0-36942 GCA_034667685.1 Thermoplasmata archaeon | reverse complement strand
GGCGTCTGGGCGTGTTGGCGGAAAGCGAAGCCACGGGGAAAACCCTGCGCGACTGCGACAGAGGCTGTGAAACAGCCTCTAGTGGCGCATCACGAGGATGTCGACCTGGCCGGTCGCGTCGCGCGTGCCCGCGACCGTGACCTTCCACGCGCCCAGGTCCAGGGGCGCCGCCACGGTCGTGCTCTGGGTCGTGCGCAGCACCTCGTCGCCGTGCGCGTCGACGATGCTCACAGTCGCGCCGCCCGCGGTCGCGTTGACCCACACCTGGATCTGGAGGCTCGCGATGCTTCCGTCCTCCACGAAGAACTGCTGCGACTGCGGCACCGCGCGCGCGTCGGCGAGCGGGAAGCTGCTGGCGAACACGGGCTTCTTCATGTAGCCGAAGAGAGCGTCCTTGTTGGCGCGGGCGCTGCACCCGGCGAGCGCGACCGCGACGACGAGCAGCACGAGGAGGCGACGCATGCGGGGCCGCCGGCTTCCCAGGGCTCGTCTTTTTGGGATCAGCCTTCGAAGGGCGAGGGCGCGTTCCCATCCATGCGCGGCTCGTGGCGCTCCTTTCCCAACACCGCGCATCCGAGCCATCCGCGGATTCCGGGATTCTCGGTGTCGGGAAAGGAGCGCCGGCAAACGACAACGGGAGAAGCTTGCCCTTCCGCGGATCAAGGGAAGTCCACGGTCGCGTTCCCGCGGGGGAGCGGATCGCACGGCGTGCAGCCGGCGATCCAGTTCACCGTGAAGCGGACGCTGCCGGCCGGAAGGCCCTGCGTGGCGGTGAAGCGCGCGGCCACGTCGTAGGTTCGGAGCTTGCCGTCGACCTCCACGGGGGTGACGAGGTCCACGCGGGTGCAGACCTCGAGCGTTCCGTCCGGGTCGCGCGCGACGTCCACCGGGTTGACGCGGCTGACGCGGTCCTGGCGGTCGGTCTGGTTGTAGGTCGCGTAGACCCAGAGGAACGTGACGGGGTCGAGGCGGTGGAGGCCGGGGCCGTGTCCCGCGGAGTCGTTGCGCGGCTGCGCCACGAAGTCGACCGCGAGCGGCGTCGCGTTCTGCGCGGGGCACGGCTCGCGCCACGCGCCGCCCGGAAGGGGAGGCTCGACGAAGTGCGCGCTCGGCGTGCTCGTGGTGGGCGGCGCGCTCTGCGTGCAGCCCGCGACGAGCACGACGAAGAGCAGGAGGCTCCGCACGCGCCGCGAGCGGGCTCATGCGCCAAAAAGGGCGCGCAACGCCCAGGGCGCGAGCGCCGTGAGGATCGCCATCGCGTGGTGGCGCCCGGCGGCCGCCTTCCGCGCGCGCGAGCCGCGCCCGCCGCTCCAGACGTACGACGCGAGCGCGGGGAGCGCCAGCGAGAGCGAGAGGAGGCTGAGCGCCGCGTAGAAGGTCCAGTCCGACGCGCGCAGGCCCAGCACGGGGACGTCAGGCGCCACGAAGCCCGCGGCCGCGGCGACGAGCGTCGAGGAGAGCGCGCCCAGGCCCAGCGCGGAGAGCGCGAGCGCGGGGCGGTCGGTGCGCAGGAGCATCGTCCCGAGCATGCCCTCGCCGTGGTCCGGGTGGCCCGCGCCCAGGAGCCCCGCGAGCGCGCCGCCGGCGGCGAGGCCCAGGCCCCAGAGCGCGAGCGCCCACGCCAGCGGACGGCCCATCACGTCGGGCCCCGCCGGCGGCCAGAGGATCGCGTATGCTGCCAGTCCCAGCCCCAACGCGGCGAGGCTCGCCGCGCAGGCGCCCAGCCGATGCGCCACGCCCCAGCCCTCTGCGCCCTCCTGGATATGGCTCCTTCGCCTCGGGTTCAAGACGGGAGGGCGCGGTGGCGGCCGCATGAGGGCGGTCCTCGTCTTCCCGCGCGCCACCGCCGCCCTCGTGCGCGCGCACGTGCGGCCGGGCGACCGTGTCCTCGCCGTCGACGCCGGCGCGGAGGCGCTGCGCGAGGCGGGCGCGCGTCCCGACCGCATCGTGGGCGACATGGACTCCGTGAGCGCGGAGACGCTCGCGCGCTTCGAGGCCGAGGGCGTGCCCCTCGAGCGCCACCCCGCGCAGAAGGACGAGACCGACGCGGCGCTCGCGCTCGCCCACGCCAAGGGGTGCGACGAGGTCCTGTTCCTCGGGCCCGGCGGCGGGCGGCCCGACCACGCGCTCGCCAACCTGCACCTTCTCGCCGCCGCGAGCGCCTGGGCCCGCGTGCGCGCCGCGGACGAGGACGGCGACACGTACGTGGTCACGCCGGAGCGCGAGCTGCGCCTCGACCTGCCCGAGGGCGCGCTCCTCTCCGCGATCCCCTTCGACGCGCGCGTGGAGGGCATCACCTACGACGGCCTGCGCTACCCGCTCGTCGAAGCGATGATGGTGGCGGGCGAGCCCTACGGCGTGAGCAACCTCGCCGGCGCGCCCCCGCAGCGCATCCGCGTGCGGAAGGGACGCCTGATCGTCATCGTTCCGCGAGAATAGGATCGGATCGAGGGCCGCGCGCAGTGGCCATTCGCGGGCAGGCCACGTCGTGTGGCGGCGCGCGGGGCATGCGCGGGCGGCTCGAAGTCCAGACCCTTGTTGCCACTGGAAGCATATGACCTTGCTGATTCACGCCCCGACGGGACCCCTCACTTCTTCACCCACCAGGCCTCGGCGTGCTCCGCTTCGGCCCGGCTGTCGACCTTCTTGGCCTTCTGGCGCGTCGGCATGAGCGGCTTGCCCGGTCCCCGGCGCCCGGTCGGGGCCGCGTCGGTGCTCATCGCTTCGGCGTCGGTCGGGTCGAACGCCTTCGGCTCGGCCTTGGGCTTCGCCTCGCGCTTCGGCTTCTCCTCCACGACGGGCTTGAGGTCGCGCGACGCGGGCGGCACGGCGGTCGCCTTGCAGAGCGCGCACGCGGTCCTGAGCTTCTTGTGCTCGCAGAAGAGGGACGCCGCCATCATCCTCTGGGGAGGCGGGACCCCTTCTTGAGCGCTTCTGCTCCGGCGCTTCCCCGGGTCGCCGGAACACGAAGTCACGAAGCCACGAAGAGCACGAACGACCGCTTCGTGCTCTTCGTGGCTTCGTGCCTTCGTGTTGAGGTCGGGCGGGACGATCAGGAGGCGGCCTTCGGCGCCGGAGGCGGAAGGATCGGCGTCAGGGCGCCAGCCTCGCCCCGCAGCGCGGGACCGGAGACGAGCGTGCCCACGGCGCCCACGTCCGCGTCATAGAGGACCGAGGGATCGGTCGCGCACTTCTGCGTGCACACGTCCACGAAGGCGGCCCAGGGGCGCCCGTCGTGGTCGATGGCGACGTCGAGGAAGTCGGTCATGCCGTGGCAGCGGTCGCCGCACGCGCCGCGCGAGAGCGGGTCGGCCGGGTCGTTGACGGTGACGGTCTGGAGGGTGGGGCTCGCGGAGAGCGCGTCGGTCATGACGCCGAGGTAGCCGTTCCACGTCGCGTTCTTCCATTCGGCGGGCTCGTCGCAGGGGAGCGCGGGGAGCGCGCCGCACGACGGAGCCGGGTTCTTGTAGCCGCCCGGGAGCGTGGTGCCCACGTACGCGAAGGCGACCTTGCCCGCGGCGCCCGCGGCGATGGCGTTGAACTTGATGGCCGTGACGCCGGGCGCCTGGACCATGATCGCCTTGCTCCACGTCTTGCCGTGGTCGGTGCTGAAGCTGTACGCGGGGAGCCCCTTGCTCTCCCAGAGCGCGTAGACGTTGCCCGCCTCGTCGAGGGCGAGGTCGACGTGCAGGCCCGTGCTGGGCGCGTCCTTGCTGATCGGCGCGAGCGTCCAGCTCTGCATGTCGTCCTCGGTGATGGCCGCGGTGGGGACGCCGCCGCAGGTGAGCGGGAGGAAGACGCGGCCCGTGCCATCACTTTCGAGGTGGCCCACGATCGCGTCGCAGCCGGCCTGCATCGCCTCCGTCACGGGGACCTGCGGCAGGAAGGAGAGTCCGCCGTCGACCGAGATCGCGCAGCCGATGAACTGGAGGTTGTTGACGCAGCGGTAGACGAGGTTCGGGTAGCCCACGGTGGGGAGCGTGTGCGGCTTCGCCGTGCCCAGCGTCTGGTGGTCGTTGACGTTCGGGTTGCCGCACGAGGCGGGGTCGTGCGTCCACGTGGCGCCCTCGTCGTCGCTGTACGAGAGGAAGCCGCAGCCGAGCGGATAGATATCATCCATGAAGACGCGGTTGGTGTCGGGGTCCACGTGCATCATCGGGTCCCACGAGCGCAGCTTGTACGAGTCGCCGGTGGGGAGCTTGGGGAAGGCGTCCTTCCACGTCTGCCCCTTGTCGCTGCTCTTCATGAGCGTCGGGCCCATCTGGAAGTTGGCGTAGGGGAGCGCGGGGCACGCCGCGCAGTCGGGGTTGGGCACCTCGGCCGTCATGAAGACCGCGCCGTCCTTCGCGACGCCGATCGTGGGCTCCGCGCTCGCGGCCCCGATGTGGTAGAGCCCGCCCACGCCCGCGACGGTGGTCGCGTTGGCCGCGAGGACGTGCCCCATCGCGTCGTGGAGCACGCCGGCGGTGCCGGCGGGGAGCGCGACGGTCGTCGAGGCGGGTTGCACGCTCGCGGAGGGCGTGACGCAGCCGGCGAACGCAGTCAGGAGGAGAAGGGCGAGGCCGAGGCGCATGGGGCGGGGACCTCCGCTGGGACCTTAGGCGTTTCCTGTCACCCACTATCCCAGGACGTTGTTTCGGAGGGGTCTATGCCATCGGGAGGCGGGTATCTACTCCTAGGCCCGGGCCCTCTCGCGGATTCATTTGGTAATCAGCCGCCCTGCACGCGGCAACGGCCCTGGTGAGCGAGGGCAAGAAATCCGTCATGCGAAGACCGCCGTTTTCTCGCCACCTACGTCGCAAGGCATTGCACATCCCTCTCCAATACGAGTTAGCGCAGATGTTGGGCGTCGAGCATAGCACACCAAGCATAGCACACCAAGCATAGCACAGACACTCGGGGAAAACGCTCGACTCAAATATCCCAACGCGTATTGCGGCGGGTCCGGCGGAACGAACCTGCGCGGCCAACTTCCGACCACAAATGATGGCGTGACAGTTGGAGAAAAGTCATGAACCGCAATCCTTGGGTGTTGGTGATCTGTATCGCAGTTGGCGCTGTAGCCGCAGTTGACATCCTCAGCAGCGCGAAAATTGCGCTCATTGGACTGTCTGTAGGGGCCGTCGTGTTGGGCTATCGCCTGTTGCTCGTCGCGTTGCTCAAGCGCGATTCATCCAAGTTCCAAGTGAAGGACGGTGACTCCTACATCTACTGGGAGCGCGAGGACCCCAAACCCCCGCCGTGACTTGTTCATGGCGGATCCGCCCTACCTCTGACTGACGAAACACGCGCGGAATTCGCTGTTCTCAATGCCTTGGGACCACAGGGGGTGCCGGACCAAGGCCATTATCCAGGCAATGTTCAAAGCCCAGAGCCCTAATGCGCCGCGCCGTGTACGACGTCATCGTCGTGGGCGCCGGTCCTGGCGGCTCGGCGTGCGCGAGCTTCCTGGCGCGCGACGGGCACCGCGTGCTGCTCGTGGACAAGGCGCGCTTCCCGCGCGACAAGACGTGCGGCGACGCCATCAGCGGCAAGAGCGCGGCCGTGCTGCGCGAGCTGGGCATCGCGGACCTCGTCGAGGAGCGCCCGCACGCCGTGGCCGAGGGCGTGCTCTTCAGCGGCCCGCGCGACGACAAGGTGCAGATCCCCTTCCCCCGGGACGTCGACCCGACGGGCATCAAGAACAGCAAGAAGTACAACTACGTCACCGCGGGCTGGGTCGCGCGCCGCCTCGTCTTCGACGAGATGGTGTTCCGCCACGCGCAGTCGTACAAGTCCATCGAGACGTGGGAGGACGCCGAGGTCAAGGACGTCATCTTCGAGAACGGCCGGGCCGTCGGGATCAAGATCGGCGACGGGCGTGAGGCGCGCGCGAGGCTCGTGATCGGCGCGGACGGCGCCATGAGCGTCGTGGCGCAGAAGACGGGCGCCTTCGAGCGCGACCGCGACCACTGGATCGGCGCGTACCGCGTCTACATGACCGGCGTGACCGGCATGACCCGTGATATCGAGATCCACTTCGTCGAGGGCCTGATCCCCGGCTACTTCTGGATCTTCCCGCTCGACGACGGCATGGCCAACGTCGGCAGCGGCATGATCGAGACGGACCTGCAAGCCATGCGCAAGGACGGCGCGAAGAAGGTCCAGCTCATCGCCGACACCGAGCGCATCATGCGCGAGCACCCCGCGTTCAAGGAGCGCTTCGCGGACGCGAGGGAGGTGCCCGGCAGCAAGCGCGGCTGGGTGCTCCCGCTGGGCAGCAAGCACCGCCCCGTCGCGGGAGACGGCTGGATGCTCGTGGGCGACGCCGCCGCGCTCATCGACCCCTTCAGCGGCGAAGGCATCGGCAACGCCATGGTCAGCGGCCGCCTCGCCGCCGCCGCGGCCACCAAGGCGATCGCCGCCAACAACGTCAGCAAGCCCTTCCTCGCCGAGGCGTACGAGAAGCCGCTACGCGCCGAGCTCGACGAGGAGCTGCAGATGAGCTACAAGCTCCAGCAGCTCGGCCGCCACCGCGTGCTGCTCAACTTCGTGCTCCGGCGCGCCGCGAAGAGGCCGAAGGTCCGCGAGACGATCTCCGCGATGCTTGCCGATCGCGAGAAGAAAGAAGAGTTCGCCTCTGCGTGGTTCTACGTCAAGCTGCTGTTCATGTGACGCGGCTTATCGCCCCCGAAGCCGCGCTTCAGCGCGGCGCAGGGGGCGCGTAGGGCGTATTGCCGGCTGGTACGCCAGCCGAAGAAGGAAGAGTTCGCCTCTGCGTGGTTCTACGTGAAGCTGCTGTTCATGTAGCCCAAGCAGGCAGCCGCGGCTGCGATCCTTGTTCCAGAACGAACAACACCGCCCCGACCCGAAGTTGGCCCCGTGCTGCGCGCGCTTGCCGCCCTCGTCGGGGTGCTCCTGGTCGTGGGCGTCTACGGCGTCATGACGGGCGGGGCCCAGGCGCACGCCGCCTCGCCCTCCGGCCCCGGCGCGACGCACTTCGGCTTCGCGCTTGCCGCCGGCGCCGTGGCCTTGGGCGCGACGATCCTCATGAGTCGACCGCGGCTGCGGTTCCGGCGCTAGATCCCCCGGAGCATCGCCTCGAAGTGCTCCCGCGTCTGGGCATCGCAGCAGTAGACGAAGCAGCCGCGCATGCCGCGGGTGAAGAGGACGCGATACGTGTTCTCAAGCAGGCTCGCCAGGCGCGCGGGGTCCTTCTCGCGCCTCGCGCCTGCCGTGTCCTCGCTCTTCGCGCGATCGGCGACCCATCGCCCCTCGCGCCACACGAGGTCAGGCCCGACGATCACGCCGACGTAATCCCATTCAAATCCCTGCGCCGAGTAGATGCAGCCGACCTGGTCGAATCCGCGGGGGGTCGAGGCCCACAGGAAGTACGCGTCCTGGGCGGGCGTGGTCCCGATCTGAAAGGGATTCCAAGGCTTCCGCCAATCCCCGATCACGACCTCCTCGGGGAGGTCCCAGCCGGGCGTTCGGGACCAAGGCCAGCAGAATCCGGCGACCATGCGGGCCGAGTCGCCCTTCGCGATGCGCTCG
Organism: Thermoplasmata archaeon; assembly: GCA_034667685.1. Classification (GTDB taxonomy): domain Archaea; phylum Thermoplasmatota; class SW-10-69-26; order JACQPN01; family JAJPHT01; genus JAJPHT01. The sequence continues at coordinate 29,409 of JAXDQU010000081.1, read as the reverse complement.
CGCAGGAGCCGCTCCATCTCGCCGGGAGAGTCGACCAGACGAAAGTCGAAGTCCCCTGCCTCTCGCCAACCGAGGTTCGCGCCCTCGCGCAACCCGAGGGCGCCTTCGACCCATTCGACGTAGGATTGGCTTCCCGCGCACCGGAACTGGGACTCCAGGCGAAGCGTCGTCACGCTTGCGCCCATCGCCTCGGCTGTCGCGCGGACGAGGCTTGTCGAGCCGACCTCTCCGGGGCGCACGGTCTGGTTCGCGTCCAGGAAGAAGATGGAGACGCGGCTTGCCGCGATGAGCTCCTCGACCTGGCTCCGGGTGGAGCGCTTGTCGCTGGCGGTGTATTGGTTGTTCGACGTCGCGCGGATGCGGTGGGCTTCGTCGCAGATGAGAAGATCCAGCATCTGCGGCGCGGCCGCCATGAACTGATTGAAGTAACGGAACAAGACCTGGCCCTTGCGCCCGACGCGCGCCCGGACGTTGGTGGTGAATGCCTTCGAGCCCGTCGCGTGGTTGACCTTGTAGCCGCGCCGCGCCATGTCGGCGAAGAGCCGCATCGCGATGACGCTCTTGCCGGAGCCGGGCCCGCCTTCGACGACGAAGACCGAGCGCGTGGCCGCGCCGCTGATGCCCTTCTCGACCGCGGACTTGACGGCATTGTACGCGACCTGCTGGTTGTCGAGCAGGCGGTAGATCGGGTCTCCCTCGATCATTCGCGCCGTGTGGTCCAGGAGCTTCAGGCTTGGGCGATAGCGGCTGCGCATGACCTTCGCGAACAGCTCCTCCCCGTCTCCTTGGCCGATCCGTTCCGCGAGCCGCTCCGTGAGCGCTCCCTCGCTACGCTCGTCGTAGATGGGATAGTCCCGCAAGAGCGGCGCATAACGCTCCAGCCCGAGGATGCTCACCTCCACGCTCCGCAGGTTGTGGAGGTACGCGCATCCGCGCAGGTCGATGCCGGGCGCATCCTGGAAGACGGAAAGCGTGTCGCGGAGGTACTCCGTGTATCCTCCGACCTGCGCGCTCGGGTGGAGCTTGTGCTCTCCGAAGACGTATACGCAGTCTTCGAACGGTGACTCGTCCGCCTGCTCCCACTGCTTGAGCTCGACGATGTCCGCGTTCGCGTTCCCAGCCGCATCGTGGCCGAGCACCATGCAGTCAAGCCGGCTCGACGAGAGCGGCAGCTGGTATTCGACCAGCACATGGGCGGTCGCGCTCGGGACCGCACGCAGACGCGATGCGAACGCCGCGAGCGAGTTCCGCCAGGCCCTGACCTCGCCCGGGGAGGGCGTGTGGCCGAGGACCATCCTGTAACGCTGGGACAGGTGTGACGCGAGCCGCCCCGCCTCGGCTTCCTCGCAGAAGCGCGGGCTCGATCCCTCGAACAGGAGCACGCCCGGGAAGCCCAGGCCGGTACCTTCAATCCCGCGGATCAGCCGGCTGGGGCTTCCTCGCCCTCGCCTCGTCCCACGCCACGCGCACCTTGGCGCCCGCCGCGGGGAGCGTGCCCACCGCGCCGCGTGCGTCGATCTCCGTGCCGTCGGCGAGCCGGACGCGCGCCTCCTCGTGGAAGCCGGCGAAGCGGCGCGCGAGCACGACGGCGTCGCCCCGCGCGTCCTCGGTCAGCCGGATGGCGTCGGGCGGGACGAGCTTGTCGCCGATGACGTTGGCGGCGCCCAGGAAGCGCGCGGCGAACGCGGTGCGCGGCTGCTCGAACATGGCGCGCGGCGCGCCCTCCTCGACGACGCGCCCTTCGCGCATCAGCACGAGCCGATCGGCGAGCGCGAGCGCCTCCTCGCGGTCGTGCGTGACGAGAACGCTCGTGAGGCCGGCCTCGTCGTGGACGCGGCGCAGCGTGACGCGCAGCTCCTCGCGCAGCGCGCGGTCGAGGCTCGCGAGGGGCTCGTCGAAAAGGACGACGGCGGGGCGCGGGGCGAGGGCGCGGGCGAGCGCGACGCGCTGCCGCTCGCCGCCGGAGAGGCGCGCCACCTTGCGCGCGCCGAAGCCCGCGAGCCCCACGAGCGCAAGCGCCTCGTCCACGCGCGTGGCGCGCTCGCGGGCGGGGACGCCCTGCACGCGCAGGCCGAAGCCGACGTTGCCGGCGACGTCGAGGTGCGGGAAGAGCGCGCCCTCCTGGAAGACGAGGCCGACGCCGCGCGCCTCGGGCGGAAGCGCCGTGACGTCGCGCCCGCCGATCGTGATATCACCGGCGTCGGGGCGCTCCAGGCCGGCGATCATGCGCAGGAGCGTCGTCTTGCCCGAGCCGCTGGGGCCCAGGAGCACCGTGAAGCTGCGCGCGGGCAGGTCGAGGCTCGTGGGGTGGAGCGCGAAATCGTCGTAGCGGCGCGCGACGCCCTGGAGGGCGACGGCGGCCATCTAGAATCCTCCGGTGCGCCCGGGGCGGATGCGTTCCAGGAGGGCGAAGATGGCGAGGTCGAGGAGCATCAGCATGGAGGCGAGCGCGAACGCCTCGGGAAGGACCCACGGGTCAGGGCGCGTCGACGAGAGATATCGGTACATCTCGGCCGGCACGGTCGCGTACTCGGGGCGCAGGAGGATCAGCGCGCCGGCGAACTCGCCCAGGCTCACGCTCGCGGCCAGGACGGCGCCCACGAGCAGGGCGGGTGATAGCAGCGGCGCCTCGATCCAGAGGACGCGCTGCCAGCGCTTGGCGCCCAGCGCGCGCGCGGCGTCGGAGAGCGCGGGGTCGCGGGCGCGCAGCGGGCCGGTCATGGCGCGCGCGACGAAGGGGAACGCGACGAGGACGTGGACCAGCACGAGCATGGCGGCGGTGCCGCGCAGGTCGAGGCCGAAGGGCCCCGCCTGCCAGGGGAAGACGAGCAGGAGGCCGAGGCTCAGCGTGACGGCGCTGGCCCCCAGGGGCAGCATCCAGACGGCATCGAGCAGCGGGCCGCTCTCGGCGGCGGCGCGGGCGGCGAGCGCGCCCAGGGGCACGGCGATCGCGACGCAGGCGAGCGCGAAGAGGAGCGAATGCCGCAGCGCGTCGACCGGCGGGACGTAGAGGAGCGCGCCGGTGTCCACGAACACGCGATGGAACGCCTCGAAGCCGAAGCCCGCGGGCGTCTCCAGGGCGCGCGCGAGGACGGCGGCGAGGGGTGATAGCAGCGCGGCGGCGACTCCGAAGGCGAGGGCGATGAGCGGCCACGCGCGCGGCGAGAGCGGCCGGAGCGTCTCGGCCTCGGACGCGGCGCTCTCCTGCGCGGCGGCGCGGCGCGCGAGCCACGCATAGGCCAGGGCGGCCAGAAACGTCACCGCAAGCTGGATGAGCGCGAGCGTCGCCGCGACGGGCAGGTCGTAGACGAGGATCCCCTCGTGGTAGACGGCGACCTCCAGGGTCGCGTCGCGCACCGGATCGGCGAGCAGCAGGATCGTGCCGAAGGCGGTGAAGCCGAAGAGGAACGCGAGCATCGTCGCGGCGAGGATCGCGGGGACGAGGCGCGGCAGCGTGACGCGCGTGAAGCGGAGGAGCGGCCCGGCGCCCAGGGTGGCGGCGGCGTCCTCGGCGCGCGGGTCGAGGTGCGCCCACGCGTCGCCCACGAGCCGGACGACGAGGGGCACGTTGTAGACCGCGTGCGCGACGAGGAGCGCGGCATACGTCCCCGAGGCGCGCGGGCCCATGAGGACGATCACGCCGCTCGCGACGACGACCACGGGCATCACGAAGGGGACGGTGACGAGCGCGCGCAGGAGCTTGCGCCCGGGAAAGCGGTGGCGCCCCAGGAGCCACGCGAGGGGCATGCCAAAGGCGAGGGCCAGCGCGGCGGTGAGAAGGCCCAGCTTGAGGCTCGCGGCGAGGCGCCCCTGCTCCCAGGCGCCCAGCGCGGCGGGCGGGCCGGCCAGGCGCAGGAATGATAGCAGCGGCCACGCGAGGAAGGCGGCGAGGAACGCGGCCGGGAGCGCCCACGCGACGCGCCGCATCGTGCCTCACGCGCTTCCGGTGGCCTCGCGCCAGCCGGCGATCCACGCTTCGCGGTGCGCCTCGATCTGGTCGGCGTCGAGGTGCGCGGGCTCCAGCGGCTCGGGGCCGTACTGGAGATACGCGTCGGGCGCGCTGGCGCCGGCCACGACGGGGTACATCACCTGGTCGTAGGCGACCTCGCCCTGGATGTCGACGTTCAGCAGGTAGTCGATGAGCTTCCTGGCGCCCGCGGGGTTCTGCGCGTGCGCGAGGACGCCCATCGCCTCCACCTGGAACCACGAGGCGTCGCGCAGGTCGAGGTCCTGGCTCGTGGCGTTGCCGTACCCTTCCATCGGGTTGTAGGCGGGGCTGGAGCTGTACGAGAAGACGATGGGGCGGTCGTGCGAGCCCGTGCCATCGTAGCCCTGCGTGAACACCTTGCCGTAGGCATCGTCCCACGAGGTGGAGATCTTGCCGCCGTGCGCCGCGTAGTCGCGCCAGAAGTCCTGGTAGGTGTACGAGCCGTTCTGGCCAAAGTGCGCGACGGTCGCCAGGAGGAAGCCCAGGCCCGGCGTGGAGGTCTGCGGGTTCTCGACGACGGTGAGCGGCGCGTACGTGGCGTCGGCGAGCTGCTCGAACCGGACGGGGAGCGAGACGTTGTGCGCCTGCATCCACGCGGCGTCGACGTTCATCTCCATGTAGCCGTAGTCGAACGGCACCGCGAGCAGGTCGCGTTGCGCGTCGCGGAAGTCGGCCTTGTAGCGCTCGGGCACGTAGGCGGCGGCGGTCGTGTTGTACGGCTCGAAGAGCCCCGCGGTCTTCGCGCGGCTGATCAGCGAGTTGTCGACGCCGATGAGCAGGTCGGCAACCGGGTGGTCCTTCGTCGCGATGGCGCGGTTGACCACGGCGCCCGCGTCGTCCTGCGTGATGAGCGCGACGTGGATGCCGGTGAGGTTCTCGAAGTCGGTGAAGATCGACTTGTTGACGCCGAACGCGCTGTAGGTCATCACGGTGACCGTCTTGCTCGCGGTGGGCGAGCCGGGCGCGGGTGCGCCAACGGTGCATCCCGCGAGCAGCGCGGCGACGAGCAGGAGGGAAAGGGCACGCACGGAGATATTCCTCGGTTGTAGTCGCGGAGCCTACGGGGGGATTTGAGGTTTGCGGGCCTCCGCCAGCCGCGCCACCAGCTCCGCCGGCGTCCGCGCGGGCGCGAGGCAGCGCGTGCCCAGGCAGACCATGGCGCCCTCGCCGCGGAACGCGCGCGCCTCCTCCGGCAGGCCCGGGTCGTCCGGACCCGCGAACGTCGCGCCGGGCTTCGCGTGCCGCCGCGCGAGGGCGCGCCACGGGGCGGAATCGCCGCTCGCCACGACGATGCGCGGAGGCGGATTCACCGCGTCGTCCAGCGCGAGCAGGAGAGCCCCGCCGAAGAGTCCCAGGCGCGGCGCGTCGGGCGCGAGCTTCGCGAGGTCCGCCCGCGCGGCTTGGGCATAGCGCGGCTGGCCCGAAGCATCCGAGAGGCGCAGGAGCGCGCGCAGCGCCACGCCGTTCGCGCTGGCCGTCGGCGCGTCCTGCAGGGGGCGCTCCGCCTGCGCGACGGGCGCCGCGACGGCCTGGGGCGCGAGGTCCGCCGCCCGGTCCGCGAAGCCGCCCAAGGGGTGCCGGAACCGAGACAGCAAAAGATCGGCCACCTCCCGCGCGGCGCGGAGATATCGTTCCTGGCCCGTGGCGAAGTGCGCTTCGAGCAGCGCATCCATCATCTGCGCGTCGTCGTCGAGGATCCCCCACGCGCGCGCGTCGAGCGTCCGCGCGAAGCCCCGCTCCGGCGCGTACGCCCGCGCGAGGAAGAGGTCTAGCGTGCGCAGCGCGAACGCCTCCGCCTTCTCGTCGCCCGAGACGCCCGCGTACTCCAGGATCGCGCCCACGGCCATGCCGTTCCAGCTCGCGTACCGCGTCGGGTCGACGAACGGCGCCTGGCGCGTCTCGCGCGCCGCGACCATGAGCCCCTTCCCCTTCGCGAGGTCCGCCTCGACAGGCCGCCCGAAGGCCGCCGCCAGCGCCTCCGGCTCCGCGGCCAGGCGCAGGACGCACCGCTTGGGATCATGGTGCATGTCTCCCTGCTCTCGCACGCCATAGCGCGCCGTCATCAGCTTCGCGAGCGCGGGGTCGCCCACCGCGTCCCGAAGCTCGTCCAACGTCCACGTGAAGAAGTCGCCGTCGTCCTGCAGATTGATATCGGCGTCCTGGCTCCCGCCGAATCCGCCCTCGGGCTGCGCGAGCACGTCGCGCAGGAAGAAGAGGATCTCCCGCGCCGTGTCGAGCAGACCCGCGCGCGTGTAGTTGCGCAGCAGGCCCGCGTTGTCGTAGAGCATCTTCTCGAAGTGCGGCACGATCCACTCGGCGTCCACGCTGTAGCGGTGGAAGCCGCCCGCGAGCTGGTCGTACACGCCGCCCGCGCGCATGGCCTGGAGTGTCGCCATCGCCACGTCGCGCGAGGCCGCGTCCCCCCGCGCCAGGAGGAAGTCGTGCGCCGCCGGGTGCGGGAACTTCGGAGCATGTCCGAAGCCGCCGTGCGCGACGTCGAAGTCGCCGCGGATGTGCATCGCCGCGTGGTCGAGCAGCGCGGGCCACGTCTCCTCCGGCGCGGGCTCGCGCGGCGCGCCGGCGTCCCGGCCCAGGAACGCGCCGATGGCGTCCGCGTTCTGGACCAGCTCGTCGCGCCGCTCGCGCCACGCCTCCGCGATCGCGTCGAGCACGCGGCCGAACGAGGGCCGGCCGTGCGCGTCGCGCGGCGGGAAGTACGTCCCCCCATAGAAGACGCGCCCGTCGGGGAAGAGGAACGCCGTGAGCGGCCAGCCCCCCTGCCCCGTCAACGCCTGCACCGCCTTTTGATAGCGCGCGTCGACGTCGGGCCGCTCGTCGCGGTCGACCTTGACCGCCACGAAGGCGCGGTTGAGCCGCTCCGCGATCGCGGCGTCCTCGTAGCTCTCGCGGTCCATCACGTGGCACCAGTGGCACCACACCGCGCCGACGTCCAGGAGGATCGGCTTGTCCTCGCGCTTGGCCTGCGCGAACGCCGCCTCACCGAAGGGCTGCCAGTGGACGGGCTGGTGGGCGGCCGAACGAAGGTACGACGAGGCTTCGCCCGCGAGACGATTCATCGGCTCGGCGAGCGCCCCCTTTGGCTTGGAGGTTGCGACGTGCCCGGCCGCCACGGAGCCTTCTTGCTCCTCCTGCGCGTGCCCCGCCGTGCGCGCGCTGTTACTCGCTCTCGTGCTCGTGGCGCCCGCTGCGCTTGCGCAGCAGCCCGCGGCGTGGCCCGGCGGCGCGTTCAATCCCTACGGGCACGTCCCGATCCTCGTCTTCGTCGACGCCTCGAACCTGACGCAGACGACCCAGCCCTACGTTGACACCGTGCGGGCGGCGTGGGCGTGGTGGGAAGCCGGCGGGAACGGCGGCGGTGGCCCGCGTACGCCACCCGCCAAGGCGAGGTTTGGCTCGCGACCCAGATTCCGTCCTCCACAGCGCGAATCCCGCCGATGTCATGGATCCTGAAAGCAAGGTCGTCACCCGCGGCGACTCGCCCGACAGCATCCTGACGCAGCGAGAGACGCTCGTCGCCGCGGGTATCGTGCTCGGTGGCATCGTGATCCTGGTTGGCGCGCAACGCGTTCGCCACGCGATCCTGAGCGCCCGGAACGAGCGACGGTGGCGGCGGGCCCGCGACGAGGCCGCGCGTCCCCTTGGCGAGGTCGAGATCCGCGTCACGGGCGGCAGCGGCTTGTACGTACGGCAAGGCCGGTGCGCGCGGGCACCCGACGGCGAGCACCGCTTCGAGGCGAGAGAGCGGGTCGTGGACGGAGCGGCCACCACGTGGAGGGTCTGTCGCCTCTGCCGATATCCCAAGAAGCTCTGAGGCCAGCCTACGCAGCGCTCACGCTCGGCACGCCCTGCGCGTCGCGGCACGCTTCGAGGGTCTGGACGACCCACGCGCCCACGATGGAGGCGCCCACGGGGAGGCCCGTGCTGGCCTGCGTCCAGCCGTAGGCGCGCAGGTCGAGGGGGACGCACGCGCCGGGGGAGAGCGCGATCGTCTGGGGGCCGGTGGCGCCCGAGCAGGAGATGGCGGTGCCCACCGACTGGCCCGACGCGGTGCAGTCGAGCGGCGTGTCGTGCTGGGGGTTGTGGACGCCTGCGTACGTGACGAGGAAGCCGGGGACCTGCGAGGCGTAGGAGACGACGGCCTCGGTGGTGTAGGAGCACGAGGTCGCGTCGCAGGTGGAGGCGTCGAGGTGGATCGTGGCGCTGACCTGGATGGCGCACACCCCGACCGGGGAGGGCGCGGTGCCGGCCATGGGGATCGCGGCCTGGCAGGCGGAGCTGCCGGTGGCGAAGTTGGGGGCGGCGGCGGCCTGGGGCGTGAAGAGGACGAGCAGGGTCAGGAGGACGAGGGCGCGCATGCGGGGGACCTCACGAGATGCTGGGGTTACCGTGCGAGTCGCGGCAGAAGGCGAGCTGGCGCGACGCGGTGACGTGCAGGATGGACGGAGCGCCGAAAGAGGGCGCCACCGCGGTGTAGCCGAACGCGTAGAGGAAGAGCGGGCGGCACTGGCCGGCGGAGACGGTGACGACGTTGCCCCCGGTGGCGCCCTCGCAGGTGACGGCCGTGTCGGGGAGCGCGCCGGCGCCGATGCAGGTCGCGGGCGAGCCCGTCTGCGGGTTGTAGACCTCGAAGAGCGCCTGCTGGAAGCCCGGGACGGAGGAGACGTAGGTGGCGTTGCCCTGCGTCGTGAACGTGCAGGTGGTGGACGAGCAGCGCTGCGCGTCGAACCCGAGGCTCACGTGGACCTCGATGGCGCACGCCGGCGCGGGGCTCTGGAAGGAGGTGGCGACGAGGTCGACCTGGCAGTCGTCCCCCTGCGCGTCGAAGGAGGACGCGCCGGCGAGCGCGCTGGGCAGGACGCCGAGGATCAGCAGGACGGGCAGCGTGGCGCGCATGGGGCTCCCCCGGCCTCGGAGGTGCCCGGTTGGCTATACCTTTTCTCGGCAACCTCTTGTTCAACTGCCCTTGGGCCGAATCGTCACGGCCGTCCCGTAGGCCGCGACCTCGCTCATGATGTCGGCGATCTCGTTGCAGTCGAACCGGGTCGCGATGACCGCGTTGGCCCCGCGCGCGACGGCGGCCTCGCGCAGCCGCTGGATGGCCTGGTTGCGGCTGTCGCTGAGCAGCTCCGTGTATCCCTTCGCCTCGCCCCCGAAGATGGTGCGGAAGCCGGCCCCGACGTTGGAGAAGACGTTGCGAGCGCGGACGATGAGGCCGAAGACCTCGCCGTGCACCGTGACGATCTCGTAGCCGGGCACGTCGTTCATGGTCGAGACGAGGACGTAGGCGAGGTTCTGCGGCGAGGCGGGCGTGGCCATGTCCAGGCAAACGCGCCGTCCCGGATCGGTCTTCCGGCTCCACTCCAGCCACAGAGGACACAGAGGGCACAGAGGGATGAGGGAAACTCGCCTCTGTGTCCTCTGTGTCCTCCGTGGCTGGAGGCGAAGCGCGGGACGATGCATCCAAGCGGGAAGGGCGGCTCCAACGCCCATGCAGGAGATCGCGCGCCTCGAAGGCCTGGCGTGGGACGCGGCGCTCCCGCCGTTGGCGGACCTGCTCGTGGAGGCGGTCGCAAGCGGCGCGGCGTTGGGCTTCCGCGACGTGCCCGCGCATGAGGAGGCGCTCGCAGCCTGGCGCGGCTGGGCGCGCGACCCGAAGCGCATCGTGCTCGTGGCCCGCGAGGCGGGCGCGGTCGTGGGGTCCGTGCAGCTCGACCTCGCGCAGGCGCAGAACGCGCGGCACCGCGCGGAGCTGGTGAAGCTCATGGTGCGCGTCGACCGGCGCGGGCGCGGGCTGGGCGCGCGGCTGGTCGCGGCGGCGCTGGCCGAGGCGAGGCGAGCGGGGCGCTCGACGGTGTGGCTCTGCACCACCGAAGGCGAAGGCGCGGAGCGGCTCTACGCGGGGGCGGGCTTCACGCGCGCCGGCGCGATCCCCGCCTGGTCCGAGCGGCCCGCGGGCGTCTGGCGCGCGGCGAGCTTCTGGTGGATCCGGCTCTAGGTGGAGACGCGCTCGGCGTGCGGTGGCGCGTCGGCGCCCTCGCCCCGCGGCGCCACGGCGAGGCGGGGCAGCGCGAAGGCGAACGTGGCGCCGCGGCCCGGCCCTTCGCTCTCGCACCAGAGGCGCCCCTGGTGCTGCTCGAGGATGCCGCGCGAGATGAAGAGGCCCAGCCCGGTGCCGCCCGTGTTGTGGCGCTGCGGGTCGTGGACCTGCGAGAAGGGGACGAAGAGCCGGTCGCGCTGCGCCTGCGTGAGGCCCGCGCCGGTGTCGGAGACGCTGACGCGCGCCTCGGTGCGCGTGCGCGCGAGGGTGACGCGGACGCTTCCGCCGCGCGGCGTGAACTTGAGCGCGTTGGAGAGGAGGTTGACCATGACCTGCGTGACGCGGTGCGCGTCGAGGAGGATCAGCTCGTCGCCTTCGACGTCGAGGTGGAGCGCCACGCCGACGGCCTCGGCCTGCGGGCGCGTGGTCTCGACGGCCTCGCGGACGAGGTGCGCGAGGTCCGCCACGCGCGGCGTGATGCGCATGTGCTCCGTCTGGACGCGCGCGGCGTCGAGCACGTCGCCCACGAGGAGGCTCAGCCGCTCCAGGTTGCGCCCGAGCACCTCGACCGAGGCGCGCTGCTTCTCGTTGAGCGCGCCCAGCTTTCCCCCCTGCAGGAGGTGGAGCTGGATGCGGATGGGGGTCAGCGGCGTGTTCAGCTCGTGCGCCGCGGCGTTGATGAAGCGCGTCTTCATCTCGGAGAGCTCGCGCAGCCGCGCGTTGGCCGTCTCCAGCTCCACGCGCCGCTGCTCGCCTTCGGTGTGCGCGGCCTCCAGGTCGTCGAGCATGAAGCGCACGGCGAGGCCGAACCTGCCCACCTCGTCGTCGACCTCGATGATCTCGGGCTTCTCGCTGAAGTCGCCGGCGGCCACCTTCGCGAGGATGCGCACGAGCTCCGCCACGCGCGTCTCGCGGTCGTCCGACCCGCCAGGGGAGGATGAGCCGAACCGCAGTTCGGCGCCAGGTTCAGCCATGCCGCTCCTCGCGCAGCCACGCCCGCGCCGCCGCCTCCTCGTGGAAGTAGCGCGCGCCCGCGTGCCCCGTCGCGGCGAGCAGGAACGAGACGACGAACTCCTGGAAGCGGCTGTTGCCCAGCACCGCGATGCGGTGGGCGTCCAGCTCGTGGTGGCGCTTGTAGACGACGGTGCGGAACCCTTGCGTGACCGCGCCGCTTCCGCGCATGTCGATGAGCAGCTTGCGCTGGCCGCGCTTGCCGATCTCGTCGAAGAACCACGCCGTGTCGTGCGAGACGTCGGGCACGGGCGAGGTGAGGTACACGAGCGTGTCGCCCTCCTCGCGGAAGCCCGTCGCGACGCCCAGGACGGAGGCGCTCATGGGTCCGTCCAGCGCATGATGTAGGTGTACTGCGCGGGGCCGCTCTCGTGGCCCTCGACGACGCCGTGGTAGCCGAAGTCGTCCATCCACTCCTGGAAGAGGCCGCGGAAGTGGTCGAGCGGGTAGTCGTTGTTCCCCATCACGACCTCCAGGGCGCGGGGCCCGACCTCGCGCGCCTCGAACGCGACGCCCTTGAACACCCGCTGCGCGATCGAGGGCGTGTGCAGGATGAGGTAGCGGTAGTTGCGCGGGAAGACGGCGAACATCATGCGTGCGATCGGCGTCCCCTTGAAGTTGCGGAAGTGCAACCGGCCGCCCTCGAAGGCGCGCTCGCGCTCCGGGAGGGGCGCCTCGCGCAGGATGTCGTTGGCCGCCTCGATGAGGCGCACCTCCTCGCGGATCGGCACGTCGTCGAAGTCGCCGAAGTCGAGCGACCGGCCCATCGCCGCCTCCAGGCGCGCGAGCCCCTCGGGCCCCTTCTGGCGGCGCACCGCCTGGACGTGGCTGTTGACGAAGATGCCCTTGATCGTCGGCGTGACCTGCGGCCGCGGCGCGGCCTGCATCGCGCCCTGCGCGGCAGCCATGCTCCCATGTCCCCTCCGCGGAAGGCCATCACGACTCATCCCAGGGCCGACTCCGGCGGAGCGCAAGGGGGATGAAGGAGTTCAAGCGCCGCGGGCGGTTTCGCGCTGCGATGCCCGACGTCGAGACGCGCCGCGAGGGCGCCGTCGCCATCGTCACGCTCAACCGGCCCCCCGTCTACAACGCGTTCACCCTCGCGATGGCGCGCGATCTGCGCGCGGCGCTGGGCGACCTCGTGCACGAGCCGGCCGTGGGCGCCATCGTGCTCACGGGCGCGGGCTCGGCGTTCTGCAGCGGGGGCGACGTGGCCGAGATGGACGCGAACCTCGCCCGCGCGCACGACCACTTCCTCGACCTGACCGCCGAGCACCACGCCATCGTCCGCCTGCTGGTCGAAGGACCCAAGCCCGTCGTCTGCGCGGTGAACGGCGTGGCGGCGGGCGGCGGCTTCGGCCTCGCGCTGTGCGGTGATATCAGGATCGCCTCCGAGGCCGCGCGCTTCAAGCCCGCGTACTTCCGCCTGGGCGTCGCGCCCGACGGCGGCTCCACGTGGCTCCTGCCGCGGCTCGTCGGCTTCACGCGCGCGCAGGAGCTGCTCTACCACGACCGCGTCGTCGACGCGCAGGAGGCGATGGCGCTCGGGCTCGTCCACGAGGTCGCGCCCGCGGCCGCGCTGATGCGCCGCGCGCTGGAGGAGGCCTCCGCCCTCGCGCAAGGACCGCCCTTCGCGCTCGCCGCCGCGAAGAAGCTGCTCGCCGAGACCACCTCGAACGACGTCGCGCAGCAGCTTGCGTTGGAGCGACGGTTGAACTCGGAGTCGGGCGCCACCGCCGACTTCGCCGAAGGAGCGCGGGCGTTCCGCGAGAAGCGGGCGCCGCGGTTCAGGCAGTCGCGCTAGGGCACCGAAGCGGTCAGGCGGCCACGTGGGTGGATTCTTGCGCCGCGCACCGCGTAACGGAAACCCATATGCTCATCACGCTGCTCGATGGCGCGAGCTCCATGCACGTCGCAGGATGCGCCTTCGTTCTCCTTGCCGCCTTGCTCGCGATCGCTCTCGCCGCGCCGGCCCCCGCAGTCGAATCGCAAGGCGTGCTGCTCGGGGATTCGATCGCGTCTTCGAGCGCGAGCCGCGTCGTGTACCGTTACGATCTCGATCCGAGGCCGCTCCTTGCCGGCCTCGGCGCGGACGTCACGTTGGCGCTCCCCCTCGACGACCTCAACCACGTCGAGGTGAGCCTGCATGAGCACCCCATCATGCGGCCAGGTGACGATTCCATCATCTATCTCGATGCCCAAGGCCATGAGCTGAGGCGCGAACGCATCCTCGCCCGCACGTACCTTGGCACCGTTGCCAACTCTGGCGAGCGCGCCGAGTTCACGATCGCCCCCGAGGGGCTCTATGGCGTCCTGACGTACCGGGGCACGCAGTATGCCTTCCACCCCGAGAGTTGGACGTCGGCACGCGTCGTGGAACGCGTCGAGCACGATGCCGCGGCCCCCACGCTCTCCGCGTCCTTCGCGGCGTCCCCATTGCCAAACCCCGTGCCAAGCGCCAGCAGCGCCGCTTGCGCGAGGACGCACACGCTCATCGTGCAGCCGGCCGCCGAGCCTTCGTTCCAAAGCTCGACCCCCGACTGGGCCAACCGCATGATGAACGCCTATCTCTACGCCTCCGACATGTGGGCGTGCGAAACGTCGGTCGCGATCAATCTCGCGAACTACTGGGCGTTGGGCACGAACTACGCATCTCAGGCGGGCTCGTGCGGAGGCCTCGACCTCGGCCTGGGCAATTTCATGAACTTTGTCCAGTTCATGAACGAGCGCGGCGTGAACGCGTATGGGCTCTGGCATGGGTACGATGGAGCGCCGGACATCAGTGGTTGCGCGAAGGTCCAATGCCAAAGCCAAACCTCCGGCTGCCTCCAAGGATACACGGACGTATTCGCGATGAAGAGCGCCGTGCACGCGATCGAGGCGGTCGATCTCTATACCTCCGACGTGTACGATCCCAGCAGTCCCGACCAGGTTGGCAAGGGCGCCGCCCACGAGTTGACGCACAACGCTGGCGAGTACGGCCACCCTGGAAACGGCGATTGCCTGTTCTTCGACACCTACAATCTCATGATCGCCAGCGCGTCCCCATCCTGCCGCGGGGTTTGGCGTACCTCGGGCACGATCTCGCTGGTCAACGGCTACGGCGTGCCGAGGATGCGATGAGCGACGCGCGCGTGCTCATCGTTGCCCTCCTCTTGGCTCCGGGGCTGGCCGGCTGCACGTCTCGGGGTGGCAACGACGAGCCGCGTACGTACTACCTCGACACGGCCCTCCGCTCCGATCCCAACCAGACGTTCGAGATCACGCCCGACGACGTCGCGAAGATGCCCCGCGTGGCGGCGGCGGCATGGGCGGAGGCCGCGGCGCGTGGCTCGGCGAACTTCACGGTGACGCGCGAGGAGGAGACGGCCTACTTCGCGGTCCTGCAGGCGGCGGCGCAGCGGCAGGGCGTGGTGAACATGACCTACATCCGCTACGCGGGCCAGGCGTTCGTGGAGAGCGCGATGGTGTCGTGAGCACAATCCTGATGCCCGGAGCCAGACGTCGCGCCGCCATGCAGACCGGGGCACCCATCGGCGTCGAGCTCACGCGCGGCGGCACGACCGAGAGCGTCCACCGCGTCCACGTCGCCGTCGTGGACGTCCAAGGAAACCTCGTGCAGCACGTGGGCGATCCGGACTTCGTCACGTTCCTGCGCAGCGCCGCGAAGCCGTTCCAGGCGTTGCCGCTCGTGGAGTCGGGCGCGGCCGATGCGTTCGGACTTACCCAGGAGGAGTTGGCGCTCTGCTGCGGGAGCCACGGGGGCGAGCCGCGGCACGTGCGCGTCGTGGAAGGCATCTTCGCGAAGGCGGGCGTGAGCGCCGACCTCCTCCGATGCGGGACGCACCCGCTCTGGAGCAAGGCGGCGAAGGAGGGGCTCGCGGGCGGGAAGCCCACGCCGAAGAACCACAACTGCAGCGGCAAGCACGCCGGCATGATGGCGCTCCAGAAGCACCTGGGCGCCGACCCCGCGGACTACCTCGATCCGAAGAGCCCCGCGCAGCAGGCCATCCTCGCGGCCGTGGCGCGCACCGCCGGCCTTGATCTCAGCGAGGTGCGGACGGGGACCGACGGGTGCAGCGTGCCCAACTTCGCGGTGCCCTTGCGGGCCGGCGCGCGCATGTTCGCGCGGCTGGCGGCGGGCGAGGGAAAGCTCGCGCGCCTCCGCGACGTGATGATGGCGCACCCCGAGAACGTGGGCGGGAGCGAGCGCTTCGACACCGACCTCATGGGCGCCGCTGACGAGCGCCTCGTGACGAAGGCCGGCGCGGAGGGCGTGCAGGGCGTGGGCGACACCGCGACCGGTATGGGCCTGCTCCTGAAGGTCGAAGATGGCGCGAGCCGCGCCGTGGCGCCCGCGACGGTCGAGGCGCTCCGGCAACTCGCGTGGCTCGAAGGGCGCGCGTTCGAGGTGCTGGGCGACTGGTGGCGCCCCGCGATCACGAACTGGAGCGGCCGGCTCGTGGGCGAGACGAGGCCGGTGCTCCGCCTCAACCCGTGAGGGCGCCGAGATCGGGCGCGGGCGCGTCGAGGCCCACGCCGAAGGCGTAGCGCTGCGGTTCGCGCACGAGGCCGCCGGCCGCGAGGCGGTAGACGACGCTCCAGGCGCCGCCCACGTCGGCCGTCGCGTCGATCGCGCCGATCGTCTCGCCCACCGGGCACGTCTCGTCCGCGACGGAGCCGTCGGGGCGGACGAGCTGATAGCATCCCGCCACGCCGCGCGCCGCCGCGTGGATGGCCTGGCCGACCGCCACGTCGAAGGAGTAGAGGTCCGCGTTGTCGAAGAGGCCCCCGTCGAGGTCGCCCGGGTAGGCGATGCCCGCGTGGATGGGAAGCGCGTCGGGCCAGACGTTGGGCGCGTCCGCGCCGGAGCCCGCGTCGTCCGAGGGGACGGGCGTGGGCACGTGGATGCGCGCGTCGCGGGAGAGCGTGAACGTGAAGGCGTAGGTGGCGACGTCGGGCGTGACCACGCGCAGCAGGTGCGTGCCCGATTCGGCCAGGATGGGCGTGGGGTCGGAGAGCTCCCCCTGCGCGTTGAGGCACTGCAGGTCCGCCGCGGCGCCCGAGGGCTCGAGGAGCGTCCAGCACGTGTTGTCCGCCGAGAGGACGCCCAGGTAGAGCGTCTGGCCCGCGGCGGCGTCGAACGAGAACGTGTCCTCGCCATCAGGGAAGAAGGCGTGCTCGACGGCGCCGCGGTAGGAGACGCCGGCCAGCACCGGCACCGGCGCCTGGGCGCTCGCGTCGCGGCCGCTCCCCGCGTCGTCCTGGACGGGGAGCGCGACCGCGGCGGCGAAGGGGGTGATCAGAAGGGAAGCGACGACGAGCAGGCCCAAGCCTCGCATGCGCGACCTTCGTGCGCATGCGAGGGCTTGAGGATGATAGCCCGCGTTTTCCCCATCAGTACGTCGCGATCATGTTCGCGGCGTTGATCGTGCCCAGGCCCGTCGCCATGTCGTAGCCGCTCGTGGCGGGGTAGACGCCGTTGGAGCCCACGGTGACGTCGTGGAACGCCGTCGTGCCGCAGAGGCCGTAGAGGCGGACGCCGGGGAGGCCCAGGCCCGTGCCGCCCTTCTTCTGGTTGATCTCGGCGAAGTAGCCGGCCCACTGGGGCGAGGCGTCGGAGGTGCCGCCGACGTAGTTCCAGCCGCCGTTGAAGTACACGAGGTTCCCGTAGAAGTTGGGGTCGGCTTCGAGCGCCACGTCGGGGACGAGGCGGTGCGACTGCGTGACGGGGATGCCGCAGCCGGTCTGCCACGAGGGGCGCAGGCTGTAGGCGCTCACGCCGCCGCCGCCCTGGGCCCAGGCGAGCTCGCTGCCGTAGCCGCCGCACTTGGGCGAGGAGGTGGTCATGCCCGAGCTGCACGAGGCGGTCGTGCCGCCGACGCCCATGATGTAGCTGGAGGACGCGGGGTAGTCCACGCCCGGGGCGCCGGGGACGCCCAGCGCGCCACAATCATAGGCGCCCGAGTCGCCCGAGGCCGCGAACCAGCTCTGACCCTTGGCGGCGCCGCTCGCGAAGATGCTATCATCGGTGGCGACGACGCCGGAGCCGGTGAGGACCTCGCAGAGGCCCCAGCTCGTCGTGACGGAGTGGCCGGGGTCGTCGGTGACGATCTTGTTGTACATCGTCGTGAAGTCGGAGATGGCGGTCGTCTTCGTCATGTAGTTCTTGATGACGGCGGCGGGGGCGGTGCCGTGCGCGTACTCGACGTCCAGCGCGACCTCGATGGAGTTGGACGCGTCGAAGACGCACGCGGCGCCCGAGGCGGCCGCGCAGACCTGGCCGCTGCCGCTGGGGAGCGAGGCGATGCCGAAGCCGCTGTTGAACGCGGTGTTGTCCGAGTCCTTCCAGGCGTAGGCGCCGGCGATGACGATCGTCTGCGAGGAGCCGGTGTAGGTGTTGGGGTCGTTGTAGAACGTCGCGAGGTCGACCGGGCTGAAGGCGCAGCAGTTGCCCGCCACGCTGTCGTGCGGGGCCGGCGCGGGGGTCGGCGTGGCGTGCATCGGGTGCAGGCGCGTGAGGTCGTCGAGGCCCAGGACGCCCGTCGTGAACACCGAGACGTCGGTGGGGAGGAGCGGCGCCTGGACGATGGAGACGTGGCGCTCGCCGCCCAGGAGCACGTCGTGCAGGGGGACGCCGAAGGCGCTCACGACGTTGGCGTTGGTGCCATCTGCCGTGACGAGCAGGCGGTTGGGCGCCGCGACGACGTTCTGGAAGCCCGCGTCGGAGAGCCACTGGACGACGCGGTCGGCCTGCGCCTGCGTGGGGCCGTAGCGCTCGTTGATCTCGTCCTGCGTCAGGAACTTCTGGAAGTCGGGCGAGGCGGGGTCCGCGAGGCGCTGGATCAGCGCGTCCATGTCCGCGCGGTTGCGCAGCTCGAGGCCCACGACCACGGAGACGGGCGTGCCGGGCGCCGCGACGCCCAGGTCGGTCGCCTGGGCCGCGAGGGGCGGGAGGGAGTCGGCGCGCGCCACGACGCCGCCGGTGAGGGCGCCGCCCAGGGGCGCCAGGGGAAGGACGAGGGCCAGCGGCAGGAGGACCGCGAGGAGCTTCATGCGCCGTCCGGAACGAGGCCGCCCGTCATAGGATTGGCGGCCCGGCATCCCGCCGGAGGCGAGGAATCCTGTGAAACCCCTGTCAGGCACCCCAGCAGGCGCACATTCGCCGCCCCCCACGAACGCTCAAATACGATGGTTGGGGATGGGCGCGCGATTCCGCGATGGGGCAGGACGTCATCCGCGTGCGCGGGGCGCGCGAGCACAATCTGAAGAACATCGACGTGTCGCTTCCCCGCGACAAGCTCGTCGTCATCACCGGCCTCTCGGGCAGCGGCAAGTCCTCGCTGGCGTTCGACACGCTCTACGCGGAGGGGCAGCGCCGCTACGTCGAGTCGCTCTCGGCCTACGCGCGCCAGTTCCTCGGCCAGATGGAGAAGCCCGACGCCGACAGCATCGAGGGCCTGAGCCCCGCGATCAGCATCGACCAGAAGACCACCTCCAAGAACCCGCGCAGCACCGTGGGCACGATCACGGAGATCTTCGACTACCTGCGCGTCCTCTTCTCGAACCTGGGCGTCCCCCACTGTCCGAACGATGGCACCGAGATCAAGGCGCAGACCGCCGAGGGCATCGTCAACGCGCTCGCCGGCCAGGCGGAAGGCGCCAAGCTCCAGGTCCTCGCGCCCGTGGTCAAGGACCGCAAGGGCGAGTACCGCAAGGAGTTCAAAGACTTCAAGGCCCAGGGCTTCCAGCGCGTGCGCGTCAACGGCGTGCTGGGCACCGTGGACGACGAGTGGAAGCTCGCCCGCTACGAGAAGCACACCATCGAGATCGTCCTCGACCGCCTCGTCCTGAAGAAGGAGAAGGACGGCTCGCTGAGCAAGGAGCTGCGCCAACGCCTCACGGACGCCGTCGAGCAGGCGCTCAAGCTGGGCGAGGGCGAGGTCCGCATCCTCGAAGGCGAGGGCAACGTCGCCACCTACTCGGAGAAGTTCGGCTGCACGAAGTGCGGCTTCTCCATGCCGGAATTGGCGCCGCGCACCTTCTCGTTCAACGCGCCCCACGGCGCCTGCCCCGCGTGCCTGGGCCTCGGCTTCTCGCTGGAGGTCGATCCCGACGTCGTCATCGCCGACGAGGACCTCGCGCTCAACGACGGCGCCATCCACGGCACCGTGAAGCGCGCGAGCCCGTGGATCCTCTACGAGATCGAGCAGCTCGCCCGCAGCTACCGCTTCGGGATGGACACGCCCTGGAAGGATCTCCCGAAGGCGGGGCGCGACGCGATCCTCTACGGCACGGATCGGAAGATCAAGGTCAAGTACGAGATGAGCACGGGTCGCGTCTGGGAAGGGTACGAGCACTTCGAGGGCATCGTCCCCCGGCTCACCCGTTACTACAAGGAGACCGAGAGCGAGGCCAAGCGCGAGAGCATCCAGGGGCTCATGGCCTCCACCGCGTGCAAGGAGTGCGAGGGCAAGCGCCTCAAGCCCGAGGTCCTCGCCGTCACCGTCCAGGGGAAGAGCATCGCCGACCTGACGGCGCTCCCCGTGGGCCGCCTCCACGCCTGGATGCTCCAGTACGCCGGCTCGCTCAACCCGCGCGAGCAGCAGATCGCGCGCGAGGTCGTGAAGGAGATCCGCGAGCGCCTGCGCTTCATGCTCGACGTCGGCCTGGATTACCTCACGCTGGACCGCAGCAGCGCGACGCTCTCGGGCGGCGAGAGCCAGCGCATCCGCCTCGCCACGCAGATCGGCAGCGGCCTCGTGGGCGTCCTCTACATCCTGGACGAGCCCTCCATCGGCCTGCACCAGCGCGACAACACGCGGCTCATCGAGTCGCTGCGTGGGCTGCGCAACCTGGGCAACACGCTCCTGGTGGTGGAGCACGACGAGGAGATGATCCGCAGCGCGGATTGGGTGCTCGACCTGGGCCCCGGCGCGGGCGAGCACGGCGGCGAGATCGTCGCCGAAGGCACGCCCGAGGATATCATCGCGAACCCGGACTCCGTCACCGGCGCCTACCTCGCGGGTCGGCGCGCGATCCCCGTCCCGGCCGCGCGCCGCGAGGGGAGCGGCAAGGCGCTCGTCGTCCGGAACGCCCGGGAGAACAACCTGAAGGGCGTGGACGCGCGTTTCCCGCTGGGCAAGCTCGTCTGCGTCACGGGTGTGAGCGGCTCGGGGAAGTCCACGCTCATCCACGACGTGCTCTACAAGAGCCTCGCGCGCAAGCTCTACGGGGCGACGGAGACCCCCGGCAAGCACTCCAAGCTGGAGGGCGTCGACCACATCGACAAGGTCATCCTCATCGACCAGTCGCCCATCGGCCGCACGCCGCGCAGCAACCCGGCCACGTACACCGGCCTCTTCACCAACATCCGCGACCTCTTCGCCGCGACGCCCGACGCCAAGGCGCGGGGCTACCAGCCCGGCCGCTTCTCCTTCAACGTGAAGGGGGGCCGCTGCGAGGCGTGCGAGGGAGACGGCATGGTGAAGATCGAGATGCACTTCCTCGCGGACGTCTACGTCCACTGCGAGCAGTGCAAGGGCGCGCGCTACAACGCCGAGACGCTCCAGGTCAAGTACAAGGGGAAGTCGATCAAGGACGTCCTGGACATGACCATCGAGGAGGCGCACGCCTTCTTCGAGGCCGTGCCGGTGCTCCAGCGCGGCCTGAGGACGCTCCTCGACGTGGGCCTCTCGTACATGCGCCTGGGCCAGAGCGCCACCACGCTCTCGGGCGGCGAGGCGCAGCGCATCAAGCTCGCCACCGAACTGCAGAAGCGCGCCACCGGCCGCACGCTCTACATCCTCGACGAGCCCACCACGGGCCTGCACTTCGCGGACATCGAGCGCCTCCTGGGCATCCTCAACCGCCTGGCCGACACGGGGAACACGGTGCTCGTCATCGAGCACAACCTCGACGTCGTGAAGACGGCGGACTGGATCCTCGACCTGGGTCCGGAAGGCGGCGAGAAGGGCGGGACGCTCGTGTGCGAGGGGACGCCGGAGGACGTGGCCGCGGTCGCGGAATCGTACACGGGCCAGTACCTCAAGCCGCTGCTGGCGCGCGCGAAGGAGCCGCCCAGGCCCGCGCGGGGCAAGGCGGCCGCGCCGCGCGCGAAGTAGGATCGCGGCGCGCGCTCATCCGATGGGGACGTACACGACGCCGCCGTCGCACTGGCCCGTGCTGGAATCCTTCTGGCCGATGCAGGCGTAGCCGCCGCCCATGCTGCTGACGCCCGTGCAGGTGGGGTGCTGGCCGGGGTCGACCTGCTTGTCGTTGTAGTAGCCGACGCATCCGTTGCCAGGGACCCCCGCGGAGGCGGAGGGCAGCGCGACGAGGCTCAGCGCGAGGATGGCGAAGACGAGGATCGCTCTCATGCGCCGCGTCGAGGCGCGGCCGGGGGCTCCACCTTTCGGGTCGCGCCGTTTCCAACGCCCAGCGCGAGGCCCGCGATCACCAGGAGCGCGGCGAGGGCCAGGCGCGGCGGGAACGCCTCGCCCAGCGCGAGGACGGCGCCCAGGCTCGTGAGGATCGGGATCGCGAGCTGCACGAGGCCGGCCTGGGCTCCGCCGAGGTGGCGCTGGAGCGCGTACCACGCGACGTAGGCCAGCGCCGTCGTGCCCGCGCCCATGGCGATGCCCCACGCGAGGCCGGCCGGCGTGACCACGGCGCCGCGCGCCACGAACGCGCCGCCCGCGACCAGGAGCGGCAGCGCGAGGAGCGCGAAGTTGCCCGTCGTGAACGCCTGCGCGTCCGGCCGGCTCCGGCCCGCGGCGGTGTAGAGCCCCCACGCGATGCCGGTGGCGGCGAGGAGCGCGACGCCCAGCGCGGTGACGCCCGCGAGGCTCGACGCCGCGAGGACCGCGAGCCCCGCCAGCGCCAGCGCCGCGCCGGCCGCCTGCCGCCCCGTGGGCGCCCGGCGCTGCGACGCGACGAGCGTGAGGAAGACCGCGGCGTAGAAGACGAACGTGCCCGCGGCGGCGGGGATGAACGCATAGCCGTACGAGATCGCGAAGGCGTACGCGCCCAGGGCGAGCGCGGGGAGGACGTTCGCGCGGCCCACGCGCAGCATGCCGGCGCGGCCGGTGGCGAGCGCGAGGATCGCCAGCATCGCGGCGCCCGCGACGAAGCGCACGCACGTGAGCAGGCCCGGGTCGAGCAGGCCCGAGCCCACGACGTGCCGCGTCACGAGGCTGTTGGCCGCGAACGAGGCGAGGACGAACGCCAGGGCCGCCAGGTCGCGCGGGCGCACACCCGCGCAGGTCGCGGCGCGGGGAAAATGCCTTCCCTTCCGGGCGGGGCCGCCCGCGCGCTCCCGGAAGGACCGGCTGACGCGCCGCGTGATATCACCCGCCGAGGCCGCTACCGAAGGTGCCGGCGCAGCAGCTTCCCGTTCACGGTCTGCGGGAGCGCGTCCACGAAGACGACCTCGCGCGGCGTCATGTAGGCGCCCGCGTGGTCGCGCACGTGCGCCCGCAGCGCCTCCGCGTCGGCCCGCGCCCCGTCCGCGAGCTTGACGAACGCCTTGACCGCGTGCCCGCGCGCCTCGTCGGGAACGCCCACGACGGCGCACTCGGCGACGGCGGGGTGGCGCAGGAGCGCGGCCTCGACCTCGCCGGGCGAGATGCGGTAGCCGCTCGACTTGATGATATCATCCAGGCGTCCGACGACGCGCAGGCGGCCCCCCTCCTCGCGCGCCTCGTCGCCGGTGCGGAAGAACCCGTCCGCGTCGAGCGGCAGGCGCGCCTCGCCATCCTCGACGTAGCCGAGCATCATCGTGGGCGCGCCCGCCGCGACGCGGACCTCCCCGCGGTCCAGCTCGACGCGCGCGCTGTTGACGGGCTCGCCGTCCAGGAGGACGAACGCGCACTCGGTGAGCCCGTAGACCTCGCGCACGGCGGCTCCCGCCTCGGCCCAGGCGCGCGCCGCGGGCTGGAGCGGCTCGCCCGCCGCGTGGAGCGAGGCGAGGCGCGGCGCGGGGAGCCCGCTGGCGCGCCAGCGCTTCAGCGCGGTGGGCGGAAGGAACGCGGCATCGACGCGCTCGGCCTCGATCAGGCGCGCCGCGGCGGCCGGGTCGAAGCGGCCCTCGCGCTGCGCGCTCACGACGCAGAGGCCGGCGATCCACGGCGCGAAGAGCGCGTCGTGCAGCCCGCCGATCCAGCTCCACTCGGCGGGGCTCCAGAAGCGCGAGGCCTCGGGGTGCGCGCGGCGGAAGCCCGGCATGCGGCCCGCGACGACGCCGCGGGGCAGCGCGACGCACTTGGGCTCGGCGGTGGTGCCGCTCGTGAAGAACAGGGAGAGCGGGCGCGGCGAGAGGGGCGCGGCCTCGCGGGCGGGGAGCGTACCGCGCGTCGTGCGGAGGTTGCGCCCCTGCGCGATCCAGAGCGGCAGCGCGGGATCGGCGGCGCGGAACGCCTCGGCGCGCGAGGCGTCGACGAGGGCGAGCGTTGGCGCGGCGCGCGCGAGCCGGGGCGTCAGCGCGTCGGCGCCGAGCATGGGCGAGAGCGGCACCGTGATCGCGCCCACGCGCGAGCAGGCGAGGTGCGCGACGGGATGGAGCGGCGCCTGCGGCAGCGCGATCGCGACGCGGGCGCCGGCGCGCACGCCCGCCTCCGAGAGGCGCGAGGCGAGGGCGCGCGAGGCGAGCGCGAGGTCTCCGAACGAGAGGCGGTCCACGCTGCCGTCGGCCCAGTGGTGCGCCAGCGCGGGCGCGGCGGCGTCCTGCCTGTCGCACGCGATCTCGTGCAGCGGCGCGTCCACGCGGGGCCAGCGCGGCGCCTACGCTTCCGCCTTGCTGCGCGCGTGCGCCGCGGGCTTGGCCTTCCGGCTCCGGGGCTTCCGCGCGGGCGCCGGGCGCGCCATCTCGATCCCGGGAAGCTCGGGCTGCGGCTCGCCCGCCTTCTCCTCCGCCACGAGATCGGCCAACGTCTGCCGCAGGATGCGGATCATGCGCCGGCGCGCCGTCTCGCCCGTCTTGGCCCACTCGAAGTCCCAGGTCTTCGCGGTGGCCGGGCGGAAGCCCACCTTCCACTTGAGCCCCGTCATCCGCGTCTCGTAGGCGTTGGCGTCGAGCTTCATGGCGCGCTGGAGCGTGGGCGCGAAGAACCAGAGGTACTCGGTGCCCACCGGCGCGCCGCTTCCTTCGGGCGCCTTGCCCTTGCGCGTCTTGCGCGCGCGGAAGTCCACCTCCCACGTGTCCTTGCCCAGCTTGCGCTCGATCCACTCGCCCTCGTAGGTCCAGTGGTGGCCGCGGCCGACCTTCATCCCCGTGTACGGCATGCCTGGCGGCTTGCGGCGCCGCGAATAGGCTCTTCTGGCCGAACTCCCGTTGCGGCCGCGTGGACCTCCTCGACGCCTCCGCGCGGCTGCGCGACGCGCTCGCGGGCTTCCCTCCGGGTGGGCGCGCCGCGTGGTGCTATCACCCGCTCGGCTACGCCTGGGCGCCGCACGAGGCGTACCTGCGCAGGTTCGGCGCGGGGGCCGGGCGCAGCGTGCTCGTGGGCATGAACCCCGGCTTCTGGGGCATGGCGCAGACGGGCGTCCCCTTCGCGGACCCCGAGACGGCGTGCGGCTGGATGGGCGTCGAGGGCCCCGTCAGCGCGCCCGCGCGCACGCACCCGAAGCTCCCGATCCTCGGCTTCGCGTCGCGCCGGCCCGACCCCAGCGGGCGGCGGCTCTACGGCGCGGCGCGGGCGCGCTACGGCACCGCGCAGGCGTTCTTCGCGGACTGGTTCGTCGACAACTACTGCCCGCTGCTCTTCCTCGACGCGGAGGGAGCGAACCTCACGCCCGACAAGCTGCCCCGCGCCGCGCGCGCCGCGCTCGAGCCCGCGTGCGATGAGCACATGCGCGCGCTCGTCGCCACGCTCCGGCCCACGAGGCTCGTGGCGCTCGGGTCGTACGTCGCGGCGCGGCTGCGCGCGCTCGACCTCGACGTGCCCGTCCAGGCCGCCCTCCACCCGAGCCCCGCGAACCCGCGCAACAACCGCGGCTGGGGCGAGGACCTTTTTGCCGGGTCGCCCCCTTGACCGGCCGTGTCCCTGCTCGCCGCGGCCCACCGCCTGCGTGAGGCGTGCGACGCCCTGCGCGTGCCCGGAGCGCCCTACGTCTACAACCCGCTCGCGTACGCCTGGGACGCGCACGCCGCGTACGCCCAGCGCTACGGCGATGCCCAGCCCGCGGGGCGCGCGCTCCTCGTGGGCATGAACCCCGGCCCGTGGGGCATGGGGCAGACGGGCGTGCCCTTCGGCGACGTGGTGTACGTGCGCGACTGGATGCGCATCACGGGCGAGCACGCCCAGCCCACCAAGCTGCATCCCAAGCGCCCCGTCACCGGCTTCAGCACGACGCGCCGCGAGCCCTCGGGCAGCCGCCTCTACGGCTGGGCCTCGGAGCGCTTCGGCACCGCGGACGCGTTCTTCGGGCGATTCTTCATCGCGAACTACTGCCCGCTCCTCTTCTTCGACGCGGAGGGCAAGAACCTCACGCCGCCTCAGCTCGGAGCGCGCGCCAACGCCGCGATCGAGGAGGCGTGCGACCGGCACCTCGCCGAGGCGATCCGCGCGCTGCGCCCCTCGCACGTCGTGGGCGTGGGCCAGTACGCGGAGGAGCGCGCCCGCGCCGTGCTGGAGGCCGAGCGCCTGGCGATCCCGGTCGGGCGCGTGCTCCACCCGAGCCCCGCGAGCCCCGAGGCGAACAAGGGGTGGGCGCCCAAGGCCGAGGCGCAGCTCCGTACTCTCGGGATTCCCCTTCCCTGAATCTTCAAGCCGATGCGGCTTGACCCGACGGCGTGGGCTACGACGACGCCAAGTCGTTCGGGGATCGCCGCTACACCGGCATGCGCGTGGGCGGCCGCCACGACTGGGACTACACGGAGGGGCGCTGGGAGGAGACGAAGCTCTCGCCCGACGCATGGTCCGTCGCGTTCCGCAGCCCCAAGCGCCGGAGGTGGGCCGCGCCCGAGGGAAGCGGCGCGCCCGCGGGGACGATGTTCCACTGGCTGCTCCTCGCCCACCAGCGCGTGCGCAAGGTCGACGCGAACACCTACGAGACGTTCCTCGAAGGCGCCAAGTGGAAGCTCGCGCACCGGCGGCCCGGCTGGCGCAGGTGGTCGAGCGAATACCGCGGCCAGACGCCCGCGCGCGAGCGCATGATCGCGATCCTGGAGGAGACGCTCGCGCGGCTCAAGGCCGAGTCGGCGACCCGCGCGCCGCGGATCGAGGCGATGCTCGACCCGGCCGTCTTGGGCGAGCCCAGCGCGCGCATCGAAGGCTGGATCGAGCCCAGCCTAGACGAATTGCTATCGCAGGAACCCGCCTAGGGCCAGCGCCGCCAGCGCGACGAGCGCCACGCCCGCGCCCCATGCGAAGGCGGCCCACGGCGCGACCTGGTCCCAGAGCAGGCCCGCCGCGATGCCCGAGAGCACCGTCGCGACGCCCACGACGCCCTGGAACACGCCCAGCCGCGTGCTGCGCGCCACGCTCCCCGCGAGGTCCGCTGCGAACGCGCGCTCGACGCCGTCCACGCACGCGAAGGAGCCGCCCATGACGACGAACGCGGCGAGCGCGCGCCACCACGTCGGGGGCATCGCCATGAGCGCCGCGGCCAGCGCGAAGAGCAGGAAGCCGGCCGCGAGGACGCGAGGCTTTCCGACGCGGTCGGAGAGCGCCCCCATCGGATACGCCCCCGCCGCGTAGACGACGTTGAAGACGAGGTAGAGCGCGACCGCGCCGACGGCGCCGCCCACCGCGTCGGAGGCGCGCAGCACGAAGAAAAGATAGCTCACGTTGCCCGCGGCGAAGATGGCCGCGACGACGAGATAGCGGCGGTAGCGCGGCGAGAGCGGCTCGGCGATCGCCTTGGCCGCGGCCGGCGCGAGGGGGCCTTCGTCGCGCACGAAGAAGAGCGGGATCGCGGTCGAGAGCCCGATGAGCGCGCCCACGAAGACGATGCTCGCGTCGCTGGCCCGCAGCACGAGGAGCGCGAGCAGCGCGAGGCCCACGCCCACGACGGCGCCCGCCGTGTCGGCCGCGCGGTGCAGGCCGAAGCTCCGTCCCCGCGTCTCCTTCGTCGCGCTCTCGGCAAGGATCGCGTCGCGCGGCGCGGTGCGCATGCCCTTGCCCACGCGGTCCGCGCTGCGGTAGGCGAGGCTCCAGAACCATTGCGTCGACGCGCTGATGCCGAAGCGCGCCGAGGCCGCGAGCAGATAGCCGCCCACCACCAGCGGCTTGCGCCGGCGCGTGCGGTCCGCCAACGCGCCGAAGACGGGCTTGAGCAGGTGCCCGACCGCGTCCGAGACGCCGCCCGTGATTCCCACGTCGAAGCCCGTCGCGCCCTGCGCCAGGAGCAGGAAGGGCAGCACGGCCATGAGCATCTCGCCGGACACGTCGGCCAGGAAGCTCGTGATCGAGAGCGCCACGACGTTGCGCGGGAAGCGCGGCACGGCGCGTCGAGCGGGCCGCGGCCGGGAAAGCCTTTCCGCCCGGCTCGCGATGCCCCCGCGTTGATCGAAGGGCATCGCGTCCTCGACGCGCACGTGCACCTGCAGCCCAGCGCGCAGATGCGCCCGCCGGTGAAGGCGATGTTCGAGGCGGGCCGCGGCGACGTCGCCCGCCTGCGCGCGTTCGAGGAGGACCCGCGGCTCTTCCTCGCGCACCTCGACGAGGAGGGGATCGACGCGGCCTGCCTGATCAGCTACGTCTCGCCCGAGGTCATGGGCTACCGGCCCGACAGCAACGACTTCGTGGCGGCGTTCGCCCGCGCGAGCCCGCGCCTCGTGCCCTTCGGCGGTCTGCACCCCGACGCCACGCCCGACGTGCGCGCCGAGGCGGAGCGCCTCGTGGCGCTCGGGGCGCGCGCCTTCAAGGTGCACCCGGCGCACCAGCTCCTCTATCCCAACGACCCGCGCCTCGCGCCGCTCTACGAGGTCGCCGCGCGCCGGCGCATGCCGGTCACGATCCACAGCGGCACGAGCGTCTTCCCGGGCGCCAAGAACCGCTTCACCGATCCGATCTTCGTCGACGACGTCGCGGTGGACTTCCCCGACGTGACGATCCTCCTGGCGCACGCGGGCCGGCCGCTCTGGCACGACGCGGCGTTCTTCCTGGCGCGGCGCCACCCGAACCTGCTCCTGGAGATCAGCGGCATCCCGCCCGCGAAGCTGCTCGACGCGCTGCCCCGGCTCCCCGAGATCGACCACAAGGTCGTCTACGGCAGCGACTGGCCCAGCATGGGCGTGCGCTCGCTGCGCAAGCAGGTCGAGGCGGTCCTCGCGCTCCCGCTCTCCGACGCCGCCAAGGGGCGCATCCTCTGGGAGAACGGGGCGCGGGCCTTCCGGATAGGCTCATGATGGGGGCGCGGCTTGGCACGGCCACCCCTCCGCCGACTGGCCCCGGTTGATCGTATCTAACCATGAGATCGGGTTCCGTGCGCGAGGGGACACTCTTCCTGCTCTGGAGCGGGGCTCCACAAAGCTTGACTCACCATTCGGGAGTCGCCGGCCCGTGGGGCCCAGCGACGCGGAGGACGACGAGGACGGCTTCGTCCCGCACGTCTCGTTCCGCCAGGCGCCCGGCTCCTCGCGCTACGTCGCGCTCTGCCGCCACTGCGGCCACCAGGCGGAGGCGCCGCACGCCCTCGACGTGGTCAGCCGCGTCCAGGTGCTGACGCGCTTCCTCGACGACCACCGCGGCTGCTCGCCGCCGCTCCCCGACGCGTGAGCACCCGGGCCGCTGCAAACGAAGCCGGCGGGGTGCCGCGCCGATACGCTGAACCAACCTGGGAGACGTGCGGCGGCCAGCTGGGCGCCCCTCCCCCCGTTTCTCTGTCCCCCCTCGGGGGCGCCCGGCCTGCTCCTCACGCGGCGCGTCCGCCGTCCATGCGCGGCATGATCTTCCGCATCAGCGCGCCCAGCAGCAGGAAGTCGATCCCGAACGTCACCGTGATCGGCGCGGCGGCCGCGTCGTAGAGCGACGGCGCGACGAGCGGCCCGACCACCATCACGGCGCCGGCCAGCATCATGACGTGCCCCATCGTGATGCTCACGGCCACTCCTCCCGGGCCCGGCGCTCGCGCAGCACGCTCCCGCGCGCCGGCGGCGGGCCATCCTGCGAGAGCGCGGCAACGGCGCGCGTGAAGCCGAGCGTCTGCGCCAGGACCTCGGCGTGCGTGTGGCCGGCGGTGCTGCCGATCTCCGCATCGGTCGGGCTCGGATCGTCCAGAGGATCGACCATGCGGGAGCGTTCGCCGCTCGGCGTCTTGCTTGCGCTGGCCCGAAAGTCGATATCAAGAATGGTTCGGCTCGACATCACACGAAGAGCCCGAAGCCACGAAGAGCACGAAGACCGAGCGT